>JAGVBZ010000048.1 GCA_020059465.1 Brevinematales bacterium
TGTCGTCTCGCATTTTTTTTGTCCTATTAGTCGCAAATAGTATGTCACAAATCGTTCCTAAAATCAACCCCTCGCATGCCCGCAAGGAGTTTTTATTTTATTCGATAGCCATTATTTCAACGTTCTAACTATCCTCGAACATTAGTAATTGAGTATCAGAAGCTCGTTTACACTCTTCCTATCCGTACCGAGGGCAGAGTAACGCGTGGTGATCGTCTCGATCCTAAAGTCCTTGTATAGTTCCCGGATAGCCGGATGATCGTTATACGAAAGGGCGAATTTACCGGCGAACTCGCGGAGCATATCCCTGAGGCGTATATGGTCGTTAGTCCCGATTGTCGCGTCGTAAAGATGTTCACAGCCATAATAGGGCGGGTCGAGATAAAGAAACACATTCTCGCGGTCGAACCGTTTGATTACCCGCTCGAAACCGTCTTGCGTGACCGCGACCTTATCCAAACGTTTCGCGAGCGCGAGTATTTTCCGCGCGAGAACCGTCATAGAATTCGGTTTGAATGCGTAGGTCTCTCCGCGTCCGGAGAACGAATGCGCGTACTTCACATAGCACGCCGCCGCGCGCTGGACATCCGTAATCGGCCGGTTCGTTTTAAAATAATCGAACATCTCCTGACTATCCGGCATTAACCGGAACTCCCGCCATAGTTCATGGGGATGGTATTTCATTACATTAAACAGGTTCACCAGGTCTCCGTTCGCGTCGTTATAAATTTCGTACATAAACCATCTTGGTTTATAGAGGAGCATCCACGCCACACCGCCGAACACCTCGACATAATAATGAATTTTCCGCGCCTTGAACGGGATATCCTGCTCCGGCACGAAACGCGAGATCTGTTCCCGGAGTAACCGTTTTCCGCCGATCCACCCGAAGATAGCCGCCGTCGCGCCTTTAATCTCTTCGTCAGGCTGAGCTTGCCTGCCTTCTCCTTCGGAGAAGGAGACAGGTCGAAGCCCGCTTACCTCCGTACAATTACCTTTTTGGGCGGACGGCTCTATGGCCGTCCTTCCCTCGACATCCTTGTCTGTCGGCTTCATCCCGTCCGTGGAACCGCCGACACTAACGCATCCTTGCGTGTCGTTCATTTTAGCCCTCCTTGGCTTTATTTTCTATTGCCGCCGGAGTTACCGACGGGTCGTATTTCTTCCTCTCCTTATACTCCTGCTTTTTACCCTCATTCCAGTTCTGTACCGGTCTATAATACCCGACAATCCGGCTGTAAACCTCTGTCGGCATCACCAAATGACCGCGTGCATTCGTTGTGTCCGGCATTAGTCGTTTAGTGGTTTGTTTATTTCCACAACCACCACCGTATTTCCGAGCGCGCCGGAATCAACCGCATAAAAAGCCCCGGCGGGAGTAACTTCGGCACGGCCGCAACCGCGGGTGGTTCCGTTCCAATGGAATGCGGGGCCGTAAATGTTTTTAGTCGCCGGACGATACCCGACGGGAAGCGTAAAAACCGTAATCGCTGTCCCGCTCTTTATTACACCGCTGACGAGTAAAGAACCGTCCTGTTTCAGCTTAAACCGTAACGGTTCTTCGCTCCCGCCGCTATTTACCCAACCGTTCTGGAACGCCGGTTCGCCGGACGCGCCGACGTAGTGCCACGTATCTATGGTTGCATGTAATCCATCCCATTTATCAGCGTCGAGGTTTGTCACCTTGGGTTTCGCCGCATTGACGCTCTGCGATCCGCTAGATGTATCAATAAATTCATTCGCATGTTTCCCGTCCAGTTTATCAGCGTCGAGGTTTGTCACATTAGGCTTCGCCGCATTGACGCTCTGAGAACCGCTCGACGTGTCTATAAACTCACTCGCGTGCTTCCCGTCGACTGTATCGGCGTCGGATAGCGACGGCAGCAGCTCCGTCCACGGGATATCCGCGGTCGCGTACGGCGGGTTATCCGTTACCTCACGCACCGCCGTATAAACAGGTTTTCCCTCGTTCTCCCGGCGCGATACGATAATATAAACCCCGCCATAATCCACCCAATCTCCGGGTTCGGCATAGAATTTGTCCCACGCCTCGAAAACGATAATATCGGAAAGAGCTTTGGTTCTATTATCGAACCTGCGCTTAAGCGCGTCGTCGAGCAGTTCCGGGATAATCACGTCGCATTTCGGGAAATTCGATATCTCCGCGCCCTCGCCGGTGAATTGGATATCGTTCTTCTTCAGTTCGTTCGACTTCAATATATTCTTTTTCACCAGCGTTCCGCGCCTGACCGAATCCGGACCGCGCTCCGGAGCGATTAGGATCATCGAATCTTCGAGAAACACCGTAAACCAGTACGGCGCGGCGAAAAGTTCCGATAATGACCGGAACTTCCAGATATAATTGAGCGCGTCGGTGAAATTGGCCGTAATGCCCATCCCGGTAAGCGCGGATATCTGCGCGATGGTCTTGAGTTCGGCCGGGATATTGTAAAAATCGAGATAACGCATCGATATATCGAACCCGAATCCGGTCATACGGGCGTCGTTTTTTGCGGTATAATCGTCGAAAAACTCGTACTTCATCCCGTCGTTCGTGATAATCTTATCGTTATTCGCGCTCTCCCGGTATTCGAACATTTCCGTCAGAATCATCCGCTTCGCGCCGTTTAAATCACAACCTTCCGCTATCGGGCAGATAAACCGTTTACTCATTCTTACTCCTGCCTCTATACACCTTATGGCTACTCGGTATCCGGGATGTTCCGGTCATCGAGTGCGCGAAGCGCGTATCGAGATGACTAATTCTGAATTACCACCTTACTCGTCACATCCTGATAGACCGCCGTCCCCTCGAGTTCCGAATCGTCCCAATCCCCGTAATTCCGCACCTCGATTTCGTCCGGCGCCTGCCAAATTTGGAAACACCATATGATCTCAAATTCTACTCCGAACGGAGCGTCACCGAATACGGTCGGCGCGATCTCGCCCTTATGCCACGCGAATACCGTCAGGTCGGACGCGTCGCCCGCGTTTTGCCCGATGATCAGGAACGACGAATCGTTCCTGTAGGCGTACACGCTCGCCCCGTCGTAGAGCGTCAGGTCTTTTATCGACAATCCGAGAAGAGCGGTTTCCTCTTCCGTGCGATGGATCACCAGGTAATCGTAAAAATCGAAGTGTTTCAGGCCGTCGTCCACGATCACGTTCGCCATGAACTGCACGCGGTAGTACTTCCGGTTGATCGTCCCGGCGACTCCCCGCACCGTCTTCCTCTGCGGATTGAACTGCGCCGAAAACAGGGTGTAGTTCGCGGAGTTCATGATTTCATCGAGGTCGAGTTCGTCCCAAAGTATATTGTTCGATATCGTCGTATCGAACGACGCCGGAACGGGCAGAAATATTGCGTTCTGCAGACCCGCTCCCGAGATAATACTATTTCTTGTATAAAGGTACTCGAAACTAAAATTATTATAATTCTCAAACAGAACACTACAGTCTTCAAAAAAGTAATAATCGTTAATCTGATCGTATCCATCGGTAGGATAAAACTCGACTTGTCCGGTAGATTTATTAAAGCCTTTGAAATGGATTCGTAACTGGTTACATGGTTCGGCATTATAAATCACTAAAAATCCTGTTCCTTTAGAAACAAAAAGCGAATTGATAATCGTAGTATCAAATGTTCCTACATAATCATCGTAAACATTGACGATGCAATTTTCTAGATGGCCGCCTTCCGAATCTTGGGCAAATGCCCCGATATCACAATTTATAATAGAATCATAAACATAGGGAAATCTTCCGCCATCAATAGGGTTTTTGAAATGCCAATTACCGTATTTCCATTTTGCGGAAGTTGTGTAATTTATCTCCACCTGCACAGGAAAACAAATGCTTTCGATCAGGTTATTTATGCCAAGTTTGACACCTAATATCTCTACGGTCGCATCAACTCCAACATCGCCATCCTCAATCAGGTCGGGGATACCGACTTCACATAAACTATCTATATCATTCCATTCGTATGGCCATGAAACCGCCACCGTAGCGATTCCGGTTGTGCCGTCATAATCGATAATTGTGTTTCTGATCCATTCCGGACTGCCCGGACTGCCGACATCGTCCAGATAACAATTAATACACATTCCGGTGAAATAATCATCCGCAGTATAGAGCTCTTCTATTGGATGCAAATCTCCGCCCTCTAAATACATAAGGTGGATATGAGTCGCGTCGATATAATTACCGGAGTATAAAGTCAGACTATCCGGATAAAGGAATTTCGGTTTAATTGACTGATAGAGCGCGACAATCTTCGCCGTGCCGGTGGCGACCGTGTGCAGGTAGGATAACCCGCCGTTCGCGATGATATCGTATGTGGCATATCCCGCAGTCCATAAATCCCTCAGTTCCACAGCCGCGTCGATTATCCGGGGTACCGGCGCTTTAGTCCAAAAATCGCTCTTCTTTACGTTCCATGCCTGAAAAAGCAGGCTATTCCGTTCCGGCATAATTTTCTCCTTATTATTTGTCATACCGAGCTGGTCGAGGTATCCGCGGTCGTCGAGCGCAGCCGAGATGCCGCAACTGGTTGCCAATAATACTATCCCGCATATCCCGGCGATAATCACGATCCAAAACACCACTCCCATTATCCCCGAAAGACATCCTTTTCTATGCATTATTTCCCCCTGTCTCGACTACACTCGACATCCGGCGGACACTGAGCGAAGCCGAAGTGTCTCTACAGCATCCCCGCCCGTCGGCCGATAGTCGCCTCGTCGAGCGTATCCCCCTGCGCTTCCGAAATATTAATAGTTAATCCATTAAACGTCTTGCTTTGATCGACAATTTGCTCCTTCACCCCGATCTGCGACAGTTCCCGCGCGGCCTGCGCCTGCGAATACCCCTGACGCTGGTACTCCGTCATCGCCTGCCGGATATTCCAAAGGTTCTCCGTGTCGAACGCTGCGCCTTCCGTTAACTCGCGGATTCGGTCGATCAGCTTGATTTGCTCTTCGAGCTCCTGATTCTGTTCGTCGATTATTTCGGCGGTGCTTTCCTCGAGTTCCTTCCGCAGGTTCGCGATCTCGGTCATGATCTGGTATCTCTCTGTCTCATCTGTGATGATTTCAAGCTGCTCGGTAAGAACATCGATCTGGGACTGAAGATTGGCGTTGTAATCCTCTCCGCTTGCTTTGAGGTACGCCTCCTGCGCTTGAAGGATTTCCATCTGAGTTTCGAATGGGAGCCGCGCGAGAGCCTCGTTATTTTCATTAAGCTGTGTAATAGTCGCGGCAAGGTCGCCGTTCGCGCCGATTAATTGATCGATTAACGCCTGTACGTCGGCGCGGAAACCATGCGGAGCTGAGGAAATTGCGTCCATTAGAGACGGTAAATCTGCGATTAGACCGTGTTCATCTAATGCTAAGGAGTTAAACATATCTTTATAGAGTTTGTATCTCGGTATTTTTGAAAGCTCTTCATCTGACATTCCTTTTTGTTTCTGCATATCCCAATAATTACTAAGTTCCCGGTAAAATATTCCCTGTAATTGACTTTGTGCGGGTTTTAATTGTTTTTCCGCTTTATCTTTTTCGATCTCAAGGAGTTTATTCGACTGTTCAAGCTGTATTTTCGGATCGCTGTAAAGGTTGTTGATCTGCGAAAGCGCGTCCCGGATACCGTTTAACTGATCCTGATACTTTTCGACCTTCGTCTGTATCTGGTCAAGAAGCTGTTCCTGCCGTTCGTATTCCGTATTCTCGCCTTTGATCGCGTCGATTATTCCGCCGGCAACAGTCATCAGTACGCCGAAAATCCCGCCGATCAGGTCCCCCGATGCGAAAGACTGAAATATACCAACCATCTCATTGACGGTCTCGACCACCTTTTTCGCCTTTTCGTTCCCTTCGCCGAATTTATCGACGAACGTACTCATGTATCCCGTCATCCGGTCGAGCGCGGATTTCAACTCATCACTGCGTTGTTTTTCTATTTCCGCGATTTCGCCGATAGTTTCCTTCTCTTCATGCAGAATACCCAACCGTTTACTTTCGTTCTTCGCGACCAGGAACCCGGTCTTTTCAATCGATTTTTCATTCTCTTTAATTTCTTCCCTGATTTTTAGGATTTCTTCGGTGTTTTTATAATATGCTATCGAATCGACTTGAATATTTTGCCGAATCTGCATTAATACGGCTTCCTGCTCTCTCAAGTTTTTATTGAGAAATTCGACCGAAGCCCCAGACATTTTATAATAAGAATACTGCGCTTTCAATAACTCGAGCTTTTTCTCGGCTGCCGACGGCTCCTTTTCCCCACCAGTATTTCCGGTATCTCCGACTTCACCTACATTTTTTATCCCATCCATATATGACTTAATTCGACCAATAAAATCTTCCACATTTTTCATTCCCTGCGCGCGAAGATTATTTTCAAGTTGTTCGAGGGTAAGGTATCCTTGTTCGATAGCGAATGAGTACTGAGATACCCACGCATTCAATTCATTCAAAGCACTCGCTTTATCTTTTTGTAGTATTTCTCGTTGATCGTCTATCTTCTTCATAAATGTTTTAAAGTATAAATCCCAATTACCGATATTGGCGTTAAACTCAGTATTAAAATAGGCTTTAAACTTTCCCCCGCCGCTTTCAAATACAGAGCTTACTGTTTTCTGCCCGCTTTTTATTGCATCATCCATCTTATTTAACTGAGCGGTCAAATCATTATAATACTCCAATGCCCAATCATAGGCGGTTTTTCCTTTTTTATCGTATTTCGATATAACAGTGTCTTTTATATATTTTCCTGTCATTTCTAGTGGGTCTTCCAGTAAGAATAACGGGATTTCTTTCGAATATTGTTCATATTGTTTTTTTACTTCTTTTAAATCCTCGACGAGTTTCATTTTTAAAAGCTTTTGCTTAGCTTTTAAATTTTCAGCTTCTTCTTTTGTTAATTTTTTAGTAGAATTTTTCAGTTGATCGGTTACTTCTTTATAGCTTTTATAAGTTCCGATTAAGCCGGTGGTTGCGCTGTTCAAATCTTTTTTTCCTTCAAAAGCGGAATTAATATCCTTAATGAAAGGTTCGAATACAGGCATGAGTTTTTTGCCTAACTCGACCTGTAAATCTTGCAAATGTCCTTGAAGTATTTTCGTCTGGTTTGCGAAGCTGTCCTGCGTCCGGGCGAAATCGCCGACCGCCTTCTTCGACTGATCCATGATGAGCGCGAGCGTCGCCTGCGCCTTCGCCTGTTTCGATATTTCCCCGGCGGTGACCTTGAACCCCATCGCGAGGGCTTTCTCCTTCAGTTCCGCCTCGCCGATCTTTACGCCGAGCGAAACAAGCGCGTCCCGTTCCCCGAGCATCGCTTTTGTGATAATTTCGCTCGCCCGCGCGGCTCCGCCTTCGAGGTTCTGGAAACTCGCGAGGTCGACCGAGAGTTTCTGCACCTGCCCGGACAGTTCGAGCGCTGCGGTCTCGCTGAAATCGAACCCTACCAGCAGGTCGCCGGTCGCCGCGAGGAGCTTTTCCGCTTCGAGGCCGGAAAGCCCGTAGGCGTTCTTAAGCTGGTTCGCCATATTCTGCGCCTGCGAGCTGATCGACGAGAATACCGTGTTGAGCTTGGAATGGACTTCCTCGTACTGGCTCGCCATTTGTATAGATTCCATGATCTGCCCGGCCGCCCATTTGAACGCCTCGCCGATCTTCTGCCCGGCCCATACCGCCCCGGCCTGCAGGTTCATGATCCCGCCGAGCGCGTCCTTTTCAGCGGCTTTACCGACGCCCCCGGTCATTTCGCTGACCTTCGCTATCGCCGCTTCGTACTGCCCGCTCTTCAGTAATAATTGTATCTCCACGACTCTGTTATCTAATGCCATAATAAATCTCCTTTCCGCGAACCCCACATCCCGCTTCGCGTAATGCAAGCGGATGGGGGAAGTGCCGGAAGCAGCCACGGATGGCGTTTCCGGCGCCGCATGTATTACGCCCTTTATCTCGCTCCGTAGTTGTTCTGACAGTACTTTTCTTCCATCCGTTTCGCCTCTTCGCTGGAAATCTTATCCTTCTGCGCCGCCCCGTCTCCGCCGTCCAATTCTTCGAGGCGTTCCATAATCGACCCCGGCGCATGCTGCGCCGACGCATGGTCGGCCAGCCGGATCAGGTCGCGTTTTTTGTATGCCCTGATCCGCGCGAGTATCTCGTCCGGGTAAAGCGAGAGCACTTCTTTTTTTTCCATCCCGTGCGCCCCGAATAACGCCAGTAAATCGTCCAACCAACCGTCATTTCGACTCGCAGAGCCGGATGACGATTCTCCAACCTTCAACCGTGATCTATTCATATCTTGGGATTGTTCCATTATCGCGGTCAGGTCCCGCTTTGTTAAAAATAACATTCTACTGCGGTCTGCTTTCCGGTCATCAAGCATAATCGAGATGCCCGCCATTTCCCGGAGCAGTCTCGTCTGTTCAGAAGCCGTATTACCGATTTGTAAAACCCCTTTTACAGGCGTATTTTGAATCGTTTCAAGGAACTTATAATACCGGTAATACTCGCCCCATTCGAGCGATTCGCCGAGATTGAGCTTCTTTATCCGTACCGTTCTTCCGAACGATATTTTTATATCCCGGTATTCGGGTAGCGAATCATAAATACTCATAAAACCTTTCTCCGACCCCTTTGAATGGGGTAAACACTTCGTCCCGTGCGGAATCGAACCGCCTTGTATCGCCAGTCGGGACTTTTATTAACGCTTCGGCACCCCGCTTTTGGCGGGGCAAGTGCTCAGCGTGACAAACGTCATTCCATGTCTGCTTCTGCCCGCCTTCCGTCGTCAGGCGGACAGGCGAAGCAGAATGCAGGCGAGCCTGCCGAGGAACTGTTAATATTGAACTTTAAGCGTGCACAGTAACCTTCCGCTGGGTGATCCCGGCCATCGTGTTGCCGCTGATATCCTGCAGCCCTCCGATCAGTACCTGGTATACCGCGCCTGCGGTCAGGGACGAGGTCGGGGTAAACGTGATCTTGCTCGTATCCGGCGTACCGGTAACCACTTCGTGGACATACGCGCCCGCGACTATCGATTTATCCGAGTCCTTAATGAGGGTGATGTACTTCTGCACAGCCATCCAACTCTTGATCTCCTCGGCGATAATCACCTCGATGACCGAAGCCGCGTCGATATCCACAAGTCCTGCGTCATCGGCGGGAACCAGCGTCAGTACGTCGGAAATCTCGGCTTTGACGCTCGCTACCGTCGGGGGAGCCACATCGATACCGACCACATCGGGATCGCCCTCGATGCAGACGTTATAATTCGCGGGCTTCGACGAATCGATGATACACTGGAGTTCGATATCGATCAATTTATCGTCCGCAGGGGTGATCTTGCGCGGGGTTTCCTTCATATTCACACCTTTCCAAAACGTCACATCGGCATGCAGGTAGGTCGGGTCGTCATTGCCGTCCGTCCCGCGCTTATTGATCGGGTGAACACGCACCATCACCGCTTCGTCGGACAGTTCGAGCCCGATCTGTGCGCCGTGACCTAACGCCTGATTCGCGCCGTCGGTGTAGAGTGTCGTCCACGGCATCGCGAGGCGCAGGTTGTCGATAGTGTACTCGGCGGCGCTGAATTTCACGATTGCGCCCATGCCCTGCAGTTTGTACCCGACAGGCGTCTCGCCGTACTGGTGGAATTTCTGCTCGCGCACGTCCGGTTTGATCGTGAACTCCACGTCGCCCCGTGTCAGCCCTACATTGCGCTCCCCGGTTCCGTCGTCCACATATATCAGACACGGCCCGGAGATGACATTGGCCCTGTTTCCAAATTCTGTTGCCATTTTATTTCCTCCCTTATTTTATTCGAACTTGATATCGATCATTTTGTTCGACCGGTATTTTTTAAGAAGCTGGACATCGTCGTTTGCCGCCCACACTGTAAGCTCGCCGTCCTTCCAGTCATGAAGCTGTTTCCCGAAAAGTTCCTCCAGCCCCATCCGCCTCAGGTTCAGCGTGACATGCTTCGTCACGGTAACAGTTACTTTCCTTTTTCCGTACGGCCGGGCGGTTTCCGCTCCCGTATCCGGTTCTTTCTTTTTCCCTATTGACATATATTTCCTCCCTTAATTTTTATTCTGTTGGAACATACGGCGCGAGATCGGCCTCGGCGCAGAATACGCTGAACGCGAACTCGATTTCGGCGTCGGCGACAGAATTCCCGCGTATCCGGGTGGACGTATCCGAGTAGTCGATCTGAGACGGCTTGATACCGATATGCTGCATCCCGGTAGCGTCCGTCTTCACCAGGTACGGCGATAACGCCGCGAGGATCGCATCCATCCAGCCGTCGGCTTCCGCCTCGGTCTTCCCGCATACCGCGAGCGACAGCGGCTGGAACACGTCGTACTTCCGGATCCTCATCACACGCTGGAAATTCGGTTCTTTCCTCATCAGGACTTCTACCCGCGCCGGTTGTGTCAAAATACTCGCCCAGGGCGCGATTTTGTACGTCTGTTCCTCTTTCACATCGAGAAATATTTTACCGTCCTGTATTCCGGTCTGCGCAAGGATCAATTCCTTCAGATACGCTTTAAAAACACTGATCATCCCTGTCTCCTTATTAAGCTCCGATCGGAGCCGAAGCGCGCCGCGTCAGCCAATCCCCGACCATATCGCAGATATCCTGCAAATCCTGCTCGCTGAAACCGAGGTACGGCCGCGCTGGCATATTCACTTCTTTCACAAATACATCCTTGCCGTCCGCCCCGATGAAATGCAGGTAGCCCCCGTCCTTCGCCTTGATCACTCCGCCGTACTGGTGGATCGCGCTGTATTCCTTGTTCGACAGCACCGATACCGACCGGGTGGACGGGTGTGTCTTATGCGTCACACTTCCCGCGAGCTGTCCTTTATCCGTCAGCGTCTTCCCGCCGTCGCGTTTCACCCGCCCGGACGGTTTCCACGGTTTTCCTGCAGGGGAGACCTGATCGAAAAACCGCTGTCCTGTCGCGGACACTTCGAATACCCCGATAGCGTTCAGAATCTTCGGCCAATCCTCCGGGATAAGCCTATCCAGTTCCCCGTTCAGGTCGTCGAACCCTTCGAGGATAAACGTTTCCTTAGCGGCCGACATTCTTTATCTCCGGATTGTCTTAATAAACTCCAATGCCTCATATACCAGATATCCGGTAACATCACAGAGGCGTTCCTCGGCGTTATCGTATTTATCAGCGCGCTCCCCCGCGTCCGACTTCCTCCCGAAATTGAGCGGCGTACCGGTCAGTTCGAGGTAATACATCGCGGCATGAACGCATTCGTGAGTTAGGGTAAACTCTTTTTCGCCATTGAGATGTATGATTATTTGCCCAATGAACCGCGAACGGATGCCGCCGATAAACCTTTCGTAGTTGAAAAATAATCCCTGATACTGTTCGTGTTTATCGCCATATTTATTATTCAGGTACCTCACCATCAGTTTATGCGTCCGGAAGATTAACAGGCGGATAATATGATCCCCGATATGGATGTTTTTCCGGTGGAACAGCGGTTTGCTTTTCGGTTTCATATTCGTCCCCTGTTTGATAGACGTATTACCGGATTTCATTCTTAAAACCCCTCCAAATTGAATGGGCTGTCTTTTCCTTTCCATTTCGCAGGCGACGACGGGGCGGTTTCCCCGGTATCCTCCGACGTCGTTCCGATATTGGCTTTCCCGGCGGCGATATCCCGCAATACTCCGACTGCGTCCTTATACTTCTCAAGGATCGCTTTCTCGGACGAATCCTCGGCGAGGCCTTTCCGTGTAACAATGTAGTAGATTGCCATATCGACGCAGAGGTCGGCGATCATCGGCGGTACGGGATCCAGCGGCACAGTTTTCCGGTTCGCAATATATCCGTCGATACGCGCGCTCGCCTTAACGATCATCGCGTCGATACGCGCCTCGATAACTGTTTCCTCTTCCGTAGACACGTCGGTCGCGTATTCCTTCGCCGCCGTTTCGCCCATCGCGTCGTAAATATCCTCTTTCGTACAGTAAGGCATACTAACCCCTTTAAATTGTCAATCCGAACCTTGTAAATTGTCATTCCATAAAATATAAGTTGTCAATCTTCACCGTTCGCGGAGTCGAACCGCCGGTTCCCGGTACGGAATAAATGTCATTGCGAGGCGAAGCCGAAGCAATCCGTTCGAAAACAGACTGCCGCGCTTCGCCCGCAGTGACGTACTTTTACTTCTTCGCTTCCGCCGCCTTCGCTTCCTGTTTAGAGGCGAGCTCAGCTTTCCTTTCGTCGGCTTTCGCCAAGATTTCCGCCTTCAGGCGCGCGATCTCGGCGTTCGCCGCTTCCATATTTGCCGGCGTGGCTGGAGCGGACACCTTCTGGTATACCGGTTGATCGCCCAGCTTCTTCGCGAGATACTTCTCCGCGAGACCGGGGCTGACCTCGAACGGTTTACCCGGCCCGACTTTTCCGCTCAGACTGAGAACGGATATCTTTCTGATCCATACGTTTTCCGCCATTTTTATTACCCTCCTTAGGTGTTCACGAATTTCGCCATCAACTGCGGGAACCCGAATCCGGCGTTACCCTCGGAGTCGACGCCGACGTCGACCGATTTATCGTTGAACGTATTGTCACGGGTCGCCACTTCCGGCCCCTGCGATTCGACGAACAGCAGAGGCTTCATACCCTGCTTCGTGCTGGCGAAATACCAGTCGTTCGCGTCGGCGAGGCGCGCGTCGGTAATCAGCGTATAACGCCCGTAGTAGGGGTTGTTCGATCCTGCGCGCATTGCGATGCCGACAGCCTCCTCGAACTTGCCGACCGCTTCGGGCGGGCAGACGATGAGGTCGGGGATGACGTTCAGCGCGCGTCCCTGATCGTTCGGGTAACGAGCCATCGCGGAGCGGCCGATAGCGATATCGGTCAGGATATGATCGGCAGTATCCACCCCGTTACCGGTGAACAGGTTCTTGAATAAGCGCACTCCGGTGATATCGCTGAAGAACGGTACACCGTCGAACGCATATTCGGACTCGCCCGCTTCCAGCAGGTCGTAGATCACATTGGCGGGATACTGGTTACGGAATCCCTGACCCATACTGGTGACCCGGTCGCGGAGCATCTGCGACAGTTTCGTCCCGGAACGGTCGAACGCTTTTTTATAGAGAACCTTGACCGCCATCGACCATGCGCGCTTCCGTACGGTATAGTCATAATCTTTTAGCGTCTCGATGATGCGCGGCCCGATCCATTCCACAACTGTCGGAAGCTGTCCGATCCATTCGAGCACTGTCAGGTTTTCGGAATCATGTATTTCCGATGTGAAAAACTGATACGTGGTCGGGGTTTCCCGAAATACGTTATTGAAATCATCCCGTATCATTTTTTCGATACGGTTGAGTTCGTCGATTGAAATTCTCGGCATTTATTTACCCTCCGACCCCCACGGATTGGGGGAGTGCCGACAAGAGCCACGGATGGCGGAGTCGGCCGACAACACTATTTTCCCGCATTAGAGCGAGAACACGAACAGGTTGACCTTTTTCGAGGCCAACGCCGCGCGCGCCGCGCCGGTAGTCGCATAAACCGTCACTTTTCCCGTGGCGCAGATGACGTCGGATATCGCTTTGTACGAACCCGGGTCTTCCGCGAACGTTGCAAACACAACACCCGCGCTGGTCATGGACGCGACCGCGATTTCGCCGGATGCGTCGGTCGTTTCCTGCGAGATGAGAACCGCGCTGGTAACAATCCTCTTGCCGTTCGCTTTCGCTACGCCCGCGCCTTTCGACTGGAGGTCGAGATCGACATCCGCGCCCGCTCCTTCGGCATAAAGCTTTCCGTTATACACGTCGACCGATTCGTTTCCTTTCGGTTTCAGTATGACGGCAACATTCGTTCCGGTACCCTTAGCCTCGACTTTGTTATCGTCGAGACTCAGGACGGCCGCCTCTACAGCCGGATCGTCGGTCTCGATGGCGTCGCCCGCGGTCGTCGGACGTACGGCTGAATCCGCCGCGTCGCGGCTCATATCGCCGGAAACCGTCACGGGACCGGTAACGACCGGATCGATCAGCCAGCTTACACCGGCGACCACATCGATGATTTCACCGGCGATTACCCCATTGCCCGGAGTCATCGACAGCGCGGACGAACCGGAGAAGTAGACCATATTCCCGATATCGGTCTGCGCGGCGGCGGCGTTCGGGTATTCGAACGGAGTCCCGGCTTCGAGTTCGAGATAATCATCCTCTCCGTCTGCACCAGCGTTATGCTTCGCGATACCGGCGAAACGGTACCCGGAGACGTTATCGCCTTTACGGATTTTACCGTCGGTATCGAACACGCCGAGTTCGTCGGTGTCGATTTCCTGCCCGGCGGCCATTATCCCCCGGCGTATTTTCGATACGCCGTTATTCCTGTACCTGAGTATCTGTGCCATTATTTACCTCCTTCTTCAGGATGGTCGAGCGCGCTGACACATTCGTCCTCATCCGCGAAGTCTGCGGAACCGCGTGCCGTCCCTTTGGTGAATTTTTCTTTCCCGTCGACTGCGGCGACCGAGTTTTCAGGCACCATTTCGGCGAAACCCGCGAGGATACCGTCGATATCTCTTTCCGCGAAATCCGCTGTCCCCGATTTTTCCAGTTCGATGAAACGCAGAACGCGCTTCACCCATTCGTCCTTTTTCGCGGGCAATAAACGCCCTTTACCGATCATCTCGGCGTCGGCGAAGCTCGCGACTTTTCCCAGAAGCGCGTCGGATTCGCTTTTAGCGATTTCCGCTTTCAATCCGGCGTTCTCTTTATCTTTCGCCGCGATGTCAGCTTCCAGTTTTGCGATCTTTTCAGCATCCGTCATGTCTGTATCCTCCTCTTTATTTTCTTCTGAATCGTCATTGCGAGCGACCGAAGGGAGTGAAGCAATCTCTTCACTTTCCGCGAAACTCGCGGGTTCACGAACAGGGATAAACTCCCGCTTGATATAATCAATCTCCCATACCGGCAGTATATTATCCGCCCTCTCCTGTCCCTCTTTTTCGATCAGATAATCACGGCAACGTCCCAACAAGATACCGACCGAGTTCAGGCGGTTCTGCACAGGATCGAGTCCCTCGAAGTCAGCGAGTTCGAGCGGCGTTTCTATCGAGACAGTCCCGTCTTCATGATCCGCGAACTGTACCGCTTCAAGTCCTTTCACTGCGGGTTGTACTGCTCCGAGCATTCCGACATGCCGCAAATACCATTTTCCCGGCTCGGGATTATTGGCGGTATCCGGGGTGTACAAACTCGCCGACACATGGTCGTAATATCCCTCGCGATTCTTTTTGATCATCTCAGGTTTAATCCGGTCGATCTCGGCAAATAAGAGATTCCCGACTTTCTCCAGCCGGATAATGTCGCCCATCGCCGGGTCGGAGAATTCAGGGTGACCGATCACAAGCTTGGCGTCTCCGACTGCAGGGTTATACGTCTGCTCTAACTCGGAAAGAATTTCATCTGTGATATCGAACTCTTTTCCGTTTGTCCCGCGAAATTTCCCCGTCTTCAATATCTGTATCTTTTTTGCCACGATACCCTCCTTTAAATATTTTTTTCTCCTCGTTCCGCATTAAAATTATTTAATGCTGGACTTGACTTTCCGATAATCCTGTAGTAGACTATTTGTAGAGCGTTTGGCCGAATCGATTTCCGGGAGTAGGCTTGATACCGTAAATCCCCGGATTAGACAGGCGGAGACAAGCTCCTCCGCGACTGCCACCAACGATAGGCTTATACGCTCTTTATTTTTTCCTTAGCTCCTTTCTTAAAAATCAGATATCCCATCCGGTTATTATCGATGCTCCTGTTCGGGTAAATAGTCCACCCGGACGGAATTCCCCCGTATTGCTGGACAACCAACTCCACCGCTTTCCCGTTGATCATCTTGATGTACTCGTACGATAACACCGTCTGTTTATCAGCGGTTAAATAATGAATATTCATCCAAATTTCATCCGGGTCGGTCAGTACATTTTCCAGCCCGTCAAGTAAACTCATCCTCTCTTTATCTTTATCGATATGGGAAATAAACTGCTTCGGGTTGATAAATACCGGTTTACCTAGCGCGTCTTGAATGAAGGCTTTATCCGCCAATTTCTCCGCGAGCATTTTCTCGCCGGTTTTAGCGTCGTACTTTCCGAGTTTCATTTCCGTTTTATATCCCTGATCCTTAAACGATTTTAATCCTAACTCCTGCCAGTTCTTCGTTTCGAACGGTATTCTTGCGCCTTTCGCATCCGGACGCAATTCCTTCAAATCCGCGAGTTTCTTTTGTATCCACGCATCGCTTTTGACTTCCGCCGGATTATGTGCGAATCCGTCGTCGGGCATCATGGGCGCGGCCGGGTCGATGTTTCCGGGGACATTTCCCATCTCCGTCTGCGTCCCGAACTGCTGGGAGAACGACGGTATTCCCTTGCCGACCGTTATCCCCATTGCTTTAACCTGTCCGGCGGTCAACGCCCGTACGAAGCACCGGCACCGGAACCCGTTCGGCGGATACCAGATACTCCAGAACGGGTCGTCATGGCGGCGGACAATCCCATGCATCGCGGCGTGTCCCGGACGCACACGGTCGTCTCCGACAGTCACATACATCCAGTACGGCAGGAATTCCGCCGAAGCCTTCATCTGCCCGTAACGCCCCGACATATAGGCGGTCTGCAGGTTTTGCAAATAGGATAACCGGAGGTCGTTTATCGCCAGTAACTTCGGGTCTATCCCGGACTTAAATTGCTCGTAAGTCTGTCCTTCGTCGAGCGCCTTGGCGAGTTTATCGAGAATACCCTGCGCGGTCTCCGCTTTCGATATCCCTGTCACAGCGAACGCATAGTTTTTTTGCTCGTCCGAAAGGAGTTTGAATTCGGCGTCCGACATCGCCAGTTTCGATGACAGGAACTTCTTCGCGCCGGAATATTCCATCATCCCGGTTTTCGGATCCCAGTCGCCATCCGCGAAATCGGCAGATGCGCCATCCTCATTGATCTGCCGGATCACCTGCCTGCGTCCCAGCGCGTTCATTGTGATCAGCGACCGCGCGAGAAAATCTGACGCGCCCGCAGTGACCTTTGTCGTATTACCGACCCCCACGACGGGGGAAGCGCCGTCGATGCCACGGATGGCATGGAGACGGCCGATTTCTATTATCTTTCCTGCGGCCTCGTTGAAATCCGACGAGGTTTCTACCGCGTTTTCAATCTCGTTTACAGTATCTTCGAAGTACCCGTAAAAATCCCCGAATCCCTTTTCCGCGAGATCTTCCGCTTCCTTCGCTTCCCGTTCGGCCTGCGCAACAATATCTTCTATAGTAAGATGTTTTTGCTCCGGGTCAGCGAATTCTACTCTATAATCCCGGCTCTTTTTTTTTTCCGACCCGCCGGATGCGGGGAGTCCCGTGGTTAAATCAGCCGGTTTGATTACCTCCTTCAGGTCTCCGGGCTGGTAATCGTATACGCGCTGGAGGTACTGCTCGGTAGGCTGCCAACCCATCTCGAATACCTTCGCGTCGCGTTCCGCGCGGATGGACTGCACATCCTCTTCCTCGAAGAATTCGAATTTCGGATATGAGCTTACGGTGAAGTTCAGGTCGACCAGACGGCGGATCATCCGGTTCATTACCCCGCTGATCAGGCGCTTATCGCTATCCTGAATATCCCCGCGCACAGTCTCAGCCATATCCTCGTTTCCGAGTTTTCCCGGCGTGGAGTCGGCGGTCGCGGAATGTCCGGTAAGCGTCTTACTGATAGACGAATCGCAGAATTTCACCATTTCATTAAAAAGGTCGCTTGACGCCTTTTTATCGACTCCGAGAGTTTCCGGCTTGCTTTCTCCCCAGAATACCCCGGCCCCGGACGATTTCATTTCATAAAGCATATCGAGATACTTATCTATTTCATCGTCTGCCGGGCGCGTCGGCAGGTTGATAAATACGGGGTCGTCGCCGAACCGTTCGATGAAACTGATCCAATATCTGATATCGCCTTTCTTAAAATGAACCGGCCAGAAACAGCGCGCGAGTTCCGATTCTCCGTACGGGTTACGATATCCGGCGCGGTACTGCACCAGTTCGACCTGACGGTTTAACCCGGACACGATCACCGGATCGCCGTCGGTAGGATTGTTCTCCGAACGGAAACGAAGGTTATTCTCCGTATCGAAGAAGAACCATTCCGCAGGCCGCCCGATCAGCGCGTCATAAACGATACGCTCACCATCGCGACCGAGTATGGTTTCGATAGGGGAATACCCCAGCCATACGGCTTCGAGGATGTCCCGGTAAAGATTTTCCATATTCAGGGAATTCCATTGTTCGGTGATAAACCCGTGAGCGCGGCTGTCCAATCCGGCGGCGTCCTTCTCCGATACAATCCGGTACTCGCAGCTCATCACTCCGCTCTCGCGGGAGACGATGCACGAGTTGACCTGGCTGTCGTACGTCAGATCGCGGTAGACCGATACGTCGCCGCCCTTCGCTTCGAGTACCTTATCGGGATTTGGCAACTGCGACGTGTATTGAAGGAAACTCTGCCATGTATTCTGCCGCCTGTATAGAGGTTTAAATTTGCCTATTTCGGGCATATTTCCGGTTCTCCTTGTTTCGTCCGCGCTTTTTTTGCGCGTTTTCAATAAAATAATCTTTAATTCATTACTATATTACAAGTTAAACAGTTTTTAAACATCGTTAGAATATCCTTAAATTAACCTTCTTTTTCTTAGTTAATTCTTTACCCTGTTATAAATTACAATAACATTACATATCTCTTTTTCCTGTATACAGTTAGAGTTAAACCCGTTTAACAGCCTTCAATATGACTTCGAGGAAGTCTTCCTCGTGTATTTCTATACCCTGCCTTTTTTCTGGTCGAAATCCTTGTCGTTCCTCCGTACCGGCCCGTCGTACCCGTCGAGGAATTTCCGCGATTCGCGCGTCCCGCCGCTTACGAAATCCGGCTTGATATTCCCCACCATCAGGAGTTCGTCCGCGCCCGCGAGCGCGTCAGGCCCGTCGTCATGGTCTGCTTTGGGGAAATATAGAAGCTGTTCGATCAGGAGCTGTATATCCCCGCCGCCCGCGCTGAGCGAAGCCGAAGCGTCTTTCGGGAATAATATTTTCCCGCGCTCGACCTTTGGCGTCAGCCGCTCGATCCTGTCCTGCTTGGGAATTTTATTCGTTACCAGTTTCAGCGGCAGGAGAAATCCCATCTCTTTACAGAGCGCGTCATACAACGGTTCGAGAAGCGACTGAAAGCCGTTCGCCTCGAACCCCGCGAAACGTACCCTGAACCCGCGCTTCACAAGATGCTGGTACATCCGGTAGGTCGCGTAAAGCATCGCATTGATCGACTGCCTCTGTATCCACGCTTGGATCACGTACTCTTTCATCGTCTCGTGATCCAGCGCGAGCGAAACGATTGCCTTATAATCGTTATGCGCCTGCGACCGCGCGGAAGGGTCGACCATCAGCACGGCGGTCATCCGCTGAGGATCGAGTTCGGAGGGATGGTAATACCTGATCCATTCCTCTTTAAAAAGCGCGTCCTCGTCGTCGAGCGGGTTGTTCTGGTACTCCTTCTCGAACGCCCGCGTGCCGATCTTTTCCCTGATCGCGAGGAGTTTGTCGAGCGGCCAAAGTTCCGGCCAAAGACTCGCGTCGTTTCCCTTCACGTCTTTCGTGATTGCGCGGTAAACCTTCCGGTTCCAATTTCTGTACGGTTCGTTCTCATCGTCGGAGAACAGGATCGTACCGAGCGCGCACTTCTTGCGGATAATCGTTCCGATGTAAATCAGTGTACTGTATCCCCGTTTCATAGACGGGTATATAGCTTCCTTGATCGTCTGTAAAAGATCGCCGACCGTGCTTTGGCTCTGTGCTTCCTTATCCTTCTCGGGGTCGTCGATGATGATCAGGTCGGGACGGTGCTGGCGGTGCCGGAATCCCCGGACGCCCTGTTTCCAACTGCGGGAGAATACCCGCACTCCATTCGCGACAAAATCGTTTTTCTCGGCCTCGGTAACCAAATCACCATGATCGTTAAAATCCTGCGCGATACGCCGGTTATGCCGGAACTCGATCAGGATAAATTCCACGAGGTCTGATGCGAGATCGTCGTTCGCCGAAACGATTACGACGAAGTTCCGGGTGCGGAAGCAGATCGACCAGATCACATAAGCGAAACTGACGACCGTTGATTTTCCGAATCCGCGCGGGGCCGCCCGTACTATCGGATTGCAAATATATTCCCGCCGCTCCATCTCTTCTATCAGCTCCCGGTGAAATCCGGCAGGTTCGCTTGTACTCCCATCAGGGGTGCCTTCCACGTAATGCGGAAGGTAAAGTTTCATAAACTCAAAGAAGCTCGATTTTGCTAACGTCCGGCGGAGTGATTTATCCTTTGGATCGAGAGGGAGAACGTCCTCATCTAAAATTCTGAGGATATCGTCGACTTCCCGCCTTGCCGCGAAAATTCCTACCGGCATCCTAACTGCTCCTTTTCGAGGAGTTTGAAGAAGTCGCGTATCATCCCCGCTATCTTCTCCCGTTCTTCAGGATAACGGTCGCTCGTGAACTGCGCGAAACGCTTCATCACCGCGAGAGCCATCCCCACCATATCGCGTTCTTTTTCAAGACCGCGCAGGCTCTTTATCAGCTTCACTAATGTGTCCGCATCCTCGGATGTAATCTCCTTGCTTTCCATCTTGTTGATAAAATCTATTATCCTTCGCTCGAGGGTCTCGAATCCGCCCTCGCCGTTCAGACGATATCGCTTCCGGCGTTCTTCCCAATCGTTATCCTGTTTCCAAGCGGACAACGTCCTCACCGATACCGGGATAATTTTCGAGATTTCATCGAGGGTCTTTCCTTCGAGGTAGAGGTTCATCGCGTCCTGGTGATAAACGTCGAACTTCGCCATCAGGCAAGCTCCTTCTTCAGGTTCTCGATCTCGTCCACCAGCGCTTTCCGTTCACCCATCCGGTCGCGCATTTCGATCATCGCGCTTAAGGCGTAATCGATCTGCAATTCGTCGATAACCGACGAGAGGGGGAGATACGGCCGGAGATAGGTGCTGACATCTTTCCGGCAGCGGTCGATCACGATATCGAGCTGGCGGAGTTTCTCCTCTTTTTCAACCCGTAATCCGTTAAGAGTTCTTTTTTCGTCCTGATTCATTTATCCTCCTGACCCCCACGGATGGGGGAAATGCCGTGCGAAGACTGGACGTCGAAGCCGGCCCCTTATTGGATGAGCTTAATCGCGACCGTCGTGATCAGCGCGGTCAACAGCGCGGATACGATCCCGATAATCACCTGCACTGCCGCAGAACGCCGTTCCATCTCGCCGATCCTTTCAGCGTGTTTTTCCAGCGTTTCAGCCTGCCGGTCGAGTTCTTTACCGATATTCGTCCGGTGGTTAAAACACTCTTCTTTCCCGAACGAAAAACCGCTCTTCATCATTTGCTCAATATTCTGCACGGAACCGGATAATGACGTCATGTTTCTCATAAAGTCCAGTTGTATCTTGGATATCGAGGCTTTGATTTCCTCGATTTCTTTCTTAACTATAGTGAGTTCAGACTCGTTTCCCTTCGGCGCCATAGTCGCTCCTTATTATTCCTTGCTCCGGCAGGCTCAGCATGACAAAATGTCACCCCCTGTCTCCTTCTCTGAAGGAGAAGGCAGGCGAGCCGGTCGAGGGGTTAATCTATCAGTACGTTTAATCCTATTTGAACGCTTTTAAAATCGCTCCCGATCCAAACGCCCAAACGGTCGTAGAACCGGTAAGACCCGTAAACCGAAATTCCAAAACTGTCACCCTGAGCGGAGCCGAAGGGTGCGCTTATTCCTACCCCCGCCTGCCAGCGCGGGAACGAGAGCGGCAGGGTGTAATGATTCTTATATACGTCGAAAGTTATAGTTTCCAACGTTTGCCCGGTCGCGGCCGGCGCGGCGGTGACGTAGTTCGAAAGTTCGCGGTAGACGTACACGATCTGCGTTAGCGCGGTCTCGTTCGTTACGAAGCGGATAATATTTCCGACTGTACTGACCGTCTCTAATGTGCCGATATCCGGGATCACAATCCCGGTATTCGTATTCTTCGCCGCACCCGGGGAGAACGGCGACGAGGGAAAAGTCCCGAACGGGTTCCAGCCGACCATCGCGCATGCGATAAATCCGATGATGAGTCCTGTGAGGAAACACCACCCGCGCCCCATTTCGGTATCTCTATTTTTCTTTTTCATATTTTTAGTCCTCTCGCCCGGAGTTTTCTCAGAAGTCGTCTCCATGACCGCCGTGTGTTATTCCGTCCGTATCCATAGGCGACATGTCCGCAATCCGGACACCGCATCCTGTAGACCGGCCGAAGATCGCCCCTGACAAAGGAAAGCACCGGGATTCCGCCGCACCCGCATCGCGGGATAATCATCCGCGCCTTCATGTGTTATTTCCTGACGAATTTCTTATTCGCATACGCCAGCGCGGATTCGAACTCGACCATCTTCGGGCCGATCATTCCCCAACGCCCGCGGTATCCCCGCATATCGATATGATGTCCGGGATTATTCCAATCGGGATATATTCCCCATCCGACAGAATCGAGAAGATTATTCTCCTTTAGGAATTCCTTTATCACTTCGATACTCGAAAGAAAATCGATACCGGCGATATGAAAATCACCTGCGATAGCAAGACGGACGATTTTCCCCGCCTTATCCTTTTTTACAAAATGCTTAGAGCTGGGCACATGTACCGACGAGGGATCGTACAGACAGTGAATCGCAAGTACCGCGCAGGGTTCGTAATGGGTCAGCCATTCCTGAAAATCAGAAAGGAATCGAAGGATTTTAATATCGGTGAACTGTTTCACCGACGGGGTAAGGAGCTTCCCGCCCTTATCGTCCACGCGGAATATATCCTGATGTTTGATGGTTGCGAATTCCTGATCGGTCATTTTCCCTCCCCGGTGTTTTCAGGAGGGGTGTCGGTTTCAGGTAATTCCCCGCTTTGCGAAGACATGCCTTTCAGGTTCCTGATGATAAGAGATAGATTGATAGGCGTAGGGATGAGGGCGATAAACGCCCCTATGGTAATGATGGCGCCGGATTCGTCGGAACTGATCGTACCGCGAGCGATCAGGTAATAAAGCGAACTTCCGATAACCCAAAGATCGGCCAGAATCATGGTGATAAGCGCGATAGGTTTACCTTTTAACCGCAAAATCCCCTCCCGGAAATCTGCTTTGTTTACATTCGATGCACCATTCTATCATGCCTGTGAATTTTAAAGGTCACGAAATGTTCCTGTTTTTTGTAACTATTTTTTCAGGTCGAATAACCCTGCTTGTTCGTCGAGGGTGATCCGGCGGATCACATATCGCACCCGCCGTTCGGATATCCCAAAATGACGGGCAATTTCACGTTGAAGCTTCCCGCCGCGCCACTCCCGGATAATCGATTCGTCCCGGACTGCGCGGCGAAGCGTCCCCGCTTTCGGCATCCGGATATGTTCACCCGAAAAGAGGTAGACTATCTTGAGCGCGGTTTTTTCTCCGGCAGCTTCTGCGATTTTTTTTATCTTCGCGTACGACATCGTCAATCACCTCCTTGATACTATCCTTGTCGATCTTATTCCGTCTGATATATCCTTCGATGGTCGGGATGCGCATATCCTCGTCGCCGGCGGCCGCCATCGCGGTCTCGACTTTTTCATCGTTCAGTACTCCGCGCAGGTCCCGCAAAACCCGGCTACGCATTGTCATACTCCGACGGCAGGATGCCGGAGTCCCGCGCGTCCATGGATGGATAAGAGCGGGACGCTTCCCGTTTCATGTCGGCGTGGTACTGCGCGTTCTTCGCCGTCTGTAATACGTCGATCAGTACACCCGCGTCGATGGCATCAATATCGCGGTAACTTTTATCACAAAAAAGAAGTGAACAATACTCCAGCCTATCGCCTAAATCGCCGCCATGTAAAATTTTCCATCCTAGATCACGGATGTATTTATCTTGCTTTTCACTGATCGGCATCCCCTGCCTCCTTTGGTTCCGCGCGGTCGCAGGTATTTCCCGGCTGAATCCTGTAGTTCATCCCTGCATCCAGACCAAGTTCTTTACAACGCCATTGAAAACCGAGAGAGCCGAATCCTATACCTTTGATTTCCTTAAAGATAGATGAAATACATCTTGAACACTTAACATCATTCTTTTTTCCCTTCCGGTAGTTTACGGCTATCTTTTTCTTCATCATGCCGCTTTCCTCCTCTTGTCATTGCGAGGCCGCGTAGCGGTAGAAGCAATCGGTTCCTGAACAGACTGCTTCACTTCGTTCGCAGTGACATTTTTGTCATCCTGAGCACAGTCGAGGGATGATTTGATTATCCCCACCGCGAGGAATACCCCCGCGACCACGGTATAGGTCACGAATACCCATTTAGTCATATCGTTCCACCCGGACAGCCCGCAGACCACCATAGCGGCGAACATAACAGCGTTCTCTACGCCGAACGCTGTTTTCCAATAATCACCCTTCATAGAGATACCCGTATCTGATTATTTCCAGTCCGAGCCAAACAAGGCCGAGACCGGCGATTATATTCCACATTTCCGACTCCCATGGACAGTAGTCCTTCATTCAGCTTCCCGAATCGCTTCTATACGAGAATAAAGCAACCAAACTTCTATATCATGTAAAATTACAAACACCGAGTTATTCATCCAATTAACACCTAATACTTTACGCCATATCCCTTGAATGAATATTTCTGTTTTTATACTAAAATGGTATTTATCAAATTCTTCTCCAGTCATTTTTCCAACCTCCGCTTCTCTGCTTCCCATTCCGCAAGCCTCTTCTCCATCAGCCCGTAATCCCGGAAGTAATCGAACACTTCCCAACGGGTGCTGAGTTCCTTATGCGCCGGGACTTTGACAAACGCGTGCCGGTGCGGAGAATCGGACAGCATCGCGACCGCGGCCCATTTTCCGAACTCACGCGCCCAGGTCAACTCCGCTACGCACCCGATACTGACCGCGTCCGCGCCCGTCAGGTCGCAGAACAGGACGTCGCAGATCAGGACGTTATTCCGGCATTCGTCGTAGATTCTCTCGTTATCCTCGCGCAGGTCGGAGGGTATCGGCCAGTCGTCGCGAATCTCACCGGCGACCTTCGGCGCGATCACGTCATACCCGTACTCGTGCAGTTTTGCCCGCAGGGTTAGGATATGCCGGTCGACGTCGGGTTTCAGCCGCCCCGATATCGGGATGGAAACATAGACCTTTATCTTTTCGTTCCGACTCGCACGAAGCGAGGAGTCCCGCGAGTCCACGGATGGACAAGAGCGGGAATGCTTATTTTCATTCATACTTCCCCCCTGCGTAACGATTCCTCGATCATCCATGCGATATCGTCGTCGACTAAAAGAATAGCGTTATCGTCTAATAGACGCCACGCCCACCAGATCAGCCCGGCGGCCGCTACCGCCGCGAGCGAATACCAGAACCAGCTGTGCATCCTTATATCCTCTTGCCGTGTTTGTACGAACGGCCCGTATTGTAGTTCATTTTCCGCATCATAGCCTCCTCCAAGTCCCACCCCCGAAGCAGGCAGTAAAACACCGTGCGAAGGATAATAGTCGCGAAACTATGGTCGAGGGCGATATGCTTATGCAGTTGGGAGTAAAATTCCAGTTCGGTCTTTTCCCCGTCGTTCCAATTCCGCTTCGCGGCCTCTTTTAACGCCATCGGGATCATATGGTCGAACTTCTCGGCGTTGAGGGGGAAAACAATGCCCTTCATTCCCCGCGCGGTATCGACTATTCTGATGATCAGGTCGCCGAGTTCGACAGCCTGTCCTTCGATTTTATGCGTAATATCCGCTATCCGTTCGAACTGCGGCATATCGGGCGTAATGATCTCGTTGCGGATATAATACAAGCCGGGCATTCCTTCCCGCGATTCCTCGACCGCTTCGGATACTTCCGTATGGAAAAGCGCCTTTTGTTCCTCGTAACTCGGTATCGGTTCCCAAAATCCGTGGGCTAACGCGTTCTCGTGAACCGCGTCCGCGAACGAGGCCATCCGCATCCCTTTCCAAAATATCATACTTCTACCTCCGACCGCACGGATGCGGAAGTCCCGCGCGGACAAGGATGTCCTGGAGCGGGACGATTATCTGATAATTCTTTCATTCTTTCTATCACCTCGTCCGGGATAACGCATTCGTCCATTACGGCGAGCTTCCGGGCGACATACCCCGCGATCCGGCGGAGTTCCGCCAGTTCCTTATTCTCCCGGCGGTTCTTCGCATGATACGCGCGGTCGAGACGGAAGTGGCAACGCTGGCACGCGACCAGCAGATTGCCGTCGGTGTTATTCCATGTATCGAAGTCTATATGGTGCACGGTCAGCACGACCATGCTTTTCGTCTTCCAGTGCGGTTTCCCATGCTCGGCCCCGCACATCTCGCATTTCCACCCGACCGCGACCTTCCGCCGGTACGAAATCTCCTTCCAGTCGGGCGGGTAATTCGACCAGTCGACCGGCATCTTATTCCGCCACCGTACGCAGACATGCTTTGTCGCACGTATCCGCGTGGCTGATCTTCTCGTCCTTCCGGTAATCGAGGCCGATCAGAAGGCACCGCCACTGCATACCGAAACTCTGCAGGTTCCATCCGAGTATCTGCATGAACCGTGAGAACTCGCAATCCCGGCAACGGATATCCCCGTCCCGCGCGGGACGGTAATTGTTCGCCTTTTTGATTTCAAGCGGGGTCATTTAATTACTCCTCTGGACACTTCGACTTTCGCTCACCTGCATTCTGCTTCGCAGAAGTAGACATGGTGTCCGTTCGGTTGCCGAGCGGAGCCGAGGCACGATGGTACCTTTTCAACGCCTCGATGACCTTCCGCGCTTCGTGCGTTTTGAGGTCGCCGGGGGATTTCACCGTCCGGGACACGATCTTACCGCAAAATCCCGGCAGGTTATTAACCGTCCCTTTTGCGAGATCCCGAATCTTAATTAACTGCGCGTCGGTGGCCATTCCCGCGGCGTTTAACAGCTTCTCGAAGACGATTTTAATATCCCGGTAACGCGCGTAACTCAATTCCGTAGAACTCTCTACGCCGAATCCGCCGAGAAGCGCGCGGTAGGATTCTTCGTCCATTCCGAGCCTCTGCTTCCAGATATGAATCTTGGCTATTTCAGCCTTACCGATTGTCTTCATCTTTTTCTCCAAAGAGGAAAAAATTGAATCGATACTGCTTTTCTACCATCCTTGTATATTTTTGTAGCATTAACCTTTTTATATTCTATTTCGCCTAAAAAATTCTTGATTATTTTCTCTGCTTCTTCAACACTTGGAATACGTTCGGCAAAACAAATCGCCGAATTCATGATTATACCAAAAGCCTTTTCTTCCTTCTTATCTCGATTCAATAAAAACAAATTAATACTGGTAAGATGAATAATAAGGACGGCATACTGTCCTTTTTTCTCGTCGGAATCAATTATTGAAATCCATTCGATTTTTTTATTATCGCGCAACCACTCGGTAAGTTCTTGAATCGTATTTGCCATTACATCCAAATAGCAATCACAATCCGGCCATTTGTTTACAACGTTAATCATCGTCCTCTCCATTTCTAAACGGGGTGTCATGCGGGGCATTCGCCCCGCCGCACCCCTTTTCCATTTTAGTACCGTTTAGCTATTGAGTGCCTTGGGAACGGCGGCCCTTATCATCACTCTGCTTGCCGGGAGCAGGATTTGAACCTGCGTCCTCATCTTCCGAATTAATCGGACGGTATTCTCCCGATTGAAATATCCCGGCTATTCATTACCTTAACAAATTCGCGTCGCCGGTCTCGACGGCGCGGATGAATTTCTGCAACTTCAATTCTTCCATTTCCATCCGCCGCCGTCTCTCTCTCATCGTTTCGCCGGAATACCCGGCTCTTCCGGACGGAGACCGATGATTCTGTTTCCATGCTCGCGTATTTCTGACCGCCCGCTTTTTGCTCATGCGGCACCACCATCCCTGTCACTGAGCGAAGCCGAAGTGTCGGCGAGTTCTTTATCCAATTCCCCCTCCATCGCGGCGATAATCTTATCGATCTCGCCGTCGGTCGCGCTGATCACCAGCTCGTCCACGTCGGCCTTGATCTCGACTCCGATAGCCTTCAGGTCGGAGGCGGTCAGCGATTTCAGGCTATCCTTGATGACCGATTCCTTCGTCTGAATCATCAGCTTCGCCTGTTTTTCGCCGAACTTCTTTCTGATCAGCACGATAGTCTGTTCCTGCGACAGGATGACCGTCTCGCCGGTCTTCTTCCGGTACCCGATCTTGATACCGTGCATAATCTGCGTCTTCGGTTTCCCGAATAATTCCTTGTTCGCTTCGATCACTCCCGCGAGTTCGGACTTCTTATCCGCCATACGGACGAAGAGACGCTTGAGCTTCTGCATATACCCGCGCTTGACTGCTTCGATCTCGCCCTGGAGCGTGGCCAGTTCGTTCGCGAGAGCCTCGCGCGCGTCGGCGTACTCCTTGACCGGCTTGTCCAAAATCTCGATATGGTTCATTTAACCTCCTTTTGTCTGCCTTCGTCAGTGTAGGGAGACAATCCCCTACAGACCCCCCGCGCGAGCGGGGAGTTTCGGCTATTTTAGGAGGCCCCTCCCGTTGGGGCGAGCGACTCACATGGATATGGAAGTCCCGCGCGCACAGGATGTGCAGGAGCGGGATCGATATCTGCTTCAAGTTTCTCTTTAATCTCCATTGCGAGGTCGACTTCCATCCCGATGATCCAATTATGCAGTTCGCGTAAAGTGCGCATATCTTCAAGGTTAGGATTTTCGAGCATGGTACGGAGTATCTTCACATCGCGCTCGAGCATCGTCTCTTTACTTTCCTTTGCCATCGTTTCCTCCTGTTTTCATATCTTCCTCCGACCGCATGGATGCGGAAGTCCCGCGGGGACATGGATGTCTGGGAGCGGGACTACAATAGTGCGGCGGCCGCTTCGTTGATGATCCCGATATCCAGTCCCTTATTATTCAGCGACATCAGACGCTGGGTGCGGATGATGAGATTGACGAGCTTCCGGGCGTTCCCCTGCGCGACCTTATGCAGGTGCGCGATAATCGATTCCGATGCGTCGAGGACGTTCCCGGTGATCATTCGCGTATCGTCGAGCGTCAATTGCGGGAGTTTGACCGCGAACATGCGGCTGAATATCTGGCGGTACTTCTCGGACACGGACGATATCATCTTCTTCAGCTTCTCGAGGCCGATCAGCACGACGGGAACTTCGGCTTCGTCATGAATACGCCGGAGTACGTCGAGAGCCTTGACGTTCAGGTAATCCGCTTCGTCCACGATGATCATGCGCCCGGTTCCGCGCAGTTTTGCGACTATCTCGTCGAACAGCACGTCTTTCCTGCCGGTATTCTGCAGGCCGAGGCTGTCGGCAATCGCTTTCAGGATAGTCGCGTCTTTGTAAGTGGGGTTGACCCTAATAAGCGATGTGGTGGACGGGTGTTCGTGTGTGTAGAAATCGAGAGCCATCGTTTTGCCGAGTCCCGCATCGCCGACGATAACGGTAATCATCTTGTCGGACTGCGCGATCTCGAGGCTGTACATGATGTTCTTGTAGATGCTGGTCGCCTGAAAATCCGGGCGTTTGAGCGATATCCGTTCCTTCGTCCGTTCACGTTCGACCACATCCATCATCTTCGCAATAGCCGCGTCTTTGTCTCCCAAATAACTTCCGCTGAGCACCTGGCTGACTACCGATGACGATACGCCCGCCATCTGACCGAATTTGTTCTGCGAAATCCCTTTAAGGTCGATGAAGTTTTGGATCTCGCTGATCCTGCCTTTGAGCCGGTCTTCCTCGGTTGTCAAGTCGGGGCCGGTCTCGTCAAACATGCCGTCTGTCATAGAATCCTCCTGTATCATGGATGATACAATCCCGCGAGTCCATGGATGGACGAGAGCGGGACTGCTCCCATGTTTATTTCTTGCTCAAGTGTTCTCTCCTGAGTTTCGCAAGTTCTGCCTGTATCTCGCGGATACGTTTAGGCGTATCCCCTGCGGTATTCACGATACGTTTCAGGGCAGAACGGTATCCTATTATGTTACCGGCTATTATCCCCGCAATCAGACTTCCCGCCGCTATCAAAATCCATGCAATATCAGTCATTTATTTATTCCTCCCGCTTCTTCATGGTTCGACCTGCTCACCATGACAATCTGTTATTGACCGCTTCGCAAACTCGATGTGACAGCGTTAATACGGCAACTGCTTTATCGTTCCTTCCGGCTCGTCTTTTTCGTCGTCATCCTGAGCTTCCACCGCGATCAGGTTATCCATCCCCGCGATCTGCGCGGTCTTATCTTCTCCGAGACGGATATGTTTCATTTTCTCCCGTTCGAGACGTTTCCGCTGGGCGAGTTGTTCCATATCCATAGGAACACCCGGTTTACTAAATCCTTGCGGTTTTATCCATTCAGCCTTACAAATCAGCCGTCCGCCATCTGGATCGATTGGATTTCCGTTCTCATCCCGCTTATCAGGGACGAAAATATATAGCTTTGTCAGGTCGTCGCGGTCTATCCCAATCTCGACCGTCGTAGTCAGCCAATTTATCAGTTCGGGAGCGTCATACCATCGGTTATCCCATGTCACGCCTTCGTTTTGTACGACGCGCGTCATTCCTCTATGCAGTTTGAGTAGCGATATGGTTTCCGGGGAAAGTTTCCTGACTTCACGTTTCGCAATACCTTCTTTCCATACTTCCATTGGCATCAGCCCGTTCATTCCCGCGCCGCGCGACGGCGTGTGGTTGTAATCTTCGAATACCCCGGCGAGATAATCGCGAAGTTCGTCGATAGTCGGGAGTTTTAATGTGTCTTTCAGACGGTCCGGAAGGTTTTCCGGTTTTTCTAAAATAGAGTTTCCCCCGTAACTTGCTAAAAATCTCGTTCCCGAATTATTCAATACGCCCCAGAACGGCTCGACCGGCTTCGCCTTCGCGTTATACGGCAGCGCCCATACGACGTTTACCCCGAACCTGAAGAATGTTCCTACCGTCGTCGATTCATCCGCGATATCGTTCAATGCAAGACGTGTTTCCTCGGAAGCGAAGCGGTACTTGTTCATTTTATTGCGGCTTACGCCCATCGTCTGCTTGTTCTTATATGCTTTACCGTTATCGAGATAAACCGTATCCGGCACCCCGCACTTTCCGATACCGTCGGCGAGTGACGCGACGACCGCGCCGGTGTTTTCATGCAGGTTGACGCTGAACCCGGTGATCATCTTCGAGCGCAGATCCATCCATACCACGACTACCGGGCGGACTGCCTTGTTTGCGATATATGGATGCTGAATCCAGCAGTTCAATCTATGCCCGTCGGAGTTCCATATCTCGTTTACTCCGAGAGTGTTCGGATCGCGTTCGACATATCCCATACATTTTTCTTTAAATCTCATTTTTCCCTCCCGGTAATAAACATTCGATGCGTAATTCGAATTGTTCTTGATAAACCGGAGTACCGTATCGTAGGACGGGTAGGAACGCATCACCTCGCGCACGCATGCCGTATAATCCGCAATTCCTTCACTTCCAGACGGAATTTCACCGCCTTGAGCCTGCCGCATTGTAAGAAGTTTTAGCTCCTGAAGAGCTTTAGCGCGGGTATGGATTATTTTATGATAGATAGAAAGCGCGCGGAGTTTATTCTGGTTGTTCCATAACCCCATGATGGTCTGCCTATCCTCGACCGGCACCTTGCTCATTCCTTTTTTCTTGCCGTATGCCGCCATCAGACCGCGCGCGCCCCGCTTTTTATATGCCGCTTCCCATCGTTTCAACGTGCGCGGGCAGATCGAGCCTTGCCTTTTCAGAATTTCCGTCGAAATATCGCCGGAGTTATAACGTCCGACGAAGCACTCGTAAAGAATCGTCATATTTTTACCGTTATAAGAAGCGTCTACATAATTACGGAATTGGGTTAGTAAATACAGCCTGTCGTTCACGATCTCCTGCTGCCAACTCGGCTGGTCGATAATCAGCGCGGCGTCGTCTTTTTTCACTGTTTCGGCGAGCTTGTCCATGCGGGCGGCAGTGAGTTTATCCCGGAAATCGGCGGGAAGGCTGTCGATACGGATGGCGAGCGTCTTTCCTCCGCGCCCCCGTCCGTCGATAACAGCGAGCTTCCATTTTTCGCGGCGAGCGAGCGTGCGGAGCCATTCGGGAGATTTCCCGACCGCTTCGGCAAGCTCGACCGGCGAAACATATTCCCGCCGGAGTTCCTTGATCTTGAAAATTCTCGGCATTAACACCTTTCCTTGTCACCGCGATGTTTATTCGAACAGATTGCTTCGCTTCGCTCGCAATGACAGTCGTTTAATAGACCGAAGAGGGCATTGCGGCCCTCCCCGGCTTACAGGGTTCTATGAGATGACGACTCTTAAGAAGGCCGTCGTCCCATTTACGACTCGCACGATGCGAGAAGTCCCGCGTGCGCATGGATGCGCAGGAGCGGGATTTACGGGCGGGAGGAGTCGAACCCCCGGAAACACCACTATTTGCGGCGTAAGCACCACGCTTTGGACACCCGTGATCCCTCGACATCCCCCGCTTTCGCGGAGGACAAGTGCTCGGGATGACTGTTTTTTTGTCACCCTGAGCGCTTGTCCCGCGTTCCATCGCGGGATGCCGAAGGGTAATAATTCACGCTACCGGCTGTAACTCCGGTTTCTCCGCCGGGACGGCATCGTCGTCGATATCCGCTATCGCGCCGATATGGATTTCCGGTATATTTCCGATTTCCATAGACTTATACCGGCGTATCGATATCGTGGATACGCACAGGCTCCGCTTGGGCGAATGCGCGTTGTTATACAGCGACCATAACGCGAGCGCGGTATGCGAATCCGGCGCGACTACGAACATCGTTGACCGCATTTCCTTCACCTTCTCGGTAACCTCGAATAACCGGTCTTCCGCCGCGAGTTTCCTCGCCTCTTCATGGGTCACTTCGATTAAATGCGTCATCTCTATCCTCCTGACTCCCATATATGGGAGAATATTATTCCGCGAATGCTTCAATCGCGGGTGAGTCCAACTCGAACGCAATGATCTCTTTTTCGATCTTATACCGCTTCGCACTCACTTCTTCATTGCGGAAAAATCCTTCCGCCGGGTATTTCAGCATCACGTACCCGCCGCCGTTCGCTTTAGAAACGAATTTATACCCATCGTCGCCTTGGGGATCGGTTTCAGCCGAAGGCCGTATAAAGTACCTTTTAGCCGTCTGATCAGCGAGCACGCGAAGCCGAGTTCCGTTCTCCCAACCGAGCATGGACATAATCTCCGGCGAAAACTCGATCACGCCCTTCGGGTGGCCGTAGGCTTCGGTAAAACGGTAGCTGACCGGCGGTTTCGGTTTTGATTTCGGTTTCAATGACTTCTGCAGTTCCGCGTAAAGGTCGATAAATCCGTCCTCCGCTCCGTCAGCCGCGATCAGTTGTTCCAAATCTTTTAACTCTAATTCTGTCGTCATAACTCCTCCTTTCAGCCGTATCCGGCCGACATTTACCATCATCTTAAGGCATTCGTCAGGCGCAGGCGGGACGACTCCCGCTCCAGCCTAACTGTCTGCCGAATTATATTCCGTCCCATCATATCGCGCCCCAATTCGAACCCGCGTATTGTGTAATACGAGGGTTTCGGCGTAGCCGTTTGTGTGGACGTGCTGATGAAAGGTGTGCATTTAGGATGGATGCCCTTAATCAGATATTTTCTTACGATTTCCACCCGGAGCGGCGTGGATTTATAGACCTCAAGTTTCTTCGAGGTCTTTATCCGGTAAAATTCGTATAGGGAGATATCCCCGGCGGAAAAGAAACTTCCGTCTTTTTTTATAACGACAGGAATAATGGTGTTTTTTGAGGTTTTTATAATACTCGGTTCGCCGAAGGAAGTCGAGGTGTTATTTTTCATTTTCCGGCTCCGTTTTACCTTGAGATACAAGGGTCATATATGGATTGAGATTCCAATCGTAGATGTTTCCGTCGCGGATTTTCAGGGTGAGTTCGGTCAACTCGTCCATCTTCCCGATCAGGCGGTCGATCTCGTCTAATAATTCCGAACGGGTTTGTCGTATTCGTTTTTTACCCTCACCAGTCTTTAACCATAAGTAAGAAATGCCAGTTATTTTCGATAAATCCTGAAAAAAATGATCAGGCGGCATCACATCGGTCGATTCGAAACTTATAATATCTTCTGGTGATACGTGGAATTCTTGAGCGAATTGTTCTAAAGTTAGATGATAAAATAATCTGACCTCATTAATCCTCGAACCGTAGTCGTTCCGTTCCATAAAATCCTCCCTCATTCGATTTCGTGCGAAACCGTTTGATAAATACATCCCTCACCCGGACGCCGGTAAAGCCGAAGCTGTCCGCCGGGCGGAGCCGAGGCGAGGGACGGCACGAAATCAACCCTTAGGAGGTCGAAGAAGACGGTTTTCGCCGATTTCGTACCAATTTATTAATTTTCACCTGAGTTATTTCAAAATACCCATTTACTTTTATGGAAAAAACCCCTATAATAACCGTTGTTTCTTTGGGAAACCAATCTGAAACTCTATTATTACGGATAAAATCCGTGAAAATAGAAATATTCTATTATGCTATAGTATATATACAGGAAAGTCAAATATTTTCCTTAATAATAGAAATATATTTTTTGAGGTGTGTTATGGAAGTTCAAGACATTGATGTTGGAATGAATTACGGAATAAAAATCAAACAGATTCGGCAGATGTGGGGATTGAATCAGGAAAAATTTGCTGAAAAAACGGGTTTTTCTCCTCAAGCTATATCACAATATGAGAATAATATTGCTACTCCTAATTTAACTTTCATGAAGAATTTAATATTTAATTTGAACGTCAACCCGCTATGGTTCTTCATGGATCAGGGAGACGCGATCATCGACACCCAGTTCCAGCTCGGTGACGACTTTGAAGACCTGATGGAGCATTTCAAAGGAAGTTTCGCCCTCCAACAGTTATTTACTCAGGCGATGGCGTTGAAAAGAGAGGACGAGGAAGGTAAAGAGAATAAGGAATACTTTTACCAATGGCATGGTCTTGTTAATGGAATGAAGGATATTTTAATGGGTATGAAGACGGAGCGGCAGAAGAACGTGGAGAAGCAGAGGCAGAAACCCGCGGGGCGCGGGGAGGAGAAGGGATGAGGATAGCAGGGTGGATCATTCTGCTCCTGACGGCATGGACGGCGGCGTACGCCGGGAAGTACGACGAGATACTGAAATTTCCGCTCGTACCGTTCGGGATCAGTAAGGCGGAGGTTGAAGATAGATTAGGAAATTTAGCTGAATATACCCCTTTCATGGATAAATCAAAAAAGTCAGATTTTTTCTTTTCTGATTATTTCATTGCAGGAATATTATTTAATGCTACTTATGACTTTCAAGATGGATTGTTACATTTTTTTAAATTAGTAGCTGTGGTAGACAAGACAGATTATCAATCCATGAAATATATTTACCGACAGTTTTATAATGCTTTAAATTCAAAATACACGTTAATTACTAATATAGTTCAGGATTATGATGGAAAAGGCGGATTGGAAAAATCTCAATACCTATCTAAAGATAAAAGTTATAAAATATATATGGAGTTTATTTTGCCTTATATGAACGATAAGCTTGGAACTCCCTCATTTTCAATAGAATATAAATCCAAATAAATCACCCCGCTCCGGCGGAGGTAAAGGAGAAACTGAATGAAGTATCTGATTGGATTCATTCGATATGTAGTTATCGGAAGTATCATTACTACATTATTTATTGGTTTTTCACATTTAAGCGGTTATACGAATAATATTTCTATAATCTCAACAGGTATTGGGTATATAATATGTTCAATTCCGCTGACCATGATAGCAATAGCTTCATTTATAATACCGTACTTGAAAAGGATTAAAGATAAACTGGATGAAAAGAAAGAATAATCCACCCCGCTCCGGCATGTCAGGAAGGGGGGAGGTTATTTATCTTTGTTCTCATCGTAAAGCATCGCCCATGTATGTACCTGTTCGGTTTCCCGTTTGTGGATATAACGGATGCCCTTCGGGGTGATCCGCACTTCAGGCTTCAATCCTTTTTTATTCGGTTTGTAACGGAGCGTAAAATACCCGTTAAATAGAGCTTTTTCACTCGGTAAACCGTTTTCTTTGATCAGTCCGGTAGTCCGTTCGCCGTCGTTCAGCCGGATGGTCTTGAGATTGTCGATAAGGAACTTCACGCCGCCGAGCGGATAGAGCATCCTCGCTGCTTCTTCGAGGGTAACACCGTAGCTCGACCCGAAGAACCATTCGTACTCCATGACTTTCGGCAGCATCGCTTCTATTTTACTCTCGAGTTGGATTTTATCCTCGCGCACTTTCTTCCAATATTCCTTCTCGACCGCGATGAAGTACTTTCTTACCGCCTTTCCCGCCTCGTTATTTTCTACCATCGCCAATTCTTTAGCAGTGTCCAGAGTAAGTAGATATTCTTTTTCACGTCTTCCTCCGGTACTTTTACTCAAATTTGAGTAAAAGTCTTCTCCCTCTATAAATCCATACAGTTCGATACGGCGTGTAATCCAGTCGTTAAACCTTGTCTCAATTTCAAGTTTATCCCAGAGTTCGCGGGCATTGACCGTTTTCTCGGTAGTCCCGTCGATCTCCTTCTCGTGAATGGTGACCAGTTCGTTCATAATCCCTCCCGGAAGCCGATTCGATAGGATCGGTAGAGTATTATACCGCCGGTGCGCGGAAATTCCTATCCTTTCGGAAAATATTTCGTTGTTTCCGCGCCAACCTATTGACTTTTGCCGCAGAGCAAGCCCCGCTTGGTATAATTATTGTCCATAACAAGAATTATCTATAATATTTTCCTATATTTCCGCGCCAACCTATTGACTTCCGTCGCGGGGCAAGCTAATGTGTGTGTATCAAAGACGAGGAGAAAAGGATGACAAGAACGGAAAAAACGCCGTCGGCGGAACGGTTTATCAAGCGGAAAGCGGATATCGCGTCGATGTTGACCCGTTTACAGAAAGGCATCGCGGAGTACGGGAAAGGCCGGGAAGACTATTTCGGAAAGTTCGACGATTTGGGGTATGTCAAAGAGATGATCACCCGCGCGAGCGATTTTCTGTTTCAGGAAGGCGAGAACGCGGAATAGGAGGCGGTAATGAAGGTCGAAAGGATAATTAAAGAAGGATGGGCGATAATCGGCGGCCGGATATGTGATTACGCCTATATCGCGCGGAACAATAATCCGCTCGCGGCATACGCGGCGATCAAACGGAGTTATACCGGCGGGCTGGCCCGGCAGGTCTGGAACGGCCTCGTGATCTATCTACTCCACGGGATCGGCGCGTATTACTACGGGATAGACGCCGCCTAAAAAACCTATCGAACATCAAATAACCCCTGCCAGCGCGGGGGTTTTCTTATCGGTGCCTTAATAACTTTTAACAATTTCCCGCGATTAAGGGTATGCAATAAGGAGGGTTCTGCGTTATCTATAGGAGGATCGGATGACAGGACGTCGATTAAGGGAGGTGCGTTTATCGCATGGATGGACGCAGGCACAGATGGCGAGCGCGGTGGGTTATCGTCAGAATACTTGGTGCCAATGGGAGAAGGGGCGGCGGCGTGTTCCGTCGGAGGTTATAGAATCTCTCGTCCGGGAACTGAACGTTTCGGCGGATTATCTCCTTCGGGGAAATCTGCCGATGTATCGGAATTCGCTCACGGACGCACGTTGGTTTTTTTAGTTCGTTAGTCGGCGCCGGGCGGTTATTAAGTCCGGCGCTTCTTTATTCATAATGTAACGCATCTCGATCTTTTATGGTTACTTTAACTCTATACTATATAGCGGTTTAAACCTCTTTAAAGTCTCTTAAATAATTTCTCGAATAGTCCTCGGATTATTCAGCACTTCTTAAGTCGAAAACTTCCGGTTATTCTTGAAATTCTCATAATTCCGTATTATTTCGTTAGTTATAACCGGAAGCTGGGGTGCAGTTTTTATGCGGTTATAGAAGTCCTAATAATTGCTTTATCAGTTGCGTCTTTTTTTATAAATCCTTATAATATCTATAGATGGAGTTGATAAACTGTCTGCGAACTTACTTACAAATTATCTACTCCCCCACA
>JAGVBZ010000046.1 GCA_020059465.1 Brevinematales bacterium
CTCGGCGCCGAACTGCATATATGTCTCGGCCCCCACACTTTTCGCCGCATGCTCGTAGATCGCGACCCCGTAGCTTGGGGCTTCGCTCAGGCTGACGTTGCGGGGAATAATCGTATCGTATACCTTTTCCTTAAAATACCCCTTCACTTCCTCGACCACTTCCCTGGAAAGGTTGGTGCGGGAATCGTACATTGTGATCAGTACGCCTTCTATCGCGAGGTCTTTGTTCGACGCGCTCTTGACCATCTTGATCGCCTTCAGGAGCTGCGCGAGACCTTCCATCGCATAGAATTCGCTCTGCAACGGGATCAGTACCGAATCGGCCGCGACCAGCCCGTTGAGGGTAAATAGCCCCAGCGACGGCGGAGTATCGACCAGTATATAATCGTACATCCCTTTGACATCCTCGAGCGCGGCGCGTAGGATATACTCCTTCCGTTCGGCGTTCATCAGTTCTATCTGCGCGCCGGTCAGGTCGAGAGTCACCGGGACAACATTCAGTCCCTTGTACTTCGTCCCGATCATCACATCCTTCATCTGTTTATGCCCGATCAGTACCTCGTAGATACCGTTTCCCTGCCGCTCGCGGATATCGATACCAAGACCGCTGCACGAATTTCCCTGAGGATCGATATCGACCAGAAGAACCTTCTTCTCCACCTTCGCGAGATATACCGCGAGGTTGATCGTGGTCGTGGTTTTACCTACCCCACCCTTCTGGTTTGCGACTACTATAACCTTGCCCATCATTGCCTCCATGTGAAAAATACGGAATCTATTATATATCAGAATCGGCGATGGGGCAAGTACTGTGAACGGCAAATAACAAAATGATAATTTTATATGAAAACAACCGCCGGCCTGCAGCCGTATATGCGTTGATGAACTCGATTCAAGCGACTGCTCACCTCGATCTACATCCGATAGGAATAATTAAAATATCATCCGTACTCTACGGATAAATATCTTAGACAAACACGGACCAGCATTTTATATAAGTACTACAAAAATATCAGGGCGAATCAGCGCGCTGAGCGCGGAATTTCATCACGATACTGCCGATACCGAACGGGAGATATAATGCCGTGAAAATAAGGATACCCATAATCTCGAGGCCGATCACATACCGAGGCGCCGGCCCGAAAATATCGACCATCACGTCGATCACCGAACCGTCGACAGGGGGATAGCTCAGGAAGAAATAATTCCCGACCTCGTACGGCGGCGCGAATTGCGCGAGATAGTTCACCCCGAACATCAGCAGTATCAGAGCGTTGGTGAACAGCAATACCTTCCCGACCGATTTGATGGTGGGCTTATACCCTTTGATAAACGTTATGTATATCGCGGACGCGACGATCGCGCCGTGTGAGATGAAGAACGAGAAGTAGCGGAAATGAGGGAAATTGAACACCCCGATATCGGGGGTAAGAAGCGCCTGTGTCGCGCCGCCCAATCCCCAGAAAAAGATCAATTCATAGAGCGTCTTTTTCGCTTTTTCATTCGTGATAAAAAACATGAACGGGATTAAAACGACCGACATCCCGCAGAGATGGAACGGGAGATGATGCCCTATCCGGTAAGCGTCTATTACGAGATAGAAAATATTCAGTATGATCTCGTTGCTCCAGAGAAGCGCGGCAAGGATCCATTCGGTACGTTTTTCAGCGGTGGGGCTTTTCAGCCGTTTCAGGAGAAGAACCATCCCGATCCCGGATATGATGACGGCGAGCAATCCCATCAAGTGCTGGACGGAGTAAAACACAAATCCCTTACCGGCGGCGGCGGGATTCACAGTCACCTTACGTTCTGCTGTCTTCGCGGAGTTTCCCGCATAATCGGCCGCCTCCGCCCATACGGTATACTCCCCTTCAGGCAGCTCTATTTTTACGGAGTACACGCCGAGCGTATAAAGCACCTCGCCCTTATAGACAACCCTGTCGATTATGCCGTCGAACTCGCGGACGAAACTCCCGTTTATCGCCTTCGCGAACACAGTTACTTTTGCCGCACCAGACTTATCCCACACCTTCCCCCTCAGCAAAAACTGTTCGGGGATTTCCCCGCCGTGAAGCGGGGTATAGATAGTAATCCCCGGTGGAACAGTGTCAGCGGAATTTCCCTGCGCGTATACGACCTTATTTGCGATAAAAATTATTCCCCATAATATCGATAGGATTTTAAGCATATTTTTCTCCATGGGTCATTTTAGCCGGGATAGGGATTCCCGTCAAGCCGAAAATTGTTTACATTCTGAGTTTGGCATGCTACGATAATTAATGAAAAATTTATCAGGCGGCTAAAATGAAAAATATTTTATCTATTATACCGATTATTTTTTTGATGTTTATCCTTTCCTGCGGGCGGTCTCCTGAAAACGAAACTCCGACTGTGAATTATACCCCGAAGGGTTGGCTTGCGGTAAGTAACCGTTATCTGATAGAAGCCGCTACCGGCTCTAACACAGTCCTGAAGGGGATCACGTTCACCGGAGGCGTATGGTTTTATTCCGCGGGAAATCCGTCCGCCGCGTCGGTCGATAACATTCAGTTCATGCAGTCCGAATCCGATTTCGCGAAAGTGAAAAGCTGGGGCGCAAACGTGGTCAACTTTTATATGAATTATTACTGGTTCGACGGAGCGGAGGCGTCCAAGGGTTTCGCGTTTATGGATACTCTTCTGCTTTGGTGCCGGAAGTACGGACTGTATATTGTCCCTTCTATAACAGTCTATCCTGTCGGCGGACTGCGGGGAGGAACATTATTTTTCTCCAACCCGACCGCAAAGACTATGATGAAGAACTTCTGGATCGCCTTCGCAACCCGGTATAAGGATCATTCTGAAATCGCCGGGTATGATATCCTGAACGAACCGAACGGATGCAGTACGGACGATCTGACAAATTACCAGTTGGAATTAATTGACGCTATCCGCGCCGTCGATAACAAACATATTATTTTCATCGAGCCGGACTACGGCGATGAAGACAATCTATACGCACTCCCGCGCTCCGGCCTCATATATAATATTCATTATTATAAACCATTCTATTTTACAAGCCAAGGAATGCCGTGGATGGCTAGCGGAGGAGTGCCTACGAATATATCCTATCCGGGCGACGCGGTAACGAACACATATGAAGTACGTGCGGATTTCTTCCCGGTAGTCCCAGCCGGTACTTCCGGCTGGACGCAATATACTATTACGACAAACGCGCCCGTCGGAGCAAATTTTCTTTTCCCTCAGGTTTTCTGTAATTCCGACAGCGGAGCCGAAATTTGGTTCGACGATATCGAATTCTCCACGAACGGCGGCGCTACTTTTGTTCCTTTCGGGAACGGGTCGTTTGAAATAAAAAATGAAATCAGTGACAAGCCGTTATATTGGAAACAGTATCAGGGCGGTTCGGGTATCGCGGTGCGTACAAACTCTCATGCGCATACCGGAAGTTATTCCGTTTACTTTAAGAGTATGACCGGATGGGGAGAGTTCCAGACATGGGACTGGATCGCCACAGCCGGGGGATTACCTGTCGTGCCGGGTCAAACCGTATCAATGCGCTTCTGGGCGAAGGCAAATAATGCGTCCGCAGGAAAGAACGGGATGCAGTTCAGATGGATTAACGTTCAGTCCTGCAATATCGACAATACATGGCTCGCAAACTCTGTCGATAAGACCTTGCAATTCTCGCAAACGTGCGGCGTACCTATATTTGTGGGCGAGTTCTCCCCATCCCTCGCCGGGAAACGCCCTGATATCTTCACCTATCTGAACGAAGTTATCGCCCGCTTCAACGCGAACGGTTTCAGCTGGACATACTACCCCTACCGTGAGACATGGACGGCGACCAAGTATATGGGTATCTATAATGGGGCATACGGCTTACCTACATCGGGATGTACCGAAGATTCTGATGTGCTGACAATCATATCGAACGCGCTGAAGAATTGATTCATTTCCAAGGTAGAATATAAATTATCCTGTCGGCATCCGCGGCGGGTAATTCTATCGGAAATATATTTCTCTTGACAAATTTCATGTTCGTATTAAACTGACGGTAATATAAACGGGAATAACATTTGTATAATAAAAACAGTCGCATTTAGACTGATTATCATATCGGCGTATAGGAGGAAGGATGAAAAAGTGGTTTGTCTGCATCGTATTTATTTTAAGTTCGTTTTCCGCCGCATTCGCGGGAGATAAGATCATCGCGATCGTGATGTTCAAGAACGCGTCGTTCAATAAGGGACTCGATTTCCTGACGGTGAGTATCCCGGAAATCCTGACCACCCATCTGTCGACCATCAAGGGTATCACTGTGGTCGAACGCGATCAGCTCGAGAAGGTGCTCGGCGAGAAGAAACTGTCGCTTGCGGGATTCGGCGATTCGGGCGATTATTCCATGATCGGTAAGGAGCTCAGCGCGAACTCGCTCCTGATGGGGAGTTTCACCACTATCGGGCAGTATGTCCGTATCGACGCCCGTCTGATCGATATCGCCGAGGTCAAAGTGCTCGCGACCTATCAGGTCACCGCGGAGATCGGCAAGGACCTTGAGAATAAGATCGCCGCGCTCGCGCAGAAGATCAAGTTCTCGCTGACCGGCGAACCTTACGCGATGATAAATATCCGTTCGGTGGAGAACGCAGAGGTTATTCTCGACGGCCAACTGATCGGCTCGTCGCCTATCGAAGACCGTTTCATATCGGTCGGCGAGCATTCCCTCCTCATCGCGAAGAAGGGGTATGCGGAGTTCAAGACCCTGTTTACGGTCACCAACGGGCAGATCGCGAACCTCAACCACGGGCTGATGAAGCTTCCCCGCACGTTCCAGCTCGATATCGGGGTATCCGGTATGCTGCCGAGACTCTTCCCCGATCAGAACCTTTTCGCGACCCCGTTAGTCAATATCCTCGCGGAAGCCCATATCGGGCAGATATCCATCGCCGCGATGTGCAGGATCATCCAGTATAAAGTTGTCCCGACAGTCTACCTTCCCGGCGGAACAACCGATACCTACGAGGACGATTCGCTGATCGTCGATTATTCGGTCGCGGTCAGGTATTACCCGTGGTCGGGGATTGTGACCCCCTATATCGGCGCGGGGATTTCCCTGAGCGACGTGTATCTCGACTGGATGGAAAAATATATCAATACGCAGGGTTTTCAGGAAACCCTCGTGTTTACCCCGTTTCTGGAACTCGGCACAAAGTTCAATATATGGGACGAGCAGGTCTCTATCTTTTTCGGGGCGCGTGTCGAGGTGCCTACGGTGTTCCCGATCTACGAAAAAGACCTTTCCATATTCGGCGACGTATCCTATATCGAGGTCTACCGTCATTCCGAATGGGTCACGTTCGAGATCGGCGTCAGCTATAACTTCTTCTAAGGGGGGCTTCAGATGAAAAACATTATTTCATTTATTATTACATTTACTATAGCGGCCGGAGTTTTCAGCGCTTGCGCGCCATCATCATATAGCAGAGCTCCAGGGGGTGATATTCCGCTTTATGATCTTTTTAAATTTACACCCACCAGTTATTTCTCATTTACCCTTACTAAAACTTTTCCCGGATCATTTACAGTCGCGGGGACATTAAATACCAATCAATATCCCTCAGATGCGGTTTTCTACGTCAGAATAGATAATAACTATTTTAGCGCATTTATCTTTAAAAATGTACTGATCAGTAAAGTGTCGAACATTTCCGACGGAGTGCATGCATTTTCTGTTCGGGTAAATATGGATTATAATGTCGGCATCGGTTACGAAACAAACATTACCGTAGATACCACGATACCGGTCTCCGAGATAATTTCTCCTTATCCATTCGCCGTCACAACAAATACCTGCAAAGTAATAGGAAAAATCACGCCGTTTGTAGACATAAAGGATGTAACCATCCTGATAAATGGGATGTCATCCTTTCCGATTACGCCATCAGCCTACTGGACAAATAATGTCGGCCCGCTTTTCGAGGGATATAATTTTATAGAGATAGTAATAAACACCTCGAATGGAAAACAGAATATGCTGGGGTCAACCATAGTTCTTGCCGATTATACGAAACCGGTAATCAATTCAACCGCACCCGCGCACGGCGCGGTCAGCGTATCGCTTACCCAGAATATTTCGCTGATCTTCTCCGAAGCGATAAAAACAGTAAATATCCCATCCCTGATACAGCTTAAAAAAATCGGCGTTCCGGTCGCCGCGAATTACAGTTATATATCGAACCAGAATAAGCTGGTGATCGATCCGACACTGCCCCTCGAAGACGGGGTAACCTACACGATATTCGTTTCCAACGCTGTTCAGGATATCGCGGGAAATACGCTGGCATCCAATCATACCCTCTCCTTCTCGACACTCCTTCCGCCCATATCTCCCGCCCCGGCATTCGCAGGAACTGAGATGATCGCAATAATCTACCCCACAAACGCCACAGTCGGGCTTTCGTCTTTCTCACCTAGGCTTATTTGGGATACCGAGGGGAAAAAGTGGGGCGTGTATAAATATTTCACTTTGATTTCCACCGCCCCGTTCCAGATAGTCGGAAGCGCGGTGAAGAATAAATCGGACGGCGTACTCTATTGGACTTCCGATCTGCCGCTCGGTTCCGACGGGAATATCGACATGCTCCGGGATACGTATGATATCATTTCCGGCATCGCGACCACCTCGACCAATTACTCGTTTGTACTCAACCAGATTTACTATACGCTGATCTACGGGGTCGACCGGAATTACCATACGATCTATTCGTCGCCCGTGCTCGTGTTCAGGTGGTAAATATGCGAAGGTTTTTATTGATACTGTTTTTTACTATCCCTTGCGCTCTCATTTACCCCGCGCCCGCGAAGACAACAGCGCCGCCGGCCGCACAGTTAAAAAAAGCCCCCCTGCCGAAAGTCGCGGTACTGGTATCGTTCGACGGCTACGCCGATTTCTACGAGTTTACCGCGTCTCAGGATAACTACAACCTCAGCGCGGTCTACCAGTCGTTATCGTTCCAGCTGAGTTCGTACTCCACCAATCTTACGTTTGTCGGAACGGATAAGATGCTGTATCTTCCGTTATCCGCGTACGAGGATAAAAAAGCGATCGATACCCTCGAAGTGGATTACCTGATAAAACTCAACCTGATCAAGTACGGGAAGTTTTCGACCCTTGAAATCGGCGCGCTCCAGAAGGACGGAAACTGGCTTGTAAAGTACAAAATTGTTCTCAAAGAAAAAATCAGCGCGGGTTCGCTCGATGAAATTTTCGTGTTATTCAATAAAACGATTGACGGGATACTGCTCGACGTAAAAGCGCAGAACCTGAAAAAACTCATAGGCGGGACTAATTATATCTTCATGACGAATTATAATCATATAATTGAGACCAACACCATTTCATCGTTCGATTTTACAGGGGCTTATCTGATCAAAAACAATCTCCATATTATCGGGGATTTCCAGTATCTGGAACTGATCTCTTCCTATAAGAGGGACTACTACAAACAAGGCAGCCAGGGATTCAATACCCCGGTGAGTATTTACCCGGGTCTGAATTTCATAAGGGTAAGTTATAATAATCCTCAGTTTATCGATAACTCATGGGAGTTTAAGAACGAGCAGATTTTCCTGATCAATAATATATCGCTCACTAATTCCTATTTAACCCTGGCTGAATATAATAATGTGCCTGTAACACACTTCTTCTTATCTATTGGAATGAAGTACTTTTTGTCTATCCGCGAGCCCTTGCTGGATCTCGATATCGGCTTCCGTTTCGCTCTCTCGTCTTTCCAGAAAATAAAATTCGCGCTTACAATAATTCAAACTTATTATAGATTTGATTATTATGGATATTATTCACCTAATTTGGGGATAAAGATTGGTTATGAGAACATGCTGGGAAAAACCTATTCCCGATTTGATTACGCGTTTTGCTGGTTTGCGGACGCTATCGCATCATTTTCTCAAATAGGGATAAATTCCGGGATCAGCCTGCGGGCGGATCCTATTTTGTCTATCAACGCCGGAATCGGGGTACAGTACATTCCAGCATCATTTTTCTATTATTCCCGAAGCTCGGATTCGTGGGATTTCTGTTTGTTTATCCAATACGAAATGTTTGCCCCTATTCCGCAGGCATACAAGAACTATGAGTTGAATTATTAATTCGGCGTATATCACTCAGGCGGTATCTATGAAGATATTTATTATTCTTTCGTTCTTTCTGATCCCGGCAGTATGGATATTTCCGGCGCCCGTAAAAACCCCGCCCCAGAAAACCGCGCCCTCAAAGCTAATTCAGCCCGCGCGGACTGCGGTACTGATATCGTTCGACGGATTTGCCGATCAGGACGATTTTCTGATGTCGCCGGAAAACTTCAACCTCAACGCGGTCTACCAGTCCCTTGCGTTCCAGATTAAATCATACTCAACCAGCATTCAACTGGCCGACACCGGAAAAGCGATCTACATACCCAATTTACCGGGCGAGGATAAAAAAGCGATGGACGCGCTGGGGATTGACTACCTGATCAAACTGAACCTGATTAAATTCGGGAAGGCGTCGACTTTGGAGATTTCTCTGCTCAGCAATCAGGGTGTTTCTCTCATGAAGAATAAAATCGTATTCTATGAAAAAATGAGCCCGGAGGCCTTCGAGAGTATTTACGCGATTTTTAATAAAACGGTCAAGCACCTTATTCAGGACTTTGATGCCCGGAATCTGAAGAAAGGTATCGCTCCTCCCGAGAAGGTATGGGTAACCAATCTGACAACGATAAATATCATCAATAAAGTACCCGTACTCGATTTATCCGCCGGCGTCGGGCAAAAAACGAAACTTCATATTACCGGAGATTTTCAATATTTGGAGCTGATAAATTCCTATCAAACAATTTCTGTCACCAATCAGGAATTGTTCTATACAAATCATTACCCGTTGGATATCTATCCCGGCTTAAACTATCTGCGGGTGTGCTACAATCCCCCGAACTTCGGACTAAATTCATGGGGTTTTAAAAGTGAACAGCTTTTTCTGATTCACAATAAATCGCTGAAAAGCACTGCTTTGGATGTGAACGATTATAAGCATGTACCCGTTACGCATTTCTTTGTCTCGATAGGGGTAAAAAAATATTTATCGATCGCGGAACCGCTGGCGGATTTCGATATCGGTTTCCGTTTTGGAATGACGCCGTTCCAGAAAATAAAATTAGCCATCACCTCCGTCGAGAGGAAAGGTTTCTATTCATACGGCAATTATTACCTCAATTTCGGCATAGGATTAAAATTCGGATACGAGAATAAGATCGGAAATTTGGATACTGCGCTGGATTATGCTCTTTGCTGGTTCATCGACGGAATCGTCTCTGAATATAAACTCGGAATAAACAGCGGGGTCAGCCTGCGGTTCCATCCGCTTCTTTCCTTTAACGCGGGTGTGGGGTTGAATTACTTTGCGCCCAGCTATTCACTCCCGGGGGGATTAGCGGATATCAGCTTTTTTATCGATTATGACCTTTATCTGGCATTTCCGAACGCCGAGAAGAACTATGTGTATTTCCACTAGGGATATTATTCCTTGCTTTTTACCTTCCGGCTGCGGCGGATGAGGATAAAAACTCCTATCCCGAGGTAGGAAGCCACCACAATAATCGCGACCGCTGTCAGTATTCTCTGCGCCTGCCCGGGAAGCGAATAGGTGCTCATGATTTCCGACGTTTTCGGGCGTATAGCGATATCCGTGTTGCGCTTCATCAGGAACATCATGCTATTCATAAAAAAGTCGAGGTTTCCATTGGCTGAATTAATATAGACGTCGTTAATAAAATCCGCATCGCCTATCACCACCATCCGGGACTGAATAATATTTGTATGAACCTGCATCATGTTGGATTCGGAAATCGTATTGGTATATATCTCTGATTTGGTACGGGATACCGCCCATGCGGGATACAACGGCCCCATGAAATCGACGCCCTTATTAAACTCCACCTTCTGCGCGGCGATTTCCTTCTCGGAGGTCTCGGCGTATGCGTAGTCGGACGTTTTCAACAGCGGGTAGACAAGGTATCCGTACCCCGGAAGGCGTTTGTCCGAGGGTAACGGTTCGATGCCGCTTGCGGTCATCAGTTTCACGTTATACTTGTAGTCCTTAAACGGTATCGTGATCTCATGCCCGCCGATTACAGTAGCAAGAAACTGAATATTACCGAGGGTCTGATAATTCTCCTGCTCGAGGATCAGGTTCTTCTCGATCAGGAATAACCCCATCTGACTGAGTATATCGTTAATCATGTAATTGACTTCATAATCGAGCAGGACAAATATACTTCCGCCCTTGTCGAGGAACATTTTAACTTTATCCAATTCCTCCGGTATGATGGTCTTAATCGGGTTGACAATCAGGAGACATCCCGCATCTCCGGGGATATCGACCACACGCTGGAGGTCGAGCGGCATGACCGCGATATTATCACGCTTGAGTTCCTCCATCAGGCGTGTATACCCTCCGGCTTCCATCGATGTGATATTGACCTCGCCATGCCCGGTAAGGACATAGATCACTCGGGGTTTCTGGGCGAGTATATTCTTGATCGCCGAGGTGAACTCGACCTCGCCGTGAAAGATGATATCGCCGCTCTGCGGGTCGCGCGAAAGAATCAGGCTGGACGGGACTTCCACCTTATTGCCCTGATACTCGAATACAACCGTCCCGATTTTCGCAGGATTATTGATATTGACATTGTACTTCACCATTTTTACCGGGTTGAGACGCGGGTCGAGAATTTCAATTTTAAGGTTCGGGTTACGGCTCGCATAGGTCTGAAGGAGTTTCTGGATATAATCGAGCTTCATCCGGACAACCGGATCGCCCGTATCGACCTTGAATATCACAATATTCATCTCGTTGGTGACCTGTTTGATTACGGAGACCGTTTGATCGGAAAGCTGGTAGAGCTTAGAACCGGATAAGTCGATATTCCAATCGAGGGAATCGGCAAAAATATAGATGAAAATCAGGATAAGAAGTGAAATGAATAACTGCACCCCTTTATAGATACCGGTCACAGTGCCGGAACGCTTCATCATGCCGGTGAACATATCCCGGAAAAAGATCAGGGTTACCACAATCGCTCCGAGGCTTGCGAAAAGGAATATCTTAGTAATGAGCGGATTGGAGCCAAGGATGATATACATCAGTATCGACACGGTCAACAGAACCCCAAGGGATATTTTCCAGATCAGTTCGATCTTGGGTTTATTGGACGATTCGGTATTTTCGGGCATATTTCACTCCTATCAAAATCTCATTTCCATCGCGATCGTTCTATCTATAGCTTGCTAAATCATTCACATCGGGGTTGGCCCGCGCAGCAGCATTTTTCATCTCGCTTTCGCTTTTATCTCATTACGGGCTATTTATCCATACTTGCTTAACTTTCACATCGGGTTTAGCCCGCGCAGCAACATCTCTCATCTCGCTTTCGCTCTTATTCCATCACGGGCTTTCTATCTATACTTACCGATACCTTCATATCGGGGTTAGCCCGCGCAGCGGTTATTTCCATGTCTTGGACTCGACCATTGTTTTCGCAAAAAACAGCGCGATATAAGTCCCAATCAGGAAGAACAGGATGTCCTTAATCGAGAAATACCCTTCGGCGATATTCTGGTAATGATTGGCGAACGAGAGTTCGTCGATCAGTTTAATCACCGCAGGGTCGGGATTGATATTCGCGAGAAACTGTATGAGAAAAAGAGTAAAGAATACGGCGTATGTCAGGATAGCGGCGATCACAAGGCTTCCGGTTACCGACGACGCGGCCATCCCGAACGCTATAAAAAACGCGGACGAGAGAAGCATGCCGATCATACTCATGATGACCGTGCTGAAATCGACCGACGCGAAGAAACTGAGCGCGATCAGGAAAACCAGCATCAGCATCATCCCTGCGCCGACAAAAACCAGCACGCCGAAAAACTTACCGAGCACTATTTCCCACGGGCTAGCGGGTGAGGTCAACAGAAGCTCATAGGTGCCCAGTCCTTTTTCTTCGGCGAGCACGCGCATCGTAATAAGCGGAAGCACGATCATAATGATGGAGTTCACAAACGAGAAATACGCGGCAAAATCGGTGCTTTTCATTGGCGCGAATACATGCGCCTGACAGAATACGAACGCGGCTACCGAGAGAAAGAACGTCATCACGATATAGCCGATAGTGGAGGTGAAATAAGTTTTTAGTTCCTTTCTGAATATTGCCAGCATCATTCCCTCCTAATTTGTAAGTTTGAGGAATACGTCTTCGAGGGACGCCTTCTTCGACATCAGTTCCAACAAACCGCACCCCATACGCACCGCCTCTTCGGCGACCGTTTCCTCTATCATATCGCGCGCCTGTATAATAATTCTTTCGTTATCACGCTGGGCGCTTATTACCTGCGGATTTTCTTTCAGTTTACCGATCAGTTCGTTCTCTTTCCGGGCGACACGCATAATAATCCAGAAACCCTCTTCATGGGATTTCTGCAGGTTATCGATACTGTCGGCCGCTATGATATGCCCGTCCTTGATAATAATCGTTTTCTCGCATATTTCGTTCGCTTCCGCAAGGATATGGGTGGACAGGATGATCGTACGGTTCTCGGCTTTAGCGAGACGGCGTATCAGCGCGCGGATTTCCACAACCTGACGAGGGTCAAGCCCTACGGTCGGTTCGTCCATAATCAACACCTTCGGGGAGTTGATGATGCTCTGCGCGATTCCCACTCTCTGCTTCAATCCCTTCGAAAGGAAACGGATGAGAGTGTTCCGGCGCTCGTTCAGATCGGTCATCTCGAGTATCTCGGAAATCCTGTTCTTCAGCGCGGCGTCGTTTTTCATACCCTTCAGGGTCCCGACAAATTCCAAGTATTCGGTCACAGTCAGGTCGGGGTATAACGGGGGTTTTTCGGGGAGGTAGCCCAGCGAGGACTTGATCTCCTTAAGGTTCTCGAAGAGATCCATCCCGTCGATAAAAATATCCCCCATCGCCGGAGCCATAAACCCAGTCAGTACGCGCATTGTGGTGGTTTTCCCCGCGCCGTTGGGGCCGAGGAACGCGACAATATCCCCGCTCGCGATCTCGAAGCTGATATCGTCCACAGCGGTAAAATCGCCGTACTTGACTGTTACATGATCGACTTTAATCATCCCGGACCTCCGGTATGGAATTTACGAATGACAATTGTAGCATGAAATTGAAATTATAGAAAGTTTCCATATATATAGAGCGGAAAAAGAGGTAGAAAGATAGAATATCACTATTAATATAGCGCGAATGTGTTTATAATCGAATCCCGGGTTAATTATCCCCCGGCAATGCTCGGGATGACAGAAACAATGCATCACCCGCGGCGCTTTTAAGATTTCCTAAACGTCTATTGAAGAACAACAAGGTCATTGCGAGCCGGAGGCGAAGCAATCGGTTATATAAATCCATAAGTAAAAAGATCGCTTCGCTTTTAGCTCGGGATGACAATCAGACCAATCTGAGCGCATATCCTGAAAATAGAGCGAAAAAAAGAACGGACCGCTTTTCAGCGGCCCGTATCGAGGGGTGAATAAGGCATATAAGTACACTAAGAAAACTATTAAGTATAAAAATAGTATGAGAGGGAAGGGAAACGGTTTTTTAAGTTATGCAAGACCCGCTTTTCAATCTGTCTGGCCGCCTCTGCCGTAATGGAGAACTGCACACCCAATCTGTGAAGGGTCTCGCGCTGGGGGTCGTCGAATCCGAAACGCTTACGGATAATCTCCCGTTCCCGCTCGCTGAAACTATCTATTGCTTCATAGACGTCTTTTAGCATCGATTCGTCTTCAAATATTTTCTCTGGATTGTATTTATCGTCGGGAACACTATCGATCAGCTCATCGCCTTCGGTGTAAGCCGAATCATTCAGCGACTGTTCGCTGTTCTTATAATAAAACAGCATATCGACCGCATCGCGGCGGGAGACTTTCAATCCCTCCATAATATCCTCGACATTGGGATAATGATGGAAGCTGTTGATATAGTCGTGAATATATTCCTTGATGCGCTTATTAATGGTATCCTTGCGGTATGAAATATTGAGACAGTGGGACGGTTTGATAAATCCGCGGAGAATGGACTGACGGATCCAGAACGCGGCATAGGTGGAAAATTTTACCCCTCGAAGGTAGTCGAACTTCTTCGCCGCCTTCATCAATCCGATGTTCCCGTTCTGGATAATGTCCATCAGGGAAATCGTTCCGCGGTAATACTCGAGTGAAATCTTTACGACCAGTTTCAGATTCGAATTGATCATTTTCTGCAGGGCTTCTTTATCGCCGTTTAAAATCTTTTTCGCGAGTTCGATCTCTTCGTTCTTGTCTATCAAGCCGTGCTTCGAAATATCTTTGAGGTATTTGCGAAACAGATACATATCTTTCATCGAATTCCTCCACACCTTCACTCTTACTCCTGTATTGGAGCAAATAGCGTGCCAGAATCCGAGGGACGATAATAATGAAAAAATATATCTAATTATATATCAGGTATACAGATATAATATTCCTGCTTGTGAATGATTTATTTTGTCGGCAACCTGTATATTTTATGATACGCTGAATTACGGTCTTTTTTTCACCCCGCGGGTCTTCGGATCGAAAAGCCGGTCGAGCATATAGTCTGGTTTCGGGTTACGGAACGCCGCGAAAATATTATTCCGGATGCCCGGAATCTCCTTCGATAAGCGTTCGATTATCGAACGTACTTTCTCGCGTCTCATTTCATTCTTCGCCATTTTAGCGGGGCATTGCTCATTAATAACCGGCGCACCGGCCGTCTCGATATATCCAATCAGTTGTCGTTTATCGATATATGCCAGAGGGCGGATCAGCTCTATCTTTCCGCCGAACAGAGGTAGGCGGGGAAGCATCGCCGACGCCTCCCGTTTATAGAAAAGATTAAGCATGATTGTCTCGATAATATCATCTTTATGGTGACCGAGCGCGACCTTAGTATAACCGCGTTCGCACGCAATCCGGAATAATACGCTCCTCCTAATCTGGGCGCACTTAAAGCAGATATTCGTCCTCGCTATTTTTTCCTTGTCCGTATTCAGGAGATACTCGTTCATGGGCAGGTTCATCACTTCAAGCTCGAGACCCGTCCGTTCGAATATAAAATCCTTCATAGCCGCAATCTCACGGTTGACACCCGGATTCTCTCCGTTGAATTTATCGATCATCATGGGGTGCAGCGTATAAGATACCGGAATATGCTTCAGACGGTAATGCAATAACAGAACGAGCGCGATACTGTCGATACCTCCGGAGATACCCATCAGGATATGATCGTCCCGGCGAATCATCCCGTAATCGTTGATAGCCTGTCCGGCTTTTTTCGCAAGGCTGATTTCTTTCACGCAGGTATCCTCATTCCAAATGATCGATCCAGTCCATATCTTCCTGCGACAGTTCCATCTCAAGTTTGATCGTAATATCGTCGCGATTGTTGAATTTCACCGAGAGGTCGTGAATAAGCTTCTTGAGCTTATAAATCTCAAGGTTATTGAGAAACTTGAGCATATCCGTGCGTGAGGAAATAAATTCCTTCAGGTTTTCCAGAAGCTGCGGATTCCCGCATGCGGCTACCAATGTGTCCATCTCTGCGATACCCTTATAAAAGCCCCAATCCATCATCGAGCGGAATATTCTATTGAAATCGTGTGTGAGAAACGGCGAGATATCGGTTATTTCCTCGGTAAGATTCTGATACAGAATCGTAAGTATAGGCAGGTCCTGACGCGACCGGACTTTCGAAAGCGTTTTTTTCATCAGTTTACGAAAACCCCGGTTTTCATTCCGGTAGTAATCGTGTAATACCCGGTAATCATCCTCAGTCAGTTCAAGCGTCTTTTTTTCGACTTTTTCAAAAAACTCCCTTTCCATAGTACCTCTACAATACATGGCATAGGACAACTGTAATATCGTCCTGGTAGTAGTGCGTTTTCTCAAAGTTGATGGCGATCTGTTTTTCTATCTCAGACTTGATTTGCGCGATACTCTTTCCTTTGTTATTCAGAATAAAGTTATTAAAATAAGAAACATAAGAATCCTCTGAAGCAAACATATCCAGAAGGCCATCGGTATAAAAAAGGAGCTTATCGCCGGTATTTATCTGCATACTATCGTTTTTATACGCATAATTCTCGAATACCCCGATAGGAGGGGAATTTTTTATCCCGTAGAACTGGATCGATTCGTTATTTCGGATCGCCACCATACTGGGATGTCCTGCCGAACTGAAACTGACCGTTTTACCCGAAGGATCGATAATCGAGAAGAAAACGGTAATAAACTTTTTCATCTCGATATTCAGTTCGACTATTTTTTTATTGAACACTTTCAGGAATTCCGAAGGTACAAGATCGTCTTTTATCCGGCATGACTTTTTAAAATCGTTAAACGTATCCTTCACCAGTACTGAAAACATCGAAGCGGCGACCCCGTGGCCGGAAACATCCGCGACCAGTACCAAATAGAAATTCTTCCGGTCTATTTTCAGCTCCTCCACATAGAAGAAATCGCCTCCAATCTCGTCGGAAAGGATATAAATACTGTCGAAACGGAAATGTTTATTCTTTGGAAGGGTTTTCGGGACAAGATTCTTCTGCATCAGGCGCGCAGCGCTGAGATGCTCGAGAAAACTCCGGTTCAGTTTCTCCAACTGCTCCTTTTTCTCCTCCAGTTCCTTTCTTGTTTTCATGCGAATCGTGTTGTCGATAAAGAAAATAATCACTCCCTGATATCCGCCTTCATCGCTCTTTATCGGGAAGAAACGGATATTATACCAGAATTCACCGATATTTACGTCAATGAAATTAAAATCGATTTTATTCTTCTTAAGCTCTTCAATTTTTTTCTTAATCTCGGAACTGTACTGACGTGAAAAAACGTTTGCGATATCCATACCCAAAAATGCGATATTCGCCTCGGCAATATTTTTCAGCCGTTCGTTGAAATAGATGATTTTATCGTCCCTATTCAGCAGGATAATCCCGTCGCGCGCGTTCTCGACAATACTTCTATTGATAATCGACTTGTTCTTCATATTATTCTTCAGGACTTCGTCCTTACTCACATCTTTGATCAGGATATAAAATCCCATTACGGTATCGCCCATTTTGATCTGCTTGAGCAGGATTTCGCAGGTGAGATTTGTTTTGTTATAATCGAGGAGGAGGATTTTCATCTTCGTCTCTTCCTTCCTCATCGATATGTTTACCGCGCGCTGGAAATCTTCGATGCTCTCCACGGATATCAGGTAATCGATCTTCCTCCCGATCATCTCGTTGGAGTCGTACCCGAACATCAGCTCCGACCCTTTATTCCATGTCGTAATCTTCATGCTATTATCCGCTGTAATAAACGCATAATCGCGGATATTTTCCATCATGATGGAGAAAACATTCTGGTCGCGGGTGCGTCCGACAGAAATCATATCGAGTACAATATTGTTCAGCTGCTTCTTATAAAAAACATCCATTTTCCATGCGCGAAGGTAATTCACGATATTCGGAAAGCATAAAATAAAAAACGCGACCGGAGCCTTCTCCTGAACGACGGGTATGATCAGCGCTCTTCTTAATAATTTTTTATCGCGCGAGAATCCCTTAAAAAATACGTTGGGATATATTTTCCGGACAGCCCTGATATCGCCAATTCTGATCTGGTTCTTCAAATCCTCATCAAGCTCGAATTCCGCGAGGTCCATGCTGTCGCGAAGATTCTTCAGCTTGCCTTCCGTAATGGAAAAATATTTAAGCCCGCATCTATCTGCATCGATGAAAAACATCATACTGAACTCGGCGCGAAAATGTACCCGGATGGCCTGTATCAGATAATTGAACAGTCCGGAGGTAAAATCGCTCGAACTTTTATCTATTGAAAGGAAGTTTTTAAAGAAGTCCTGTACGGTAAAAATGAATCTTACCATATCTTTTATATAGACTACAAGAAGTAAAACGACGATGGTCCCGATTGAGAAAGCAATCAATCCTAAAACATACATTATTCTTGCTCCGAAATAAAAAAGGACTTCGGAATATAGAAACGGTAAAATAACCTGATGGCTTCGTAATCGGTCATCAATGCGAGATAATCGACAACATTTCTTTTTTTATCCTCTTCCCTTTCTTTAAAAAATGGTATCTCGTTATATATAATATCCATATCTTTTGTAAATAATTCAAACAATTCGTAAAGTATCTTTTTTGCTTTTTTCATCTCATTTTCTATTATCGGGTGTTTATAGACTCTGTTAAAAAGAAAATTGCGGAGATTTTTAGTCCCGTTATGAATATCATCGGACATAACAATATGTTTTCTATCGGCGCTCTGTTCAATTACATCGTTTACCATGACATTGATTCTATCTGCATGAGATGAACCCAATAGTTCTATCAATTCTTTGGGCAAATCGTTTTCATTTAAAATACCCGAAGATATCGCGTCGTCGATATCGTGGTTGACATAGGCGATAATATCCGATATCCTGACAATTTCTCCCTCGATGGTACAACTGAATTCATCGCTGTTTTCCGGAAGTATCTCTATATTACCGGTCTTTGAATGCTTCTCAATTCCGTCCAGCACCTCGAGAGTCAGATTGAGTCCTTTTCCTTTTTTTTCGATACTTTCCAGCACCCGAACACTTTGATGAGAATGCTTGAAATCGGGATAGGCAATTTCTCTGATCACGTCTTCTCCGGCATGACCGAACGGCGTATGCCCTACGTCATGACCGAGAGCTATCGCTTCGGTGAGATCCTCGTTCAGGTCGAGCGCGCGGGAAATAGTTCTCGCTATCTGGGATACCTCGAGAGTATGAGTCAATCGCGTCCTGAATTCTTCACTTCGGGGAGCGAGAAATACCTGGGTTTTATGTTTTAGCCTTCGAAACGATTCCGAATGGATGATACGGTCCCTGTCGCGCATGTATTCGGTACGAAGAGAGTCTTTCTCTTCTTTGATTTTCCTTCCTTTTGTCAATATACTTAATGAAGCTTGAGACTTGAGAGTGTCTTTTTCTCTTTGTTCGATTCTCTCTCGAATGTTCATCTTCTTTCCTATTGGATTTAATTAGTTTTTATTATACACAATAGCAGTATTTTTAGGAACTTTTCTCATGAACATTTTTTTCATGGAAATTTATGCTTTAACGGGAATTAGGGTGCTGAAACCGTGTGCGGAACCCCCTGAAAATGCTTGCGGAACTCCGTAATTCCGTTCTATATCAAACACTCGCCTGTTTTATATCGCGCGAATTTGTTCGGAAAATCGGAATTCAACACCGGATGTGCGCCGGTTTCACACAATAATGTGCGCAGTTTAAATGGAATTTCAGATATCGGACGGGTCTTCCGAAAATGAAGGGACTAATTGCGGGAGATTTTTTTGAAAAGATTCCTGATTATTTTACTTCTTCTTCCATGCGCTCTCTTCGCGGAAAATATTTACACCTCCGGACTGGATACGAAAGTCCTGCAGACAAATAAAGTACGCCTGCAATGGTCTGCGAATATTCCAAAAGGTAATTTCTTAATCTACCGCAGCGAAACAGGCCCGATTAAATCGCTGAGCGCTCTCAGCAATTCAAAACTCATTTCAATGGTGGAAATCACGGGCGAGCAGGATCAGGATCTGTACCGTTTCCCGCCGTATTACGATAAAGTCGATAAATCGGGGGATTATTACTATCTAATCCTTCCGGAGCTTAAACAAGTCACTTTGGACGATCTGATTATCGGAATAAACCTGACGATCTTTCCGGTGACTGTCGTAATCCCGACAAACGCATTGACAGTGAAGCCGCCGGAACCTAAAGTCGAGATCAGCGGGATTTCGATGTTAGTATATAATACTAACAGGGTGAAACTGGACTGGCTTTGCTCGGTCAAGAAGCAGCAGTTTGTAATCTACCGGAATAATATCCAGCCGGTATCGTCGCCGGGTATCCTGAACTACTCAAAGGTGATCGCAGTGCTGGAAGCCGAGGGCGGTCAGGTAAAGAATAATTACAAAATGCCGTCCTACTTCGACCGTATCGACGAACCCGGGGACTACTATTACGCGGTACTGCCGAAGAAGGACAAGTATGAGACGGCTGATTTTAAGAAGAGCGAGAATTATAACTCGGTGCCCGTGGTAATTATCAAGCCCGAACCGGTAAAGCAGCCCGAAAAGAAAGTCACTAATATCATCATCGCTCCGCAGGTCAGCGATTTCTATATCCAGAAGATAAACGCTAAAAAATCCGACAGCATGATTCTTCTGTTCTGGGAGTTGAATTTCATCGGGTCGCAGGATTTCATGTTCAATCTATACCGTTCGACAACCCCCATAAAAAACTGGGGACAGGTCAGCGGTACTGTTCCGTACGCCCAGCTCGAGAACGAGTTCCATTTTGAGGATTACAACCTGAAATTCGGCGCGCCCTATTATTACGCGGTCGTTCTGCAGGGGAAGAACGAGATCGTACCCGGGAAGAACGCGACCGTCAACCCGCTTATTTACGACGGCGCGGAAATCAACGTACCGGTGATTAAGGAAGTGGTCACCACGAATGTCATCAAACTGCCCGTACCGGATAAAACCCCGTTAGTCCAGCCGTTAAAGAATAACACGGTTACCATAGACGTGAAAACTCCCGAGAAGCCTGTGAAACCTGTTATCGAAAAGAAGACAAATATGTTAAAAATCAAGCCCGCAGTCAAGACGAATAAGGTGGAAAAGATCGAACAGGATCTGCTGAGCCAGGAACTGGACGCCGAGATGGAGAACGAAAACATCGAGATCGTACAGCCGTTGACAAAGACGAATAAAAATAAACCGAAACTGAATCATCCCGACGAGTGGGTGACGGTTGTTGATCCGGATAAACCGTCCGTACAGAAAAAGACGAATGTACTGCTGATAACCACCAACCTGATCGTGCACGAAGAGTACGACGACGATACGAATTATATCATCCCGCCCCAGCCGGAAAAAACCAATAGTATAAAAATTATACCCGATAAAAAGAAACCGGAGTATTTCATTGTGACCGAGGAGTTTGTCCCCGCGGTAAAAACTCAGAAAAAGACGCCGATTACCGAATGGGCGAATGACGATTTCATCACCGAGGTAAAAAAGCCCGCAAAAGCGCCCCCGACGGTCAGTGTCGACTATTTCGGGCTGGGGATAAAGTATTACAAAAAAAATAATTATAATATCGCGATAGAATATCTAAAAAAAGCGTTGGAATCTGCCGATTCTTCCAATAAGAGCGTCGTCTTGTTCTATCTGGGCAAATCGTATTACGAGATGTCGAATTACAAGCAGGCGCTGAATTATTTCGCTAAGCTCCGGCAGTACGATAAGAAGCTCGGCGATGTTTGGATGAGTCTGACATTACAGAGAATGGGAGAGCAGTAATGGCGCGTTCGGAAAACGTATTCGGTTTTATAATCGTCTTCTTTTTATTAGCCATCATCGGGATACTTTCATACTTCCTGTTTTTCCAGAAGCCGCTCGACGACGAGAAGGTATTCCAGAAAATAAAGGTATCCTATGAGGTCGGCGATTATCCGTTATGCATCGATCTGGTCACTCATATGATAGTCGACTATCCCGAATCGAAGCACCTGAATGCGGCGATCACCTACGGCGCGGACCTACTTTACCTGAAAAAGGATTATGACGGCGCGAGAAAGTATGTCGAAAAGGTCGTGACTTCCAAAAACGTCACCCCATTGGAGTTTGTCGAGGCGGTCATCGTATTGGGCAAGATACTCCGCGAGGTCGAAAAGTACGACCCGGTCACCGTCGATTATCTCGAGAACGCCTACCTTAAAGCGGATAAGGGTACCAAGCCGGAGATTGCCGCGTATCTCGGCTATGCCTATCTCTATAAGGGCGATTATTCCAACGCGGTGAAATTCTTCAAGAACACGGTGGGCGAGGACGCGATCTTAGGCCCCGCCGCGGTGTTTATCGCGCAGGGGATATATTCCGACGCGCTCCAGGAGTACGAGAACTATTTCAATTATTACGCGGCGGGAAAGAACTACGATAAGGTAGTCGAGAAATACCTGAAACAGTGCTTCTATTACGCCCGTACGCTGAAAGAGGCGAAAATGTACGACCGCGCTCTGACCTACTTATACAAGACGGTCAACAAGTTCCCGGGGAATATGTTCGCCGACCGCGCTCTCTATGAAATCGCGGATATATACTATATCAGTAAGAATTTCGCCAATTCGATCTATATTATCGATAAAATTCTCGCCAACAGCAATCCCGAATGCGATCCCGCGGCGCTCTTCCTCGAGGGGCAGATCTACTACGAGACCGGGAAGAAAACCGAATCGTACAAGGCCTTCATGGAAGTCCGCGACCATTACCCCGAAACCGCGTACGGAAAACGTGCGCTTGAGTGGATCGAAGTGATCGCGAAGGAATTCCAGTATAACTAAGTCACAATTAAAAAGTGACAACTGACAAGTATGCAGTGAATAACAGGGCCTTCCGAACGGTTGTTCCAATACTCTATTTGTCCCATTGGAAGCGGGAGTTGCCTGTCGAAGGGTCACTTAGCAAATAACATCCAATAAA
>JAGVBZ010000001.1 GCA_020059465.1 Brevinematales bacterium
GGGTCACTGCGTGACAGCTAACCCCGATATGAAACTACTATTCTGTATTATGATTTAGCCCGTGTTGATTGTTGTTATCAGTCCGTGCGGCAATTCAGGCCACTCTGCCGTAACGGTTATTTCCCCAGCAGTGCAATTATATCCTTTTCTATCGCCGACGGGTCGGTCTTGGGCGAGTATCGTTTGATAAAATTCCCGCCGCGGTCGAACAGGAACTTGGTAAAATTCCATTTGATCGCCTTTGTCCCCATAAATCCCCGCGCGGTAGTGGTAAGCCATTGATATAGCGGATGCGCGCCCTCGCCGTTTACTTCGATCTTGGAGAACATCTGGAATTCCACCCCATACTTTTCTTGAGTGAATCTGAGTATCTCCGCATCGGTACCCGGCTCCTGATGGGCGAACTGGTCGGACGGGAAACCAAGTATCTCGAGGCCGTCGGAACGGTACTTTTTATATAGTTCCTGCAATCCGGCATATTGCGGTGTAAACCCGCAGAGACTCGCGGTATTGACAATCATCAGCACCTTACCCTTGTACGCAGACAGGTCAACATTTTCACCGGTGATGGTTTTCGCCGAAAAGTCATAGACTTTATTTCTATTTTCGCCCATGGATGCCTCCTTGGTATGGTATATTTCTATTTATATAATAGTATGTTTGGAATGCATCGTCAAATGAAAAAAAATAAATATATTTCACGTAAATACTTTACAAATTCCATATATTTTATCAAAATACCTTGTTGAAAAAAGTTGTTTTATATGTTATCATATGTAAGAAAAGGGGTTTCCATGAAGCATTGTCATACAATGATTACGAAAAGACATATAAAAACACAGATTGCTATTTTCGCGTCGGTTGCGTTTTTTATTGTTATATCGCTGATTTGGCTCGATGAAATATTCGACATACCTCATTATCTGTTCGGTGCGGAAAAGACCCCCATCAACTGGATCGAAAGCCTTTTCGAAAGCTCTATGATTATCATACTTTGGATCAGCTCAATAGTTTTCATCAATCAGTTCCTGAACCGTATCAAATACCTGGAGGGATTTCTTCCGGTCTGTTCTTTCTGTAAAAAAATCCGGATCGGCGATCAATGGGTTCCGATCGAGAAATACATATCTGAGCATTCGGAAACACAGTTTTCTCATAGCTTTTGCCCGGAATGCGCGGAAAAGCATTATAAGGGCTTTTTCAATCCCGATGACTGACCTGTGTGATCATCACTCCGTCAATTCTACCCTGTTCCCGTCCGGGTCGGCGATAACCGCCTCGTAATATCCGTCCCCGGTCATCCTCGGCCCGTCCAGCACTTCATATCCCGCATTCCTCAGTTCCTCGGTCTTTCCGTCCACAAGCCATGGTTCCCCCAGCGATAAGGCTATATGCGCATACCCCGCATGTAATGCATCCTTTTGTCCGTCCGTCACTCCCGGCTTGGTCATTATTTCCAGACGGGTGTCGCCGTCGAATAGTAAAAAATAGGACTCGAACCCTGTTTGGGGATTGATATACTTAGCCGATACCCCCGCGCCGAAGAAACGGATATAAAATCCCTTCATTTTCTCGATATCGGTTGTCCATAACGCTATATGATTGATTCGCATATCTTAGAACTCCTTTTTTCGCAGGCAGATCATATTTCCCGTTACCCATCCCCCCCGTTTGTAAAACTCCAGCGCGGATAGATTATCCCGGTCGGCAAGAAGTTGTAAACGTACCGCGCCGTTCGCTTTCCCCCATCCTGCGACCGAGCGAATCAGCTCGCTGCCGATCCCTTTTCCGCGGTACCCCGCCGTGACAATCAGATCCTCGATCCACAGCGACCATCCACCCTCTACTGTGGAAACGCTCAACTGACCGGAACAAATCCCGATGATACGACCGTTGTCCAGCGCGGTCATGATAATTCGCCCGTCCGGATTCTCTATCATCATTCTCAACCCCCGCTCGTGATTATCACGGTCGAACCGAAAGTCCTTTTCGATCGAGAAAAGTTCGCCCAGAAGTTCAACCATTTCGGGAATATCGTGCAATTCCGCTTTCCTGATCATCATGAGTCTTTCTCCTTCGCCTTCAGTTTAATCTCTGCATATATTTTTCCGAAAAATATATCTGGGAAATCTATCAAAGATTTTTGCTAATCCATACATTTTATGTTAGCATAAGCCAGTGAAATTTGTAATATTATAACATGATTCCGGAGGAATTAAATGAAAAAATTCAGTGCTCTTGTAGCGTGTACCCTAATATTTGCCGCGGTTAAACCGTTAGCCGCCGTGGATATATGGGAGGCGCTTACAAATAACGACCTGCCGACAGTCAAAAATTATGTAGAGAAAGTTGGATTCGACATAAAAAAACAACCCGTTCTTGCATACTACTTTGCTAACGGGAAACAATGGTCTCAGCCCCTTCTCGATTACCTCGTTTTAAATAAAGCCGACATCTACCTGAAGGAAAAAGGCCTGACTGCGATGCATTATATAGCGATCAACTGGGATCAGAGCGCGGCAAATTTCCTTCTGTCGCTTGTTCCCAAAGCCTCCGAGCAGAAGAAACTTGTCAACTTTGCGGCGGAAGATAAAACCACTCCGCTGTATCAGGCGGTCAAGGCAAAAAAGATCGATATGGTACGCTACCTGCTCCAGCTTGGAGCCGCGGCCAATACCCCCGATTCGGCCGGGGTTACTCCCCTTCATCTCGCCGTACAGAATCAGGATATCCCGATGATCCAACTCCTGATGGGACAGAAGGGAGTGTCCGCCGACGCAAAGATAAAAACTCCAGTGCAGATGAATCCCTACTATACGGTGACTGTCGATTACAAGGAAGGCGCGTCCAAGCAGAGTAAGGTATATGTATACCGCGGCGATTTCGACCCGTCGAAATATCCCGTCGGTACGAAACTGGACGATCTTTCGCTGTTCGGAGATAGTATCCCCGATATCAGCGGAATTGTCATTAAAGAGGTGTCGGTCAATACGCCGCTTTTAGTCACTCCGCTCGATTTCGCTATCGCCGCCGACGCTAAAGCGGCGGAATCCCTACTCTCGAAGGGCGCGACGCTTAAGAATAAAATTACCGTCAGCATGCAGGTGTACTCCAAGGCCGGCGGAAAACCGTCGACAAAGAAACTGTCCCTCAACCCCATCGAGTTCTCTTACCTGCTCTGGAATAACGACAACGATGCAAAAGACGCTCCCCCCGAGATGGAAGAATGGAAACGGATCAAGATCATCCGTACCCTCCTGAAATATAACCAAATTCAGCCTAAAAATAAGCAGTTGAAGGTTAAGAATTCCGATTTCGTACTCGAGGACGATGTCAATATACTGATAACAAAGATCAAGTCCGGCGAAAGCGGCGAAGCATACCTCGAGAAAGCCGTCATCATGGAAAGCACCAATATCCTTTCATATATCATCGGGCTAGGAATGGTGGACAACCAGAAGGTCGGAGAGATTCTCGCTATGGCGATGGAACGCGACTACTATGACGTGTTCACCCTGATCATAGCAACAGGAAATGTGGACGTTAATGTCGAACATAACGGCAAGACCCCGCTCTATTACGCTATCGAGCGCGAGAACCTCGATATGATAAAGAAACTGGCCGACAGCGGGGCGGATGTCAACGGCGGGTTTACCCTGAACTCGACCGGATACACTCCGCTTATTTTCACGATACAGAAAGGAAACCTTGAAATCATCAAATACCTGATCGGGAAAGGCGCGGATATGAAGGCGAAGATCAACCTTGCCGGGAGTACCTACGATCCGTTCAGTTTTGCGATGGTGATCGGAAATATGAATGTCGTGACCTATCTGCTCGAAAACGGCGGCGACGTCAATGCGAAATTTACTTATCAGGGAGAACCGTTCACCCCGCTCGGTTATGCGATCGTCAGGGACAATGTCGACATGTTCAATTTATTAATCGATAAAGGCGCGAATCCCTCCTTGAAGTTCGAATCGCAGGGCAAGCCCTATTCCGCACTCGGGTTCGCAATTATGAAGGATAATATCGAGCTGATGAAAAAACTGACTGCCAAAGGCGCTGACGTAAATATAAAGGCGGTAATGAATCAGAAGGAAATCACCCCCCTCGGCTATGCGATGGTTAAGGATAATATCGACCTGATGAAATCCCTTCTCGACAATAAAGCGGACCTGAACAGCAGATTCAAGATCGGCGAGATGGAATACACTCCGCTCGCCTATGCGATGGAAAAGGGTAAAACAGACATGATCGCGCTGTTGATATCTAAGGGCGCGTCGGGAGATACCAAGTTCCAATTCGGCGGAAAGGAGTACACCCCTCTGGGATACGCTATCGAGAAGGGCGATAAGAATATGCTCGGGATACTCATCGACCAGGGCGCGGACATTAATGCGATGTTCAAGATCGGCGATAAGGAATACACCCCGATAGGGTACGCGCTCGATAAAGGCAATTCCGCGTTATTGGACGCGCTGATCGAGAAAAAAGTCAACCTGAGCGCGAAGTTTAAATTCGGGAACAACGAGTATACTCCCCTCGGTTTCGCTATCGAGAGGGGGAATATCGAAATAGTCAATCTTCTGCTTTCGAAGGGCGCGAGTATCAACGGCGTGTTCCTGATCGGCGACCGCGAATATACCCCCGTGAGCTATGCGATCGACAAGGGCAATTCTGCGCTCCTGAACCTTCTGCTCTCGAAAGACGCCGATCTAAGCGTGAAATTTCAAAACAACAATGTCGACTATAACGCATTGGGTTTGGTGCTTGAAAAAGGCAACACCGCATTGCTGAAGACGCTGATCCAGAACGGCGCAAATATCAACGATAAATCGATGGGCGATAAGACCCCTCTGGGTTATGCTATTGAAAAGAAAAATCCCGACCTGATGAAGACGCTTGTCGAAAGCGGAGCGGATGTCAATAAGGAATGCTATTGGAAGCATACCCCGCTCACGTTCGCTATAGTCAACGAAAGCGTCACAATGACCGACTTCCTGATATCGAAGGGCGCGAATGTCAATCAGGTCGCAAAAAGCGGATGCACCCCGCTCGGTTATGCCGTCGAAAAAGGCAACAGCGATATCGTCGACCTGCTCCTGAAGAACAATGTCGATGTGAACGGGAAATTCGAGATCACCGGGAAAACGTTTACCCCGCTCCAGCGCGCGACCATGTACAAGGACGATAAGACAAAAAGCTCGATCTATCTCTCGATCATCGATAAGCTGAAAAAGGCGGGAGCGAAGTAACGTTTCGGCATGCTTCGAACGGCTCACCATAACCGTTTGTTGATAACCTATCAGTAAAAATACGGCCTTCCGGGATGGGTTGATGACAAAGTGTTACTGTCGCCGGGGGACGCATCGCGGCAAAGCAGTCTGCTTTATGCATGGATAGTATTGAAACAGATTGCTTCGTCCAATGCCTCGAACGACAATCATTTTTATCAACCAGTCCGTGAGGGCGGCCTTTTTATCACTCTGATAAACGGAATTAGTGTGCGCAGCACCTTGCCAAAACCGCCCTAAAATGTTATATTATTGAACTAAAAATATTAAGGAATGATAAATGAAGGTCGCTCTCGCTTCCGACCACGCCGCGTTCGAGATGAAGGAACAGGTCAAGTTATACCTGATGGAACACGGTCATACGGTCGAGGATTTCGGCACATACACCCCCGACAGTATGGACTATCCCGATACCATCGCACCCGCCGCGCGCGCTGTGGCTGACGGGGAGTGCGAACGCGGGGTTGTCATGTGCGGCTCCGGCATCGGCGCGTCGATTGTCGCAAATAAAATCCCCGGGATTCGAGCCGCACTCGTGCTTGACGAGTATTCGGCAGAGTTTTCCCGCAGGCATAACGACGCCAACATCATCGTGCTCGCGGGACGCAGGCGTACTATCGATGAAATGAAATCTTATCTCGATCTATGGTTTTCCACCGATTACGAAGGCGGACGTCACGATAAACGGATCGAGAAGATCGCGCGGATCGAAGCGGAGAAACCGTCTCCCGGCAGGGGAAACGAATGATCGATGCGCTGACATATACCTACTGCATCATCGGGAAACCGGTGCGCCACTCGTTCTCGCCCATCATGCAGAACCGCGCGTTTGAGGAAGCCGGATTGAACTCGGTGTACACTGCTTTCGAGGTTACCGACCTTGAAGGGGCTGTCAACGGTATCCGCGCGCTGAATATCCGCGGCGCGAGCGTAACCATCCCTTACAAGATCGATGTGATGCAGTACCTTGACGAGATCGAGGATATCGCGGCGATGATCGGCTCGGTGAATACCGTAATGAACCATGACGGACGGCTCTCCGGGACGAATACCGACGCGTTCGGTTTCTACCGCGCGCTGACGGAAGCGACGGAGATTACGGGGAAGAATATCACCCTTCTCGGATCGGGAGGCGCCGCGCGCGCGATTGCGTTCGCACTCTTCTATTTCGATAAACCCGCGAAATTAAAAATCGCCGTCCGGGACGACGATATCGAGGCGGCCCATCTCCTGCGGAAATCGCTGACCGCTCATCTGGGAATTTCTGAGAATATCATCGAGGCAGCCCGCTTGGCGATATGGGACGAGACCGCCGATTCGCCCGATATTATCATTAATTCCACCCCTCTCGGAATGCATCCGAATACGGAGGTTTCCCCGCTCGTTAAGGAACAGATCCCCAGCGGAATTACCGTCATGGATATCGTGTACCATCCGCATGAAACCTTATTGCTGAGGTACGCGGCGGAAAAGGGATGCCGGACAGTGTACGGTATAGACATGCTGTTATACCAGGGAGTCAAACAATTCGAGCTATGGACCGGGGTAAAGGCTCCGGAGAACGTGATGCGGGATTCGTTGGTACGGCATCTGGAAAAAAGACGTTAATGAAATATTTTGACTTTTTCGGGAAATTCTGATATAATAATTGCTCGAAAATGATTGAGACGTAAATGCCCCTTTCGTCTAGTGGTTAGGACACAGGGTTTTCATCCCTGCAGCAGGGGTTCGATTCCCCTAAGGGGTACATCCGATGCCGTGAATACGAAAGTATTCGCGGCTTTTTTTATGTCTATTACGGATAAAGCCACAGGCGGCTTTTTTTATATCTTTTATGGATAAAGCCACAGGCGGCTTTTTTTTATATCTTTTATGGATAAAGCCACAAGCGGCTTTTTTTTATATCTTTTATGGATATAGCCACGAGCGGCTTTTATTCGAAAAAAAAATTAACCGGCAGTCGCGGATTTCTCCTTGCACTGCCGGTTTCTATAGAAGAAAGGGGGGATTTCAATTTACAACTTATATAATATAATGCATTTTTGTCTATCAATCAATCAGGGAATCCCTGATTTTTTATTTCGAAAAACCTGATTAAACTGTGATTCTTTCCCACATCGCATATTCTATTAATTCACTCAGGCTTTTAATCTCGAACCTTTTCATTATCTGCACAAGCTGTTTCCGCAGATCGTCGACCGGTATGTTAAGTTTCTCAGAAATACTGTCAACCGTACACTTATCCGCCAGCATCCGGAGAACAGTCCTCTCCATATCGGAGATCGACTCGGTTTCATGTATGGAAACAATTCTGTCATTGTCAATCACTTCGTCTTCCATCATTTTTGATATTTCCCCGCCGAGATAAATCCTGCCTTCCTTCGCGCTGTGAATTGCCTCGATGAGACAATCGATGGAAGAATCCTTCGGGACAAATCCCGAGGCGCCGGCCGCCAAAGCCTTCTTAATAATCTGCTTGTCGGCATACATGGAAAACGCGACAATGTGTATCTGCGGAAAATCCTTCGTGATTTCTCTTGACGCTTCGATACCGTTCATCTTCGGCATCGAAATATCCATCACTATGACATCGGGATTGAGCACACCGGCTTCCTGATAGGTTTCCTTTCCATCCGCCGCTTCGCCGACTATTTCAATATCGCTCTCGTTTTTCAGGAATTCGATAATGGATTTTCGCACCATTCTATGGTCGTCGGCAATGATTACCCGGATTTTTTCTGCCATAGATTCCTCATATTCTTTATGCATTATTATACATAAAAACAATCGGGAATAACATCAGTAAAAACCTGATTTTTAACGTCGAAATACCTGATTTGCTATTCGAGCGAAGTCAATCCTTCACGGATGGCGAGTTTGGTAAGTTCCGCGATACTATGCGTACCGAGTTTGGTCATGATCTGCTGACGGTGGGTTTCAACAGTCTTTACGCTGAGAAAGAGCTGCGCCGCAATTTCCTTGGTCGTTTTTCCCTCGACCAGTAACTGTAAAACCTCCCGTTCGCGCGGAGAAAGAATCTGATAAAGAGTCTGTTCCTTCTTTCTTAACTGTTCTACATAATCCCCGACCACCACGTCGGTAATCGATTTACTCAGGAAGGTCTTTCCCGACATAACTGTTCTGACAGCCTCGATCAGTTCTTCGGCGGCACAGTCCTTCAATAGAAACCCCTTTGCGCCGCTCTCCAGCATATTGGCTATAAAGCGCTTATCATGATGCATCGATAATGCTATGATATATGTACCGGGATGTTCGCCGGTTATCATGCGCGTCGCTTCCATACCGTTTAAGTCCGGCATTGAAATATCCATGATGATCAGGTTCGGAGAATGTTTTTTTACCAGTTCGATAGCCTCGTAGCCGTTTCCAGCCTCTCCGATCACCTCGATATCCGACTCGTTCTCCAGAAGCGACCTGATGCCTTTTCTGACAATCGAATGATCATCCGCGAGCGCGATTTTTATTTTCATGCTGACCCCCAGTTTTTCTCTCTTCCAGCGGAATATTCAATTTCACCACAGTACCCTTGCCGGGATCTGTGCTAATTTCCATTGCGCCGTCAATTATCCCCAATCTCTCCCGGATACTGAATAATCCGAACCCGGCTAAATTATCGGAACTTTTATCGATTTCCTGCAGTTTGAATCCCTTTCCCTCATCCTCGACCGTTATTTCAAGAAGATCAGGTCTATCCACCCTGATCGATAGTTTTGCCTTCATAGTGCCGGAATGTTTCGCGACATTCATCAGCAATTCGCGTACGATCTGGAAAAGCGCGATGCTGATATCCTGCGATATATTCAGAATTTCCACATTTTTCTCGATCCGGGTTTTTACGCGGTATTTTTTCTCCAACTGTTCGGCTAACCATTCCAATCCTGAAATCAGGCCGAACTCATATAATATCGGCGGGCTGAGTTCGAATACCAGGCTGCGCGAGGTCTGAATGGATTCGTCGATCAACTGATAGACCTTCAGCAGGGATTCCATCGCGGGAGATCCCTCCATCTGCTTTTTCATCACACTCAGTGTAATTTTTGAAATAGCGAGATTCTGAACAATCGAATCATGCAGTTCGGTCGCCAATCGCCGCCTCTCGCGTTCCTCGGTCAGCGCAAGCGCATGACTGAGATCGCGCAGTCTCAACTGGTAATCCTGTATTTTTCTCTCAGCCTCATTCCGTTCGGTAACATCGCGCAGGGTGATTTTTATATACTCCTTATCCGCATACCTGATGGAATTCAGATTGATATCGAAATAAAGACTGTGATTATTTTTAGTCCATTTGGATTCTTTGATTACACCCTCCGAGTACTCGCTGGATTCTATTTTACGGTAGAAAAATGCGAGTTCGTTGAAGAATCCCGAGTTTTTATCGGAATAAGAAAGATTCAAAAGATTGACTCGGCTTAAATGTAAAAAGTTTTCACCTAATAATTCCTCCGTCTTCTTATTGATTTCCAGCAGCTGCCCCTCGGTATTATAGATCAGTATTGCGTCCACAGCCTGATTGATAAACATACGGTATTTCTTTTCCGATTCCTCGAGCGCGAATGCGAGTTTTTCCCTGATGCCCCGGAGACGGATCGACAGTATCCCGTTTGCGACATTCTTTGCGACTTCTTCGATCAGCCCGATTTCCTCCCATGTAAAAGTACCCTTCTCGGATGAATAAATGGCTATCAGCCCGACTTTCGTATTCTCGGAAATCAACGGCACATAGATACATGACGACAGTCCTCGGTAATGGGCCGCGTTCCTCCATCTTACAATATCCGGGTGAAACAGTAAATCGTCGATCACTATCGCTTTTTGCTCCTGAAGCGCCTGAAACGCCGGATCGTCATGAAAACTTAATGCAATCTGGATCAGCTTCATTAATCCCGATTCGTCGCCGTTTTGTGCGATAATTCTCAGTTCCTGGTCGCCCTCGTCGGGTATAATTCCTATCCAAGCCATTCGGTAAGTACCATGACCCGTGAAAACCCTGCATATCTGCTCAAGCAGCACCTTCTCGTCCTGATAGTACGCTATCGCCTGAGATGTCTCGCTCATGATGACAAGAGAACGGTTTGTTACCAGTAATTCATCCATGACTTTAATCTTTTCCGATATATTGCGCATAAAAATAAAATGCTCGTCCATACTGGGGTAAACATCCATTTCCAGCGTAAACTTTTCATTATCGAGCAATAAACTGACAGTTTTGGAGAAAAACACCCCATTTCGAATGCCTTTCAGAAGTCCATCAAAGAAATTTTGATCCCAGTATCTTAGTAGTACCTTAACGATCGAAATCCCGACTGCATGCGACGCTTTAATTCGGAAAAATTTTTCACATGCCTGATTCCATATAAGGATCTTTAAATCATCATCCAGCACGAAAAAGATCTCGGTGATGCTTTCCGCCAGCTCGTTGAATCGCTTACGGCTTTCCAATAATTCGTTTTCCGAACGAAACCGGTCGGTGACATCTATAAAGTATAAAAGATAACCGTTTATCGTATCATTCTTATCAAATACCGGCCAGAAACTCCAATCCCAATACTCCGGCGCATTTTTTTTATTTCTAGTAAATTTCCGGTTTTCACCATAACCGAAATACGGTCTCCTTGAATTGGAGGAGTATTGAAAGATAGAATTTAATTCCCTATCCTCAATAAATTCGGAGATCGGCAGCCCGGTAATCGTTCTGTTTCCGGTGTTCCAGTATTCGGAAACAATCCTGTTTGCCTGTGTGATCCTGAACTCACGGTCCAGATAAATAACCGGAAACGGGATCGCTGAAAAGACCTGATTCAATAAGTCGCTGCTCAGTTTCAGTTCGTCCCTTACTTTCTTTTCATGGGTGATATCCCGCATAATGCCGAGATAGCTTACAATCCTGCCCTGCTTATCCCGTTTGATGACCCTACCCTTCGCACATACCCATATCCATTCGCCGTGTTTATGCTTGACACGGCATTCCAGAATAGAATGATTCTTTCCGCGTGATAATTCATCCAATATTGCATTAACTTTTTCCGTATCCTGCGGATAAACAAGCGCCATTGCATCTTTCATCGATGGAGATATTTCATCCGGCTTATATCCCAGTATCTGGTAGAATTTCGGGCTGACAAATAAGGATTCCGATATAAAATTCACCTCGAAAAGACCTTCATCGGTAGCCTCGAGCGCCTGCCTGAACCGGGTCTCGCTCTCCTTCAGATCATTATACTTTTTTATTGCTGCCGTAATATCCTTCAATGAGACATAGATCAAATCCCGCCCGTTCTCCTCTACCGCTGATAAACCGGTTTCCATATACCGTACAGTACCGTTCTTTCCCATGAGCGGGGTTTCAGGGATCTGGGTGTGGCCGGTTTTCAAAGCTGCGTTTATCTGATTTTTTATTTTGTTATCCGACAGACAGAAAAGGGTTTTCGCCTCAACACTGCTGAGGATTTCTTCACGGTTTTTTTCTAGGAAGATGGCCGCTTCGTTATTGGCGTCAATTATTCTATATGACTGCGCGTCGATGATCAGCATCGGAGAGCCGCCGTTCTCGAAGGCTTCCCTAAAGAGCGATGTTCTGTCGCGTTTTATGGATTTTCGGGTTGGCGAATCAGTTTGCGAGGCGATATTTTTAGAATACGATTCATACCACCGGTCGATCAGTTTCCCGCAGAGTATGTAACTTTCAGAAACTTTTTGAATATCCTCCGATAATTCCTTGAAGTATATCCAGAGCGCTTCTTTGAGGATATTTCCTAAAATAATAAAATCGGCCGGGAACTTTTCCAGGCGGACCTTTTTAGCTTTCCGGGTTTTCGTAGATACCAGGGAATTGGTAATATTCCGGACAAGTTCCTGAAAAGCAGTCTGCACTTCATCAGTAACGGAAACCCCGTTTTTACGCGGCAATCTTTTATTATATAATTGCAGACAGTAAAAAATTACTTTCTCGCCGGAAGGGATCAATGAGTTTATTAACGAGTTGTCCACTATCATGTCCTTAAAAAGCTATGCATACATTTTATGGGCGAACTGCATTAATATCAAAAAAATGTAATGTCCGGGAAAATTATTTTATAATTGTCCGTTTATCATGATGAAAATGGACGCATCGTTAACATACGGCAGAGGCCTCGTATCGGTCGGAGTAAGCTTTATCGCATACTGGAATCCGAGTTTATACTTCAGGCTGTTCAGGACAAAATAAACATACACACCGGGTCTGTCGGTGAGAGCGTAATTATCCGAAAAAAGCAAAGAGTTTTCCACCCCGAAACCGAAACCCTCGAACTTCAAACCCAGAGCAAGATAGACGTCCAAATCCCCGGTGGTGTTTTCTTTATACTCGTTATAATAAGACGGGCGTGAAAAAAGCGACAGGGTCTGCTCGAACGAGCCGGATATCAGGTGTTCTGTCACACAGACATAAAGGGCATCAAAGAAGATGATATCCGTAAACCTCGAGTCCGGAGAATAAAGGCTGATCATGAAGTCGAGTTTATTGAATAATGTTTCGAAGAGCGCGCCGAAATGCTTAGTCCACACGGAATTCACCAGTCCCAGCCCTCCGTAGAATTCAAACCTGTAATTGTCCATTTTCAGACGGATTATTGTATCGAAGTTCAGCTGGTTTGTACCGGGTGAAACGATGGACGGGGCGGAATAGATCAGAATATGCGGTTCGAATATATCGTCCCAAAAGGAACGGAAAATTTCTATGCCGGAGCCGCGGATTTCCTTATAACCGATATACTCCTTATTGGTCTGATTATGAAACTGAAAACCCTGATAACCGATCGGGGTATAACCGAGAGTTTGATTCTTCCCTATAAATAAACCGAGACTAAACAGATCAAACGGGGTTGTGTAAAGTCTGATAGAATCGAGAAAAAGCATATTCGAGTTGATGGTGGAAATATGATAATTCTTCAATCCGAAGCCGAGCTTTACCCCATATTTCAGGCCGGTATCGATCAGCATATCAATTTTATAGGATGTTTTTATCTCACCGCCGAGATTTGCCTCGGTATAAAACCAGAATTCGGGAAACATAATGGATGCGGAAAACCCGGTGTGGAATGGAATAAATAATAGAAAAACCCAAATAAGACGTTTCATACACAACCTCCCCGAATTTACTCTAGTATAAGTTATCATTCATATCGGAAATAATCAAGTTATTCTTGATACCCCGACAGATACTTGACAATCCATAGCAATCCGGTATAATTGTTCACATGTAAAAAGGAGTCTCCGGGTGAAAATTGTCGTTTACACCTATGCTGAAAGCTATACGCTTCAGTTGGCCATCGAGTTAATCCCGAAGGGTGTCGAACCGTTGGAAATGAAAACTAAGGACGATGTAATTACAGTTCTGAAGACAGTCAACGACGTAAATCTGCTGTTAACCGAATCTCCCGATATAGATTTTCTAAAAAGTGTTAAGGAAGTAAGCCCGGATATCAACATTTTTCTCATGTTCCATCAGAACCTAAAACCCAAGGAACTGATGAGCATGATGTCCCTCGGGATAACCGCGCTGATCGAGTATTCGCCGTCCCCATCCGTTATAGCCGAAAATATTATCCAGAATATAATAAAATTCTCGCTTCGCGCTCCGGAACGGCGTGCGCATGTGCGGGTACAGCCGTCCAATATCGAAAACGCGGTAGGAGCGGTATATCTTCGCGATGCGGGAAAATTTATTCGCGGCGGATTAATCGATATCAGCGCAGGCGGTGCCGCTATTCAATTCTACGATTCCATCGAGGCGAGCATGCTTCTTTCCAATCATATCTACGACCCCGTATTATTGCAGATGCGCGGACTTGAGATAAAGACTATTGCCCGGCTGATGGGAAAACGCGAAAGTGTGGCGGGTTTTCAGTTCGAGAATGTCGAAGAACGCGAGATGCGAAAAATCGCTACCTATATGCATTACAAAATGAATGAAGGATCGGATGATTTTTATAAAAGTATCCTCAAGAACAGCAGATAAGGAGGTTACATGAAGTTCATTATATTGCTCTTCACTCTTACTCTCGGCCTCTTCTATACCGGCTGTACCAACTCGTCGTCCGATCAGACCAACTCTTCAGGAAATTTAAAACCCGAAATTATTACCGAAAAACGTCAAATTTCCGGCTTTAAAAGTGTTTCATTCAACGGTTTGGGGATAGTCACGATAAAGAAGGGAAAAAGCGATTTTATTACAGTAAAAGCCCAGGCATCGATCATCAAGGATATCGAAACACAGGTTCAGGGAGATTCGCTCCAGATAGGATTTAAGGATATCATCAATGTATTAGGCGAGCATGTCGAGATTGAGATTATGATGGAAAACATCGACGAGCTTCGGTTAATGGGCGCGGGTAAGGTCGTAATGGCAAATCAGTTTAATTCCGAGTACCTCCGGATAATCATGACGGGTACAGGTATTATGGAAGTATATACAAAATCTAAGACCATCGATACCGAGATCCGCGGCGCTGGAAATATTTACCTCAAGGGTACGACCGATGTCCTCAAAATAATGCACACCGGTATAGGAAAAGTCGACGCATTCGAATTAACTGCGAATACGGTATTTTGCTCTCTCCTCGGGGCCGGCGAATGTCAGGTGAATGCGGTAAAAACCCTGAATATTCAGCTTACCGGGCTCGGCAACGTGCTCTATAAAGGCAAACCCGATGTGATTCAGCAAATCACAGGACTGGGTTCCGTTCGCAACGTCGACTAATTTGCGTTTTCGCGCCAGCAGTGTTATAATATTCATCTAATCTATGGAGAGGTGCCGGAGTGGCCGAACGGGGCACCCTGCTAAGGTGTTGTACCTTTATGGTACCGAGGGTTCGAATCCCTCCCTCTCCGATTACCCACCGCTTATACCTCAATGACAACCCCGAGCAAAATCAGGAGTTTGCCTTGGATAAATATATCTGGAATAAACAATTAGAGACAGGTATCGCGCCGATCGACATCCAGCATCAGGCGATTCTTAAGGAATGCAATAAGATACTTGAAGAGGTCGAACAGGGAATTGATGAATCGGTTATCAAGAAGCATATCGCGTTCTTCCTGAGTTATTCAATGAACCATTTTATGGACGAAGAAGAGTATATGCGTTCGCACGGATATCCCGACCTCGAGAATCATCAGAAAAAGCACCTTGAGATCAAAGAACGCCTGAAGTATTTTATGGAGAATTCACTTGAGGCCAATACTGATAAATTCACCTATTTTCTGACCCATGAATGGGTGCGGCATATCCTGGATGCGGATTTTTTATACGTCAGGTTCATCCGCGTGCACGGGAAATAAGCTCCTACCACTCCGAGGTGAATTTGTATATCTTATCGCCCTTCACCCATATTGTTTTACCCTCGGGACTGCATGCGACACCGTAACCGAACATAGTCATCGAAGGATCATATGGGAATATTTTATTTGTCGTCCAACTACTCCCGGTCCAGTAAAAACGGTATACCGCACCCATAGGCTGACTAAGAATCTTCATTTCAGAGTTATAATAATCGCTGAAAACAATTGTATTACCATTCGAGGAAATTGCTAATTTCCAAGCATAATATGTATTATCTCCGGTTGTTGCTAAATCATGTACTATTAATACATTAGATGTCCAGCTTGATACGGTCCAATAAAAACGATAAACATATTTTGAAGAAGGCGAACTTGCCGCGAATTTCTTTCCATCTGCTGAAACAGAAACACCTGCACCAAAAGTACCCGCCCCTGAAAATTTATTAGTTATCCACATATTATTCGTCCACTGCATACGGTAAACCGCGCTCTTTCCTTTCGCCCCTATAATGAAAGTATTTCCGTCAGGGGTAATACTGACACTGTGCCCAAAATATTCGAAGGGCCCCGATGCATCGTAAGCAAAAAACTTGTTCGTCGTCCAATTCGTTCCGTTCCATTTAAAATAATATGCCGAACCGCCAACCGAATACTTTTCACTATCCGTACATGCTCCAACAACAAACGCATTTCCGTCATCGGAGATGTCCACCGAGAAACCAAAATCCGGACTACCCGATGAATAATCGGTCGGATAGAATAAATTCGTAGTCCATGCTGCCCCGATCTTTTTAAACATATACACATAACCCGTATTATATCCGCCTTGATTTGTCCCGTTCCGATCACCTACAATAAACGTATTCCCGTCAGGTGTACTGGCGATGGAAACACCGAAATAAGTACTTGCGGGAAAATAGATAGGCGCAAAAATATTTGTCTGCCAAACACTCCCGTCCCAATGCAGCCGGATTACTTTTTTACCCGGAATGGGAGCGATGATTGTATTTCCATCCCCTGAAACAGCAATACTGTTTCCTGAACCATTTTCATGAAAATTCGTCGGCATCCCGTTGAGGTACGGCACAAACTCCTGAATAGTGAAATTCTTACGGAATATCACGGTTTGGTTTGTATAGGAGGGATTATTAAATCTATCCATCGCGTATGATTTCCATACATGTGCGATCAGCGCGTTCTCGCTGATATTCGATATCCAGTAAGGGCTGGAATACCCGATGGGGTTATACGACCCGCCGTTCAGCCTCAGGTACACGTTGCTCACCCCTATCATCGAATCCTGATAAAGCAGTTGAAGCTGATAGGGTGTACTCAGCACGGTCTGGTAATTCGCATAGTTCACGCTGACGAATACCGGAGGCTGATTATCCACAATCACTGTCCGTAATCCTGAATCGGCGATAAACGGCGTAGTCCCGTATACCTTAATTCGATAGGTATTTGTGACCTGCAAGAAATATGCGTTGAAGGAGAAATTTGTCCAATCTTCGAGGTTGTTCGCCTGCGTCCAGACTCCCCCGTTTATCTGAACCATCACGTTCGTATTCGACCCGTAGGTATCCATCGCGGTCATCCCGCCGATCAGAATATTGGTCATATTGGTAATGATTCCGTTCTGGGGATACATTGCATAAAGGGACGGCATCGCCACCCGTACGACAGTATTTGTAATCGTGCGCGAATAATTATTCGCCTTATCCTCGGCATAGATGAATAGTGTATGGGACATCAGATTTGTCCCGGCGGATACATCGTACGACCAGTACTTCCCGCTCAGCGACGCGATCTTCCAGTCGTTCGTACCGACTTTAACATAGATTTTTTTGATTCCTTGTCCGACATCGGAGGCAGTGCCCTCAAGTGTAAAAATACCGCCGACTGGCTGATTGTTGGTATGACTTGTCAGAGAAATAACAGGCGGGACAGTATCCTTCACCAGTAGTGATATATCGCTGGGCTCTAATAATTCGTTTATCAGTCCGCATCCCGTGAATGACACCGACGCGCATATCATAAACACTACTGTAACAAAAAACATACTTTTCATATTTTCCCCCTATTCATTCACCCGTTTTTATTATATACCGACTTTTTAAAATATTAAAGAATATGCCGGAAATATTTTATTCCCGGAGTGACATTTTTGCTTCTCACTCTTGTTATACTATAAACACATCCATGAGGAGGAATAATGAAAAAGTTATCGTTTGTATTATTTGCAGTGTTTTTTACGTCTCTATCATGGGGGCAGGATCTATCCCGTTCCACCAACGCGGCTGAGCTGACGAAAAAAGAGATGGAAATGAACGATTTCGCATGGCGCGCGAATATTATTATGTTCGACTCGGCATATCTCCAGAAACAGAAGACTCTCCTGAACGACCTGCTGATCCCGGTCGGCGGAATGGGCGGACCCAGCTTCATGATGACTACGGTGAACGATCAGTTCACGATGATGATGGGCGGAGGGGGCGGAATGCTCCTCGGGCATAGCGTAATCCTCGGCGGCGCGGGCTACGGGATGACATCGGCGAGTAAGGTATCGCATATTTCCGGTGCCACTACCAATACCGGGAATCTTACGTTCGGGTACGGCGGATTTATGCTGGGGTATATCTTTTTCCCTGAATCGGTGGCGCATTTCACGTTATACGGGATGATCGGCGGAGGCGGAGTAATAATCACACCGTCGACAACCAACGGTATCCTGATCGATCCCAACGCGGTACAGACTGTGTTCCCGTGCGGAGCCGCCTCGATCGGCGCGAACTTAGAGGTGAATATCGGTAAAATGATCCGTGTGAATATCGGCGGGGGTTACCGCTTCGTCTGGGGTGTGAACGATTACCATATCAGCGGTGTTTCCGACGCCGGCCTGTCCGGCCCCTACGGCGCGGTCTCGCTCAGCTTCGGCTGGTTCTAGGTACTGCGGTACTGCGTACCCTAACCCCGATATGAATCGGATAGGTAGTATACATTACCAGCCCGTGTTGAAGGCGTGAGTAAAATCAGACGCCGCTCAGCGGCCTGCGTGTACTGCCTACCCTAACCCCGACTGCTGCGCCCCTAATAAGGGGCAAGCAGACTAATTCCGATTTGTCGAATGTATTCTAACGATATAGGGCCGTCGCAATGACGGCCCTTTTTTTATCTCACTTACAGTTTCTCGCCAGTGATTTCCGCGTAGTCCTTCAGCAGGTTCTACGCGCGGGCGGGATGCTGGCTCGCTGTTCCCGTTACCATACAGCGTCGGTAATCGGCAAATCACCTGCGGGGGATTGTTTATGTCATCCCGAGCCTGTCGAGGGATACGGTTACATCTTATCCCCGATCATCTCAGCATAGTCTTTTAATAAATTTTTTGCTCTTGCCGGGAGGTTCTGCGGTACGTCGACCACCACCTCGTAGTAGATACTCCCGCGTCTTCCCGTGTCGATATTCGGGATTCCTTCGCCGTTTAACTGGATACGGTGCCCCGGCTGAACTCCCGCGGAGATATTGACCTTCTTTTTCCCTTCAAGGGTATCGACTTCCATCGACCCTCCGAATACCGCACGCGGATAGCTGATCCGCAGTTTTGCGAAAAGGTCGTCGGTATGCCGCTCAAACAGTGTGTTGTTTCGGATATTGAGTTTGACGTAAAGGTCGCCGCGCGGGCCGCCGTTCTTGCCGACATTACCCTCGCCGGACACCAGAAGCATCTGACCGTCCTGAACCCCTGCCGGAATCCGTACAGTGATCTCGGAATCTTTCTCGGCCATCCCGGTACCCCGGCAGGTTTTACACGGGTTCGATATGACACGTCCTTCGCCGTGACATGCAGGGCATGGGGTCTGGATAGTGAAAAAGCCCTGTGTGGTACGCACCGCACCGGCGCCTCCGCATGTCGGACAGACCTTGGAGCCGGTGTTGCCTTGACTCCCGCTTCCGCCGCAGACGTCGCATACTTCGTCGCGTTTAAGTTTTATCCTGATCTTCTTCGTCTTGAGTACGTCGTTCAGTTCGAGGTTGATATCCGCGCGGATATCCCGGCCTTTGGTGCGGCGCGGGCCTGTGTCTGCCTTTCGGGAACGCTTTCCGCCGAAGATCGAGGAGAATATATCATCGAAGTCGAATCCGCCCCCCATCCCGCTGAAAATATCCTCGAAGCCGCCGCGCCCGAAACCCCCCGCTCCGGGGCCGCCCTGGCTGAACGCGGAATGTCCGTACTGATCGTATAGCTGGCGTTTCTGATTATCCGCGAGAACCGAGTATGCCTCGGAAGCCTCCTTGAATTTCTCCTCAGCCGCTTTATCACCGGGATTCCTGTCAGGATGGTGCATCATAGCCAGTTTTCGATAGGCTTTCTTTATATCGTCTACCGATGCGTTCTTCGGAATCCCAAGTATTTCATAATAGTCTTTTTCAGTCGCCATACTTTTCCCCTCATGCGGTCAAAACAAACGGAATAACCCGTGAATAAAAACAAGAAAAAAGGAAGGGGTAATTGTCAGATTACCCCTATCCGGTAGTTATTTTTCGTCGTCGTTAATTACTTCAGCGTCCACGACCTTTTCCTCGGGTTCGCTGTTCTGATCGGGTTGCCCGCCGCCCTGCGAACCTGCTTGATTTCCCTGTCCGCCGCTCGCACGGTAGATGTCTTGCGACACCTTGTGCATCAGCTTCTCAAGGTCCTCCATCGACGATTTCATTCGCCCTTCGTCTTCGGAAGCGATCGCTTCCTTCACCGCTTTTACCTTTTCCTCGGCCGCGGCCTTATCCTCGGGGTTCATCTTATCTCCGTATTCGGTCAACGCCTGCTCGGTCGAGAACACGATTCCGTCTGCGCGGTTCTTCAGTTCGATCAGTTCGCGTGCTTTTCGGTCTTCTTCAGCATGCTTCTCCGCGTCTTCCTGCATTTTCTTCACCTCTTCCTCGCTCAATCCGCTCGACGCTTCGATCCGGATTTTCTGCTCTTTTCCGGTACCGAGATCCTTCGCGGTCACATGCAGGATACCGTTCGCATCGATATCGAAGGTTACTTCGATCTGGGGTACTCCGCGCATAGCGGGAGGAATTCCCTCAAGGTTGAACATACCCAACGTACGGTTATCCGCCGCACGGGGACGTTCTCCCTGCAGGACATGTATCGTCACAACAGTCTGGTTATTTTCCGCGGTGGAGAATATCTGCGACTTCTTGGTCGGGATAGTCGTATTCCGCGATATCAGCACCGTATTGACTGCTCCGAGTGTCTCAATACCTAGCGAAAGGGGTGTGACGTCGAGAAGGAGCAAGTCTTTCACATCGCCTGCAATGACACCGGCCTGTATCGCCGCGCCCATCGCAACCACTTCATCGGGGTTAACACCCTTGGATGGTTCTTTACCGAATATATTCTTAACAAGGTTCTGGACGAGCGGCATACGTGTCTGCCCGCCTACCAGGATTACCTCGTCTATCTGGCTCTTTTCGATACCCGCGTCCTTTATCACATTCAGGCACGGCTCGATCGAACGTTCCACAATAGGGCGCGCGATATTTTCGAGCTGTGACCGGGTGATCGTCATCTGAAGATGTTTCGGCCCGGAGGCGTCTACAGTGATATAGGCGAGATTGATCTGCGATTCGAGTTTGGACGAGAGTTCTATTTTGGTCTTCTCGGCCGCGTCCTTGAGACGCTGGACGGCAATTCCGTCCTTCTGCAGGTCTATCCCGGTATCTTTTTTATATTCCGCAATCATATATTCCATAATAGCATGGTCGAGGTCGTCGCCGCCGAGATGCGTATCGCCGTTGGTCGCCTTCACCTCGAATACGCCGTCGCCGATTTCCAGAATGGATATATCGAACGTACCGCCGCCGAAGTCATATACCGCGACGATGCCTTCCTTTTTCTTATCCAAGCCGTACGCAAGCGCAGCAGCGGTCGGTTCGTTGACAATACGTTCTACCGTCAAACCCGCGATAGTACCCGCGTCCTTTGTCGCCTGACGCTGACTGTCGTTAAAATAGGCGGGAACCGTAATCACCGCGCGGTCTACTTTTTCGCCGAGATAGTCCTCCGACGCCTGTTTAAGTTTCATCAGGATACGCGCGGATATTTCCTGCGGGCTGAATTCTCCGGCACGGGTCTCGAAACGTACATCTTCATGCGAACCGGACTTAATCTTGAACGAGACCAGCTTTTTTTCACGCTCGACTTCGTTTGAACGACGGCCGATGAATCTTTTTGCTGAGTAGACCGTGTTTTCATGATTGGTCACCATCTGGTTCTTCGCGGGCTGTCCGACAAGGGATTCCCCTTTTTCGGTAAACGCCACAATCGAGGGAGTGGTACGGGCTCCTTCCTGATTTTCTATAATCTTAGGGCTCCCGTTCTCCATAATACACACCACAGAATTTGTTGTCCCCAAATCAATTCCGATTATTTTTCCCGGCATTTTATTCTACCTCTCCTGTTTTTGCTAGTTTTCGTTTATCATTTCGGAAGTCTGCTCTCCCGATGCGGAGGCCTTTTTCTTTCGGCCGACTTTTACTTTACTGTGTTTTATAATTAATTCGCCCATGGTATATCCTTTCTCGAATTCCTCGAGAACAACCATATCCTCATCGATGTCGTCGCGTTCTTCGAGAAGTACCGCCTCGTGCAGGTTCGGGTCGAACTCCTTACCTACCGATTCGATCGGCATCACCTGAAAACGCGAAAACACGGAATGAATTCCGTCTAACACCATTTTTATTCCCTTCGCCATACCCTCGAAATCTTTCGTCTGTTCGGTCACTTTCAGACCGCGCTCAAAGTTATCAATAATAGGAAATAAATCCATTACAAGGTCTTTGTTCGCCATTACACGGAATTTATCCTTTTCATCGATTATCCGCTTTTTATAATTCTCAAATTCCGCCGCCTTTCTTTGAAATAAATCCTCAAAGTACGAGGCCTTTTCCTTGTATTCGTTCAATTCTTTTATTATCTCCTCGTTTTTGCTCTCGGCATGTGAATCGGAATGTTTCCCGGAAGGTTTCATCTCCGATTCGCGGGCTTCATCTTTGTGCTTCTTAGACATTACAACTCCTCCAAGCAGTGATACTTTATTGAAAAAATTTAATCATTCATAGTTAATTCGTCAAGCTAAATGCTTTGCTTAATAAAAATTCGCGCAGTATTATAATAGAATAAACATTTTTCTTTTTATTCCGAAAATCTATATAGTAAAAGAGGAGAAAGCGATGAAACGCATAGCCGCCGCTTTATTATTTATGACTATAATCCCCCTCGCCTTGAGAGGAGAAACCAATATGACACCCAAACAGCCTACCGTCATGGAGGTGTGGCTGCAGACCATGCAATTCGGTGTGACCGACCAGCGAAAAAATGTCATCAGCTCGATCGAGCAGAGTAAGTCGAAAGAAGCCTACTCCATCATCGAGGACGCGCTTCTGAACGACGCAAACGACACTATCCGGAAAGAAGCGGGATACGCGATGCTGAGACTGGGGATCAGCAATCAGACAGTTTGGCTTAACGCTCTCAATAAGGAAACGAAACCCTCCGTGCTCCAGACTATCGTATTCGGTGTATCCGAACTGAAAATTGCCGCCGCCGGCCCAAAGCTTCACGAACTCCTGACGAATTATCTGCCGAATGCTAAGGAAAGCTACCTCACAGCGGGCATCCTCCGCGCTCTGGGTGAAATAAAATACACTAAAGTAAACAATCTTGTCTATAATATTCTTACCAATTACACCTATCCCGAGGAAGTAAGGGGATCGGCAGCGATCGCGATAGGCAGTATCGGAACAAAGGAACAGATCGCAAAACTGGAAACTCTTGTGAAAAATCCCGGCGAGGTGAAAAGCGTCCGTATGTACTCCGCATACGCAATGGGAAAAAGCGGCGATCCCGCTATGATAGATATACTTGTACCGATCATCGAGGATGAGAAGAACGATATCAATATCCGGGTGTATGCTATCGCCGGACTCGCTTTCATAAACAGCCCTATCATTATCGATAAAATGATGAAGCTTGCCACTGTCGATACGGTACGAATACGCATCGAAGCGGTCAAGGCATTAGGAAAACTCAAGGCCGTAAAGGCTAAGGAACTCCTGATCTTTAAAGTCAAGTACGACCCCGACGGAGTAGTAAAAAAAGAAGCGAAACTTGCGCTTCAGGCGCTCGGGGAAGACCTTGTCAAACTCGGTCTTGAAAAGGCGCCCCCCGCCCCATCCCCGTCCAGCAATCCCAACCAACCTGCCCCGAATCAGCCGGCGCCCAGCATTTCGATTATTCCCGCGCCTGCTGTCAGTCAGCCTCCGGCTCCTGTCCAACCGCAGACTAAACCCGATCAAAAAGACACACCGTCCGGCGGCAATAATACGGATTATCCGGTAGAACTTGATTTTTGATTGATTTTTAACCCCAATTTTTAACCCCCGATTACTTGCGACTTTCCTGAATACTCTTTAGAATATTTTACCTCAATGTATAATAATTTCAAAAATTGTGTGAATACCGGTGTTTTAAACAGTATTATAATATTGGAGGGGCAATGGCAGGAAAGACTAATAACAAGAAGCTGATGAAATGGATCGATGAGATTGCCGCATTGTGCAAACCTGACGGGATACATATCTGCGACGGTTCGCAGGAAGAGTATGACCGTTTAGCCCAGAAGATGGTAGACCACGGCACCGCTATCCGCCTGAATGAAAAACTTCGTCCGAACAGCTTCCTAGTTCGTTCGGATGTAGCGGATGTCGCCCGGGTGGAAGGCCGAACGTTCATCTGCGCGGAAACGCCGGAAGAAGCGGGCCCTACCAATCATTGGAATGATCCCGCGGAAATGAAAAGCACTCTCCACCCTCTCTTTCAAGGTTCCATGAAGGGACGCACTATGTACATCATCCCGTTCAGCATGGGGCCAATCGGCTCCCCTATTTCTCACATAGGTATAGAAATAACCGACTCCGAATACGTTGTGAACAATATGCGCATCATGACCCGTATGGGGCAAAAGGTGCTCGATGTTTTGGGCGCTGACGGCGATTTCGTTCAATGTCTGCATTCGGTCGGCAAACCCCTCGAAGAGGACGAACCTGATGTTCCATGGCCCTGCAACGCGGAGAATAAATACATCACCCATTTCCCTCAAACCAAGGAGATTTGGTCATACGGAAGCGGTTACGGCGGGAACGCCCTGCTGGGCAAAAAATGTTTCGCTCTGCGTATCGCATCGGTGATGGCACGCGAAGAAGGTTGGCTTGCTGAGCATATGCTGATTTTGGGGCTTACCTCTCCCGAGGGAGAAAAGAAATATATCGCCGCTGCGTTCCCGAGCGCGTGCGGAAAAACCAACCTTGCGATGCTGGTCCCGACAATCCCCGGATGGAAAGTCGAATGCGTCGGCGACGATATCGCATGGATGAAGTTCGGGGATGACGGCAGGCTTTATGCGATTAACCCCGAAGCCGGATTTTTCGGAGTGGCGCCGGGTACATCCATGAACTCCAACCCGAACGCCCTGCTCTCGCTGACAAAGAACAGTATTTTTACCAACGTCGCGCTGACCCCGGATGGGGATGTTTGGTGGGAGGAAATGACCGACGCCAAACCCGCAAAGCTGACCGATTGGAACGGACTCGACTGGACTCCCGCGTCCGAGAAAAAAGCAGCGCATCCCAACGCACGTTTCACCGCGCCCGCGTCACAATGTCCGGTGATCGACCCGGCATGGGAAGACCCGAAGGGTGTGCCGATCTCCGCCATCCTTTTCGGCGGACGCCGCTCATCTGTAGTGCCTCTCATCCATGAGGCGTTCGACTGGAATCACGGAGTGTTTCTCGGCTCGATCATGACCAGCGAAACTACATCCGCCGCAGCCGGTCAGGTCGGCAAACTCCGCCGCGATCCGTTCGCGATGCTTCCGTTCTGCGGCTATCATATGGGGGACTATTTCAGTCACTGGATCGGCATCGGAAAAAAAAGTTCCCCCGATAAACTCCCGAAGATATTTTATGTCAACTGGTTCCGTAAGTCCCCCGAGGGTAAATGGCTCTGGCCGGGTTACGGCGAGAACAGCCGCGTACTGAAATGGGTTTTCGAACGTGTGAGCGGTACGGCTCAGGCGGAAAAGACCGCGATCGGAAATATCCCCGCTAAAGGATCGCTGACGCTCGACGGGATGGATATATCGCCCGGTTTTCTCGAACAGCTCCTGAGTGTAAATAACGAGGAATGGAAGAATGAACTTCCCGGTATCGAGGAACATTACGAAAGATTCGGGGATAGACTTCCTAAAGAGCTCACGGAACAACTGGATGCATTGAAAAAACGGTTAGGTTAATAGAACGCCCCGCTTTCGAGGTCTTGATGACAAACTGCTATTGTCATTGCGAGGCCTGAGCCGAAGCAATCTATTTTAATACCTTATAAGGAATAAAACAGACTGCTTCATCGCGTTGCGCCTCGCAGTGACAGAAAGTATCTAAATTTCCTTGTTCTTCAACACGTTCTCGAGCGGGCTTTTTTTATGACTCGATTGCAAATCGTTTCAGGCGCTCCTCGAAGGGTTCTATCTCAATATACCGGAACACCCCGCCCCCGTTCCAGTTCAGGTCGCGGCTCAGATGAGAATGACGCTTCTTTCCGCCTGAATAAAAACTTTTATCGCCGTACAGCACGTACTTCATCCGTCCGAGAATCCCCAGATGCCCGTCCGCACGAAACTCACGGTAATAATCCCCCATCTCGATACCGATCCATTTCCGGCGAAGCTTATGAGCAACCGCGAGCGTAGTGCCCGATCCCGCGAACGGATCAAGTACGGTGTCGCCCGGAACAGTCGAACATTGAATGATACGCCGTATAAGGTTTTCCGGTTTCTGGTTCTGGAACCCCACGTTTTCGCTCACTCGAAGCTCGGACTGCATAAATGAATAAATATCGTTCCAAAGATCGCCGATGGGGAATATTTTCTCGTCAATACATGCACTTTCGCGGACAAGCTGTCCTTTATCATCGTACTTTTCTATATAGAAATCGAAATCTTTTATACCGTTGGGATTTCCGTTCTTAGGGCGGGAGATTAGATCGAGCCACCCTATCCCAAGACAGGTCTCGTGACGGTTGGGTTTCCAGAGTTTATGGAATACCGGATTATCGCGGAAACACCTGAATATCGTGTCGTGCTGACGGACGAAAACGTTCCCGAAACTCTTATACCCATAGAGTCCGCTTTCCTCGTCTTTTGTAGAATTTGTATTCCATACGATATCCTCGATATGCGGGAAAAGCCGCCGGACGATCATTTTACCGAAATGGTTGGTATTCCGGTCGAGATGCAGAAACAGATTCCCGTCCGGTGCGAGAAGCCCCGCCGCCGCACGGAGACGTTCCGATATGAATGTCAGCCACCCGCCGATACCGTATGCGTCGATAAAATCGAACTCCCCGCCCGTATTGAAGGGAGGGTCGATATATACCGACCGGATACGCCCGCCGTACCCTTTTTCCAGGTAACGCATCGCACGGTAATTCTCCCCGCGAATCAGGATGCCGTCCGGCTCGCGCATATCCCGGAAGAGATACGCCTCGATTTCCGGTTCCAGATTCGGGAAGTATTTCGTGTCGAGAGGGAGCGTCCCCGCCGCCGGGAACCGCCCGTCCCAGAAGTACCCGAAAAGCGATTCCCATTCGCGTGCCTGTTCTATAAAACCGGGGGACGCCGACAGTTTATCGAGCAGAAGATTTCCAGCCTGATTGACGTTGAAATTCCCGACAGCCGCGACAGTATGGGAACTTATTATTTCAGGCGGGGATTCCCAGAGCTTCTCCAGTTCTGATTCGATGCGGGATACCGCGCCAATGATCCATTCGGAAAACCCGCCCGTCTGCCCGTACCGTTCGGCCAGCACACGCCGAGCGCCGTTCAGGATAAGAAAGTCCGCCGACGGGCAATCGGCCGCCTTCCCGTAAGCCTTCTCCCATTCGGCGGAAGAGACGGATACCCCGAGTGTACGCAGGTCACTGAGTATCCTGCCGGTCTCCGGGGGGTGTTCCGAACGTTTCATCATGACCGTGACGCTTCCGTCGCTGTTCGGAATAAAGTCTTCGGGGACAGCGTATGTCTTTTCATTGGCGGATTTTCCGCCGATCTGCGAGAAGTCGAAATTAAGAACCGCCTCGCCTTCATCGATTCTGACGCTTTTCCAGAGACGGTCGTTTTTGATATAGGAATTATTCATCGACTGCCATATAAGTACGGCCGCATCGTTTTTTATAGCGGGGGATTCGGCGGGGGGAACAAGCGACCCGGACGGGGACACTGTCTGTGAAAAAAAACGGATAAGCCGATTTAATTCTTCCGGGGAGGGAGGGTTCAGCCTGTCGGGGATTTCCCGCAGCAGTCCGGAATAATACTCCTGCTTCATGCGGGAAAGTGCGGCGAAACCGCCATTGCCCTCGATAACAGGTCCGGCAAGCAAATCGGATAAGCGCGTCATCATAGAAAACGTCGTTTTATCCATTTTTCACCCCGCTTATTGTACCGGGAAAAATTATTATTAGCAATATTGCGACAACCTGTCCGCATTGTGCGCTTGCGATTTTAGGGATTCTCGTGTATAATATCTTCCTATTAAATCGTAAGGATAGCTCATGATAAAGCTCGATTATTCCAAGATGGACGGATTAGTTACAGCGGTGACTGTGGATGCCGGAACCGGCGATGTTCTGATGGTAGCGTTTATGAACGAGGAAGCGTTTGCAAAAACGGTGGAAACCGGAAAAGTGCATTATTTCTCCCGTTCGCGCGGCAAACTATGGCTGAAGGGCGAAAGTTCCGGAAACTTCCAGGAGGTAGTGGAAATACTGGTGGACTGCGACGCGGATGCGGTAGTGGTCAAGGTCAAGCAGACCGGCCCGGCATGCCACGAAGGTTATAAAAGCTGTTTTTTCCGGAAAATCGAGGACGGCGGACTGAAAATCGTCCTGCCCCGTCTGGAAGACCCTGAAAAAATGTACGGAAAGAAGAAATGAATATATTAAAACTCGGAATCCCGAAGGGAAGCCTCGAAGGGGCGACTGTAGAGGTGTTTAAAAAAGCGGGCTATGTCATTTCCATATCGAGCCGCAGCTATTATCCTTCGATAGACGACCCTGAGATCAACTGTCAGCTCCTCCGTCCGCAGGAAATGGCGCGGTATGTCGAAAAGGGGCTTCTCGACGCTGCTATCACCGGTCTGGATTGGGTGGTGGAAAACGGCGCGGACGTGGTGCAGGTTGCAGAATTGATATACTCCAAACAGAGCTTCAACCCGGTGAGATGGGTACTTGCAGTGCCGGAGGATTCTCCTATTCACACGGTAAAAGACCTCGAGGGAAAACGGATCGCCACCGAAGCGGTCGGCCTGACAAAGCAGTATCTCGCGAAACACGGAGTAAACGCGGAGGTGGAGTTCTCATGGGGCGCGACGGAAGTCAAACCTCCCCACCTTGCCGACGCGATCATAGAGATTACCGAAACGGGGAGTTCCCTCCGCGCGAATAATCTTCGTATTGTGGATGAGCTGATGAAATCCACGACGCAGTTTATCGCGAATAAGGATTCCTATCGGGACGAGTGGAAGAAGGCTAAGATCGATAAACTTGCCCTGCTGTTAAAATCGGTGGTGACCGCAAGCGGAAAGGTCGGCCTGATTCTCAATGTTCCCGCAGACCGGCTTGAAGATGTGATCTCACTGCTGCCGTCCATGAAGGCCCCGACCGTTTCGCATCTCAGGACAGCCGACTGGTTCGCTGTGAACACGATTATCGACGAAAAGGTGGTGCGCGAGATTATCCCGAAACTTAAAGAAGCGGGCGCTGAGGATATTGTGGAATTTCCGCTGAATAAGGTGGTCGATTGATGATTCTATGCCTCATTGTTTCGGCTGATATTTCTATATAAATTCATTACTTTTTTACCTTCTTCGCAGGAAACGTTTCCTTGAGTACAGTTCCCGTCAGGACATTATATGCGGCTTCCGGTTCCTCTAACAACACCCAATGGGCTGAATTGGTGAAACTGATAAACCTTTTCAATGGAGCGTTCAGCTGCTGATAGAATTCCTTCGCCAATTGGTGGGGTGTCTGGAAATCGTGCGTACCCTGCAGAATATAAACCGGAATTTTCAGGCTCTTCACCTGTGTTCTCAGGTTGATGGAAATTATCGATTCCCACAGATGTTCTATCGAAAACTCCGCGCCTAAGACGTACCGGAGTTTATCCTCCAATGTATATGCCCCGCAAAATAGCAGAACCTTCGACAGTATCGGGAAAGCGGACTTGCCATACATCGCGCCGCCGAGTTCCATCACCCACTTCCTCTCGATCTCCATAGCCGCAACCCCGCCGCCGTAAATCCCGTTTGTCGGCATTCCGATCGCACTCAGCTCTTCGACAGCTGACTTATTTCCGGAAGAAACGGCGTTCGACAATGCCCACTTATATCCGATCAGTTCGCTTTTTTTTATATCGGTCGGCAGCCCGGCCGCGATAAACGCATAGTAATCCTCGGGATGGCGCTGAGCGGCAAGCATTCCGAGGATTGCGCCCCAGGAATGGCCTAAAAGATATATCTTCGGCGTGAGAAAGCGCTTCTTTAAAAATGCGGTCATCTCATAGGTGTCGGTAAGAAACTGCTCGATTGTCATACTTTCCGGGGTAACGGCCTTTGTGAACGATTTTCCCGCGCCGCGCTGTTCCCATAAGACGACAACGAACTCACGAGTCAGGTTATAATTATATTCCAGGAAAAACGCGGTTTCGGGACTTCCCGGCCCCCCGTGAAGGACTAACAAGACCGGTTTCGTGATATCCTGCCCGAGAATAGCCGCCCATTGCCGGACACCGCCGATACTGATATACTCCATCGACGAAATCCCGATGTTCCGGGAAATGGGGGTATCGGGTTTAAGAGCGGGTAAAGCCGGAGGTATAAGCGCGAACACGGAGAATATTACAAATATAATACCCATCATGACGGTCAGCACGATTCCCGAATAATACAATGTTTTCTTTTTCATATTCAAATAGTGTAGCATTTTCATGTTTTTTTGTCTATGCTTTGCAGAATAATTAATTTACATTTTTCGTATGAATAATAAATTATTTCTTGACAAGGTTCATTTATTCGCATAAAATAGGTTATTGATATGAGTAAGAGGGAAATTATGCCGGACGAAAAAAAAATCGACGTAGAAATACCTGTTAAAATTCTATCACCGGGGATGGTTTTTCCGTATAACGTATGCGATGCTGAAGAACATCCTATCATTCCGCGTCATACCTCCCTGTCCCGCGAAAAAATCCATGAAATAAAAGCGAAAGATATAGAAACATTGTATTATCAGCGCGATTTCAATTCTATTTCAAATCCCGGCCCGTTATCTCCGGTCAGCAAAGACTCGCTTCAAACTGCGGTAACCTTTCTGGAAGAACTCAGAACTAATATTACCGGCAATAAAACTATGGCACTGGCAGGGCACCTGAACGAGATCGTCACTTATTTTGTCCGGGACATTCTCGACTTTAAGGGAAACATCGGCCTTTTCGACGCCGAAACGTTCGATCAGTATCCGATCACCCATGCGATAAACGTTACAATATTATCGATCCTGACATCGCACATGATGAAGCAGGAGGAATTCAGGGTAAGAAAGATCGGGATGGGAAGTCTTGTGTACGACATCGGAATGTACATGATTCCTAAAGAAATCCTGCATAAAACAGAGGCGCTTTCCGATGACGATTGGAAGGCGATCAAACAGCACCCTATTCTCTCCTATAATTACCTGAAGAACGATAAGAGTATCGACGCCTATGTGCTCAATGCCGTATTATTTCATCACGAGTTATATTCCGGCGGCGGATATCCGTTGGGGGTATCCTATGAAAAAAGCAATGAACTTGCGCAGATGATTATGCTATGCGATATGTTCGACGCCGCATTGGCGCCTAAACCGTACAGGAAACCCCGTCAGCTTTCAGATACCTACAGCTATATTCTGAAGTATTCCGGTATTCGTTTTAATCCCCGCGAGGACAGGGCGTTTCTGTATTATATGTCCAAACGTATCGGAGAGATATGCGTTTTTCCGGTCGACAGCTATGTAATTCTCGACACCGGCGAAATCGGGATAGTAACCAATCTCCCCCACGACCCCTATACGCTCAGGCCTATGATCAGAATTTTCATCAATACGCGAAAGCAGGAAAAAGTGCTGAAATACGAGATTCCCCTCGATCTTGAGCAGGATTATGACAGGAAAATTGTCGAACGGATTGTGGACCCGCAGTTCATTACGAATCTCGATAAGATCAGGGAACGCTATAAAAATGCGGGAATACCATAAGGCTGAGTCTCAGAACTCGACCTCTTCCCGTTTGTAAATAAACGGCGAGATGAAAAAGAACAGCGCCGCGAACGCGGATGTGTAAATCGCCTCTCCAAGCATCTTGAGGATAAATCCCCAGTCAAGCAATCCCGTCTTCGAGAAGATCAGGTAGAATATCGCATACAGAATATATTTAATAATGGTGGCGATTACCATGTAGAGTATAAATGAGACCACTTCGGATACCTGAATGTATTTCTTATAGACACCGACGAACCACGCCAGAAAAGCGTACACGAACGCCGATAGCCCGAAAATTCCTCCGGACATCGTATCGATAAGAATCCCCATCGAAAAGCCGAAGATTTCGCCCTTCATTTCACCGAAGTGAATGCTGTGAAGGATAATCATTATCAGCATCATGTCCGGAAATACGGTCAGAATCTGAAATAATTGTGTGGCTTGTATAGATAATATGATTGCAATAATCACACCGTATATGATATCTTTTACCAGATTACTGTTCATAAGTATTCTCGATAATTTTATTGGCCTGAGCGCTCGGCCGCCAGTCGATGATAAATACGTCCTTCAGTGTGGAGTAATTGAATTTCGGGACAAGGTAGATGCGCTGAAAAAATTCCTCCATGACGCTTTTACTCACCCCGGACACATGCCCTACCATCAGGCCGTACGGGAAAATGTCGCTCTCTCCCGACGTCACGACCCGTTCACCGATATCGGGGTCGGCCTCAGATGGAATATAATCGATACTGCAATTCTGATTCCACGAACCCTGCCCGCTGAGTATTCCCACATATCCGCTCGCCTCAAGAGCGACGCCCAAATAAAAACTTTTCGCGGTAATCAGTTTTACTTTCGAGGCATTCAGGCTCACCTCTGAAATCTTTCCGATCAGGAACAGATTTCCGTTATCATCGAACGATACCACGGGCATGTTATTCCTCAGATCGTCCATCGCGCCCTTATTGATGATATAATAATCCCCCATCAGCGTGGGGTCGCGGAATATGATACGCGCATAGGTGGTCTCGTATTGAAGATCCTCCTTAATGCCCAGCACCTTCTTCAGGTGTGTGTTCTCCTCGACAAGCTGCGAATATAGCAGGACTTTTTCCTGATAGTTGATCAGACGTTCCTGCGAGGACTGGAGTTCTTTTTCCAGTTCATCGATACGGGTTATCCCGTTGACAAGATTGTTAAAGAATCCGCCGATCCCGGTAAAGCCCCGTTCGATCGGAACAACGATTGCGGAAAACACCTGCCGGAGGTTGATACTGATATTGATATTCAGCACCATCAGGACTGTCGAAACCCCTAAGAGGATGAGTAATGTAAGAAAGGAACGGTTTTTAAAAATATATATATTGTCCATACTTCCTTAACCGACGTACTGGTGCTCGTACTTCTTGATCTGCTCGAGAAAAGTACCGGAACCGAGTACCACGCATGTTAACGGGTTTTCCGCGAGGAATACGGGAACGCCCGTGTTTTTCGCGATAAACTTAGGCAGCCCGCGAAGGAGCGAGCCTCCGCCGGTCATCACTATACCCCGGTCGATAATATCCGACGCGAGTTCCGGCGGGGTCTGGTCCAATGTGGTACGTACGGCGTCGAGGACCTTGTTCACCATATCCTGCAGCGCCTCGCGCACTTCCACACTGTCAATCTTCAATGTGCGCGGCAGGCCGCTGATAGCGTCGCGTCCCTTGATTTCGATCGTTTCCACAGTTTTCAGGGGATACGCGCTTCCGATCTTTATTTTAAGTTCTTCGGCGGTTTTTTCGCCGACAATCAGGTTATGATACTTCTTGAGATGGCTCATGATGGCTTCATCGAATTTATCGCCTCCGGTACGGATGGAGGTTGAAATAACCATACCGCCGAGGGAAAGCACAGAAACTTCGGTGGTACCGCCGCCGATATCGACAACCATATGCCCGGCGGGCTCCTCGATCGGTATGCCCGCTCCCAGCGCCGCGGCACGTGATTCCTCGATCAGGAAAATCTTCGTCGCGCCGGCCTGGCTCGCGGCTTCGCGGACAGCACGCCGCTCGACCTCGGTAACCCCGGAAGGCACGCCTATCACTACACGCGGGTGGACTAATTTACGGCGGGGCTGGCATTTACTGATAAAGTACTTCATCATCTTACCGACCATTTCAAAGTCGGCAATAACCCCTTCTTTCATCGGGCGTTTGGCTACTATATCGCCCGGCGTCTTACCGAGCATATTCTTCGCCTCGCGTCCCACCGCGATCACTTTTCCCGTGCTGGTCTGTATTGCCACCACCGAGGGTTCGGATAGAACAATTCCGCGCCCTTTCACAAATATCAGCGTGTTTGCTGTCCCAAGATCGATAGCAATATCGTTCACGAACAATTCTTTGATTGAATTAATAAAACTCATTCACGCCTCCCTCGGCTGACCTGTAAATTTTTTGGTGTTATATTGTAATGAAACATGGAAAATTACTCAAGATTTCACCATATCAGTTATTTGCTTCTTCTATTCTCTAATTTCTTGCATTTTCAATAAATTACATTATATTATAGCCGCTTCCGAAAGTTCTTTAAAAGGCGGATGCCGGGCGGTTGATGCGGTTAATAATGTTTGGGGTGAAAACGCCCGCGGATCTATAAAACAAGGAGGCCCGAATGCAGGTGAAATTACCCGATGAAAATACGATACGCCGGCTTACGCCGGATATCGGTGAAATGCTTCTCTTTAAACATATGTCGATCGGCGAGAAGCAGGAGTTTGTCGGGATGGGTGAAATCGTTTCGTATGACAAGGGAGATGCCGTCATTTCCGAGGGTCATGTCGAGCCGTACTTGTATATCATTCTCGAGGGAGACGCTCAGGTGATGAAAAAGCGGGAGGACAAGACTGTCTACATTTCCACCCTCGGCAAGGGCGACCTGTTCGGGGAGGCGTCTATTTTCGTCAAGGTGCCGCGTACGGCGGATATTGTCGGGGGCGATAGCCTGAATGTTCTTCGGATCGACAGGAAGAATCTCCTGAGCTTTCTCTTCGCGCATAACGATTCCGGGATAAAATTCCTGATGATCATGATTTACGGGCTTCTGGAAAAACTGCATCAGGCGAACACCGATCTCTCTTTCGACCGGAAATCGTTTATTTCGCAGGACAGCATCGACCAGCTTCTGGAAGACATGAATGCATAAGCCCTATTTCGGCGCGATCGGTTTCGGGAAGCACGTCATCCGGTATACTGACTTCTCGTTATAGTTCTTATTCGCGAACACCTCGAATTCGAACTTATCCACCTTCAGTCCGTTAAACCCGAAAACATTATCGATCCACCCGTATATCCGCGTTTTTTCAACCATGTAGTCGCTGGCTATCAGGGAATTGTAATAGGTGCCCAGATTCTTTTCCTTATTCGTGAGGGTGATCGATACGGTCACTCCGAAATTGCTGTCGAATTTAAAATGATGAACCTGCTCGCCCGACGTAATCTTGATTTCAAAACGCATATTCCTGTTCGGGGATACGCCCCATAATTCGCCGTTGAAATTGAAATCGAAATAGAGTTTATCCTTATCGATGGCCATCTGAAGACCCTTCACTGAAATCTCGCCGCTCTTGATCTGGTCCATTATCTGGAGTGTTTCCATCTTTGATGGAAGCTGCATAACCTGATTCCCGCGGTTGAAGCTGAGCAGATAATTCTGGAATTCCTGATACAGTTTTGAATAAGGAATTCCCAAATTGGTCAGGACATTCTCCTCCGGCGGATAAAGCTTCATCCCCTTGATAAGATTCATTTTCTTCTCAGGGCCGTATTTTTTGGCGATATAATCCACCGCGAGAAATGCGAGATTATATATATAGTGGGTCATATAGGTATAATAATCCGTCTTCCCGAAGTAGAGGAACGTCTCCTCGGAGGGAAATGTTCCCATAATATTATAAACCTTCAGCACCTGCCGGAGCGCGATATTCCAATTATTATTATAGGTATATTTCAACGGATAGAGCTTGTCCAGTACCCGGAACTGAGTCTCGTCGGCATGCCCCTCCACCAGCCAATACATCGTATTATTCAGGGGGATATTATCGACATCCTGAATAAAATGATGCGCAAACTCGTGCGGGAAAAGGTACGCGAAATCCTCCGGCTGCCTGAAGAATCCCGGCGGAACCAGAAGGCTCAGGCCGTTCACTGGCAGGAATGTCAGCGGACGCCCCCATATTTTTTTAGTCACATCCTTCCCGAATATCTGTTCGATCACCTCGGCATAGTTCGTTATTTTTGAAAAAACATAGATGCTGATAGCGTTGGTAGGGCGCGGAATACCGTCCTCCCCGAGTACCGCGAAGAGGTCTGCCAGCATCTCGATCTTGTCCTCCACCCTGACAAGATTGGTATCGATGTTGGTGGCAAGATAAAAACTGATATTGAATTGAGACGAAACATAGGGGGCGAAAAACGCGTTCGTGGTCATGATATATTCCCGATCGATCATGATCAGCTTCCCTTTCTCGTTATAGATTTTTTTAACGATCGAGGTAATTTCCTGCGCTCCGCTCAGGCTGAAAAAGATCAGTACTATAGCTGCCGAAAGTATATGTTTCAAAAATTTCTCCTGTTATATTTCCCCGAGATTTGTTTCTACTATTTCTCTCATTCGTTTCTCATGCCGCGCGGTAACTTCCTCGTCGGTCAGCCCCTCTGCGGCTACAGTAAATTCATCGCGGATATGCCATCCTATCGTATCGACCAACGCATTGGTGATACTGATCCCGTTCGTCGCCATATAACGGCAAAGATCGTATAATAGGGCGGGACGGTCGCTTCCCGACACGGATATCAGGTAATGCCCCTTTCTTTTCTCGGAGATGGCGACTTCCGCTTTCCGTTTGAATACCGCCGGGACTCCCTTGATTTTTCCCTTCAGTCCGACGATCCGGGTATCGAGTTTATCGGGGTCGGACAGATAATCCGCGATACTCGCGTTCAACCGGTCGATCCAATGATCCAGTTCATTTCGCATTTCCTCGAGGGAAAGGTTCGCGCCGAATATCTCGGTCACATAAAAAAAGTCAAGCGCAAATTTATCGTAGGTATATATATTCGCCTTTACAATACTCGCACCGTTCAGAAGCAGAATGCCCGCAAGCCGGCCGAAAAGGCCGAGCCTGTCCGGGGAAAATATTTTTACCAGCATGTGCTCGTTATACTTCCGTACCGATACCCGCGTCTCGCCGTCACCGAGAGACAGCACTGTCCGCATATCCTCGGTAATCTCCTCTTCAGTATGACGGTTCATATACTCCTCGCCCAGCGTCGCAAGGATCTTTTCCGCGCGCCCGTCGGGAAACTCCTTTGCTATATTGACCCGTTTCGCGCGAATCATAATATCCCACTGTTCCTCGTTTATCTCGCCGGAAAGTACCATCCTGCTTTTATCGAATATGTGATAAAGTAATGTCGCGGAATAACCGGTGTAATTTGTAGGATTGGTCGCTACAATATCCGCATAGGTCAGAAGATAGAGATATTCGAGGTATTCCACGGGATATTTCGATAAATTGAAACGTTGGGAAAAATCGAGTATCGTTTTCAGATTATAGACATCCGCGCGCCTCGAAACATTCGACAGCACCAGATGGTTCTCGATCAGGAACGCGACGATCTCCTGATAACGGTGCGCGAGCGGCATTTCGCGGAACACGATATCCGCAACCTCCACGCCGTTTTTACAATGGTCTCCGGGATAGGCCTTGCCGATGTCGTGAAGAAGCAAAGCGATTTTCAATATCCACATACTTTCGCGCTTTTTTACCGCGAGAGGCACAAGTTCCCTCACCTTACCCTTGTCGAAATCGTTGAATTTACGTTCGCTTAGTTCCTCGAGCATGCGGATTCCCTCGATCGAGTGTTCGTCGACAGTATATTTATGGAAAGGGTTGTAGATGATGTAATGCCGGATTTTTTCAAACTGCGGAATGTACTTATAGAGAAAATCCGAGGTCTTCATGAGATTTAGCGCATCGGATGAATTATCCAAACCGAGTATATCGACAAACCGGTAGAACAGCAATTTCGATTGGCGGTGCTCCGGGGAGATAAGATTTCCGGCGTTTCTGATGAACGAGATGAGGTTATAGGACGGGCGGTACTTTTTGGACGCACATAGGAATACCGCTTCGAACGCCTCCTCGGGCGACGGATCGACGCCGTTCCCGATAAAAAGTTCCCTCTGGATCAGGTAATACTTTGCGTCAATCGGTTTTATCTTCTTCTTATAAAACTCCGCATAAAGGGTATCGATGACATTCCACGAGAGCAGAAACAGTTTCATCGAACGGTCATAGTAGTCCCGCATAAAAACAGTCACCTTATCAAGTTCGCCGCCGGCGTAGCCCAGATTATTTGCAACAGCAGTATGGTAATCGATAATCAGGGTGTCTTCTTTGCGGTTATTGATAAAATGGAGCATGTTCCTGATATGCAGGATGAAATCGTAGGATTGGCTGAGCTGCTCGAAGTCGGCAGAATCGAGTCGCTTCCGAAGCCCCTCCATCCCCGGGGCGGAATTAACCGCGAAATTGATCCATGCGGCGTAATGCACGCTCCGTAACCCCCCGGCGTTCTCCTTCAGGTTGGGTTCCTTCAAAAGCACCGAGTTGCCGACTTTTCCGTAGATCGAATAAATATCCTCGATTTTCGTACGGAAATATTCTTCGCGAAACCCGTTTAATATGTTCGTGATCGCGCGGTACATCTCGGCAAGCAGTTTACCGTCGCCCGCGAGAAGCCGCGATTCGAAGAGCGATGTGAGAAGGGTGATATCTTCCCGGCTATGCGAGACCACATTCCTGATAGTACGGACGCTATTCCCAAGCTTGTACCCGATATCCCAAAGAATATAGAGGAATTGATTGATATATTCCTCGGGGAGATTACCCTCGTTGTGAAGGATAAGAATATCGATATCCGAGAACGGCGACATTTCGCCTCTGCCGTATCCCCCGACCGCAACAATATCGATACCGTCGGGGATAGCGCCGACGAAATCCATTACCCGCAGGAGTACCTTATCCCGAAGCCGGGTGAGTTCGGAGGAGACATGCGCGCCGCTCCCCGATTGCCACTTTCTGTATACGGCAGACTTCAGGATATCAAGCGCCTTTGCGTCGTTTTCTTTGAGCGCTTTGATAAACTCCGCCCTATCGCGGCTTTTTATTTGATCAATCTCGAAGAGAACGCTTTCAAATTCCATCTTGCACCGCTTATATTTTTATCAGATATTGTAATTGAGGGGTATTTTATATGCAAGATTCTCTATTATCGATGTAGTATTAATCATTATTAGTGTTCATCAATCCGGTTCCCGTATGAAACGGACAGCGCATAACAATCCCCTGATCTATAGATTATTTGATTTTTTCCATACATATGATAAAATATATCACGATTATTTTAGTCAAGGAGAGTGTGTATGAAGATATTTTTAATCGTTTTAGGTGTCATAGTCGCGATAGCCGCTGGAGGCTATATTTTCTTTACGATGAGCTTTCAGCAGATGCAAAAGACTGTCAACGAGGGTTATTCAAAGGTGACGAATGTCGATCTGACGCAGGTTCCCGACGGTATCTACAACGGTAAGGCCGGGGAATTCGTATGCAGTGTTGACCTTGATGTTGTGGTAAAAGACCATAAGATCAGCGCCGTAGTCATCAAAGACCAGATGAGCGGTCCGGAACACAAGGCGCTGGATATGACTAATAAGATCGTAAGTGCGCAATCCCCGAAGACCGATATGGTATCCGGCGCGTCCGGCACCAGCAAAGTTATCATGAGCGCGGTATATGAAGCGCTGACAAAGAAATAAGTTCATATATTAAACATTTATTAATACATTTATATTTTTCTTGACATGCCTGCCGCTTCGAAATACGTCAAATCGAGGTGTGTTATGAAAAAAATAGGTGGTGCTTCTTCAGGTATCGCTGCCTATTCTTGCGTTTCCTGCGAATTTGTGCCCGATAGGGGCAACTGCTCAAATCCGCGGATTAGTAAGCGGTCAGCCAGTTTTTTATACTATCACATCACCAATCAAAAAAAAAGTCCCGAAAGGCATTACACCCTTCGGGATTTATTTTATTCTATTTCAATTTATTTCGTTCCTTCCTGACGGTATAGCTGGAGAACATTGTACCGGTCGTACACAAACTCGAATTTCCCGGAAGTCATTTCAAAGTACTTCTTATACCCCGCGCCCGATCCGGCGATATAATAAAGCTTGATAGCCTTATCGTCGCCCAGCTTGATAACCTCGCCCGGTTTGAGCACTTTCTTCTGGGTGTTCTTCTCGCTCCATCCGCTTCCGAAATTTTTATTTTTATCCACATAAAAAGTAACATCGCTTTCGATACTATTGCGGATTTCGATACTGTATTTCGTGTTCTTCTGTTCCTTCTCGTCCTCTTTAATCACCTTTTCATCAATCTTAACGATATCCTTTTTCTTGAGTGTCGGCATTGAATACGCCTTCGGGTGCTGTCCGGTTATCCCCTTATTCTTCAGGTCTTTCAGGTCGGATGCGCTCAATCCTCCCACTTTTATCATATAATCGAATTTATCCTGAGTTTTTTTCGCCGATATGTCGTGAACTTCCTTCCACGTAGGCTTCGGATCCTGTATCAGCGTTTCGACAACAAGGGATAAAGTATAATTTCCGCCTTCGCCGCCGCCCCATGCATACTCGCCCTCGCTCGCTCCGGTCACATAGAGGAGACCTTCGTAGTTCAGGAACAGGTTCTTATACATCTCCTTGATCGCGGCCTCCCGGTCTTCCTCCGCGCCCGCCGCCAGTTTTTTGACAGCCTTGAGCGCGTCGATTGAACTGCTGCATGCGTCCGTGAACACCAGTTTTAACCGTACAGGAACAGCCATAATCAATTCTTCGACCGTCTCGCGGTATAGATATTTTTCATCGGCAGTCGCAAGGAACGTCTTTCCTCCGGTCATGCCGCCGTGCCCCGCGAAATGCACCAGTACTACATCATCCTTATCCACACCCTTCGTCAATGATTTTAATGCATCGACTATTCCGTTATAGGTCGCTTTTTTCCCTTTCACAATAATTTTATTTACTTTTACGATATCCCATGCGTCGAGAATATCCATAAAACGGCTCATATTGTCAAAATCGACCCGCACGCTGTCAGCAATATTATTCAGCCATGGGTTCTGATACTCGTCCTCGCAGATTAAAACCGCGTGAAGCGTGGATGCCTCAACGCCGGCGGGAAACCCGAGGTTAAACAATACTATTCCTGTAAAAAACAACACACCCGCTATCAGATTTCGCATTTCTGCCCTCCGATTGATATTCTGAATAATTATACCCTCAAATCGGTAAAAGTCAAGTCAATCCCTCCGAATAATTCTATCCCTATTCTATATTATGAACCGCTTTACCGCTGTATATCATCGCCGCTTCACGGATAGCTTCCGAAAACGTGGGATGCGCATGCACAGTGCGTTCGATATGCTCGGCGGTGAGTTCGTTCCTGACAGCGAACGCGATTTCGTGAATCATCTCGGAAGCCCCCGGCCCTACGACCGCCCCTCCCATCACACGCCCGTTTTTCCCGCTGCAGTGGATTTTCACAAACCCCTTTCTCTCGCCGTACGCGCCCGATTTTCCTATCGCGGCAAACGGAAACACCGCCGTCTCCGCATCGATTCCCGGCCGGCGGATAGAATTTTGGTCGACTCCGACTATTGCCACTTCGGGATAAGTGAATATCGCCCAGGGTATCGCCGCATAATCGATAAACGCATCGTGGTGGACAAGGTTCTCCGCCGCAACCTCTCCCTGCCGCGATGCGACATGCGCAAGCGGAAGTATATTTGTAATATCGCCGATAGCGAATACATGCTTCCTGCTGGTACGCATCCCGTGATCGACAGCGATTGCCTTCCGTTCCGGATGGAACACCAACCCGAGCTTCTTCGGATCGAATCCGTGATAATTCGGTTTCCGTCCGGCGGCGATCAGCACCTTCTCGGCTCGCACGCTTCTTTCCATTCCGTTCTCGGTGATGACCGCTTCCAATATCTCCCCGCTTGTCCCGATTTTTTCGACCCTCGTCGCGGGAAAAAGATTGATCCGCAGCTTATTCGCGCTTTCACGGACTTCCGCCGATAAATCCGAATCGATCTCCGGCAGTATCCGTTCCATCATCTCAATCACAGTGACCTCGATTCCCAGCGAAGCAAACAAAAAAGCGAATTCCATCCCGATCACGCCCGCCCCGATCACGATGATGCTTTTCGGGAGTTGTTCGAACATAAGCGCCTCGGAACTGGTCACAACGCCCGGCAGGTCGATGCCCGGTATCGGCGGCATCACCGCTTTCGAACCGGTCGCGAGAATAAGCGAATCGGTCGTCAGGCGAATTGTTCCGTCGTCGGTCTCGACTTCGATCTCGCCTGCATCAAGTACGGTGCCCCTTCCTCTGTATAAATTTACCTGCCGTTTGGCTAATAATCCCTCGACACCCTTCCTGATGGTAGTGACAACGCGATCTTTGCGGGCGGACGCAGCCGTCCAATCAAACTTCAGGTCTCCTGCGATGCATCCGTAATTCTTTCCGTCGCGCATCAAACGGAAAATCTCAGCCGAACGCAGTAAAGCTTTTGTGGGGATACACCCGTAATTCAGGCATGTCCCTCCGATCTTGTCTGCTTCGATCAGGGAAACGTTAAGACCAAACTGGGCCGCACGCAGCGCCGCGACATATCCGCCGGGACCGCCGCCTAAAATAGTTACGTCTGTTTTAATACTTTTTCCGTTCATTTGAATTCCTGTATATTTATTTTTTCGTCGCCTTTTTGAGGGTCTGCACTACATCGTCGTAAGGATTCATTTTCTGTTTGCCGCCGGATTGATCGAATGGATCCGCCTTAGGGGGTGCAAACTCTTTCTGGAGAAGAACGGCCCAATCGAGCGCGGTTTTCCCGCTTTTATCCTTCAACAGCGGGTCCGCGCCGGATTTTAGAAGGAATCCGGCAATTTCGGAATTAAAATTATACACCGATGCCATTAACGGAGTTATGCCTTCGTTGTCGGCTTCGTTGACGGCCGCTCCTTTGGATAGAAGCAGTTTGATTGTTTTTATATCCATATTCTTTACAGCGTAATGCAGGGCGGTTTTCCCTTTGTTGTTCTTTAATTTCGGGTCAATCCCTTTCTTCAGGAGGAAATCCGCCGCCTCGAACGGCTGAACCACGCCCTTCGATGGATCGAGATCGTCAAATTTGAATCCCAGCTGAATGCTTATCGTTTTCATAACCGCTATCAGGGCAGAATCGCCTTCTTTATTCTGATAATTGATCTGAGCATTGTTCTTCAGCGCGCTTTTTATCCCGTCAAGGTCGCAAACTTCCGAAAAATGAATCAGCGCCCAATCGGGTTTTGAGGCAAGATACTTCTCCTCCGCATTATCAAGGATCGTCTTAATCTCCTTGATTTTGGCGGTCTTTTCTTTTAATTCGGCGTCATCCGATTCGAGCGAATCTAATTGAATATCCGCCTGTTTGATGATTATCATTTTTATCACATTGCGGTTTTTCGAGTCCTTTATATGAATATCCGCGCCGTTATCAACAAGTATTTTTACTATCTTCGGATACAGCCTGTCGATCGCGATAAATAATACGGGGTCGCCCTCCTGATTTAGCGTATCCGGGCTTGCCCCCTTTTTCAGCGCGGATAGTACCTGCTCGGATTTTCCATTCTCAACCGCTTTTATCAGGTCTGTTTCGGGAGAGGCAAACAAGATCACTGCGGGAATAAAAAAAAGAAAAAACAGATAAAATTTTTTCACAGGCCGCTCCTGAGATATTTATTCCCATATGCTATCATCACTTTTATTTTGTAAATTTTTATGAAAGTACTATAATAATGATGAGAGTAGCATATCTTTATAGTATAAAAAAGTCAAGTTGATTTTTCATGATTCTACTTGACTATTATATATTATGATATTATTATTTATAAAAAGATTAGGAGGTTAATATGGAGCATTTAACCACAGCGGTATTTAAAGAGAAGGTGTTCGATTTCGAAAAGAACAGCGAATGGAAATATCAGGGAAGCCTGCCGTCTATCATCGATTTCTATGCGGACTGGTGCGGCCCTTGTAAGATGATCGCGCCGATCATCGAGGAACTTGCCAAGGATTACGAGGGCAAGATCAACGTTTACAAGGTGGATACCGACGCCGAACAGGAGCTCGCCTGGGCCTTCGGCATCCAGAGTATCCCGAGCGTCCTTTTTATACCGATGGAGGGTCAGCCTCAAATGGCGGTCGGCGCATTGCCCAAAGACGCGTTCGAGAAGGCTATCCACAATATTCTGAAAGTCAATTAGCCCCGCTTATAAAAAAGCGCGCCCGGCGGCGAATATCGGCGAACAGGGAAATTCGATCATTTTCCGTCACTGAGATACCCCGCGCTGCACTATCTTTTCGATGCACGGGGTGAAGCAGTCTGTTTTATTCCTTTGAAGGTATAAAAACAGATTGCTTCGGCTCAGGCCTCGCCTGCCTTCTGCGAAGAAAAGGTTCGTCAAACAGCCCGGCGGCGCGCCTTACCTATGATTATCCCTCACGGGCCCTGATTTTCGCCTGTGTCTCTTCATAACGCTTCTTGTCGATAGGGTAAAACGCCAGTACAATGTTGCTGATGACGAAGAATACCGCCGTGATAGGCCCCACGAGAAGCATAATCCCGAGTATTCCCGATTCGCTCTGCGCGGCGTTAGGTACGTACTTGAACAGGTCGAGCACTATCCCGATCAGGAACGCGGCGAACGCCTGTCCGAGCTTGATCCCGAATGTCCATATCCCGTAGAATATCCCCTCGCGGCGTATCCCATGCTCCGCGTAATCATCCTCGACCGTGTCCGGGATAATCGACCACGGCATGACATAGTTCGTCGAGAGGCCTACCCCCGCAAAGAACATGAGGATATACATCCCCACCGGCTCGAACGTACGCCCGAACAGGAAGATCATGATCACCGTCGCCGCGAGAAGCGACATCCCAGTGATATAAGTATTTTTCTTACCGATACGTTTGGATAACAGCACCATCAGCGGCATGGACGCCATCGCGGTGACCAGCAGGATCAGCATCGCGATATCCATCGATGCGTCTTTTTTCACATAATCGAAATAATATTTCAGCGTACCTGTCACTATTGTTACACCGATGATATTCATCATAAACGGTATCAGGATGAGGCGGAAGGGCTTATTCTTCAGGACATGAAAATACGATTTCAAGATATTCTCGGTTTTTACTTCTTTCGGTAACGGCGGTTCCTTGACCGCGAAGAACGCGATGAGCGCGGTGATAGTCATAAGCGACCCGAAAATCACCCCCATCATCGTAAAACCGTTACTCTGGTCTACCGATCCCTCCGGCGTAAACATCTTGACAATCATCATCGCCGCGCCCGCGCCGATCAGTGTCCCGACCACCGAAAACATATTCCGGTATCCGTTCAATGAAGTACGCTCGTTAAAATCCTTTGTCAGTTCGGGGGTGAGCGAATTATACGGGATATTCACGCATGTATAGATCGTGCATACGACGCTGTATGTGACCGCGGCCCAGATGAACAGCATGTTTTTATCTGCGATATGCGGATTGGTGAACAGGAATGCTACGGCGGCCCCCAGCGGAATCGCCGCGGTAAAAAACCACGGGCGTCTGCGTCCCCAACGGGTACGGGTGCGGTCGGAGAGAAATCCCACAAGCGGATCGGTAATAGCGTCGACGATCTTCCCGATCATAAGCGCCGCACCCGCGAGAGTGGCGGGAAGCCCCGCGACGTCGGTCAGGAAGAACATCAGCCAGAACGCCACAATGGTGAAAAAAAGGTTTCCGCCGAGGTCAGCGACCCCATACCCCAACTTTACCCCTACAGAGAGTCTGCCATCGGACGCCATGCGCTCCTCCTTACTTTTCCGAATTACCGTTCTAAGATATAAAAAGTTTATCATAGATTGATAAAAAGGGAAGGGATATTTTATTCCGGGGAAAACTCATTTTTTCGCTCGCTGTCTATCCTTGATTCTTTTTCCCTACTCTATTATAATGTATATCTTATTACAGACAAAGGAGCACCGAATGCGGTTCTGGTTACCGGCACTGATGTTGACATTATTACTCGGCGCGTGCGGGGATTCCTCGCGTATCTCGAAATCTGAACTTGCCACGCTTTCCCCGAAGTTTATCATGGAGAAGGGCGTCGACCGTTATATCAACTACGATGAAAATGGCGCTCTGTATTACTATAATTCGATTATCGAGGTGTGGGGGGAAAATCCCGACGCCCAGGAATATGTGGCATGGGCGAATTACGAAATCGGGTTTATCCGTTACACCCAAAGCAATTATGATCTTGCCCTGCAGTTTTTACGCAAGGTGCTCCAGATAAACTCCCCGACGAAAGCACCGCAGGTTCTGGCGGCGAAGCTGATGAAAAAGATCGAGACGAAAATGAATAAAAACGCGCCCCAGCCCGCGACCAACGCGGCTCCCGCGAACATTCAGCCGGTCAATTAACGATTTTTTACGAATAGGGAGCGGAGATTGGGTAGAAGGAAAGTCGGGTTTTTCGAACGCATCGGTTATATCATAGAGTATATATTTGTCGTACCTTTGGCGAAGCTGATCAGCCTGATCCCGTTCGTGTGGATCAAGGGTTTCGCGCGTTTCCTCGGATGGATATTCTTTCATGTCAACACCCGCGATAAAAAATGGGCATATATGAACCTCGGCATCATCTTCAAGGATAATCCGTTGCCGAAAGAGGAGCAGGACAGGATAGTCCGCCAGCTCTACCGGAATATCGTCCGCTTCGGGATAGAATACCTCAAGCTCGGACGCATCACCGCAAAGAACTATAAAAAATACGCGCGTTATGAAAACTACGAAGCGGTCGAGAATACCGCCGCCGCCGGCAAAGGCGGAATCGTAATCACCCTCCACCTCGGAAACTGGGAATATATGGGAAGCGTATCGGCGAAACTCGGGCTTAATCTCGCGGTCGTCATCAACCGCCAGTTCAATCCTTACACCGATCTATGGCTGAAGAACCTGCGCGTCAAGAAAGGAAAGATCAAGTGCTTTTATAACGAGATCAACGAAACCATGGGGCTTGCGAAACACCTTCGCGGCGGCGGAACAATCGCGCTGGTCGCCGACCAGACCTATTACTTCAAGCCTATTTTCGTCCCGTTCTTCGGGATGCCGAGCGCCACGGCGGACGGCCCCGCGAAACTCCATCTCCGGTTCGGTTCGCCGATCATCATGGGATTCTGCTACCGCGATACGGACGATAGGTACGTGTTCAAGTTCGAGGACCCGAAGACGTTCCCGAGCACCGGAAATCCCGATCAGGACGCCGCCGATATCATGACCTATATCAATTCGCGGTACGAGGAATATATCAGGAAATATCCCGAGCAATGGTTCTCGCTCCTGCACCCGAGATGGGAAAAGACCACCCCGGAAGAATTCGAGAACATCGATTTCGACCCGTTCTAAGCCCTTGACGATTTCGAAAATTCTGAGTATATTTACATCTAAAATACAAAAGCTACGGAGGAGATAATGTCAATCAAGCCTTTGGGAAACAGGGTTTTGATCTTAATGGAAGAAAAGAAGACTAAAACCCAGAGCGGTATCATTATCCCCGAAACCGCGAATCAGGAAAAGACCACCGAGGGTATTGTCGATGCGGTAGGAACCGATGAGGCCATTACTGTCAAGAAAGGCGATAAGGTGATTTACGACAAATATGCCGGTACCCAGGTGAAGGTGGACGATAAGGAATACCTGCTGGTTTCGATGGATGATATTCTCGCTATAGTCAGCTAACCGCCCGTTTTCGTTCGACATCAAACCCCGGCTTCGGCCGGGTTTTTTATTCTATACCGAGTACTTCCGGAAGAATCCGTCGATCATCTCGTCCTGTTTCTTCATCATCGTTTCCTCGTCATCCGGCGAGGTCTCGTGGTCGAATCCCAGCAAATGCAGCATTCCATGCGCGGCAAGGCGAACCAGCTCCTCTTCGAGCGTAATTCCGTACTCCCGCGCCTGACGCCTCGCGGTCTCGACAGAAATCATGATATCGCCCAGTTCCCGGCGCATATCGTCCGCGATCTCGTTCGCTTCGTCGTCCCAAAGTTCCTCGCCCTCCTCCATCGAGAAGGAAAGCACATCGGTGGGCTTATCCAAACCCCGGTAATCCTGGTTCAATTGGCGGATAAACCCGTCGTCGCAGAAAACGATATTGACAGCGTTCTGTTTCCGTCCGAAATCGTTAAGCACGCAGTCGAAATATTCTCCCAACTGGCCGAGAAGAATCGTGTTCTTATAATCCGGGCATTGATTGATAATATTGATCATAACTACCACCGTTCCGAGAGATATCCGTGCTCGATCCCGACTATCTCGCCTTTATCGAGTGAAATATACCCGTAATCGCTTTCCGACAACGCGCCCGGATTGAAGTACATTATATCGTCGTCGATCTCGAGGTACTTCTCGTGCGTATGCCCGAACAGCACCAGATGCGCGTTCACCTTTTTCGCCTGTTTCTTCAGGAATATCATCGTGGATTTTACACTATAACGGTGCCCGTGAGTGGCAAACACCCGTACGCCGTCTATTTCCAGTAACGTCTCATACACGCCCGCGTCGTTGGAACGCCCGGTGGCGCTTTCGATATTCCCTTTTATCAGGATGATATTTCCCGACGTTTCCTGCAGCGACTGGATATCATAGGAACGGTCGCCCAGATGAAAAATATACTCATACTGTTTGTCGTACTTCCTGATCAGATCGTCCAGCTTGCTGATGTTGCCGTGGGTGTCGCTGACAATTAACAATCGTGTCAAAATCCCCTCCGATAATCGGTAAAATGATAAAGTCATGACGGTAAAATGTCAAGGTAGTGTGGGAGTGCGGGCTGCGCCAGTGAAATAGGGGTCGGTCACTTCGACCCCAATTTCACGCGGGTTACACGGATTCTGCGGATTTTCGCGGAATAAATTTATTCTCACACAATTTAGGTTAAGCCCTGTATAAAAAAGCCGCCCCCACATAATGGAGACGGCCGTCTATTCAACCATCAAGAAATTGGTTATTTCCTATTTCGCCGACGTTAAATCCCCTATCCCAAGTATCAGGTTTTCCACGCTGATGTCCTCATCCAACTCGTCCCAATGTATCCCGACACCGTTTCCGCTGAGGATAAATTTTTCACGCTGGGCGGGTGTGGCGTTCAGAAGACGCGGAAAATACGCCAATGGGACACTCATCTGCCGTCCGTCGCTTAATAATAGCCATTAACTATCCTGATCGAACCAGACCTTAATCGCGTTTGCCCTTACTATATTTTTCTCCTATCCGCGAATGAGGTATCGGACACTGAGCGGAGCCGAAGTGTCCGTTAAACGAAACGGCCGCCCTCGCGGCCGGCCGTCTATTCAACCCTCGATTATAACCTTATTCGGGCTTGTTCTTCCGTTCGATACGTTCGGTGCGCTTCCCGACATACGGGGTGATCTCGATCGTATCCACTTCGTCGCGGGACGTCGCTATAAACGGCACTGAATGGTCGCCGTCCTTGAGATAGAAACGTACCGAAAATGTGCCGTTGGGACTCAGCTTGATCGGTACTCCGCCCACAGACGCGATAGCGTCTGGCTCGGTCGCACCGTACACGATGAGTTCGGTATGAAGCTCGGCCCAGAACTTGCGTCCCTTCTGCGGGGGCTTTTTCGCGGCGACACCGCCGGAACCGCTGCCCGCTCCGAAACTTCCAGCCGACGATACCGAATTGGGCGACATCATCCATTCGGTCATGCTCTGCGAGCCTACCAGTTTGTGAATGATATATCCGCCGGAACGCTTGAACAGTTCCTCGGCCTTCGCACGGTCTTCCTTGGATATCCACTTTTCATCGATGACTTCGGAAGGTTTATCTGTCGGAACGTTGACTGTATTCGACTGCGCGATCACTACAAACTTACCCTTCGCGTCCTTGAGGCCGAGTTCGGCGTAGAACGGGAGTCCCGATACGGGAATCTTGAAATACCAGCTCCGCGCGTTGTCGTTGATCTCGACATCGAAACTTTCCTTAGTCTTCGCGTTATACACCCGGATCGCCATAGGCACATTGTGCTTTCCGCGCTCAAGTTTATGCTTCTTTCGGGTATCGTCGTTGATCTCCCAGTAAGCGTGCATCCAGTACGGATCCTGCACCAGAAGGGTGATCTTCGTATCGCCGTATTCCGGGGGAAGGACATAGGTCTCGTCGCCCACCAGTTCATAGGTAGGTTCGATATACCCGCGTTTGTCCTCGATCTCGAACTTCTTGCTTTCCCCTTTCATCGTGTCGCTTAAGCCGTTGAGCTTAGTCTGTTTCAACGGTTTAGGTTCGTCTTTCTTCTTGGCGCTCTTGCCGTCCGACTGCTTCGTAATCTTGACGATCTGGTCGATCACATCTTCCTTGCTCATCCCGGGCGTCACTTTTATTCCCAAATCTTTAGCTTTCTTCTCCAGATCGGCTTTCTTTAAATCCTTCAGTTCCGCTTTTTTCATTATCGCCTCCTTGCAGTACCGGTGAGGTTCCGCACTAATTTAAAAAATAACTGGATATTTTATATTATATCGCATATTCCGTCAACAAACGGCGGACTCATCTCAGCGATATTATCCGGCTCTCCTACTTTTCGGTCTTGTACCATTTCAGCAGGCCGGCATAGTATTCATGTAAATACAAACCCTGCACCACAACTACTCCCTTGAGTTCCTTCTTATACGCCGTAGTTGCGATCGGGTCGAACAATACCGTCATCGGCTGGTCCTCAGCGAGAATCTGATGAACTTTATGATAGATTTTCGCGCGCTTCTTCTGGTCGAGTTCCACACGCCCCATTTCGATCAGTTTATCCAGTTCGGGGTTCGAATAATTACAGTAATTGATGCCGTTCTTGATCTGGCTGGAATGCCACAGGTCGAACGGGTCGGGATCGATGTCAGTGCTCCAAGCGAAGCTGGCGGCATCGAACGAGTGCTCCTTGAGACGCGCGTCGAACGCCGACCATTCCAGTACGCGCGGTTCGGCGATCACCCCGATCTTCGCAAGGTTCTCCTTCAGGTTCTGCACAATAGCCTGACCTGAAAGGCTCTGTCCGAGCAGAATCTCGAAACGGAACTCCCTTCCGTCCTTATCGAGGATACCGTTTCCGTCGCTGTCCGTCCATCCCGCCTTCGCCAGAAGCTCCTTCGATTTCATGAGGTCGTACGGGAGGGGCGCGATGCTTTTATCGTAAGCCCAGCTATTATAAACGAACGGCCCGCTGATGACGATCATCTGATTGTGGAAATAATTGGTCGCGAGGGAATAACGGTCGAGCGCGCAGGTCATCGCCTGCCGGACGAGCTTATCCTCGAAAAGCGAACCTTTCTTGCAGTTCCATGTGATGTGCCAAAAATTTCGCAGGAGGGTTTTTTGAATATAATACCCGTTCTTAAAATATTCCTTATCCTTCTCGTTCTCGTATTCTTCCGGGCGCATGGTCTTGTAATCGAACAGACCTTTCTTAAAAGCGGCGAGAGCGGCGTTATCGTCGGAAATAATCCGGTATACAATCCTGTCAAACTTGATCTGTTCGCGCCAGTAGTTCGTGTTCTTGACCAGCGTAATGGATGTCGCCTGCTTCCATTCCTTCATATAAAACTCCCCGTTCCCGACAGGCGCGCGATTATAGGGAGAGCTCATAAAATCTTCGTTTTCATAGATATGCTTCGGGATCGGGAATATTCCCTCCCAATTCCCGATCGCGGGAACATGGAGACGCAAATAATATGCCTTGAACGTATAATCGTCGGGGGCCTCTACCTTCAAGACTAAATTCTCGAAGAGAGGTATTTTATTCTGCGCCAGACTTTCGGGCTTCATGATCTGGTTGAACATGTACACAAAATCGTGCGCGGTATTCTTTACCCCGTCGTGCCAGTACACGTCGTCCCGCAGGTGAAAGGTCAGCACATACATGTTCACCGGCTTGATCTGTATATTGGTCTTGATCTCCATTTCCTTGTTTGTGGATAAGACATGATTGGTCACAACGACGTTCTCGCGCGTCCATTCCCACGATTTCGCAACGCAGGGAACGGGCATCATATTTGAATTCAGTTCTATCAGCGCGTCGAACACCCGGTATTCGACATACGAAGCATACAGGTCTGACGAGGTCACAGGGTTCAGGGTGGTCGGATTGCTCGGCAGCCAAATGAATAGCGTATTGGGGTCGAACGCGGCGCTGGTATCTCCGCAGCCGGATAATAGCATCGCGAACGCGGCGGCGATCAAGGGAAATTTCGGTTTCATAATCCTCTCCAATTTCTGTTTATTTAAGACGTCTTTAAATAGCGTCTATTATTATCCTTTTTTAACGGCGGTATGTCAAATAACCGCGAAATCTCCTACGCGCCTGATAAAAACACGCTATTTTCTTGCGGTGAATAGTAATAAATCATTCAGTTCCGGCGGGTTGAATGCCGTTAATGATAGGGAATAATTCTCTTTAGGGAAAAGAAATAAAGATTGACAGCGGGTACAGATAATGTATAATCTTAATCGTAATATATCGGGGTTATAAATGAAAATTAAAACTGAAGACGCTCTTAGGATTAATGAAAAATACGGATCCGAGGATATGCCGATCATTTTTCTGAACGATGTTTATATAAACACGAACAGCGGCATTTTACAGATTTCACAGGGTATGAAGTTCGATCCGACGCAGTATGAGCTTTTCATACGCGGGAACGTGAGCGAGTTCGAGGTTATTTTTACCGAGAAACTCCTTGCGAAACTGATTACCAATTTCCCCGACCGGTACCGTTATCCGATGGGGCGGAAGAACCTGATAGAAATAGACCGAATTGTGAGCGGTCTCGAGGACGCCAACCGTGCATCCAAGCGGAAACGTTACCTGGTATCGTGCACGGAAGTGTACCGGAAAAATTCCCGGGGGCTTTTCGAGACCATACTTAAATACGGAGAACGGCTTACGTTCCAGAGATGGAACGAGGTCAAGGTGAAGCTCAGCCGCGACACCACCCTCGATTACCGTTTCGAGGAATGCGGCGTGATGGTGCTGGTGCTGCTCAATCCCGGACATCCGTCCTACGCCCAGCGGTTTATGAAGAACACGGAGATTATTACATTGCTGGTCGAGCATAAAAAAGCGTACGATATTTCGCTCGCGCCCGACTTCAATCCCGATACCGACGTTTTTCCGGTAAACGAGGTCGATAAAGTATTGGAGACTTATCTCGATAAGAAACCGAGGCTCGTGATTATCGCCGACGAGCTTACCGACGAGTATAAGCCTGCGCTCGCGAAGATAAAGGTCTATGACAGGTGGGCGCGCATGATCGTGATAAAAAACCCCGATCCCGCGCACAGCCTCGAGATTTTGAAAATGATTAAAAGGGTCTACAGTCAGGACCCGTGGGAAATGGAAAAATGATTAATCTCCTGCAGAATATTCTCTGGCTCAATATAAAAAAGCTGAAAGTACACCTGTTCTGGCGTATTCTGTTCGTTATCCTGAACTATTCGCTGTTTTTCGCCGCCACAATGCTGACGCTGAAAAACATGGATACCGGCGTGCTCACCGCAGACCCGCTCTACTTCTATTATATATTCGCCATCATCGGCGTCGCGAACTCCGTGATCCTCTATGTCAAGACTTCGTCCGAGGTGCCCGTGGTCGCACTGTACCGTTCGCTCGGAGCGTCGAAATCCTTTATCGTACTGAATACGTCGGTGGAAATGCTGATGCTTTTCCTGATGTCGGTCGCGCTCTTTTTCATTACCGCGATTTTCCGGCAGGCGGATTGGATATATTTCTGGTTTTCGTTATTACAGATTGTGATTATTACATTATCGGCGCTGGTCTATTCCATTATCGCGATCAACCGGGCCGAAAATATACAGAAGGCAAGATAAATGGATATTCGTCTCATCAATGTCACCAAGACATATAAGTCGTCCGAAGGGAACTATATCAGCGCGCTCCAGATGATCAATATCGATATCAACGATAAGGCGTACGTATCGTTTGTCGGGCCGTCCGGGAGCGGAAAGAGCACCCTGCTGGACATAATTTCCGGCAACCTGAAACCGTCCACCGGCGACGTGTACTGGGGACGGGTCTCGCTCGCGAAAAGCCCCGACCATATCATTACCGAGGTACGCCGGTCGAAGTTCGGCATTGTATTCCAGGATGCGAAGTTTGTCCCGGAGCTGAGCGTAGAGGAGAATATCCTCCTGCCCCTCGTCATCAATTCGATGAATATCGCGGAGAAACGGAAGTATTACAAGACCCTGCTGGAAAAGCTGAAAATCACATCGATCCGCAACCGTCTCCCGGAGCAGTTGAGCGGCGGGGAGCGCCGTAAGATCGCCATCGCGAGAGCACTGATCAATAATCCCGAGTTCCTGATCGCCGACGAGCCCACGTCCAATCTGGACGACGAGAGCGCGGCGGAGGTCTTCTCCATATTCTATAACCTCAACCAGATGGGTCTGACCGTCATCGTGGCGACCCATGACGACCGTTTCGCTCATTACGCGAAGGAGACCTACTATCTCGCGGGCGGTTCCATCGTCAACTTCGAGAGCAAGCAGAAAACCTGACCCGCGAAGCAGGATTCACCCCGATAAGATACTATTATCCTGTATCATCGCCAGCCCGCCGCGATCCGCAGCAGGCTGGCATGATATTTTTTCAATAGTATTTACTCATTTCCAAATGGGACGCAGCCGGCTAGAACTCCAATCCTACATAGAAGCCCGGCCAGCTTCTTATGTTAAAGTTCACCCATTCGGCGGCCTGACCTATAGACGGGTATACCGCTTCGTCGTATGTCGCCGCTCCGGGGATGCCTATCTCCGAGGCGGGCACGAATAACGTATAGGATACTCCCGCGAACAGCGCGAAGCTCGATCCAAGCTCGACACCGAAGCCCAGCTTGATACGGATAAGCGAGTTGACGTTTTGCCCTTCGGTGAATATGACCAACGGTTTATCCAACGGGGCTATCGGCTGGAAGTCGCCCTCCATATTGATATAACACCCGTTCATCGGGAGATGAAGCCCGAGGCCGAGCCCGAGGGTCATCCGGTTCCCGGCGGTGTTTACCCCGACGCTGAACGAGTTATAGATATATCTCGTACCGAGCGTAAATCCGACGTTCATGAACGACGTCTCGTCATACCACGCCTGTATACGGTTATAGCCGTTCTTGGATATATTGATCAGCCCGATCGGGATACCGTTCATTTCGTCGCTGATATTGAGCACTCCGATCTGGAAGCCGTTCACAGTACCCGCGACGACATTGACCACTCCGATCTGCCCGCCGTTGAGATCGCCCGCCATATTGACGACGCCCGCGACCTGCAAGCCGTTCATCACACCCACCGCCATATTGAATACCCCGGCGGCCTGCAGTCCGTTCATGTCGCGCGATTTATTGAATACTCCCGCGGCCTGGACACCGAGGATCGCCTCGGCGGTATTGAATATACCCGCCGCCTGCATACCCACGCTTCCCCCGGCTTCGTTAAATACACCCGCCGCCTGCATACCAAGCATACGGTTTTTTACTCTATTGAATACCCCGGCGGCCTGAAACCCGGTGAAATCGTTCCCGACCATATTGTAGACTCCGGCCATCTGATTACCCATCATATATCCGGCAGTGATATTTCCTATTCCCGCATGCATCGCGCCGATATTGAACGCCCCGCCCTCGTTGATGATGACTGATGCCATATATCCCAGCATAAACTCCCCGACCTTGTGGTTGACAAACGAGAAACTTACGCCGATCAGGCGGTCGGAATATCCTGATGCGTAATCGAAGCAGATATGATGCACTACCTTTTTCCCGGCGGGATTGAAGGTGTGCCCGACCCCTACAACCGTATTTACATACTCGTTCTCATTATCGGTAAACTGATAACCGGGGAAATTCAGGAACGACAACTGGGGCAGGGTCAGCACGATATTGATACCGTTATTCGCCGCGGGGGCGTTCGCGGTCATCGCCTGAGTGATAACAGTCTGCTGTCCGGGATTGTTCTGCTTATAGCTCTGTGCGTTCAGTTTCGCCTGTTCGAGCAATACCTGCAATTCCTTCTCGTCGGTCTCCCCCTCGGGAAGTACCGTAATGATCTGTAAATTTGTGGTAATAATCGTCTTACTCTTAATATTGGTAATAGTCACCACATCGCCCCGGTCGACATTTTGCTCAGCGGAGATCGGGACAAAGTTCGACGGCAGAATCACGGTCTGTGCGCCGTTTTTCAGCAGCGCCTTGCACTGATAAAGTTTGCTATTGATATCGATAGTGATTATATAGCCGCCCGGTTCCAATCCGAGCTGGATAGGCTGATTGGGGAGTTTGAACAATTCAGCGACTAATTTACCCGACGTATTCCGGATAAAGACGCGGCCGCCCAGCTTCTCGCTCAGGAGGAGCGCCGCCGATGTGACACGGATATCGGTCATCACTACGTCGCCCGAACCGCTCATCTGGATATCGTATCCGGGGTGCTGAGGCCCGCTCAGCGTCTGTTCCGTACGCGCAAGGGTCTCGTCGAACGCGAACTGGTAGGTCTCGTTCAATGTAACCTTCCCGTCCTGGTTCGCGTCGGCCGCGCCGAGAAGCGCAGATACCAGATAATGCGTAAAAAACGAAGCGCCTATCGCGTCGGACTCCTGCGACGCCTCGTCGGCGGCGCTGGATGACAGGAACGCGTATCCCTTCATCTGGGTGGACGTGTCCAGCAGGAACGGGGCGACCTTTACGCCGCCTTTATTCTTTGTCATCATACCCGACGCGCAGGAATCGAGAATAGCGATCCGTACGTCGGCGGGCATATCCTGTATCATGGACTTCAGCTTTGCGTAGCTCAGCAGGTCTCCCTTCAGGAGAAGCCCCTTCTCGTCGGAATGACCCGAATAATAGAACACTACTTCGACACGGCTGTATTTCGGTTTCGCGGCGATGATCTTCTTGCTCATCTCGTTCAAACTGCTGACGATCTGCGCGGGCGAGGGATCGGCAAGAAACGAAACATCTGTTTTCTTCACGCCGCCGAGTTCAACCAGAACCTTTGCGACCGACTGCGCGTCCGAAACCGCGTACTGAAGCTTAACTTTCCCAGGGCCGCCGTCGTTCGCGCCGATAATAACCGCAAACCTGACAAACGCCTGCGCCCACATGGTATTTCCGATACCTAATATTAATATCAGAAAGAGAATTGCTTTATTGATGGCTTTCATTATTTTCCCTCCTTGATCAGGATAAAGGAATACTGTTCAAATCCTTCGGGCAATATCAGCTTATCCGTCATGGCAATCTGAATATCTTCGGCAAGTTTTTCCGCCGCGAGGATAATCTTTGCCTGATCAATAGGTTTATCTGAGGTTACAAAAAAGAAGCGTTCGAAATAAGGCGCATCGTCCAGCATATAAGCCTTTCCGAGAAGGACTTCGCCCTGCTGTGCCAACGATGTGGATTTTGAAATAAACTCGGGATAATGGGGAGTTACGACACCGTTACCGTCGATCGAAAAGATCATTCCGTAAGGCCTGCCGGAAGCGACATAACTGATCTGAAGCATGTCGGTGGCCTCGGCCAAGGAACGTTCCGCGAGCAGTACTATCTTCGCGCCCTGCTTGCGGTATATGTTCAGATAAGGAGCCAGCCCCTTGATACGGTTTTCGTCAATCACGCCTGCGCCGTTACCGGGGTTGCCGTTATTCACGGGGGCAACCACCACCCCGTTAGCGTTAAAGTTAGATAGGGAGACGATTAGAACGACGACCAGAGACGCGGCTATGGGCGCCGCGACATATACCCACTTCCGTAGCCACTTACTGAAGCAGAACGGTTCTATCTCACGCTCGATCTGATCGAGACGCTCTGCATTCTTATAGCGGTCGTTGATCTTGGCCGTCATCTCGGCGGGTGAAAACATCGCAAGGATTTCCTCGTTCGATCTGCGGAGTTCTTCAAGCTTCGCCCGGAGAACAGGGTCGCTCTCTATTTTATCTGAAATTTCTTTCATTTTTTTCTGAGGCAGTTCGTTCAGCAGGTATCGTTCGAGTAGATAATCCGGGACGTCGAATTTGGGGTTGGGCATGTTATACCTCCTTCAGGTTATTCACTTTTTCACGAAGGTTCCTCAACCGTTTGCGGACACCCGAGACCGACATTCCTACTTCGCCGGCGACTTCCTCAAGGGTCAGCCCGTCCAGATGATAGAGCACCGCGATGGTTTTCGTCGACTCTTTCTCGTCGGTGAAAATCCTGTCGACCACATCCCTCGCCTCGAGAACGCCGTGGACATCGTCCGATCCGGCAATCTCCTGGAGGATCTCGTCGTCGGTCGCCTGCGGACCGATCTTGTCGCGGCGGAGAATATTCAGGCAGATGTTGGTCGCCATCCGGTAGAGGAGGCTCGACGGGTATTGCCCAGTCAGCTTATCCTTATACCGCATCAGGTTTACAAAAACGTCCTGCATCGCGTCCATCGCCTTGTTCTGATCGCGTAGGATCGATCTGCAGCGTCTCAGCACCATCGGGCCGTATTGTTTGTAGTACTTCTCGATGTCGATCGGCACGCCCATTCTCCGTATCTCCTTCGTTAATAATGAAACAACCGGGGAGAATAATTCCGTCACTTCTGCACAAATTATTTTATATAAATACCGTTGCTTTTATCTTTTTGGAATCGGAATATGATAGCCTGATTCGGGGGGAAAGACAAGTTTCGGGATTTTATAATCCCCGCTAAACACTATATATTCTACCCGCAAATTCAGAGAATTTCTATCATTAATCAGCATTCTTTCCCCCGTCCTTACCGTTCACCCCCATCCGTACCCCGATCACTACAATCCCCGCGAGGATCAGCCCGACCCCGCACCACTGAAGCGCGCTCAACTGTTCCGAGAAAAACAGCAGTCCGCCGATCAGCGGGATCAGCGACTTGAATCCGGTGAAGTACGGGAGTATTTTCAGGATGGGATTTCCCCGGTACGCGAACTGAAGAGAAAGAAACGACAGCAGGAAGAATCCCAGCCATACGGCGGTATAGAACACGCCCTGCCCGCCGCCCCCCGCGAACTCCGCCGCGCCCGCGCGCTGGAACAATGTCGAGAACCCGGTGAACGTACCCGCGAGAAACCCCAGCGCTATCCCCGACGGTTTTTTCAGTATAAGGGTCGCGGCCAATAGTCCCCCCATCACTGCGGTGGTAATCCCCGCGCCGATCCAGAGATGCGTAATCTGGATAACAGGCGGGCTGATTAATGGCATCGGCGCGAGAGGGAATATCGCCACACCGAGCATGATCAGCACGATCCCGGCGGCTTCCCAACGGTCGATGCGTTCGCCGAGTATCAGCCGTGAGAACAGGATGAGCGACGCAAGCCCGGTGCCGTTCATCGCGCCGGCTATCGACGCCGACCCGAGGGTGATCGCCCAATAAAGGATGGCAAGCCCGATATTCGATCCGGCGATCCCCGCAATCCATAGCCCGATATGCTTCGCTTTCCGGGACGCCCCCTCATGTATGTCGAATCCCTGCACCTGCGATTTCTGGATAACCTGCCCCAGCGATATCAGCGAGTTCCCCGCAAATCCGAGAAGCACCGCCGCGAGAATATGCTCCATCCGTCTCTCCGTTTCATTGTAAAAGCAATGGAATTATGATAGAATAATCCCGAAAAAAAGGAAAGTTGCAGGCATGAAAGAAGTTAAATAATGGCGGATATTGCCGTTATTACCGGCGGCCGGCATGGAATGCGGATTTACGCCGGAAATTCTGCTGTTTTTCACTTTCCACTTGCCTGCCCCGAGCCTGTCTTCCGCGCAAACGGGAGACGCAGTCGAGGGGTCACTTGTAACTTATAGCTTATCAGGAGGGTCTATGTCGATTTTAGTTGCCGGGGGATGCGGGTATATCGGTTCGCATGTGTGCAAGATGCTGAGCCGCCGGGGATACGATGTGATAGTCGCCGACAATCTCTCACACGGATACGAGGATAACGCGAAATGGGGCAAGCTCATCCGGGCGGATATCGGCGACCGCGCGGCACTCGATAAAATATTCGCCGGGCACAAGATCGACGCGGTCATGCACTTCTGCGCCTATATCGAGGTCGGCGAATCGGTGCAGGAACCCGCGAAGTACTACCATAATAATGTCGCCAATACGCTCGTCCTTCTGGATTCCATGCTCGCCGCCGGGGTGAAGAACTTCATCTTCTCGTCCACCGCCGCCGTCTACGGTACCCCGTCAAGAGTACCGATCGAGGAGGACGACCCCAAAGTCCCGATCAACCCGTACGGACGCACGAAGCTGATGGTCGAACGTATCCTCGCGGATTACGACACACCCTACGGGCTTCGCAGTATCGCGTTCCGTTACTTCAACGCCGCCGGGGCGGACCCCGATACGGAGATCGGCGAGGCGCATGTCCCGGAGACGCACCTGATCCCGCTGGTTCTCGACGCCGCGCTCGGCGTGCGCGATTCCATAAAAATATACGGCTCCGATTATAACACCCCCGACGGGACTTGTCTCCGCGATTATGTGCATGTCAACGACCTCGCGGACGCGCATATCCGGGGACTGGAGTATCTCCTGAACGGCGGCGCGTCGAACATATTCAACCTCGGCTCGGGGAGCGGGTATTCGGTGCGCGAGATTATCGACACGGTGCGCAAGGTCACCGGGCGGGAGTTCCGTGTCGAGGAAATATCCCGTCGCGCGGGAGACCCCGACGTACTGGTCGCCAAGAGTGACAAGGCGCGCGACACGCTCAAGTGGCAGCCGTCGATCGGCCTCGAGGAAATAGTCTCCACCGCGTGGAAATGGCATCAGAAGTATAGAAGTAACAAGTGACTCATTGACACTGAAGCAAATCGGGTATAGAATCATAACAGGTTTTAAATTTCGGGGAGGAATTTTATGAAGAAAGAAAATGTTTCCGTTTCGTACGAATCCGCCTTCGGCGGATTAAATCTTCTTAATATTATCCTTCCCCCGTTCGTGAATCTGTCCCCATGGACGTCCAACTCCGCCGATATACCGTCGCTGGTCAATCAGGTTTCCATACTCAAGTCCTACGGATTCACCGCGGGGTACTTCATCCCCAGAAATCCGCTGACGATGCATGTCGATCCGGGTGTGGAGCTCGAATTCGGCAGGATCGAAGCGGAGGAAACTATCGATACCGCCGAGGAATTTATCACCGCGGGATGGTTCCATCCGTTCACCCGATGTCCCGGCGATACCGGGGGAATCGAACGCGAACTGCCGCATACACGTGACGGCGCTATGAAGCTCTGCGCGATGTGGATGAAGAAACGCGCGGAGAACAGAGGTTTGGCGCTGATCGGCGAAAAGCGCAGGGATTATTATACCAATTATTCGGATGTGATCGATAAGATTATCAACTCGCGCGGTCTTCAACGCGGCGCGGCGGAGGAGTATTATAAAATCGCGATCACCGACAGGATACTTCGTTTCGGAGACAGAGAACTGGGATACGCGTTCTCGATGGATACCCTCGAGCGCAGCGTGTTGAAACCGTTGATAGAGTACTATCTGAACCCCCGCCGGGAAGCGTTTGACAAGATCGTCGGGGCGCGGGTCTATTTCGCGAGGCATTACGCCGAGAACGAGAACGACCGGAGGATATCCGGGTTCCTGTCCGTATTATCCGGCATCGATTTCAGCCTATACCTTGCATCGCAAAAACACGCCGACCGAGAACTGAATTCACCCTCGCTCCCGGAATGGTCGCCCGGGGAATAGCCCTACAGGCTACAATTCCCTGAACTTCCGTCCCTCGAAATACCCGGGGGTGAGCGCCGGTATCTCCTTCAATATCGTACTGACATAATCGAACCCTGCCGCGATATCCGACGAGAAATGCGCGTCCGACCCGACTGTCACGCGGGTTCCGCCCATATCGGCGTATGCCTTCAGCGTATCCCGCGCGGGCGAGGTCTCATTCATCCCCTTGCGGAGCGGAGACGTATTGATCTCAAGGGCGACATTGTTTTTAACCATCGCGCGGAGGATATCCTCGAGGAATTCTATTTTATTATACTTTGGGATATAACGCTTCGGGAAATCCATATGCGCAAGGCTGTCGAACCCGCCGAGGGCGACGTTATCCAGCACGAGCCGGAAGTAGCGTTCGTATACGCCGTCCACACCGTACTTCTCGACCAGCGATCCGCCGCTCATAAAAGTATCGTCCACCTGATGCACCGATCCCAGGATAAAATCGAACTCCCGGACGAAGTAGATATCCCGTTCCGAGGTATAACGCGCCGGCTCGGAAAACTCGATGCCCGAAAGTATCTTCAGCCTCGGCCCGAATTTCCTACGCGCCTCGGCGATCGCCGCAAAGTACGGCTCGATCCTGAAGAAACCATACCCGTGGTCGGTCTGACAGCAGTCGAGATGCTCGGTAAAACAGACGATCTTCAGTCCCCTGTCGATCGCGGCGCAGCACATATCATGAATACTGTTCTGACCGTCGACTGAGAAACGGGTATGCATATGGATATCGGCGATAAGATTCATTTTTACCTCGGAAGAAAACCATTATTTAGCAGGCGCTTATTATAACACTCCTTTGTTCATTAGTCAAACGGTTCATTTCTCGCATTATCCCCCATTTTTTGTTATAATAGTACCAGTGTTTTCATGGAGACTTCAATGATGAAAAGATTTTTATGGGTTACAATTTTCCTTCTTCCGCTCACAATCGTTATCGCAAAATCGTATTTCGAAATCCGTGTCGCGGTTTTTCCGCAGGACGCGAAAATCCTGCTGATCGATTCCCAGAATCGCACTAATCAGTTGAGTTTTAAAAATTCCCTTCCCGTGCCGCCGAACTCAGAGTACACAATCGTACTGTCCGCGAAGGGATATTACCCGATGACGATAAAAACGAAAGTCGATAAGCAGAAGACCTATATCGAGGAGAAACTCGAAAAGAAGTGGGGCGGATTGACGCTGGTGAAGAAACTTCCCGTATCGGGGAATCCCAAGTCCATCATGTTCCTCGACAGCGACCGGTTTATCGCCAACGCGATGACCGGATTCGGATTTGATCTGTATTCCCTATCCCTCATGAAGCGTATCAAGATTTTCAACGATTTTTCGAAGCAGTACTGCCCGATTTCAGGGTTTGTGGAGGGATTGGTCGACAAGGAACAGAACGAGTTTTATATCATGCAGTTGTATGCATATAAATGGCATGTGTTCGACCTGACGACGATGCAGTATAAGAAGAGTGTCACCGCGAAGGGGAACTGGAGTAAGGTTATCGCAAAGAGCGAAAAGTATCTCTTTTTCTCGAACTGGCTCTCGAAGGATATCGCAGTATACGACCGTTTCACGAAAATATTTATCCGTTCCATCAAAGTTGCCGGCGTGCCGAGAGGCCTTGTGGTCACTCCCGACCAGAAGTATCTCTATACCGCAATCTTCGACGGATCGTTCATCCAGAAAATCGACCTCGCGACGTTTAAAGTCATCAAGACCATTACGCTCGCGCCGGGGAAAGGGAACGCCCGCCATCTGATTATCGACGAAGTCAATAACCTGATGTATATCTCGGATATGGGGAAAGACCTGATATTCAAATACGACCTCGCGACGGATAAAGTGATCGCAAGTACTAAGGTATATACAAAACCGAATAATATCGTGCTCTCCCCCGATCTTTCCACCTTGTTTGTCGCGTGCCGCGGCCCCAACGGCCCCAACGGATATACCAATAAAGGAATCGAGTACGGGAAGGTATGGGTGATCGACACGAAAACGATGAAGGCGTACAACTGGGTCTGGGGCGGAAACCAGCCTACCGGACTGGATATTTCCCCTAACGGGCAGTACCTCGCGCTCGGCGATTTCCTCGATAATACCATCGAAGTCTACAAGATCAATTATTCCCTGCTGAACAGCAAGGAAGAAGAATAACCATTATCGGTTTGACAATTTGGAGTTTTCATATAAAATAATAAGGCTTGTTTAATGCACCGGAAATAAATCCAAGGAGCAATGCATGACAAAGAAAATGTTGGTGTTCGCGCTGATTATCGTTTCAGCCGCGAACTCGCTGTTCGGGGCATCCAAATGGTGGCAGAGCGCTGTGTTCTACCAGATATTCCCCTACAGCTTTTACGATTCCGACGGCGATAAATACGGGGATTTCAAGGGGATAACCGCGAAACTGGACTACCTGAATTATCTGGGTGTCAACGCGGTATGGCTTTGTCCGATCAATACCCGTCCCGAGGGTATGTATCATGGATATGCGGTATCGGATTTTTACGCAGTCGACCCCAGACTCGGAACAATGGCGGATTTCGAGAACCTTCTGAAAGAAGCGCATAAGAAAAACATAAAGATCGTATTCGATTTTGTGATGAACCATACCAGTCTGGAAAATGCATGGTTCGTCGATTCGGCTACGAATAAATCGGCGAAATTCAAGGATTGGTTCATCTGGGACAAGAAAAACCCCGGATGGCCGAATCCCACGGGCAACACGAAACAGCCCGCATGGAACCTGTACGAAAAGCCCGGATATCATAAGGGAGATTATTATTACGCCTCGTTCAATATGACGATCCCCGATCTCAATCATCAGAATATCAACGTTAAGAACGAGATCTACAAGATCGCGAAATTCTGGCTCGATAAGGGCGTCGACGGATTCCGCATCGACGCCGCGCGCTATCTGATCGAGACAGGCCCGAACGAGAAACAGATCGACACCCCCGAAACCATCAAATACCTCACCGATTTCGCAAATTATTGTAAGAAAATCAACCCGGACGCTTATATCATTGCCGAAGTCTACGCCGGGCTTGACATCACATCGAAATACTACGACCCTAAAGGCGGCTTGGACGCCGTGTTTAACTTCGATATCGGCGGTAAGGGCGGCGTGATAATGGGTTCGCTTCAGGTAGGTAAGCCGGGCGGGTTTATTAACGTGCTGAATGCGTTTACATCAAAGAAGGGAATTCCTTCGCAGTTCTATTCCCAATACTTTTCAAACCACGATTCAGGGCGTCTCCCTGAAAACCTGAAAGACCCGATGAAAATCAAAGCGGCTGCCGCGATGTTCTTCACTATCCCGGGCGGCGCTCCGTATATCTATTACGGCGACGAAATCGGACTGATGGAGGACTATGAGTCGTTCGGCGATGTCAATAAGCGCGGATGCATGATGTGGGACGCTACGAAGAACGGCGGGTTCACCGCCAACGATTGGACATGGACTAAGAAGATGAAGAAATATTATCTCGATCCCGCGACCGCTGAGGACAAGTATAAGAAAGAAGCGATGAACCTCAATGTGGAGTACCAGAAAAAAGACCCGCAGTCCATTCTGCAATTATTCCGTAAACTGATCGATTGGCGGAAGAAATACGACGTCCTTAAAAACGGCGATTTCCAGTTCATCGATGTGAAGATTGACAGTCTGACTGCGATCCAATAGGAGACGAATATGAAAAACAAAACTATCATAATAACAGCATTATTGGCGCTCCTGCTTCCGTTGGGATGCGGGGAATCGGGCGGCGACGGCGGAACTGTAAAGCCGCAGGAGAAACCGGCGGAAAAACCCGCGGATAAACCCGCGGAAAAAGTCGCCTCGGGTAAACCGTCCCAGAACTCGATCGTTTCGTATGTGCGCGTATCGGGGAAGCAGGCGATGTTCTTCATCGAGAACACCGGTAAGACGGATGTCCGAATCCTCCAGGATTTCAAGCACCCCTATTTTACCGATAACGCCGGGAAGATCGCCCTGATCGACTCTGTCGCCGGGAACGATATTACTAAACCTGTATCTGATAAGATCGCGCAGGGCGTTATGAACGGAAAAATAGACTTCGACCTCGCGGGACGTGATTTTATCATCCTGATTTTCGAGGCGAAATAGCTTTTTAATCGTCAAGCCGTTAATCGAATGTCTTGACTTTATAAGGCGGTATGTTTATACTATTTACAGTAGGTTGAAAGTCATAGGAGGAAATTATGTTCGGAGTGATTTTATTCTCACTCATCCTTTTCGGTTACGGTTGCATCCTATCCCGTCAGATGATCGCAAATCTCGCGGGAGTGAAAGAGGGAAATGATGAATCGTTGAACGGGTTCGCTAAATTTATGGTGAGCTTTAATAAGTTTTTCGAGAACGAAGGAGTACTTTGGGTATTCTCGGTTGTTGCGCTGATCGTAGGGGTATGGAACTTTTTCGCCTCCGATTTTGCCGGACTTTCGGGCCCGCCCATACTCGGTTCGTTGATTCCTTCGCTGATAATGATTATCAACGCTGCTGTGATGTACCCGAAGATTATCGAAGTAATCAACATCAAACAGGAAGGAAAGGATAAATATTACGAACTGGTGCAGAAGGTCTCCGGCCTGATGGGTATCGTCACGCTGATCTCGTTCTTCCTGCACATCGCCCTATATAAAGAGATTTTGTTCTAGCGAAAAATTGGGATTTCTTGACGAAATTCCCGAAAACGGATATAATATTTCTCTTTAAATTGGGGTGTCGTCTAACGGCAGGACTAGAGATTCTGGATCTCTCTGTGAGGGTTCGATTCCTTCCACCCCAGATAGTTTAGTGACAGGTTACAAGTATAAAGTGACAAGCTGAGATAAGTTTTTCTGCCTTTTACTTTTTACTTTATGCTTGTAACTTGTCACAGCATCCGCCCCCATCGTCTAGCCTGGTCCAGGACACTGCCCTCTCACGGCGGCGACTGGGGTTCAAATCCCCATGGGGGTAAATGTTTACAAAAAAGCCTCGCGGCGTACTGCATGCGGGGCTTTTCCATTACTTTTCGCAAACATATCCAAATCCGTGTAAACCTTTCAATCGGTGATAATCCGCGTGAAAACGGGTTTCAGATTTCCATCCAATTTCACACGGAATCCACGGATAATGCGGATTTTCACGGATAATTCAATAGTTTTAAATATTATAAAAACGCTTGACTCTTCCTCGTAATGCGATAGAATTATCGTAGAAATACGGGGAGGAAAGGGATGAAAGGAATTTTTTTGTTTTGTGCAATTATACTTATAGCTTCCTGCTCGGGTTCAAAATACTATATTGTTATGGCAAATATGATCGAACCGGTTAAAAGTAGCGAGACGGTATTTAAGGATTCAATTGCGGAGTTTAGTTTTCAGTTTTACTCAGATTCAATTGACTTATCTATCAAGAATATTAGTAAATTACAGAAACCGATTATTGTATTTTGGGATAAAATGACATATGTCGATGAAAATAAAATTGCTAAACGTGTAATTCATGGAAACATAAAAATAATCGATAAAATGTCGGTTCAAATTCCTTCTATAATTCCTCCGGATAGCAAAATTGAGGATACACTTTTTCCCGTCGATAACATCTCATATGATTTGAAAAACGGATGGGTGTTTAGTCCAATTTTTAAATATAATTATACAAAAGGCTTTTATAAATATTTTGGAAAAAATATAGGACTATATATCTCCTTAGAACATGATAGTACAGTTTTAGACTATTACTTTGTATTCAATATTGAGAAATTTAAAGAAATAAGTATCGTTTGGTTTGCTGGAGTTCCAAAAACAAATATTTCAATAATTGAAAAAAAACTTGAGTAAATCTTTTTTGGTTCTATTACCTTAAAATATTTACCACAATAATGCAAAAAGGGCGCTTTATGCCTCCTTTTTTATTCCCCCTACTTCCGCAACAGCGGGGCTATCCCGTACTTTCCGGTTATCTCGCGGAGGTAACTATAATAGTAATACAGCTCTCCCTCACCGTGGTACCATGACGGCCATGACTTCCGGTACTCTTCCTTATATCCGTGCTGGACAAACTGGTATTTATCCCCGTAAAAATATTCCACCGTATGAAAAAATTCATGCGCGAACAATCCGTAGGAGAACGGGGTGTAGTCCTTCGGGATCTGTATCAATCCATGCGCCGTATACCCTTTCGGGACAGCGGCGTCCTGATAGTACACTACCGACGACGACCCGGCGGTACAGAAGAACGGGAAAATCATGACAAGCGTGTCCGCGTACTTCATCTCGTTCGAAATCGTTTGAATAGGAGATGGTTTGATCGAGCCCCATATCGCGGCGTACATCGTGATGCCCTTACCCGGTTTGACGCTCGCTTCCCCCGCTGGCTTCCAGTAGGAGACCTGCACCTCGGTCAGGATATTGGTCAGCCTGACATACTTCATCCCGGCGAGCATCTTTCCCCCGGTCATATAAAAATACAACTGGCGGAACACCTCGAACGCCGCGGGAATAGTCCGCTCCATTTCGGGGGAAAGCGAGAAATTCGCCGGCGTTTTTTTACCCTCGTCGATAATCACCCCGTTAAAACTCTCCATAGCGATGATGGTAAAACGGTACGGCGCCGCCGAGGTGGCCAGTTTCTTTCCTTCGCCATTCCAGTACTTGCTCGCCTCTATGATTACCTCGATCGTCTTATTATTGAAACTATCCTTATACTTTCCCAGCCCTTTATTATTCCACACCATCGCCTTCTTCAGGAGTTCCACGCCATTGGGGTACGGTTTTTCCGCCATAGCTTTCAGCCCCTCGTTGAAATAAATCTCCGTGATGCGGAACCTGACCCAATCCCCCATTTCGGGATTGTTTTTCACGAGGTATGCGTCGGCATCGTTCTCATGCGCCGCGAGCGCGGACAGATCGCCGGACTGCCCGGCGACATCGATAATCTGGCGGTAAATCCATCCGTACATTTTATCGTCCCCGCCGGGTTTTTTCAGCCCCTTGACGCATACTCCTATCGCCTCGGCGGGCTTTCCCGTTTGGCGCAGCATCTCCGAGTACGCCCATGTCAGGTAGTTATCGTTCCTTAACGGAAACACCTCCTCGAAAACGGACAGCGCAAGGGCGTATTTCTCCCGCTTCATCCATTCGTACCCGAAAAATTCCGGCGCAATATAATTGGTGTACTTCTCCAATTCGGGGCCGAAATATTTCATAGCAAGCCGATAATATGCGAACCCGTCGTTCTCATACCCGTCCCCCGCGAATTCTACTGCGCGGTCTAAAAAATATTTGCAGAACATATACCGCGCCCATGAGGTTTTTAATTCCGGGGCGGCGCATTCGGCTTCGGCAAACTTTTTTTCGAGCGCGAGTACTTTCGGGTTGTCGGGCATATCGTTATAAACAGCAGCCATCAGTCCGGCGATAATATTGACCTTTTCCTGCGGATTCGCGGCGGGGTTTGTCAACGCCATCGTGTAGTACTTTTCCGCGGACTGGTGATCGCCGAGTTGATGATAAGCCTCTGCAATCGATTTATTGACCGCTGAGGGGAAATAATCCGGCGAGATCTGCTTCCATACCCTAATCGCGTCGGCGTACTTTTTATTCTGGTTGAGGATATTCCCATACCATTGAAGGATATTATTATTCGACGGGTTCGCCTGATAGGCCTTTTCGATATACTTCGCGGCTGCTGCTTTATCGCCGTTATGATATGCCTGAACGAATTGTCCGTAGTATTCCGCTGCCTTATCCGCGCGGAGTCCGGATATGCAGAAAAGAATCAGAAATAAAGCAGTCTTTCTCATAATCTGCACCCCCGATAGAATGATATGTACATCGGCATCAGGGCGTATTATTTGAAATTCTTCATCAGGATCGCGAGGCGTTCCCCCTCGGATAATGGGACAGGGTTATTCTTATTCTCCGCTTTGACCGCCGCCTCTTCCAATTCCTTCGCGGTATATCCCGCGTCGCTGAGCGCTGGCAGGCCGCAATCAGAAGTCCATTTATCCATCACCGACACCAGCATTCCGCATCCATCCTCCCATCCGCGCGGGACTTTCCCGGAAAGTATGCCGCCCGCTTCGGAGTACTTTTCCAGTGTGGAAAGGTACTTCCCGGGCAGTTTCTTCATTGCGTCGATATTCGCGCGGTGTCCGGCGGGAGCGAGTATCCCGCACAAAACGCCGTGAGGGACAGCGCGGATCGCCCCAAGTTCGCCCGCGAGCGAATGCACCGCCCCCAATCCCGCGTTGGCAAGCGCCGCACCCGAGCAGTACGCCGCGTATGACATCCCGCTTCGCGCCCCGATATCGGAACCGTCGGCACAGGCACGCTCGAAACTTCCCGCGAATGAAATCATCCCGCTCCGCGCAAGCCCGTCGGTAACCGGCGATCCTTTTGGTGAAACAAAACTTTCGAGAAGCTGTGTGAATGCGTCGAGGCCGCTCGCTGCGGTCACTTCCGGCGGGCACGTCAGCGATAGCGCCGGATCGATTAACGCTATATCCGGTATCAGGTTATCATGACGCAGAGATTTTTTGTATCCCCCGCGACCGATCCTGCTGATGACCGCGTTCTTGGTCGCCTCGCTCCCCGTACCGGCGGTGGTCGGTACGGCGATGAACGGCACCTTGAAGCCGTCGTATTTCGACGTCCCGACTCCTTCGAGGAATTGTTCGATCGAACCCTTCTGCGGGATCATTGCGGAAACCGCCTTGCCCAGGTCGATCGCGCTCCCGCCCCCGACCGCGACTATGCCATGTACACTCTTCCTGCGGAACTCCTCCGCCGCCTCGTCCGCCGCCTCGGGTGACGGTTCCCCCTCCGCGCGAAGTTCGTGCACCCGTATCGACCGTTTCGCCAGAGCGGCGATAAAGTCGTTCCATGCCGGGTTATTATCCATCGACGACGCTCCGCGTACGATGAGGATGTTGTTCCCTATATCGTCGATCATCGCGGGCAATTCGCTGAAAACGCCCGCCCCGAAGATAACAAGGGGATTCGCGGAATGACGGAATTTTATTTCATTCATGTATTATGCACCTCATCTGCGGGTTTTCCATAACTCGGGATCGGCCGGAGCGAGCACATTATACGCGACTCCCTCGCGGGGTTTTGCCATCCACCCGGCGACCGTATCCTTCCATTTCTTATAGTGCGGAGTCTCCTTATGCGCGGCCGCGCCTTCGGCGCTCCGGTACACCTCGTACAGGGTAAACCGCGCCGGGTCGTCTTTCGACTGAAGCGCGTCGAAACGCAGGTTGTCCGGTTCGAGGATCGAGTTCCGGTGATTTTCGAGCGTCGCCTCGATAAACAATTCGATAAACTCCGGTTTGACATAGACGGTTACGCATGTCGCTGTCATAACGCCCTCCTGTGTACTTTATCTTACCCCGGATAGGCGATTCTGTCAACGGTAGAATGGTATTGCAAATCGTTGACATTTCCTCCCTCACGGCTGATAATATTTCCCTAAAAACACGAGAATGCAATACTTTATAAAACGCCCCAAGGAGATAATTATGGTCACCGAACCCGCAGTCGAATTCTACCCGTCAGATAACACACCGTCGCCTATTCCGCTTCCGCGAACTTTAATCCTTCTCGCTTCCCGAACAGTGTCGTTCCTCATCTTTCAGTTGGCGGCCGCGGGAATATTTTTCCTGCGGGGGGCGGTCAATCCGATGGACATGTCGGTTGCATATTGGCCTTACTCCGCGGTTTTCGGGAGCGTCGTGTCCTATATCCTGTTGATTTCTGCGATGCGGAAGGAGAAGAAATCCGTCCTGTCGTTCTATAAATTCGATAAAAAGACAATCGGCATCGATATTCTCGTAGTCGCCGGCGCGTTTGTGGTCATGGGTCCGCTTACCTTCTTTCCGAATATATGGCTGGGCACTCTGCTTTTCGGGGACAGCGCGCTGACGATGGATATGCTTTTCCGGCCGCTCCCGTCGATGATCGCGATAGCCGCGGCGCTGGTTTTCCCTCTGACTGTCGGAGTATCCGAAATCCCAGTCTACTACGGTTATACCCTTCCGCGCCTGAAGGCGAGAACCGGCTTCGTTTGGGCGCTCATCCTGAGCGTGACATTCCACGCCCTCCAGCACTCCGCGCTGCCGTTCATCCCGGACTGGCGTTTTATCGTGTGGCGTTTCGGGATGTTCCTGCCGCTCGCGTTCGCGATGGCCCTGCTCGTGTACTGGCGGCCGCGTCTGATGCCATATATTGTTATCTGCCATATTCTGATGGATTTGTCCGCAGGATACCTGATCTATAACGCGGCGGTCAAAATTTTACAGTAGCAGATTATTTCGGGAGAAACCATGAAAAACATACTCCGCACCATGGGACATGATTTAATTCTTGAGGATATTGTTATAGCCGAAGGCTTGTACTTGTTCGATTCCAGCGGAAACAAATACGCCGACTTCGAATCGGGCATTTGGTGCGTACCGTTGGGGCATAACCATCCCTCGGTAATAAAGGCAATTCACGATCAATCCGCACAGATCATACATAACGGATACTGCTACGAGACGCCTATTCTCGATGACGCGGCGCGGGAAATTTTATCGATCACGGAAATGCCTGACGGAAAATGCGTTTTTCTCTGTTCCGGCAGCGAAGCGAATGAATTCGGGGTGAAGGCGATTAAGAGTATTTCGGATAAGCCCCTTTTACTGACCCTGCACGATTCCTATCTTGCCGCTTACGGTTCTGCTGGAAATAAATCCCCCGACGAATGGGTGATCTTTAACTGGGAAGCGTGCGCATCCTGCGAACGGGCGGACAAATGCAGCACGGAATGCAATTATATCGCGGATATACCGTTTAAGAAAATAGCGGGGTTTGTGTTCGAACCCGGAAGTTCGTCGGGAATGGTGCGGTTTCCCCCCATGGTGCTGATCCGCACACTCGCGATGCTGGTGAAACAGAACGGCGGGATAGTCATGGCGAACGAGGTCACGACGGGTATCGGCCGCACGGGCGAATGGTTCGGGTATCGGCACTACGGGCTCACTCCTGATATTGTAGCAATCGGGAAAGGAATTGGTTCGGGTTATCCCGTCAGCGCGGCGGCGTTATCCGAGATGACTGCCGAAACCCTCACCGCCTCGGGTTTCCATTACGGACAGTCGCACCAGAACGACCCTCTCGGAGCGGCGGTTGCGCTCGCAGTCATCCGAACGATACGCGGAGAGAACCTCATCGATAACTGCCGGAGTACCGGTTCTATACTGCTCGCCGGACTTAATGCGATCCGTGAAAAATTATGTATAATCGCAGATGTCCGCGCGCGGGGACTGATGATCGCCGTAGACTTAGAGAACGTTCCGGGTATGGATACCGCCGGAATCGTACATCGCAAACTGATCCGGAACGGTTACATTATCGCGCGGCGTCCGGGACTGAATACATTGAGGATAGACCCGCCGTTGATAACCTCGCCCTCTCAGATAAAGGGGTTTTTACACGTTTTTGAGACTGTTCTCAACGAGGTATATCACTCCGATGAATAGAACATTTATCCCCGGACTCGAATTATGCGAGGGTTATTACTTTGATATTGTCAAACCCTTACTGGAAAAGGAGTTCCCATCGCTCGTTCATTCCGCCGCGCTTATGGGGTACGGTTCCGACGTGCTGGGGTACGATAATGCGACATCCATGGATCACAACTGGGGCCCCCGGATGCAGATATTTCTTTCCGAACAGGATTTCCCCGATTATGCCGGAAAGATCGACAGTTTTCTCCGTGCGAATCTCCCGGCGGAATACCGGGGCTTCCCGACAAATTTCTCCCAGCCCCGTTACGATCAGACCCAGGTCATGGAAGCAATATCCGCTCCTCCTGTCAATCATCTTATCGAAATCGTCAACCTCAGCTTTTATATAAAAAAGTATCTCGGTGAAATAGATATTGATAATCTCAAAGCCGTTGACTGGGTGAAGATGAACGAACAGAATTTACTTGAGATGACTTCGGGGCGTGTATTCCACGACGGGCTTGGAACGCTTATCCCGTTGAGAGACAAACTTTACTTCTATCCGGGGGAAGTATGGATTTACCGCCTCGCGGTATTATGGAAGCAAATTGAAGACGAGGAGCCGTTTATCGGGCGGTGTATCGAAAACTCCGATTTCACCGGGATGAAAATTCTCGTCGCGCGGCTGACCGAAACAATGATTAAAATTTGCTTCACTATCGAGAAGAAGTATATACCATACAGTAAATGGTTCGGGAGCGCGTTTAAGTGTCTGGACTGTTACACGGAAATTGTTGGATTGGCGGATACCGCACTGACCGAGAACGATCCCGCGCGGATCGAGGATGCCCTCTGCCGTCTGTATGAGAAAACGGTCGAGCTTCACAACCGCCGGGGCGAACTCCCGCATCTGGATAATAGTATCCGGAATTTCTTCGGGCGTCCGTACCGTGTGATTTTCGCGGAGACGATAGTAGAAAAACTCAGGGACGCGATCGCCGACCCGGAATTAAAAACCTTTTTAACTGAATCTAAGTAAGTATTTAAAAGGAGGCTGCCCGTGAATCACGATTTTATTATGCAGTACCGGGGCGGAAAATTCGATCTGCCGGAAATGGATATCCGCACCTACCGCGAGGAATACCTGATGCCCGAAGTGGAAATGGAGTCGGATATTTTCTACGACCTCCGGGTACGGCACGATATCCGCCCCCACCGTCTCATCGATTCGACCGAGGCGGAGATGGCCGAGATACGGGATTTTTTCAACGCGAACAAGGATACGTTTTATTTCCTGTTCGACGGCGGCGAAATGATCGGGAGCGCTATGGTGCGCCGGAACGAGATCCATTGCATGAGCGTCGCGCGGAGGTTCCAGCATCATGGGTACGGGTCTCTGCTGACCAAGTACTGTATCAATACCGCGCTCGCGAAGGGCTACGCATGCGTGGAACTCCGCGTCCTAAACGACAATACCCCCGCGATCAACCTTTATAAAAAGGTCGGGTTTACTCTATTATAAACGGTTTATTTTAAAAGTGATCTAATAAACCCGACGGACTCCTTAAACAGCGCGAGGTCGCCGTTATAAGCGTCGGGGGCTTTCCGCGCGATAAACACCCACTCCTTCATCGTATGACGGTTCATCGGGCGGAACTCCCTCGCGTCGGGATCGTCCGCGATAACCGCGCCAACCCGTTCCTTCGGCAGCTTGATACTCACCCCGTCCTCGTAGACACACGCAAACATCTTCTTTCCGATGGAGTACGCGGGGTATCCGAACGACTTACCCGCCGCGACATCCGGCAATGAAAGAAGCATGCTGTCGAGAACTTTTTTCACTTCGGGATTGAAGATAGCAATCATACTCACCGTCCTTTTATTGATACCTGATTCTATATCAACCGAATCTATAATTCAAATAATGACGAAGATTCCCGTAATCCCGGGATGATATTCGAACTGTTACTGTCATTGCCTGTCGCCTTCGTTAAAGGCGAGCGAGGCCTGAGCCGAAGCATCCTGTTCTTATAATAACAAAGGATTATGGCATACTGCTTCACCCCGCGCATCAAAACGATAGTGTAACGCGGGGTATCGCAGTGATAAAAAAAGGCCGACCCTTGAAGGGACGGCCCTGTGATTTTTCGATTGTTTTTAGAACTGAGCGGTATAGTTCAGACCATTGTTATTATCCCAGTAGGTCTTTCCGCTGACTTTGTAATAGATAGCGTACTGTACTTTTGTGCCCGGCTGAATACTGGAGTCGCTCAGTATCTCGAACCTGTCCGTATTCGCGGCGTTATTGTGTGAAATCCAGTACCCGTTATAATCCTTACTGGTCTTCCAGTTATCCGTGGTATAACGGATACCGACTACCTTATCATAGGCGATGTTGTTCACCTCGGCAGTCACCTTAAGCTGGCCGCTGACATACACGGTTCCGCCGTACTTGTAGTACTTCAGAAGATCCTGACTGATACGCCATACATTCTTCACGGTGTTCCATTCGATAGAAAGCGCGGGTGCCTTCTGGACTTCCTTGGTGGAAGTAATCATCGTCTCGCCGTCATCGAAAATTACCGTCTCGTTCGGCGCGAGCACAGGACGGTCGTTCTTAAGCGAACACGCGGAAATACCCATTCCTAACACGATTACGGCAACCGCCGCAAAAATTCCTTTGTTTCTCATTTGATCCTCCATAAACCTTTTTTATTGATTTGCACTATAAAAATGCCATATGCATTTTTTTAAGGCATAATATTAATGCATTTTGCACTTTGTGTCAAGTAATTTCGGAAATATTTTTTATTTTTTTCATGGGGGCTTGCTTTTCATTTGGAAAGGGTGTAAAATAGGGTAATGAAAAATGAGGGTATGAGATGGAAAAGCGTGTGTTTCCAAGGGTTGATACGGATTTTCCGACCAAAGCGATAGTTGATGGAAAATGTATCCCCTGCCGAGTTAAGAACATTTCGTACGGGGGCGCGTCCCTTCTCATCGAGAAGCAGTTTATCGGGCTTCTTGATAAACGGGATGTAGGTAAGAGGGCGTTATTTTCGTTTAAGCCTGAGGAGCTTAACAACGCTTCCACTTATCGCGGAAAGATCGTTCGCCTTCTCGAGATGGATGATACCGCGTTCCTGGCAGTGCAGTTTATGGCAGTTTAGTTCATATCCGCTTTCAAGTCTTCGCTATCTAATCTTCAATAATCAGTTGGATTTCTCTTTATAACCAGGAAATTGGTTTATTATGAATTGATAACCTCGTAGAGCATCTCACTGATCGCCTCGATCTTATAGGGCTTTTCCAATACTCCGCAAAATCCGTGCTTTTTATAATTCGCCATAACCGGATCGTTGGAATACCCGCTGACAACGATCGCCTTGACCTTCGGATCGATCTCTTTGAGAATCTTCAACGTATCGAGGCCGCCCTTTCCTCCCGGTATGGTGAGATCGAGGAGCACCGCGATAAACGGATTTCCCGTCTCGGCAGCGTTTTTATACATTTCTATAGCCTGGTCGCCGTCCCCGGCGCACTGGACGTCATATCCCAGAATTTTCAGCATACTATCGACTGTTTTCTGCACCTGCTCGTCATCGTCTAGAAGCAGGATTTTCCCTTTGCCCAGAATGAGTCCGGTCTTTTTTATTATATCTACCATTCCGTTATCCTCCAGCGCGGGAAGCAGTATCGAAAATACAGTGCCCTGTCCTAATTCCGATTCCGCATAGATATATCCCTCGTGCTTACTGAGAATTGAGAACACCGAGGCAAGCCCTAATCCATGCCCCATCGGTTTTGTAGTATAATAAGGATCGAATATCCGCTTCAAGTCCGATTTGGGTATGCCCTTTCCGTTATCCTGAAACATGATCTTGATATACGTTCCGGGTTTGATGGGTATCGGCGGAACACCGTTAAAATGGAAATTTTCCATGATCACGGATAACTTTCCCCCCTCCGGCATCGCCTCACGCGCATTGATAATCAGGTTGCTGAATACCTGACTCATCTGCCCCTCGTCGAAATTCGCCAGCCACGGGCTTTCAGGAAAATCGAAGCTGTAACGCACTTTCGATCCCCGCAGGAGGAAAGTCACGCTTTCCTTTATCAGTTCGGCGACCGAACCGGTTTTTTTCACAGGGTCTCCGCCCTTAGAGAATGTGAGGAGCTGTCTTGTCAGTTCGCGCGCTTTCAGGCAAGCGGTTTCCGCTTCGCCTAAGTACTCGTATATTTCGTCGTCCCCCTGCACCGTGCTCCGGCAGATGCTGACATTTCCGAGAATCGCGGTCAGGAGATTATTAAAATCGTGCGCAATTCCTCCGGCAAGAATACCGATCGATTCGATTCGCTGGATTTTATTGATCTCCATCTCCATTTTTTTCTTTTCGGTGACATCGTACAGGTAGATCAGGTACCACAGCCCTACGGAGGTGATCAGGTATTCCACCTCCCGCTGGGAACCGTCCTTACACATCGCCCTGCTCTCATGGAGCCTGACCTCCCCCTCTCCGCGCTGGGAGTTCCACATCTCGATAATATCCTTCCGGTAATTCTCGTCGGGATACGCCGACATCCACCAATTATCCAGTGTTTTCATTTCCTCACGCGAGTAGCCGAATGTTTCGATAAAACAGTTATTCAGGATCAGTATGGTGTTTTGGGTGTTGGTGACAACAATCGGGATGGGGGATTCTTCTATCATCAGTCTGAATCTTTCCTCGTTTTCCCTGATCTTACGTTCCGCGTCCATTCGATCCGTTATATCGTGGCCCGCGGAGACCACCGCGATTATCTCGTCCTTTGCGCCGCGAGCCGCTTTATTCGACCATGCAATCCACTTCCAGCCCTGCGGGGTAAGTATCCTATGCTCTATATAACTGGAGAAGGGCGAACGGTTCAGGCTGTCCAGCATTTTGCGTGTAATCGCGCGGTCGTCCGGGTGTACGAACGGCATATACTGGGTGTGCAGAAGCTCTTCTTCCGAGTACCCGACCAATTCGCTGAACGACGGGCTGACGAACTGGAAGTAGCCGTCCGGATGAAACCTGACGATCAGGTCGGACGAATTTTCTATCAGGAAACGGTACTTTTCCTCATTTTCATGCGCGATTCCTTCTGCGATACGCCTGCGAAATACATTGATAATCAGCAGGATAATAATCACCAATTGAAGGATAAAAAACACCCCAGCAACGATCAATATGTTTCTGTTCTCATAAAAAAACGATTCAGGTTCATTCAGTATAACACTTCCCTTCGGAAGCAGCATAAACGGTATCGCGAACTTAACCAGCGCCCCATAATCGACAATCGTTAGATTCGGACTTTCCAAGCGGATTGGGATATTATCCGCCGGTGTTCTGTTCAGGATTTTCAGCGCCATCTCCGCCATCGCTTCGCCCTGCCCTTTCCCGCTCGTAACCACTCCCCCGAGCACCCCATATTGTACCTCCTCTTCCCAGCAGGTATAAATCGGGCATGCGCAATTGGTGGTAATCATCCTTAAGCCGTCTTCCATCGATAACGCTATACCGCTCGGGTCGCGGAAATACGGAAGGTAAAAAAGCGCGGCGTGCTTGGGTATCTCTTTCAGCTTTGTCATTAATTCGTTTAGGGGAAGGCTGTTCAATTCGATAAAATTGAAGGCGTTGGCGTAATGCGGATAGAACTGCCGGAGTTCGTCCAGAAGCAGTTGTCCGGTCTCCGTGACGTCCGCGACGACATAGACATCCTTTACCATCGGCTGGAGATGAAGGATCAGATCGAGCGTCCCTTTCATGTCGACCGCTTCGATTACTCCGGTAATATTCTTCTGCCTGTCTATCATGGATTTTTTAAAATTATTGATGCCCGAAAAAACGACCGGAACCCCGGGGAACAGCTCGTTCCTGTTCTTTACGATAAAATCGAGCGCGTTGTTGTCCGAAGCAAGGATGAGATCGAAACGGTAATCCTTATATTTCAGAATGTAGGTTTCCTTAAGGATGGGGAACAGATAAGCGGAATGGTAGCGTTTCGTATCCATATACTCCACGAATAATTCGTGTTTGATATCCGATGCGGCTAATATTTTTTTCACTTCATCGAAAATATTATCGGAAAACGCTTTTCCCGGATGATAGGAGTTCAGAAAAAGGATCTTCTTGATCGGTTTTGAATGTGAGTACAGCACGCCGGGATAATAAAACAGTATCCCCGCAAGCACAGACAAACAGAAAAAATTTTTCATGAAGATACCCATATTTTATTCCCACTGTATTCCATAAAACAATCGCATATCCTTATGACACAGCCCGAATGAGGGGAATTCCCGCGAATCGTTCTTTACTTGGACTTGGAGTATTTATTCAGATAAAAATCCAGCGTCTTACCGGCAGCCCCGTACTGTTTCGCCTTCTTTAAGTAGGATAGCGCCGCTTTCTTATCGCCCGTTTCACCCAGCGCAATCGCATAATTCAGGGAGACATCCTTCAACACATCGCTCTCTTTTATCAGTGAATAATACTTATCGAGGAACTCCTTCGCCTTCGGATAATCGATGTCAAAATAAACATAAATATTTGCAATCAACTGTACGGCATATTTGGTGAATTCCGACTCCGGGTGCTTGGTAATTATCGGGAGCAGGCATTTTTCGGCATTCATGTAATCCTTCGCGATATAGTATATCCGTCCCGCATAATAAAGATCGGAGGGATCGCCGCCGTACAATTTATATGCTGTCAGATAATCGGCGCATGCTTCCCCTGTCTTCCCTATTTTATCGGCTAAATAGGCCAGCATTGTTAAACGATACCGGTTGGTTTCATCATATTCGATGGCTTGTTTATAATAATAATAGGAGTTGGAATAATCCTTCTTTTGAAATGTTAAAAGACCGAGCATCTCGTTGACCTCGTAACCGTACGGGAAATAATTATATGCGTTTTTAAACTCCTTGAGCGCCGCATCCTTGTCGCCCTTATAGTAATAATCCATCCCGGATTTCTTATAATAGTATGCCGACTTGATATTCACGAAGGCCGTCTGTCGATAATAATCCCAGTATTTTTTTACCTGTTCCGGGGATGTGTGATCGGCGTTCATTTTATAATGCATTTTATCGCACCCGGTAGGCAGGACATACTTGTCGAATACGAGCTTGTAGTAGGTCAGTTCGCCTTCCCCGTGATACCACGACGGCCAGTAATCCCTGAACGTATCGCGGAACATATGCGCGATGAAGGGATATCCGCCTTTCAGCGCCGCGCGGTAGGTGGCCTCGACGTTATGGAAAAACTCATGGATGATCGTCCACGGCTTGGAAAGCGATTTGTCCGATATCTTCATTCCCCCGCGCAGTTTAGTCTGTTTGATATACGGGACAATGGTCTGTCCGCCGTACGACGCGATGCCGCTCAGATGATGGGACGGCCAGACGTCGCAGAATACGTCATACTGATTCCTGTACTCGTAGATCATCCATCCGGGATATCCGGGTATCTGCTCGTCTACGATGTAATTGATTGGGAAATCCTCCAGCGGTTTACCGTCTTTGCCGTTTATCGGGGAGAGATATATTGTCTGGGTGAACGCCGTAGCGGTCGCGTCTACGAAAACGATATCCATCTCCGGCAGAATCTGCCCGTCGGAAAAATAGAAGTAAATCTTTCGGAAAACGTCGAACGACTTAATCAGATCGTTGGTCACCGATTTATCGAGGGACTTTTTCATCGAAAGATTTGTCCCGGCAACAGATTTCCACACCGCATCCGATTCAGTCCAGAACCAGAAAAGCATATCCAGCCGATAGGCGCTGTTCTTCTTTACCGCGTAGTTCTTATCCCAATACTGAACCGCGTCGCCGAGTATCCCGATATCGGACATCCTGATCCAGTTCTGGTACTTTCCCATCCCCATCTCGTAATACTTCTTTACTTTCGCGAAACAGGTTTTCGATAGTTCCGTGCCGAACGTGTCGAATCCTATTTCCTGGTAGATATTCGCGATAGTGTATTTCACCCAATCGAAGTCCTTGTCGGGGTTCTTTTTAAAGTACGCAAGCAATTCCTTCTCGAACATTTCGTAGGTTTCGGTATCCTTGAGTTCCGAGGCGAGCCTGACCAGATGGAAGTAGACCCACCTGATCCAGTAATCGTGAGAGGCGCTATTCTTATACTTTTTCAATCCCTTCTTGATCGCCTGCAATGCATCGGCGGATTTTCCCGATGATTTCAGGCACTCGGCGTAATACCAGACATCCTTCATGGTAAATTGCTCGGAAGAAAACCCGGCATAGAGCGATACGGCCTTCGGGTAGATTTTCGCGGCGGCATAAGCCTGAGCGTACAGAAACGGGTCATAGTACGCCTCGTATGTCCCGATACCCATCCCGGCATATTCCGCCGATTTCGCGGCATATTTATCCGCATCCGTGTAATTCCCGTTCGTCCCGGCGCCGATCGCAATACTCTGGTAGTACTTCGCGATCTGGTATAACGGATAGGTATAGTTGAGGGCGGAATTGTCCTTCATGTATGCCGAATACAATGGAAACATATCCTCCAGCCCCTTCGTATCGTTGAGCTGAATCAGGGCGTTGACCATTCCGGAGTAAAGATACTGCTTGAGACTGCTTTTATCGTCTTCGAGGGAAATCCCGTGTTTGAGGTAGGGTAACGCCCAGGCAGGTTTTTCCATCTTCAGGTAACAGTGCGACAGATAAAAAGCTGCCGCCAGCTTCTGGTATTCCGGGTCCAGCTTTTTAAACATCGCAGCGGCGTCGGCATATTTTTCGCTCTGGTATAACACGATGCCGTACCAGTAGATGATATAATCCGTGCCGGGGTTCTCGGCATATGCTTTTTGTATATATTGCAGGGATTTTGGATAATCTTTCGCGTTCCACGCCTTCAGAAATTCGTCGTATGAGGATACGGCCCATGAGACGGAAAATATTAAAAGAAACGCGGCTCTTAATAATATTTTCATGAATACACCCCTATCAATAGTTTACCGCTATATTGAGACTTTGTCAAAATAAAAACCCCGCCGGAGGGCTTGTTTACGAACTGTTTTTGTCATTGCGAGGCCTGAGCCGAAGCAATCTATTTTAATACCATCTAAGGAATAAAACAGACTGCTTCACCCCGCGCATCGAAACGATAGTGTAACGCGGGGTATCGCAGTGATAAAAAATGGCTGAAATCCTGACTTCGTCAAAAACCCCGCCGGATAGCGGGGCTGTCGTGTGTTAAGTATTGTTATATTTTAGCGAGAGACTGCTCGATGTCTGCAATGATATCCCCGATCGACTCGATACCGATCGATAGGCGTATCAGCGATTCGGACAATCCGCCTTCCTGAAGCTGTTTCTCGGTCAACTGTGAATGGGTCGTAGTCGCGGGGTGGATCGCCAGCGATTTCGCGTCGCCGACGTTCGCAAGGTGCGAGATCAGTTTGATATTCTCGATAAACTTCGCGCCCGCGGTTTTTCCGCCCTTGACGCCGAACACCACCATTCCGCCGAACCCCTTCTTGAGATACTTTTTCGACGCATCGCAGGTCGGATGGCACTGCAGGCCGGGATATTTCACCCACTCGACCTTCGGGTGCTTCTCGAGATACTCCGCGACCGCAAGGGCGTTCTGGGAATGCCGCTCCATGCGAAGCGCGAGAGTCTCCAGCCCCTGCAGAAATATCCACGCATTATCCGGCGAAATACACGCCCCGAGGTTCCGGAGCGGAACAAGCCTCATGCGGAGGATGAACGCCAGCGGATTGAGATCGCCGAGGTCGTGCGCAAAACGGAGATCGTGATAGCCGCCGTCCGGCTTGTTGAACAGGGTAAACTTCGGGTCGGTCCAGTCGAACTTTCCGGAATCCACCACAATCCCGCCGATACCGGTGCCGTGCCCGCCGATCCATTTGGTGAGCGAATGGATGACGATATCCGCGCCGTACTCGATCGGATTCATCAGGTACGGTGTCGTGAAAGTCGAGTCTACTACGAGGGGCAGGTGATGCTTCTTCGCGATACGCGAAAGCCCCTCGAGGTCGATCACATCCAAACCGGGATTTCCGATAGTTTCAGCAAAGATAAGGCGCGTCTTATCGGTAATCGCCTTCTCGAAATTAGACAAATCCTTCGGGTCGACCATCTTCACCTTGATCCCGAACTGCGGCAGAATCGAATCGAACATGGTATAAGTACCGCCGTAGAGATTGTTCGCGGATACGATCTCGTCGCCCTGTTCGCAGATATTGATGACCGTATAATGGATGGCGGATGTTCCCGATGCGAGCGCAAGGGCGGCCGCCCCGCCTTCCAGCGCGGCAATCCGCTTTTCCAGCACGTCCTGTGTGGGATTCATTATTCTCGTATAGATATTGCCCAATTCTTTCAGTGCGAACAGATTCTGCGCATGCTCCGCGCTTTTAAACAGATACGACGACGTCCGGTATACCGGAACCGCGCGCGATAGTGTATCGCTATCCACCGTCTGCCCTGCGTGCAGGGCAAGCGTCTCAAAACCCTTGTCAGCCATATAGTTACCTCCGTTATTTCACTATGAGTTCGCCGTCAGGTCGTCGAAGAGCCATGTGCTCAGATAACGCTCCCCGGTATCCGGCGCAACTGTCACGATATTCTTTCCCTGATTCTCCGGACGTTTCGCGACTTCCATCGCCGCCCAGATATTCGCCCCTGCCGATATCCCGATCAGGATACCTTCCATTCTCGCGGCCAGTCTCGCCACAGCTCCCGCGTCGTCGTTACGCACCTGAATAATCTCGTCGATTATCCCGGTATTCAGCACCGCCGGCACAAACCCCGCGCCTATGCCCTGTATTTTATGGGGCCCCGGATTGCCGCCCGAAAGTACGGGCGAGTCCGCCGGTTCGACCGCAATTATGGCAAGATTGGGATTCTTCGCCTTCAATGCTTCTCCGCATCCGGTCAGGGTTCCCCCGGTACCGACGCCCGCGATAAAAATATCGACCTTACCGCCTGTGTCGCGCCATATTTCCTCGGCGGTCGTCTTCCTGTGTATTTCAGGGTTCGCAGGATTTTGGAACTGCTGCAAAACTATCGCCTTCGGGTTGGATTTCCGGATTTCGTCGGCTTTCTCGATAGCCCCCTTCATACCCTTTTCGCCGGGCGTGAGCACCAGTTCCGCGCCGAAAATCTGGAGAAGTTTCCGCCGTTCGATACTCATCGTCTCCGGCATCGTCAGTATCAGCTTGATACCCTTCGACGCGGCGACAAACGCGAGTCCTATACCCGTATTTCCGCTGGTCGGCTCGACCAGAACGGTGTCTGATTTAATCAATCCCTTCTTTTCAGCATCCTCTATCATTGACAATCCGATCCGGTCTTTTACGCTCGAACACGGGTTAAAATTTTCCATCTTTATAAGCACGTTCACTCCGCTTATCCCCGCCATCCTGCTGAGGCGCAGCAACGGGGTATTTCCGACCAATTCGGTAATACTGTTCGCTATTCCGGCCATATTTACCTCCTGTCCATTCTATATATCGAAACCGAGCGAAGTATTTATCTTCGCCCTATAACTCCTGATCATGTCCGCAAGGGTAATCCCGTCAAGCGTCTCGACAATCCGATCACCCAACAGTCTCCAAATATCCATGGAGGGGCATGCCTTCGAACGGGGGCATTCTTTTGTTTCGGCGCAATCCACCGGGTAGAGAGATCCCTCCAGCGCTTCAACCACCTGTCGGACTGTAATCTCCTCCGGCGGACGCGAGAGCCGATAGCCGCCCTGCGACCCGCGTTCCGAATCGACCAGCCCCACCGAACGTAACGGAATGATGATCTGGCTCAGGTATTTCTCAGAAATCTCCTGGGTATCCGCGACCGTTTTCAGTTGTACCAACGGTTCTTCATAACGGAGCGCAAGTTCGAACATCAGCCGTAACCCGTACCGTGAGCGTGTGGAAATTTTCATATAACCCTACCAATACTATAGTGTTAGTAGTATATGTTATCATAACTTTTCCATGTTGTCAAGCGTTTTTTAAAATATATTTTTTTCAGGGAAGTTTCTTTTAACAATTCGGCCGGTATGATCTGGATACAATATTCTCTAAGAAGAAGAGTATAGGAGCGATGAACTATTTCAGACAGAGCTTTTCTATCATTTCCTTAAACTCCGGGTATTCCCGGCAAAGCCCGTCCCGTGTGCCGTCCTCGTAGTCCGCGTAATCGAACCCCGGCGCGACCGTCGTCCCCATCAGCGCGAACTCCGCTCCCTCCGCAAGGCGCGAGCCCTGCCATACCCCGGCGGAAACGATCACCTGCGGGCGTTCCCCGCCGGCGAGGTTATGCCCGATCCTTACGATCCCGCCGCTGCCGTCCGGGTAAATGTTGAGCATTTCGACCGGGCCGCCCATGTAGAGGTGAAATATCTCGTCGCTGCAGAGGCGGTGCATCGCTGAAAAAGTATCCTTAGTCAGCATGAAATAGATCGCGGTCGAATACGCACGCGGGCCGCCGGGCGTGGCGATGTTTCCGTTCGAACGGTATATCTCGCGGAAATACCCGCCCTCTTTCGGGTGAGGCTCCAGTCCGAGGAGACGTATAATTTCATCCGGTTTCATGTGTCCTCCCGCAATTATTGTATCGGGATAAATCCTTTTGTCAAGGTAAAATACAATCCGGCATTTTACTTGAGTTTTGACGGATATCCGTTATAATTTACCGGAATAGTTTTAGGGAGGATTTCCCGTATGCCGTTGGAAGTAATGGAACGCAAGACCCAATTCGCAATCATCGGGCTGGGACTGTTCGGCACCAATGTCGCCACCCGTCTGCTCAACCAGGGCGCCGAAGTCATTGTTGTGGATAAAGACCCGGAACTGGTCGAGAAGATGAAGGAATATACAGTGCACGCCTATGTGCTGGATTCGTCCGACGAGAACGCGCTCCGCGAAGCGGGTGTCCACCAGGTGGACTGCGCTGTGGTCTGCATCGGTATCGATATGGTCGGCTCCATTCTGACTACCCTCCTGCTTAAACAGTTCAAAATTCCGCGGATCGTCGCGCGCGCCAACACCAAGGAGCATTTCAAGATACTCCAATTAATGGGGGTTTCCGATATCATCGAACCGGAAATCGAGACCGCGAACAAACTTGCGAGACGGTTATACGGCCAGCACGGATTCATGCTCAATATGGAACAGATGTGGAAAGACCACGCGATTGTGGAAATCAAGGTTACCAGCAGTATCGCGAATAAAACCCTCGCAGAACTGGAAATCAGAAAGAATTATCGTGTGAACGTGGTGGCTGTAAAGCACCAGATCGAACGGCTTGACGATAACTATAAAAATATCATCGACTTCGAGTTTGACGAGGTTCCCGACCCGAACGATCCCCTCAAGGAAGACGATATCCTCATCATTATCGGGAAACTCGAATCCATCAACGAACTGAACGCGGTCCTGATGGGAAAAAATAAAAAATGAAAAAGAACGAATTTGAACTGATTAAGGATATCCGCGGGATGTTTTCCGATCTGCCTGTTCACGGCATCGGTATCGGAGACGATGCGGCGTTTATACCCCGCGGCAGCAACCTGATCACTACCGACACTATGGTGGACGGCGTCCATTTTCTGATGGATAAGGTCGACCTCGCGGACATCGGGTATAAGATCATGGCGGTCAATCTGAGCGATATTGCCGCGATGGGAGGTTCTCCCGAAACATCGCTTCTTACTTTAGGCCTCCCCCCGAGTTTTACCGACGCCCAGTTTCATCGTTTGATGACCGGTATCCATGATTCCGCGATACTGTACCGTTATTCCCTCGCGGGCGGCGATATCGTCCGTTCCGGCAGTCTTTTTATCACCGCTACCCTGATCGGCCACCCGTTGAAAGACCCCATCCTCCGCTCAGGGGCAAAACCGGGCGATATTATATATATTTCCAATAAGGTCGGCGACAGCGCGATCGGGCTGATGCTCTTGAAGGATAAGAACTCGCTCAAGGTAAAATCTCCGAATTATTTCCTTTCGCGTCACCTTTGCCCGTCTCCGCGTCTGAAACTCATCGAGTATCTAACCCAGCATTATACAATCCGCTCATGTATAGATATAAGCGACGGGGTAATCGGCGACCTGCAGCATATCGCCGAGGAAAGCGGCGTCGGGTATTTCCTCGAACTGAACGAACTTCCCGTATCGTCCGATGAAATCGGGAAGGAGTTCGAGCGCGATCCGTTCTTTTTCTACGACCTTGCCGCGACAGGGGGCGAGGATTACGAACTGCTTTTCACATCAAGCGATACTATAGAGACCATGAAAGTGTATGACCATATCGGGGTAACAATCAAACCGGTCGGACGCATTCTCGAATCGGGCGAACATATCGGATATTTTGAAAAAGAGTTCACTCCTTCCGATTTTAAGCCCGGTTTTCGTCACTTTGAGGGAGAATAGAATGGCGCAGATCACCTATCAAACCGCCGGCGAATCGCACGGAAAAGGAATTATTGTTATCATCACCGGGATACCCTCGGGGCTTGCCGTCGATCAGGGGTTTATCGACAATGAACTTGCCCGCCGTCAATCCGGGTACGGACGGGGCGGACGGATGAAAATAGAGACCGACAGGGCTGAAATCCTGACCGGTGTCTGCGACGGGATGACTATCGGGTCGCCCGTGACCCTCGCGGTATGGAACAAGGATTACGAGAACTGGAAATCGAAAACGGTCGAAAAGATACATAAGCCCCGCCCCGGGCATGCCGATCTGGTAGGGGCGTATAAGTACGGGCTGACGGACGATATCCGGAACGTACTCGAACGGTCGAGCGCGAGAGAGACCGCGGCGCGCGTAGCCGCCGGCGCGCTTGTAAAAATTTTCCTCGCCCGTTTCGGCGTTTCGCTCTTTTCTCATGTCGTCGAATGGGGCGGTATAAAAATCGACACGTCCGGAATGACTCCCGGGGAGATCCGTGAACGCGCTGAAGAGTCCGAACTCCGGAGCGCGGCCGGACCCGATACCGAAGCGAAGATAAAAGCGATGATCGACGCCTATAAAAAGGATGGAGATACAATGGGAGGCGTAATCGAGACGATCGTCTCGCCCGTCCCCCCGATGCTGGGGAGCTACCAGACCGCCGGAGCGAAGCTCGACGCGAAAATCGCCGCCGCGGTGATGAGTGTCCAGGCTATCAAGGGGATAGAGTTCGGGGCGGGATTCGGTTTGGCGGGACTTCCCGGTAATCAGGCGCACGACGAAATATATCTTGACGATAAGACCGGCGAATATTACCGAAAAACAAACCGGAGCGGCGGTACCGAGGGCGGGATGTCGACCGGCAGCCCTATCGTGTTCCGCTCGGTGATGAAGCCCATCCCTACGCTGATGAAGCCGCTCGATACGGTGGATATCTCCGAGTCGCGGGCGGCCAAGGCGGTCACCGAACGTTCTGATGTCGCGGCGGTCGCCGCGGCGGGCGTGGTGATCGAGAGCGTCACCGCAGTCGTGGTCGCCGACGCTATCCTCGAACGGTACGGGTGCGATAATATGGACATGATTCTTCGGAATTTCAACGCCGACCCCGATTTAAAGCGTTTTCGATGGAAGGAGCGTACCCGATAAATGGAAGAAATGTTGAAGAATAAAATCGACGACGTCAACACCCAATACTTCGGTTTCGACGACCTGCCGCGAATCGTATGGAGCAGGGGGCGAATCAAACGCCGTTACCGGAGACTGACCCTCGGCAGCTATCACTTTCATAAGAACGAGATCCGCATACACCCGTTATTCCGTGAAAGGGAAATCCCCGACTATGTGCTTGAATACGTCATTTTCCACGAACTGCTGCATTTCGAGGACAGGAACGAATTGCAGAGACGGCGCAGGGGCGAACGGATCCATTCTGCGGAGTTTCATTCGCGCGAACGGGAGTATCCGCGTAAAAAGGAAGCGTCGCGTTATGTAAAAAACATAATGCTGAACGGATTGCCGTAAAACTTGATTTTATCTTATTTATTCTTCACAATATTAGCGTATTAAAGGAGAAATTATGAAACGCAGATTAATGACAAAAACAAACTGGATTCTAGTAATCGCCGGAATATTAATGACATTTTTAGGATTCATTATGATACGCCCGATCACGACGAATTACGACGGGCTGTACGCGTTTATTTCCATCCTGGTTACAATCGGGGGATTAGTGCTGGTTATTGTAGGACTGAGCGTAGGATTTGAACCGAAAGATACCGAAAACGCATAGATTTACGCAATCCTATTTATTTTATAACCGGAAGAGCGTCTGATTACCGATTCTATCTCTATGACAACATGGGGGATGAACGATGGCGGAAGAAAATGTATTCATCGCGCGCCAGCCGATTATGGATCGAAACAGTTCGATATACGGGTATGAGTTATTATTCAGGGAAACCGCCAATCTGAACTATGCGGAGATTGTCGACGATCTTGCCGCAACCTCTGAAGTTTTAGTATCCACTCTCACATCTTTCGGCGCCCGGAAAATTCTAGGGGCGTCTTACGGCTTTATCAATATCAATGAAGCGGTCATGGAAAAGGGTATCCTCAATCCTCTCAAAGGTGAAAGATTTATATTTGAAATCCTCGAGAGCACCCTGATCAGCCCCGAGTTCATCAAACAGGTTTCCGAGATGAAGGACAAGGGTTTCGTATTCGCGCTGGACGATTTTGTATTTAAGGATCAGTTTATCGAGTACTTCAGGCCCCTATTCGATTTAATCAGTATTGTTAAAGTCGATCTCCTTCAGAACGACCCGTTTGTGATTAAAAAGAAAATGGATATTTTCGAACCATATAAGGTCAAACTTCTCGCTGAAAAAGTCGAGGATATGGAGCAGTTCGATTACTGCAGACAGCTCGGCTTCGACTATTTCCAGGGATATTATTTCTCGAAACCGGTCATCCTCAGCGGAAAGAAAATCAGCCCCGACCAGCTCGCAATCGTAGAACTGATCAAACTCCTCCAGAGCAACCCGGATATCCAGGAGGTCGAGACGGTGTTCAAGAAGTATCCCGATATGACCATCAATCTCCTGAAATTTATCAATTCCGCCGCGTTCGGTACCCGTTCGAAGATTACGTCGGTGCGGCAGGCTATCGCGCTCCTGGGGATGAATAACCTGATGCATTGGCTGATACTGCTCAGCTACGCAGAGAGCGGACGCGACCGGAACAGGAACCCCTTATTCAAGACCGCAGGCCAGCGCGCGAAAGCGATGGAGCTTTTCATGAAGAATTCGCTGGGCGAAAAGAACCGCCGTATTCTCGACGAGGCTTTTCTTGTCGGGCTGCTTTCCATGATCGGCGCACTTTTCCAGACGTCGCTCGACGAGATACTCAAAGAGCTAAACCTGAATGAAGAAATCAACGTTGCGCTGACAAAGCACGAGGGAACGCTGGGTATTCTTCTATCGTTAATCGAAGAAACCGAAAAATATGATGTGAATCTGAAGAAAATTTCCGAAATCTTAGAAAGCATGCACGTGAGTATGCAGGCATGGACGAATAATTATTACGAAAGCGTTGCATGGATTGAAGAGATGCCCATAGCTGATTAGTTTATTTCCCGTCGTAAGGTTTTAAAACAAGTATACCCAGAGTAATCTTTGTTCCGTCGCTCTCAAGATTTTCAATCACGATCGGAGAACCCGGGCTTTTTATAGTCAGACCCTCGGAATACACCGTAAACGGTATGGAGATATCGTGCGGGCCGTAGGGTACCGTAAAACCCGGCAATGACCGCCCAGTCGCGATATTCAGACTCTCGGCCATCCCGTCCCCTACACCCCCGTCTTCATCGTCGACCTCAACCCCGCCCGTCAGATTGGTCATCCATGTCCGCGCGGTAGTCTTATCCATACTCTGGAATAAAAAGATAGACGGTTTGCCCTTCAGATGAATGAACGCGGTAACATCGCGCAGAAGCACTTCGTTTGTTTCAACGCTCGGGCTGCGCCCCATTTCCTCAATCTTCTCCGGGATGCACAGACTGAACAGATCGGTCACTCTATCCCGGAATACCTTGAATAACTTTTTCGCCAAATCCGTCGATCCGCTGTCGCCGCCCAGAAGCACGGCCGAGGAATGATTGTACAGCGCCTGTATCGACAGCTTATCCAGCTCGGACTGAAAATATTCCCATTCGATAGGATTATAGGAGATTTTATCTAATCGGTATTTGAATTCCAAATTTTACTCCAGGAGCGGGTTACTGCCCCACCCGTTTCATAGTCTCCAAAACTTTATCGTATGTGACAGGCTTGAGGATATAGTACTTCGCGCCCAGCTTCAGGGCTTCCATAACCGTTTCTTTATCCTCGACCGCGCTGATGACAACAAACTTCGCGGTGGGGTTGGTCTTCATCACCTGCCGGAGAACATCCAATCCGTTCATCTTCGGCATATTGAGGTCGAGTGTTACGATATCGGGATGATGCGATTCGAATAATTTCACCGCTTCGTCCCCGTCGGACGCTTCTGCGACTACCGAATATCCCGCCTGCGTCAGCATGGAATTCAGGCTTTTCCGCATAACCATCGAATCGTCAACTACTAGTACGCTGGGCATTTTCTCCTCCCCTTTTGTATCAAATAAGAATATCATATTTTTTGTGTTTTTACAATATTTAAATGCTTTATTTCGCCGGATACCCTTTGCCGGCTTTCCTTTTTATAAAATTTTTGTTATATTATTATTTCGGAGGCGGTAATGGGACATTGCTCGGACTGCAGCGGAAACTGCCCGGGAGAATCATGCGACACGCATTCTCACGGAGACTGTGAAAACTGCGAGGATATTTCCCTCACGATCAGGGATTTTTCGCAGGAGGCCGGCCGCGCCTCGTTAAAGATGTTGTCCCGTTTTTCATCGGTGAAAAAACCGAAACTGTCGGGAAACAGGCTTTCATTTAAGCTCGCATCCGCTTCGGAACTCCCGCGCATTAAATCGTTTTTTAAAGATAAAGGAATCGTAATATCATAATTATATTCATATCTGTATTGTAGTATTTTATTCCGGATATATTTGATTTTCGGATGGAAATACACTATAATTATCGATATGAGTAAGGTCGGAAAATATGCAGAAAGTTTATTTGGACAATAACGCCACGACGATTGTCGACCCGATTGTCAAGGAAGCGATGGATCCGTTTTTCACACAGATCTACGGAAATCCCAACTCGCTCCACGACTTCGGGACCGAGCCTCATCCGTATATGCGGCTGGCGTTGGACCGGATGTACAAGGGGCTGAACGCTCCCGACGATTCGGATATCCTGATTACCGGATGCGCCACCGAAAGCAATAACACCGTCCTCAAGGGTGTCTACTACGATATTATAAACAAAGGCAAACGGAACCAGATTATCACTACCCCTGTCGAACATCCCTGTGTGGCGAATACCGCGAAATTCCTCGAATCCATCGGCGCGGAACTGAAGATCCTACCGCTGAACGAGGACGGTATTGTCGATCAGGCGATGCTCAAGCGGTTTATCAACCCCGATAAGACGGCGCTTGTTTCCGTCATGTGGGCGAATAACGAGACGGGTATGGTATTCCCGGTGAAGGAACTCGCCGAGGTAGCGCATGATAACGGCGCGCTGTTTCATACGGACGCGGTACAGGCGATCGGTAAAATCCCTGTCGATGTACGCGACGCCAACCCGGATTTCCTGTCATTCAGCGCGCATAAGTTCCACGGCCCCAAGGGTGTGGGCGGCTTGTATATCCGCGAAGGCCTGCGCCTCACTCCCCTCCTTCACGGGGGCGAGCAGATGGGCGGCAAACGCGCGGGCACGGTGAATGTCGCCGAGATGATCGGGATGGGACTCGCGATGGAACTGGCAGTGCAGAACCTCGAATACGAACTCACCGAAGTCCGCAGGCTCCGCGACAAAATGGAAGATGCATTATTACAGTTAGACGATACAATCGTGGTCGGGCGGCGCGAACTGCGTACCCCGAACACCATCCTTGTCAGTATCAAGGGCGTCGAGGGCGAGGCGATGCTGTGGGATCTGAACAAGAACGGGATAGCGGCATCCACAGGGAGCGCGTGCGCCTCCGAATCGCTCGAGCCGAACCCGACGTTTGTCGCGATCGGTATTAATAAAGACCTTGCGCATACGGGTATCCGAATTTCCCTCTCTCGGTTTACCACCGAAGAGGAAATCGATTACGCGATCGGCGTGTTCCGGAGCTCGGTAGCACGTCTCAGAAAGATATCTTCGACCTATTAAGGGGCATGAAATGGCAAAAAACGATCTGATAGGGGGCGCATTATGGGAACAGTACTCCGATAAAGTATCCTCCAGGATGGACGAACCGAAATTCCGTGGGGAGATCACCGAGGCGCAGGCCGAGGCCATGGGCGCAAGGCTGGTCGTAGCGGACTGGGGCGCGGAAGCCTGCGGAGACGCCGTGCGGCTTTACTGGGCGGTAGAAAAGGGTACCGATAAGATTCTCGACGCCCGTTTCAAGTCGTTCGGATGCGGCACCGCTATCGCATCGAGCGATATGATGGCCGAGCTTTGTATCGGAAAGACTGTCGACGAGGCAGTCGGGATTACCAATATCGAGGTGGAACACGCTCTGCGCGACGACCCCAATTCCCCAGCGATACCGCCGCAGAAAATGCACTGCAGCGTGATGGCATACGATGTGATAAAAAAAGCCGCCTCGCTTTATAAAGGCGTGGATATGTCGTCGCTGGAGGAGGAGGAGATCGTATGCGAATGCGCGCGAGTCAGTCTCCGCACGATCCGCGACGTGATCCGTATCAACGACCTCAAGACGGTCGAGGAAATTACGAACTATACCAAAGCGGGGGCGTTCTGTAAATCATGCATCCGCCCCGGCGGCCACGAAAAACGAAAATACTACCTTGTGGATATTTTGAGAGATGTCCGTAAGGAAATGGAGAAAGAAAAAATGGCTGAAGTATCAGAAACAAAAGACTTCAAGACGATGACCGTCGTCCAGAAACTGAAGCAGATCGAATCCGTATTGGAAGCCGAGATCAAACCGATCCTCGCGCAGGACGGCGGCAGTATGGAAGTCGTCGATATTAAGGAAGAAGACGGCAGCACGATCGTATATATCCATTACCTCGGCGCGTGCCAGGGATGCCCCGGTGCGACTGCGGGTACTTTAATGGCTATCCAGCAGTTCCTGAACGAGAAGGTCGACCAGAGCATTCAGGTCGAGCCGGTATAGAAAACTATCCGGCGATTTCTTCGATAGGCGCGGGTTTGCCGATGAAATATCCCTGCGAATACCCGATTCCCAGTTCGACGACCTGATTGAACACTTCCTCGCTGTATACGAATTCGGCGATGGTCTCGATACCGAGTTGGCGCGCGAATGTAATAATGCTGTGCACCAGCACCGAGCAGTGCCGGCTGACGGGAAGCTCCTTCACCAGCGATGCGTCTATTTTCAGGTAATCAACCCCTAATTTGAGGATATTTTCGTAATTCGAGTATCCGCTCCCGAAATCGTCTATAGCGATCTTCACCCCGTACCGTTTCATCTTCTTGACAAACGCCTGTATACGCTCGAAATCCCCTATTCCCTCCGATTCCAGTATCTCGAATACCAGCCGTTTTGCCGTATCCGGTTTGGCGATTAACATCCCCTCGATAAACTCCAGAAGATCGGCGTTTTTCACATCGGAAAAAGAAAGATTGATGGAAAAAGAATATGGGAGATTCTCGAAGAAATCGAAAGCTTTCTCAATCATCGTATGGGATATCTGGTACAACAATCGGGATTTCTTTGCGACTTCGAGGAAATTCGCCGGCGAGATGATGCATTTGGTTTCGTCTATCAGGCGGACAAGACACTCGTACTTTTCGATCTTTTTCGTATGATTATTATAGATCGGCTGGCAGAACGGTACGATCCGCTCTTCCTTGATCGCGGAACGGATGATGTTCAGCCAGTTGATGTTGTCGGAGGGTTTGCTAAAATACTCCGAACTTTCGTCATAGATCAGGAAATTGAGATTATTCCTGCGCGCGGCGTTCAGCGCCATCCCCGCGTGCGTAACCAGCGACTGCCATACTTCATCCTTGTCAGGCTCATGCAACATCGACGCCTTGGCAATTCCCGCGGTGACACTGATACTGATCTCGTTGCGGTTATAGGAGAATATTTTGTCGGCTATGCCTGTTATCAGGAATTCGATAAATGTCGTCAGTTCATGCTGGTTGAAATACCGGTCGGACACCACGGCGAACTCGTCGGAGTGCAGTCGGTATATCTGATAATCCCCCTTCGGCAGAAGGTACTTGAAACGGTTCGCTACCCCGATCAGGATAAAATCCCCCGCTTTATTCCCGTACAGGCTATTGACCTGCTTGAAGGAATCCACGTTGACAAGGATCACCGTCGGATTCTGCATTTTTTTCAGGTCCATCAGAAGCTTCGACCGCGTCGGTAAAAATGTAAGCTGGTCTTTATTCATGAGCTGGATGAGCTGTTCATGCTCCTTGTGGGTGCTTCGGATATAAATCAACATAAACGGCAGACTGAGGAGGAGAAAGTACACCCCGGTCAGTATCGCGCTGAGCCAAGGCGATATACCCGTGGTGAATATCTCATGCTCGCCGCCATAGGTGATACCCGCGATCACAGACCGCCCATTCACATCCAGAAGATGATAAAAATAATCGCCGCTCTTCCGGCTTTCATCGTTCGTCACAACCGAGTAATAACCCTGCGCTTTCATCGAATCTTTCCACCCCTCGGGCGGAAGGAAATTCAGCGATATGCATGCGCCGGTAAATGAATCCGACGTATCGAAAGAGTAATAGTAAATCCCGTTCGTCCCGACGAGAATAATGATTCTGCGGGCATTCAGTAATTCTGACATTTTATTGATATTGGACAATACCTGCCGGTCGCAATTCAACAGATACGCGCTATCCGATGAAAAATAGGAATCTCCTGCAATTATCGTCAGATTCTTCGCCCAACGTTCCATATCCGTTTGATAGTGCTTTTTTAACTGATGCCGTTCGAAGAAAAAGCCGAACAGGAGGTATACGGCGATCCCCGCCAAATATACCGATAACGCAACGATGATTAAATTTCGCTTTCTCAAGTATCTCCCCTCGATCTGAGCATAGATACGTCTAAAAATGTCCCCGAGTTTTATAGTTTCGATAGAAATATTCACTCAATGGCACGAAGAAGCGGAATAAACGGGCGATTTTAAATGCGCTTGTAAAGTATAAAGTCATTCTGATCGAAATGCAATAAATTAGTTTTTTCATACCGCCTATTTTATACTATCGCATGGGGTAATTATGCAATGAATATAATTATCAGGCAATTCATTCCGGAAGACGTTCGTCCCGCGCAGGAAATGATTTACCGGACAATCAGAATCAGTTACGCATCGTTTTACTCGCCGCGGGAAATGGAGTTTTTCTTTAATGAGCATACGATTGAGAATATCCTCAAAGAATCCGACGAGGGTTATACTGTTGTCGCGCTCGACGGAGACAAGATCACGGGTACGGGCACCCTCAGCGGACCGCATATCGGGCGGGTATATACCGATCCCGCATATCAGGGCAACGGTATCGGGAGGCGGATCATGACTGCGCTCGAGACAAAGGCGCGCGCCGACGGGATCGCACGTCTGGACTTATGCGCGTCCCTCCCGTCTAAGGAATTTTATCTCCGGATGGGATATACTATTGCGGAAGAATCCTACGCATGTATGACCGACGGGATAACTCTGCATTATTTCGGGATGGCTAAAACACTTGATTAGAATACGAACGACTCCCGGCCCCTGTCAGCGGAACACCGGCAAAATCCCGCATTATTGCTCCCGTGCCCGCTCGAGACTATTTATTAAAAATTCCTATTGTTGCAATACCCGCGTTGTATTGTACCTCTATACCCTGATTGCTGATCATGAATGCCGTACAGTCGGGAAATGGGATATCGGTGCTAAATCCGTCGAGACGCATCCCGCCGTAAGGGATAACAATCGCGCCGGATGAGGCAGGCGCAAACGGTATCTGCGATTCCCCGATCTGGATATCGCCGTAGAAGAAACCGTTCTGTAGATCGAACTGCCATCCGCCCCAATCATAATTGTTATAGGTATTGGGGAACGCCGCCCGTCCGTTATATAGCATTCCGCCGTTCATCATCCCGGATACGCTCAATGTGAGAGTCACGGACTTTTCTATGATGAAAAAGTTCGATACCGTCATTCCCGTCGATATATCGCTGTATACCAGGAATACCTGCACCCTCTTCCCGGGCATTACCAGAATTTTCCCGTCAGTCACGCCGGTTATATTGGTGACATAACCATATTCTTTGGAATAATAATTATCGTAGGGATTTTTCGGTATCGACGAAGTATAACCCGCCGCGTAATAGAACTGCCCGCTATTCGCCCCTATTCCGTTCGTATTCATCCGTATGACCATACTTCCGACAGCCGAATTGTTGTCCATGTCGTAGAAACCCAAACCTACGCTGGTTTGCAATAATGCGTCCAGAGAACTGTAAAGAAAATTGCCGCTGCTGTTGTTATAGTATGTCCATCCCTGCGTGGGGCCTCCGCGGTAGACTACGCTGCCGTCGGTTTTTTTATAATACCGGATAGTTTCCTGCATATTCCCCGACGGGCAGAAGTTTGCAAAGTCTACCCCCCATGTGTCCATATTACCGCTACCCCATCTCCCGACCATGAATGCAAGCCCAGAGAGGGAGATATTGCTCAATCCGAGAAACGATTTTTTCAGCATGATCTCCATATTCTTATCGTCATAAACCGCATACCCGTAGTTGAAATTTATTACCCCGTTATTGATAAAATACTTCAGATTGGTATAACTCTGGACATACAGATAAATACTCTGCCCGTTCATATTCTGCACCAAATTCACTCCGTCCATATATCCGTTTCTGAGGGAAAACACCATTTCGAATGCATTGGAGGCCGTGCCGTAATCCCGCGCGGGATTTACAATAGTGGAATAATCTTTACCCGTGATGCCCCCTTTGGGATTGACGGCTTTTCCTACCGTCGTTAGGTAATTGCCGCTTCTGTAGTAATTAAACTGATAGTAGAAGTAAAAGTAATCCTTATCCTCCCCGACCCCGAATTTTGATATAGAATCGCCCTGTATATCCGCAATCATATTATAGTTTGAGAAGAGACTGAATTCATAATCCTTCGTCCCGGAATCCCGCCAGTCAATATAATCTTCGCTGATCGACGGAGGTAAAATGAACGCGCACGAGGAAAGAAGCAACGCGCCAAATAGGATAAATATTGCTTTTTTCATAGTGCCTCCTTAAATTAAAAAACCAGCCCGAAACTCGGCATAAACCCGATCGGCTGATCGGCATTGAAATCATATACAATTCCGGCTCTTAAGGCGATATTGAATACTTCAATACTCAGCCATAGCCCGGGGTAAAATCCCATAGACGGCTTAGCTGAAATCTCCTTCCACACATCGCTTGTCGTACAGAAATAGAATGAGAACGACGCTAAAACGCCAATCCGGAAATCCTTGTCCATATTGCCGACGAAAAACATTCCTGTCTCGAGGGTATCTGTGACTACCACCAGTGTCCTCCCCGGCGCAACTCCGGGAATGAAGCTGACGCCGATATTCAATCCCGCCCAGAAATTCCTGTTGAAAAAGTAATCGAATCCGACCGATTCGAGACTTCCCCCGAGAAAATAATAACGGACATATATATCACGGGAAATCACCGGCGGCGTATATGGCAAAATCAGACCTGAATTGGTGGCAGGAATATCTTCAGCGTGACAGTAGATCGCTGCGGTAAGCAGAATAAACAGAGAAATCAAGGAAACCTTCATCAGCATATAAACCCCCTGTCGATTCCCCGAATCCATGATACCCATTGGTAATATAACACTAAAACATATGAATTTTCAATTATATATCGGTTTTTTTTATTACTATTCTGAAATAGGGAAACAAACCGCCCGCAGCCGTTATTTAACTTTCATGATAAAACTATCGCTGTATTTTTCGGCGGAAAATTTCTGCTTCCCGAACACGGCGTCCTTGTAAAAATAACCGGCCGCATATATGCCGCCGTCTCCATCGACCGCAGCCCCGTTGCCTATATCGTTTCCCGGCCCCCCGGCTGTGTCGATACCGAGCAGTTTCCCGTCGGAATTGTACCACGCGACAAAGATATCCCATGCGGGAGAAGTCCCCGGGTTCAGCTTCAATTTCTGCTTTTCGAACACGGCGTCCGTATCGGCCGACCCGGTAATCACGACAGTCCCGTCTGCGCCGACAGCGATATCATACCCGCGATCGTAGCCGGGTCCGCCCGCGCTCTTTGCCCATACCGCCTTACATTCACTATCCCACTTCGCGATAAATATATCCTCGGTGGTTCCTCCGCCCTTATTAAGCACGGCTTTTATCGCAATATCTCCCGCCATAGCTTTCCCGATATCTTTTCCGGTGAGTATACCGGTAAAAAAGCCCGTCATATAGAAGTTCCCGTCCCCGTCCATCGCGAAACCTTCCGGCTCAAGATCGATACCGACAGACTTCATCCATTCGAATTTCCCGTCAGAGGTATATTTAGCGATAAACACTTCATAGTTATAGAGCCATTCGCTTTTGGAAAACTTCGTGATGCTGGTTTTATATTCAAATTTTTCAAATTTAACCGGGCCGATCATATGTCCCGAAATAAAAATACTCCCGTCAGGGCCGGCCTCGATCCCGTTCCCGAATATCCCGGTAATCAAATCGACCCCTCCCGACGCCTGTTTGACCCATTCCTGTTTCCCGTCGGGGGAATACTTCACTATAAATAAATTCTTTTCCATAATCGGTTTCAGCTTCACCTTGCCGAACGTCGCGCCCTTAGTGAAGAAACCCACCAGATAAGCGTTGCCGTCCTTGTCGACCGCGATATCGCGCGCCCACATATTCTCCTCATCGGTGGCGGTCTGCACCCAGAGCAGGTTTCCCTCATAGTCGTATTTCGCTACCGCCATCGAAATCTTGCCCTTCCCGGTGACTTTTTTACCGCTGTCAAACTCCATACTTTTCGTAAAATAAGCGTTGACATAAACCGCGTCGTCGGTTACCGCGAGAGTGTACCCGTTATCGCTGTCCGGTCCCCCGGCAGTCCGCATCCACAGCAGTTTTCCGTCGGGGCCGTACGCCGCGATAAACATATCCGTATAAACCGGTTTGCTGCTTTTTACCTCGATCTTTTTCTTCCCGTTCATGATATATCCGCCGAACGACCCGGTGACAAAGAGCGTTCCGTCTTTCCCGACCGCGACTGCATTGCCCATCGCATACCAACTGTTACCCTGCACCGCCCAATCGATTCCATACCCCGAGACTGCAAACACTCCCATAACCGCTAAAACCGTAAATATCTTTTTCATCAGCGCCTCCAGAAAAAACCTGTAGCCGATACCTATTTAACTTTCCAGATAAAGCTGTCGCTGTATTTTATAATAGAAAATTCCTGCTTCCCGAAAACCGAATCTTTTTGAAAATTCCCTGCCGCATACACGCCGCCGTCTCCGTCCACCGCGACACCGTTGCCCATATCCGTGCCCGCGCCCCCGGCGGTCTCGATGCCGAGAAATTTCCCGTCGGTATTATACCATGCGACAAAGATGTCCCATCCTACACCTTCGGACGGATTCACCTTCAGCTTCTTTTTATCGAATACGGCATCCTTGGCCGCCCCTCCCGTAATCGCGAGTGTCCCGTCCGCGCCGACAGCGATCTCGTGCGCCCGGTCGACACCCGGCCCGCCTGCGGTCTTCGCCCAAATCGCCTTGCAGTTCTTGTCCCACTTTGCGATAAAAATATCCTCGGTGACCGATTCATCTATAACAGTTGTCTTAATAGTCAGATTCCCGACAACCGCTTTTCCCATTTCCTTTCCGTAAAGTATCCCCTTGAAGAACCCGGTCATATAAAAATTCCCGTCCCCGTCTATCGCAAATCCTTCCGGCTCAATATCCACACCTACCGGTTTCATCCATTCGAATTTTCCGGCAGGGGTATATTTCGCGATGAACGCTTCATAATTATAGAGCCAATCGGTTTTAGAAAATTTTGTGATGCTTGTCTTATACTCGAATTTTTCGAACTGGACAGGGCCGGACATATATCCCGCGATAAAAACACTTCCGTCCGGACCGATTACGATACCGTCTTCATAGATGCCCGTGAGATAACTATCCCCGCCGGCCGCCTGTCTGACCCATTCCTGCTTCCCGTCGGAAGAGTACTTGACGATAAAAATATTTTTGTTCAGGGTAGACGGTTTCAGTTTCGTCTTCCCGAACGTCGCGCCCTTAGTGAAAAATCCCACCAGATAGGCGTTCCCATCCCCGTCGACCGCAAGATCTCGCGCCCACATATTTTCCTCGTCTGTGGCGGTCTGCACCCATAGAAGGTTTCCCTCATAATCGTATTTCACGACAGCCAACGAATATAATCCTGTCCCGGAAACCTGTGTGCCGTCATCGAATTCCATACTTTTTGTGAAATAGGCGTTGACATACACAGCATCGTCCGTAACCGCGACCGTATATCCGTTATCAGCGTCAGGGCCGCCCGCTGTCCGCATCCATAACAAGTCCCCGTCCGGGTTGTACGCCGCGATATACATATCCGAATTATTAGCCTTCGGGTTTTTTACCGCGATCTTTTTATTCCCGTTCTGGATAAAACTGCTGAAATTCCCCGCCACAAATAATGTCCCGTCTTTCCCAACCGCGACCGAATTCGCCCACGCGTTATGACTTTTTCCCTGCACCGCCCATTCCGAACCGTACCCCGTATACGTAAAAATACTCAAGATACACAATAGCGTCATGAATCTTTTCATAGAATCCCCCGAATAGTATTAATCTTCTAACTGTAGTATATCACGTTTTCGATAAACCATGCCGTGAAATAGCGCGACATTATCCCCGGCCTCGTCCGTGACTGTCACCGAATAGGTGGCGATTTTAGGATTGATCGACATTTCCTTCGCTTCCGCGAAGAGCACTCCCCCCGTGGCGGCCTTGACAAACGACATATCGGTATGGATACCGACCGCGACCGTACCGTGGGAGTTCGACGCCGCCGCGAACGCCAGGTCGGCCAGCGCGAAAATCGCCCCGCCGTGCACCGTACTGATGCTGTTATAATGCCCCTCGCTGATCGTCATCTTCACCCTGGCATAACCATCGGCGATATCTACCAGTTCGATCCCGTTACGGGAGCAGAATATATCTTTTTTATTGAAATAGCGGAATAACTTATCCTTCATCTGCTGATCCATATCAGTTCCCCGTGAGCGTCTGAACAACCGTATCCAGTCCCATCCCGTGCGATGCCTTCACGAGCGCGACATCGCCGTCCCTGATTTCAGCGCGAGCCGCGCTGCTCAGCCCTTCCTTGTTCTCGAACCATTTCGCGGCTATTCCCGCTTTCTGGACAGTCTGTACCAGTTCACGGGTATAGTCGCCGTATCCGAGAATGAGGTCTGCGGATTTGTTCTTGACAATAAAGTCGCCCACCATTTTATGATAGTACCCCGATTTCCTTCCCAGTTCGAGCATATCCGAGAGAATGGCGATCCTCCGTCCTCCGCGCGAGCTTGCGCCCAATAGGCGAAGCCCCGCAATCATCGACGAAGGGTTCGCGTTGTAGCAGTCGTTGATAATAATTCCGCTGGATGTAGGCACGATCTGGCTGCGCCCTGTGACCGCGCGGAATTCGCGCAGCGCTTCGATTCGCAGGTTGACTGGTACCCTGAAAAATTCGCCGATCCTGAGCGCCGCCGCGAGATTGGACAGATTATGCTGTCCGGGCAGGTTGAACTCGAAGGTTTCGCCGCCGAACTCCAGCACATAACCGTCTATCCCCTTATCCTCAATGACCTTGATATCGGAGGAAGTGAAATCGATCACGGGAACCCCCGCGCGCGCCTTGAGGTATCCGTAGTACGGGTCGTCGGCATTCAGCAGGACAAATCCCCGTTCGACAATCCCGTCGAATATTTCGCTTTTAGCATCCGCGATAGCGTCGAGACTCCCCAGATTCCCGATATGGGCATACCCGATATTGGTGATAATCCCCACCAGAGGTTCGGCTATTTTTGAAAGGCTGGAAATCTCGCCCTTATGGTTCATCCCCATCTCGAGCACCATGAGATGCGTGTCGGTTTTCGCCTCGAGCATGGACAAAGGAACGCCTATATTGTTATTCAGATTCTTTTTCGCAGTGTGCACATTGAACCGTTTGGACAGGACGGCGACCGCCAATTCGCGGGTGGTGGTTTTTCCGGAACTCCCCGTAATTCCGACCGTATTGGCGAAAATCCGCCTGCGATGGGCGCGGGCAAGTTTTGCAAGCGTCTCAATCGTATCGTTCACCGGAATGACGACACCCTTGACGACCGATTTTGATACGGCGTCGATTTTGGAATGATTTACAATGAATATTTCGACATTCTTAGCGACCGCATCGCCTATAAAATCATGTCCGTCATAATTATCGCCCTTGATCCCGATGAAGCACTCGCTGTCCCGGATTGTCCGGGAGTCGATCGAAAACCCGGAAAATTCGCTTCTTTCACACCCGCCAATTCTGATTGGTTTTGCTTCGAGCGTCTCCTGAACAAAGCCCACAGAAAACATAGTATACTCCGAAAATTCTCTTAATAACATAGAGTATATTACTTTTCTAAAACTTTCAAGCATAGGAACTAATTTTTTATAAAATATGAAAATAGCTATTTACTTTTTCTGGATTTCCGTTAAAATATGTCTAAATTAAAATTAGTTCCCCGAACCGCGGAGGAAAGGGATGGATGTTACTAAACTTCACCGGGTGAGCGATCATGAATGGAGTATCCACAAGAAGAAAGGGATGAACGTGGATGCGTCCCTATTCGCCGGTGAAAATCTCATAAAGAAAATAGACAATAGGGTATACGAACAAATCGTAAACGCCGCATCGCTGCCCGGGATACTCGACCGTCTCGTAGTATTTCCCAACACTTCCCCGGGAATCGGTTTTCCCTACGGCGCAATGGCCTTATTCGATAAATCCGACGGAATTATCTGCCCGGGCGCTGCGGGCTACGATATCAACTGCGGCACCCGGATTGTCACCACCAACCTGATCTATCAGGATATAGAGAAAAAAACCGAGACCCTGATCAGGGCTTTTTTCAAAGCGATCCCTGTCGGCGACTCCACACGCGGGAAAACGACGTTATCGATCAAGGATTTCCGCGATCTGCTCATGCACGGCGCGAAATGGGTGGTCGAGCATATGGGCATGGGTAAACCGGACGATCCCGAATATATCGAGGACGGAGGGGTTTCCCTTCACGCCGACCCGAACCTCATCAGCGACGAACTGCTGAAAAACGAAAAAAATCACCTCGGCACTTTAGGCGCGGAAAACCATTACCTTGAACTCCAGATTGTCGACGAGGTTTTCGACATCGAACGCGCGAGGGTGTACGGGCTATTTAAAAACCAGGTTGTCGTCACATTCCAGACCGGATCGCGTAATCTCGGAATGGAAGTTGCCAAGAAGTATATTCAATCTTTTCAGCAGGCGCAGGCTAAGTATAACATAACGACCGCTTCCCCCGAACTCGCGAGCCTTCCGTCGAACTCCCCCGAAAGCAGGGAGTATCTTGCGGCTATGCACGCAGTCTCGAATTTTGCATTCGCGAACCGTCAGGTAATCGGCATCCAGATCGACCGCGTCTTCAACGATGTGATCCGCGATGTGGATACGAATATCATGTACGATTTCTCGCATAATACGATTAAGGAAGAAGTACATAAAATCGGCACCTCCAAACGAAGCGTGCTCGTGCACCGATGCGGATGCGCGAGGGTGTTCCCAAGCCGGCCGTCCGACGCCGTGAAGCCGTACAGGGTGATCGGGCATCCCATATTAGTCGCGGGTCCATTGGGCGCTGCGTCGTATATCATGGCCGGCACTGAGGATTCGCTGGTTAAAACGTTCGGGTCGTCCATCCATAATACGGGACGGATTGTTTCGCGCGAGGACGCCCGTCAGCGCTACGACGCCGACGCGATCACCGAGCACCTGAAAAGCGACGGGGTATACCTCAAATCGAAAAGCAGGGAATCGGTTATCGAGGAAGCGCCCGAGGCGTTCAACGATATCGAGGATACGGTCAAATCCCTCAATAAGCCCGGTATTTCCATCCGGGTCGCGCGCCTCAAACCGATCGGGGTCATCCGGGGATAAATATCGATGAATTCCCGCAACCCCTCCGAAAAATCCAAATCTGAAACACCCTCGCCCGATAAAAACCGCCTGACATTTCTGGGCACCGGCACATCCAACGGGGTTCCCGTACTGGGGTGCGGCTGCGAGGTATGCAGTTCCGCCGACCCGCGCGATAACCGCCTCCGCACATCGGCATACCTGACCGCCGCGACAGGCGAACGTATCCTGTTCGACATCGGCCCCGATTTCCGCGAGCAGTCCCTCCGGCACAGCATCTTCCGTATCGACGGGGTATTAGTCACCCATCCGCACTACGATCATATCGGGGGTCTCGACGATATCCGTCAGGTCAACTTCACAATGGGCGGGCCTATCGACGTCTACGGGGCTGACGAAACTCTCGCCGAGATCAGGGAACGCTGCGGGTATATGTTCCGGGTATCGCAGGAGGGCGGGGGCAAGCCGAAGATCGGCCTGCGGAGAATCGAGCCGTACAGGGAGTTCAGGATCGGCGGACTCGATATTATGCCGTTCACGGTCATGCACGGGGAAATCGCGATTCTCGGATACCGCATCGGCGGGCTTGTGTATATCACCGACGCGAGCGCGATACCCGAACGGAGTATGAATGTCTTCCTTTCCCGCCCGGTCGATACGCTGGTCGTCAACGCGCTCCGTCCGCTGCCCCACCCCACCCATTTCAATCTGGAACAGGCATTGGAGTTGATAAGGAAGGTTTCTCCAAATAAAGCATACCTCGTGCATGTCACCCATCATTTCGGGCAGGAACAGACTCAGGCGATACTGCCCCCGGGCGTCACACTCGCGTACGACGGGCTGGAAGCGGAGTATTAGGATAAATCTTTTACATTATGAAAAAGTGTGGTAGAAAAATATGATGGAAACTGAAATTAGCGTTTATCTATGGAGGATTCCATGCCACAAGGTTTATCACTGAAGGTGAGGTTATCGATAAACGTACTCTCAAATTATCCGAGCCTACGAATATTCAGATAGGAGAGAAGGTTAGACTGACAATCGAATCTGATGCTGCTCCGAGAAAACCCAGAGTATTGAATGCTAACCGGGCCATTCCGCCGGTGCCCCGTGTTCGATATACTCTACCAGATCGGATACGAACCGTACCGCGGGAACACCGTCGATCACGTCATGGTCGAATAATACGCTCAGATGAAGGATTTCACGAATCTCGATGCTGTTCTTTACCACCCACGGCTTTTTTACAATTGCACCCACCGCGAAACTCAGGTTATGCATCGTTTTAGGAATAATCCATCCGGGGAGACGTCCCGCCATCCCCACCGATGTGACCATAACGGTTCCCATACTTTCTTTGTGCCTGAACGGGTTCCTCAGGATACGATTCATGATAAAAACCCGGAGGAATTGCGGCAGGCTATAATACAGTTTCATGAGAAACTTCGGGAACTTCCCGCCGATCACATAGTCGCTCTCATCTTTGATTTTCAATGACTTTGCAGCGTTCAATTCCGCGGTAATTTCTTGGGCAGACTTTTCATTAACTTTTCTGATTACCGTTGCTAATGGGACACGAACTCCGGACACTTCCCTTTCGATTACTGTCGCAATATCAATATTGTTAAACAAGATCAGTTCGCTTTTTTTTAGCATCAGCGCATGCGCCTGGGGATGCTGAATAATGGAATGCGCGATCGATTTCAGAAACACCGCCATAAACGAAATTCGGTTTCCTGTGGATCTGAATATCCTGATCTTTTTACGTACTTCGGTGACATCGATTTCCAGAAGCCCTGCGATAATATGCTTCTTTGAACCGATCTTTCCCAGATCGAATGTTGAAAAACGGGATTTTGGAAAACGGACGGTATTGAAATCGGTTTTTTTCATGATGGGGCGCTTCCAATAGTATTCAGGTCTTTCACCATAAAATAGCAGATATGCCCCGGGGGCAGTTCGGCATGCTCCGAATGGACGCGATACCCCATCCGGCGGTAGAATTCCGGCGCCTGAAAATCGTGGGTGTTCAGGTGCGCGTGACTGCATCCCTGACGTATCGCCTCGCCCTCGGCAAGCCTGAGTATCTTTCGGCCGATTCCCATTCCCCGGTATTTTTCGTCGATCCAGAAAAACTTTATCCCCATCCATCCGTATGACGCGCCCCCCGTCAGTCCGCCGATAATAGTATCCCCGTCCCGGCAGATGACAGCGATTTGGATATGGAGGTCTTCCCCTTCGTCCGCGTCGAGGAACCGAGTCAATCCGTCCTCGACCACCTTCGCGGATTCGTCGTCGGGCTTTTCAGTTATTTCAAAATCGATATCCCTGATCACCGGGAGCGTTGCGGACATCTCTTTCGCGAGCGCCCTTTCGAGATAGAAACTGATCCCGCCGGGCGGGAAATCCTCCAGCTCGAACTTGATGGAATATCCGTGCTTCATATAGAACATCAGCGCGGACGGGATATCGGTCTCGAAACGGGAGTACACGCACCCGCGTTGGATAGCCTCGGTTTCCGCCATCCCGAGTACGACCCCACCGATCCCGTGACGGCGGTAATCCTCATGGAGCCAGAAGCGGCGGATGTACATGTTATGCCAGAATGTCCCGCCGAGCAGGCCGCCGATAATCTCACCGCCCTTCCGGCAGAAGACGTTCAGGCCCCGGTGATTGTCGTCCTCCGCGAACTGCAGATTATACTCCCGCAGGCGCTTTTCGATAAACGCCGCATCTTTTTTCGACGGATTGTTCGTGACATCGAACCGTAAGTTTCCGCTCATTCGACGAACTCGGATAAAAACTCCCCGATCTCGGGTAACTCGCCGATGCCCGCAGGGCTGATTTTTATATCAATCATTTAATCCTTTACTCCGACGAGGTAGATACGGTTGAATACGAGGCGGACTTGCCCGTCACTCCCGGCCAGCTCGAAAAACGATTCCCGGACAATCCGGCGGAACTCGTCCGCGTAGGAGTCGTCGTACCCGCCCGCGTAGTAGTCCCGGTTGAGGTAGCCCGCGATTGCGCCGGACGCGAAAATGTCATACGCCTTTTCCGGTGTGTGGGACGATTCGAGGGACTGGATCTCGGCGAACTCTACATGGAATCCCTGAGCGGTGAAGAGATCCGAGTACTCCTTCGCGGTGTCGCGGTAGAACCACGGAGTCGACCATCTTGCGAATACTTCGCCTGTCGCGGGGTTCTGCTTGACCCGGCGTACCGCGTCGATGAACTGCGGGCAGTATTCGTGTTTCGCGGGGGACTGGATTCCCATGCGTCCGCCCGGCCTGAGCGCGCGGTGCATATTCGACGCCGCTTTCGACGGGTCGCGGAACCATTGGAACGCCGAGTTGCAGAAGATAACGTCGAACTCAGCGTCGAAATCCATATCGTGCGCGTCCATCCGGGTAAAACGGATGCCGTCCGCGCCGTATTTTTCAATACATTCGCGGATCATCCCGTCCGACGGGTCTATCCCCGTGATAGGGGCGTCGGTGAGCGAGCGGATTTTCTTCGTCAGGTTGCCCGTGCCGCACCCGAGATCGAGGACGCTTTCGCCGTTTTGGATATTCAGCAGCGAGAATAAAACGTCAGCCGCCGAACTCTGGACGATGGAAGTCTCACGGTAGCGTTTCGCGATCTCGGTGAAGTTTTCGTTAGCCATAGAATCCTCCGGTTTTTAATTTATCCCAATACCCTTGAAGAACGTATAGCAGAATACGCCGTCCGGTTCCGCGGAGCGGTACAGACCGGCGATACCCTGATCGAATACGGCGGCTTGGATAATCCCAGCGGCAATCGCGTTCTCGCGCACACCCTCGATCATCGCGGTAAACGTATTCTTTGTGAATCCCTCGACCATCTCCGGCCGGCTCGAGTCGGCGTATACCATCCTCGGCGATACCCGGCAGTCGCGGAACCCGGCATGTGTGAGCAGGGGATACAGCTCCCTGCCGATCAGCGCGTTCCCGCCGGCGGCGGCCTGCAGGACGACCTGCGCATTGATCGCGGCGTTCGCCTCGTCGCTGCGGGGATAGAAATACGCCGAACCGTGGTCGCCCTCGATCAGGGTGATCGACCCGCCGGGCTTCAGTACCCGTTTCAATAGCAATAGAGCGGCGTTCGGGTCGGGGAGGTGTTCCAGCACGAAGCAGACCATGATATGATCGAACATGGCGTCGGGGAAATCGAGATGAAAGATGTCCGCCGCGCGGAACTCGACGTTAGCAATACCCGCCTCCGCGGCCTGTTTCTTCGCCTGCGAAAGGGATGATTCTGATATATCGACGGAGATGAATTGGGAGCGGGGGTTCTTCGGCGCGACAATGACAGTCTGCGCGCCTGTGCCGCAGCCCGCCTCGAGAACGAGCGAATTGCCGGGAAATACCGTATCGTGATGGATGAGTTCCGCGAGGGTACGGGCCTGATCGGAAAGCCGTTCCGCTTCCCTTCCGGAATATCCGTGGACGTATTCGGGCATAGTTTACATCCCGGCGGGAAGGTAAATCCCCAGTTTCGAGAAACCGTCGCGCCCGGCGGGAGTAATCGTCAGGTCTTTGCTTCCGTCCATAGGGGTAAGCCATCCGATCGAAACAAATCCCGAAAGGAGCAGTCCCCCGAGGTGGGAACCGATATGCGGGTACATCTTTCCGCCGTCGCGTTCCATGCAGGCGTTGACTAATTTCCGGGGGGACGATTTGAGCGGCGCGAGGTCGATCCCGATCCTGACCAACTCCTCCTCCCCGTAGGTGGTGAGTTCCGGCTTATCGCCGCCGATCAGGAATCCGTTGCGGAATAGGGCGTTATATAACGCCTCGCCGAGTACGCCGGAAAGATGGTCGTAACACATCCTCGCTACTGGACGCATGGGAGCCTCCTTCTATAGTGGAAAGTGGGAAAGCGACCCTTCGACTAGCTCCGGGCAGGCGATTATTAAGTATAAAGATTAAAAACAGGATGTTTATTATATAATAAAAACCGGGATATTGTCAACTGCTGCGGTACTGCGCACGACACCCACCTCCGTCAGGCGGGAAGGGGGAGTTGCCGCGGAGGCACGGAGAACACAGAGGGACACATCCGTTATAGATGAAGAGGCAATCTGCCGGCCTCAATGATGCGCGGATATCGCGGATTCTACGGATTTGCGCGAGGGATAAGGGATATTTAATAGGGGAATCGTTTTTTACGGCGTATAAATGAAATCAGTCTATTCTTCCCAATTCTCAATCGATAGACCGGGGATTCTGGAAAATTCCTTTATATTTCGAGTAACTAATACATATCCTCTTTCCAACGCGGAGGCGCCGATGAGTAAATCATAAGGCCCGATTGGTATTCCTGCCGTTTCTAATTCAGCCCTAATTCTCCCGGCGGTTTCGGCGATTTTAGTGTCCATTTCGATGGAATTAAAAGAATCTATAAACCCTTGCAGGGTGTTTAATGTTTCTTCACGTCTTTTACTTTTAAATGCTCCATAATAGAGTTCGAAACGCACGATCACGGGGATGAAGATGTTTTTCGGCGAAGTTTCTTCAATTCTCTTTAAAAGCGTTTTAGACCTGCCTTTTAGAAAGTCTATACAGACGTTAGTATCCAATACGAAATTCACAAAACATCTCGCGGTTCATATTCTCCCTGTTTTTCTCTTTCGGGAAAATCGGATAGTATGCCGAAATACTCCTTCAACGGTTTCTTTTTTCCTCGAGTCGTTTTTTCATCGATAATGATGATTATTTCGCCCTTTTTATGAATAAATTCTTCCGGAATTCTTATCGTTTCAGGAATATCGTCATAGAATGTTTTACTCGCATTCATTATTATCTCCTCAGCCTATATAATCATTATAGTGATAAATCTGACAGTTGTCAACCCCATTTTTATCCGTGTTCATCCGTTTTATCCGCGATCATCCGTGTGAAAACGGGGTATAAAATACCCTTTCGATAACTTCGTATCCATTCGCACACTGTCCGCATGGGCTTCCCAATTCCCTTGACACTCCCCATCTTTCATGCTATCCTAATCCGGTATTTTTCCATGAAAGCTATAAGTTGAAAGTTACATGAAAACATATAAGGCTCAAAGGAAGGTTTTAGTTTCCACTTTCCACTTGTAACTTTTTACTTGTCACTTATCAGGGAGGGCTTGTCCTCCCGAAGGGAGGGAAATATGAAAAAGTTTGCGGTACTGTTACTGTTTGCGATGGCTGTCCCGTCGGCGCTCTCCGCGCAGACTATGATCGGCTTCGAGGGAGACCTGAAGAACCTCACACTTAACCTGACCAAGACCATGCAATTGCGAGACGAAGTCTACACCGAGTGCCTGAAGGTGATGTTCGAGAAAGTGTTCTCCGGGACGTCCGAGATGAAGGAACGGTTTCTCGTATATATCGTGATACAGGGTATCCTCGAGGAGAGCCGCGCCTACGACGCTCTGATCGATGTGATGACGATGTATATGCTGATAACCGACGCGAATAAGAAGAATATGGCGAAAACCGTGATGCTGAACCGGATCAAGAGCACTATTACCAAACTCCGGCAGTATATCCTCACGGTGACTAAGGATAAGACTAAGCCCGACGGGTATACTATCGACGATATCAAGGCAAAGGCCGCGAAATATATGCAGACCACCCTCGACCTTCTGGGGGACTTCTACGATAAGTTCCTTCCCGAATCGGTAATGGATAAGAAGTAACAGAGGGATATGCGGATATTCGCGCTTTTCACCCTGTTCTTCATCGGCGCGCTAGCGGCAGCCGTGATGTTCGTAGACCCGCATACGGACGCGCTCCTTCCCGGATGCGTATTCCGTTCGCTGACAGGATGGTATTGCCCGTTATGCGGGGGGATGCGCGCGGTGCATAGCCTGCTGCACGGAGATCTCGCGCGGGCGGTATCGGAAAACCTGATGGTTCTGCTGATAGTTCCCCTATCGGCGGGAGCGTTGATCGCCGACAGTTTTCTGCGCAGGCGGGAACGATTTGATGCTCTGCGCAGAATGAATAAGGGATTTTTTATCGGCGCGGCCGGTTTAACGGTGCTTTATACGGTATTAAGGAATGTATTATAGATTTATTCCATAATGGAGGGTATTATGCATTGGGAACAACTGCGGATACGGACGAAATTCTTAGTCAAGCGGAAATTTTTCGGGATGGGGACGTCGATGATCTTTGACGAGGAGAGCCGCGAGCTTCTGGTCTACGCTAAGGCGCGGTTCTTCCAGTGGCACGGGTTCAAATTGTTCGGCGATAAGCAGATGACCACTGAGCTCTCGTTCGCGAAACGCGACTTCCATGGGCAGGGCGCGAAGAATGTGCTCGGCAAGATATTCAATTTTGAATATGTTATTACCGACACCTCCGCCGGGGGTCAGGAAATCTGCCGGTTCAAGCGGAAAGCGCTCAGATCTATGTTTCGGGATACATGGGAGATAATGACCGCGGACGGGACAGTCGCAGGCTCGATCACCGAACAGGGCGGATTCCGCGCGGTGATGTCGCGTATCCTTCCGGCGTTCTTCCCCCAGACTTACACGTTTACTTATCAGGGAAAGGATATCGCCGAGATGAAGGGCAAGTTCGCATGGTTCGCGCCGAAATATGTGCTGACAGTGCTCGACCAGTCCGCCGATATCCGTATGATTCTGAACGGCGCCGCGCTGATCGGGGGAGTCGAAGGAAAACAGGGGTCCGGATCATAATGAGCGAATTTCATATTACACGTGTAAAAATCTGCGGTATCCGAAATCCGGAAACCGCGATGAAAGCTATCGAGTGCGGCGCGTCCGCGGTGGGGTTTGTTTTCTACGGCAGAAGCCCGCGGAATATCCTGCCGGGCGACGCCCGCGCGATTATTGCGAAACTTCCGCTGTTCGTCTCGAAGGTTGGGGTATTCGTCGAACAGGGTATCCAGCAGATCATCGATACGGTGAAGGAGTCCGGAGTCGATATCGTTCAGCTCGCAGGCGGGCAGGGCATGGACTTCCTCGAAATCCTGAAAAGCCGTCTCGATAAACCGGTGATCTACGCGTTCCAGGTGCAGGAACTGTCGCACAATTCCCTCAATTCGATCCGTTTCGCGCCCGCGGAGGCTGTGCTGATCGATAAGCTGGTGCCCGGGGAATGGGGCGGTACCGGCGAACGTGTTCCGGTTAGGGACGACCTGACCGGCGACGACCGTGAATTTATCCGTCAGAGGGTGATTATCGCGGGCGGTGTGAATTCCTCCAACGCCCGGAGTATTATCGACACGATCGAGCCGTTCGGGCTGGATTTGTCGAGCGGGGTGGAGAGCGAACGCGGGGTGAAAGACCCCAAGCTGATCGAGGAGTTTTTTAAATCGATTAGGTAATAAGTATATCGATCACGGGGCACCGGCGGAATGGCCCGGTTAGCATTCAATACTCTCTGTTCTCATCCATCTCATTCGGTACGGCTCTTCTGATCCTGTAACCTATTGCCCCATCAGTATTTTTTCTCGATTTTACCTTCACCGCCCGTCGCTATAAATATCACATATTTCATAATAAAGGGGGATATGAGAGAACTGTTTTTTTCAATTCACGCGGTTATACCGCCCTGGGCATACCAGCTCTCTCACTCCTTTTGAAACATATCCATACGTTCATGATAACGTTCCGGTTTATTCCTGAACCGCGTCTTCATCCGGCAGGTATTCCAGCAAGTCTCCCGGCTGGCAGCCTAATTCCCTGCATAATGCATCCAATGTGACAACACGTATCGCCCTCGCTTTCCCCGTCTTCAAGATCGATAAATTTGAATCGGTCAGTTCTATCCGCTTTGCCAGTTCATTGAGCGGTATCTTTCTATCTGCCATAACTCTGTCAAGTCTGAATATGATACTCATAATTGCTCCTTATTAAACGGTTAGATCATGCTCTTCCTGAAGCGCGGTTCCATTTTTAAAAATTTCACAGAGCATGAATAACAGCAGACTTACTAAAAGCGAGCTGATACTGAAGGTAGCGATCGAAAAAACAATACTCAATTTGCTGATGCCCCGGATAATCTCCACGTTGCTTTTATCGAATACTATATCGTTTTTAAAGTTTGTAAACAAACCCCGCGCTTTTTTTAATATGAGAAGCAGTATGATTAATATCGCCTCTACATATGGCAGGATAAGAATTTTCACCGCGAGGGGCAGGCTCTTAAACTTATTCCAATCCTGTAAATCTTTGCCTTGGATATCCATATCATTTTTTCCGATGGTTAAAACATTAGTCTCAGATACCGAGACCGCCGGCCGGTTTAATAAAGACTCTCCCGCGGGAGTGGAAAACACGATGATTCCCGTGATAATCAGGGGTGCAAGGATTGCCATTACCAGCACAATATACCAGGAAATGTGTAAAAGCACGCTCAATACGGACGACAACGATTTCTTTCCAAAATACTTCATAAATATCCTCCATGTTTACTTTCTATAAGTATAGCATAGAATATATTGAAAGTCAAGCATAATATATTGATTTACAATATATATTATCCGTGTAATAATAATATTTTGTCGATTATTAATATTTTTGCGATAATTTGGCGGATTCCCGGTTTTTCAATGGAACATATTGCCAAAACGGGCGAGGATTGACGGAATAAATATGTTTCTTTTACGGGCGGTATAGTAAATCTCAGGAATCGATGCACCCTGATAATCGACCTTCCCATATCTTTTCCGCTGAGGGGACAACGGCGGAATGAAACAGCTGGCATACATATTTTCTGTTCTCATATTCTTCTCCTTCATACCACTCCTTTTCTCCCGGCTATGCTGAACAAATAATTATACAGGTTTAAATTATTTCTTGATTTTATCCATCACCCCCTTTACTATAAATAACACATGTTTCGTATGAAGGGGGAAATATGAGAAAGCTGTTTTTTCTATTCACAGCGGTTATGCTGTTCGGGGCATGTCAGCTCTTTCACTTTTTCTCCCCCGCGGTGCAGAATAGCATTATCGATCTGAGCGATTCCTATGAATTTGTCCAGGTAGGTCAGACCTTCAGCAACGTTGCCGGAAGCGGGGTGATTCCTTACTCGATAAATGTCGATGCAAACAACAATCCCTACCTCGTTTTCCAGAACAATTATAATACTATCGATTTATTCATGTACAGCAAATCCGTGCAGAGCTGGGTGTTAAGGAGTACTAATTCAGCTCCGAATATGATGTACGACCCGGTCCTGAACTTCAGCGGAACAACCCCCTATATTGCCTATAGGGTCAGCGGCAACCCGAGTTTTCTATATAACTTCAGTACGCCTCATGCTTCATATATTGCTGATTTTTTTTATGATTATCCCGCGTACATGGATTTTGTTATTACTCCTTCGGGAAAGCAAATTGTTGCCGGCTACCAGAACAATGCCGGTTCTAACTGGGTTTATATTATTGATATCGGAGTATCTTCAAATATATTATTGTTTACAAACACGATCGATATGATCAGTCTGGAAGCAGCTCAGGACGGCACGGTATTTCTTCTCATCAACTTTTCCGCCCCGTCCATATTATATAAGTTATCGGGATCTTCAGTCGTCGATACTTATCCTTTTGAAATGAGTACTTTCGGCATCTCCATGGCGATCGACGGCGCGAATAATATCTACACTACCTATCATTGGTGGCTCAATACAAATTCAGTATATTATGATATACGCCCGCTCTCCGATCCGGCGCTTCCTGTTTTTTATACAAAGACTTTTCTAGAAGCCGGCGCCGTTTTTAATGGAAAACAGGGTTGCGCCGCGACAAAAAATGCCCCTCATTATTTCTATACATTCGCGGGGGTTATTACTCCCTCGGAGACAAATATTTCGATAATGCGCCTCAGTCCCGATGAAAATATCAGGAACGTCCAGACGCTGACTACAAATATATCGGTTATGATGAATTATAAAATGGTCTGCGCCCCCGACGGGACATTGTATGTCGCGCTGGCGCAGAACATCATGGCGATAAACCAGATCACGGTGTGGAAACTGAAGAAGCTGTAGTTTCGCGGGATTTCTACTGATATAGATGGGAAGGAGGGCCAGCGCTATCGCAGTATCGCCGCCTGTAAATCCTTGCATGCCTCAACGCCATTCCTCGCGAAGTATTCCATAACAAAGCTCGTCGTACCATTGCCCGTTCTTGAATCTTCCGCAGCGGATAACCCCTTCTTTTTTCATTCCGCACTTTCGCATGATCTTTTCTGATTGGATGTTCATTGCGTTACAGCGCGCGTTTGTCTTCCGAACTCCGAACCGTTGAAACGATATTTCCAGCATCATTCCCGCGGCTTCGGTAGCATATCCTTTGCCCCAGAATTGCGGAAGAAGCAGGTATCCGATTTCAGCGATTTCAGGCTTTCCGCTAAATTCTTCCAACTCAATATCGCCTACTCCCACAAAATCCATCGATTCCTTTTCAAATATCATATAAAGGTACCATTTCAGCTTCCCGTTCCGATGCGCCAGCGCCGCGCGGAAAATCTTCCGCATCCGGGCGTCTTCCTTTATGCAATCTAACGTGGTATATCGCATTACCTCTTCGTTACCTAAGACGCTCTTGATAGCATGATAATCCTTTATCCCGGTTTGACGGAAAATAAGCCGTTCGCTTGAGAAACGCATCCATTCCTCTCCATTTAAAAATTATATGCATATTATGGATTTTTTATCAATAGGAAAAACTTAACCGCAGACCCGTTACCTCATCATCCCGGCGTAACGGCTCTTCTTCTCCTCGAAGATAGCCTTCAGCGCGTCGAACGACAGTTGGTAATCCGACTTCTCGTAGATTCCCTGCCGGAGATAGCCCTCGATCTTCTCGATCTTCGATACCGCGAAATCGATCTTGGCGTTGCTCCCCTGCACGTACGCCCCGATATTGATCAGGTCTTCCGCCTCACGGTAATTCGCCATCGCTTCCTTCATCTTGTTCGCGAGCTTCATATGTTCCTCGTCCACAATCTCGGTCATCAAACGGCTGATACTGCCGAGCACGTCGATCGCGGGGTAATGGTTCTTATGGGCGAGGTTGCGAGCGAGCATGAGATGCCCGTCGAGGATACCGCGTACCGCGTCGGAAATAGGTTCGTTCATATCGTCGCCCTCGACCAGCACGGAGTAGAACGCGGTAATAGTGCCCTTGTCCGACGTGCCGGTGCGTTCGAGGAGCCGCGGGAGGTTCGAGAATACGCTGGGCGGGTATCCCTTCGTCGCGGGGGGTTCGCCGACAGCGAGGCCGACCTCGCGCTGCGCCATTGCGAAACGGGTCACCGAGTCCATCAGGAACATCACGTCCTTGCCCTGATCGCGGAAATACTCCGCGATAGCGGTCGCCACATACGCCCCGCGGATACGCAGGAGCGGGGGTTCGTTCGATGTTACCACCACGACCACGGAACGCCGGAGTCCTTCCTCGCCGAGGTCGCGTTCGATAAAGTCGCGGACTTCACGCCCCCGTTCGCCGATCAGCGCGATCACATTCACCTCGGCGCTCGTGTTCCGGGCGATCATCCCCAGCAGTGTCGATTTCCCGACTCCGCTCCCGGAGAATATGCCCATCCGCTGTCCCTTACCGACAGTCATCAGACCGTCCACTGCGCGGATACCGGTCGCGATCGGTTCTGCAATCCGTTTACGGTGGTATGCCGAGGGCGGTGTTCCGTCCACGGGCCGTTTTTCTTTCGTCTTGATATCGCCCAGCCCGTCGATCGGGAGTCCGTCCCCGCCGAGCATCCGCCCGAGTAGTTCCGGCCCTACCGATACTTCCATCTTTCGACCGAGATTGGTGATCTTCACGCCGGGCGCGATACCCCTGACTTCGCCGAGCGGCATAACAAGCGTGCTCTTATTCTTGAAGCCCACCACTTCGGCGCGCACAGGCGCGCCCGCCTCGTTGTCGATCACGCACAGGTCGCCGACTGACGCGAACGGGCCGTTCGATTCTATGGATATCCCTACAAGATTGGAAACATGTCCGATTGTTTTGATAGGTACGACACGTTCGGCGGCGTTCTGATATTTCTCGAATAATTCAACCATTTTCCCCTCCCGGCGATCCCTAACCGCTCTCGACCTGGGCTTTGGTCTCGCTTACATCGTTCTCTCCGCCGTTATCATCACGAATGTGCGATATATCGATATCGGGAATTTCTATGTCGTCGATGGAATTTAAAAAGTCCTCGGATAACGGCGCCTCGACAACAGTCGCCTCTTTAACCGGCGCTTCGGGCGTTTTCGGTTCGGCTTTCGGCGGGGGCGTTTCCTGTTTCGGCAACGGCATCTTCGGTTCGGGCGGGCTTCCTACAAAATCGGGGACATCCCCCTTATTCAGTTGAGCGTTATCGACCGTTTTTAGCGCGTCCTCCGCAATCTTTCTCTTCCGTTCTTCGTCTATCTGCTCAGGAGTTTTCTTTTGAGGCGTGGGTTGACCCGTCTGCGGCGCGGGCTTCGGCTGTACCGGAGCGGGCTGGATATTCTGCGGCGCGGGCTTCGGCTGTGCCGGAGCAGGCTGGACATTCTGCGGCGCGGGTTGTGCCGGTGCGGGCGGTGGAGTCGTCTGAGGCGCCGGCTGAGGCGCGGGTTGGGCTGTTTGCGGAACAGGCTGCGGCTGCATGACCGGCGCGGGTTGAGGCGCAGGCTGTACCGGCGGAGTTTCCTTCGGCACTGTCCCGAACTGGGTGATCGACGGAGGAGTGCCCTGCGATTCCCTATGGAACTGCGGAATTGCCGCCGCGCTTTCAGCGGCCTTGCTGTCGACCGCCTCCATCTTGTTCAATTCCTGTTCAAACGACGGCGTCTGCGGTGACGGGGTTATTTTTTTTTTGGAAATTTCCGATGTGACCTGTATCGGCATATAGAACTTGATCTTCTCTATAATATCGTTTAATTGAGATGCTATGGTCGCGTCCACTTCTCCGGTATCGGTTTCGATATAAACCCCGCCCCGGTCGACTTTGGGGTTCTCGAAGAATTTCACTTCGGGCTTCCCCTCGATCATCGAAATAAATTCTTCCTTATGATTGATAGTATAATGATAGTCCTCGGGATTGACATGAATATAAACCCGCATAGAACCGCGGATAAGCTGAAGGGCTTCTTTGATATTATTTATCACCACTTCGCGCTCTTCATTCGTGAGCCGCTTTACCACTTTTTCCACCATGGTAACTACCAAGTTCAGTACCTGACGTTCGCTGTGGATCAGAATACTCTCGCGCTCTTCGAGTGTGGCGTTGATAATGGAATGCAGGCGCTCGACCATATGCTGGACGTCGACCTTCGCTTCCTGAAAGCCCTGCTCCAATCCGTGATCGAACCCGGCTTTTCGGGCTTCCTCGCGGATTCTTTCCGCCTCGATCTGCGAACCCTCTATGATCTTCTGTCCGTCGGTTTTTGCGACCTCGATTATCTGATCGGATTCGCTGTTCTTTTCGAGGATCACGTTCTCTTTCTCGTCCAGCGATTTCTGCACCCGTTCGAAAGCGGTTTTCTCGGCGCCCTCGACTATCCGCTCGGCTTCCTGCTCCGCCTTCATGATAATTTCTTCGGCGTCATGGTCGGCTTTCTCATTTTTCTCGTTGATCTGCTTCTCGAGATCGGATATCTCCGAGCGCAGTTCTTCTATCCGTTTGGACGACTCGTCTATTTCCTGCTCCTTCGTTCGTTTAAAGATCTTAGGAGTCTGGATAACAAACTTATGCGCATCCAACGAATATTCGCCGCTTCTCAGAATCTTCGCGTGTCTTTTTGCCGGCTCTGGCATTATTCATCACCTCACATCATTATCGGCAGGGAATACGGGTTAAATTGAGAGTTTTCCCCATCCTTCCGCTAAACGATAATCTCGTCTTCCGCGCCTCTGGAGAGAACGATTTCGCCCTGTTCTTCGAGTTTACGGATGATATTAACAATTTTCTGCTGGGCTTCTTCCACATCCTTCAAACGGATCGGGCCCATGTATTCCATATCCTCACGCAGCATCTGCGCCGCGCGTTTGGACATGTTCCTGAATATCTTGTCCTGTACTTCGGGGTCGACCGCTTTCAGCGCCTTGGCGAGATCGCCCATATCCACATGACGCAGTACGCGCTGGATGGAACGGTCGTCGAGCGTAATGATATCCTCGAACACGAACATTTTCTTCTTGATTTCTTCCGCGAGATCGGGGTCGTCCTCTTCGAGGGCCTCGATGATATTACGTTCGGCGGAACGCTCGGCGTTGTTCAGGATCGCCACAACCGCGTCGATACCGCCTGCCGATGTGAAGTCTTCGCTCGCGAGAGTGGAGAGTTTACGTTCGAGAACGCGTTCTACTTCGCGGAGGATTTCAGGCGACGTACGGTCCATTGTGGCGATACGTTTCGCGACGTCCGCCTGTATTTCATGCGGCAGGGACGAAAGAATCTGCGCGGACTTCTGCGGATCGAGATAGGACAGGATCAGCGCGATCGTCTGCGGGTGCTCGTTCTGGATAAAGTTGATCAGATGCGCGGGGTCGGTTCTGCGGATAAAGTCGAACGGCTTCGTCTGAAGGGAGGATGTCAGACGGTTGATGATATCCACCGCTTTCTGCGTACCCAGCGCGCGTTCGAGGACTTCCCGTGCGTAATCCACGCCTCCGGTCACAATAAAGTCCTGCGCCATCATGAGTTCCTGAAACTCCATGAGCACCGTATCCCTGTCCTCGGGATCTATTTTATCGATACGGGCGATTTCGAATGTGAGTTCTTCGACCTCGTCTTCCTTAAGATGCTTGAATATATCGGCTGAAACTTCGGGGCCGACCGAAACCAGGAATACCGCGGCTTTTTCACGGCCTGTCAGCGCCTTCTTCTTTTTTCCACCGGCCTTACTATGAGCGCTCGAATGCTGAGCCGCCGCTTTCTTATCTTTATCTTCAGACATCCCTAACCTCCTCTCTTATTCTTCCGCAAGCCAAGTGCGGATCAGGCGCGCAACATCGTCAGGCCGTTCTCTGGACATATTGATGGCATTTTCCAGAAGCTCCATACGTGCCTTTTCCTCGATCGAAAGTTCGACAGTAGCGGCCTCTTCCTCTGCGGCGCGTAGAGCCGCTTCGCGCATAGCCTGCTGCTGGCGTGCAAGTTCTTCCTCGCGCAGTCTGCGGCGGCGTTCCATCTCGCGCGCAACCGCACGGTAGATCAGGGTGCCGATGAACAGGAAGAACAGTACAATTATAGAAGCGATTAATGTTTTACGCAACTGTATTTTCTGACGGATTTTCGCGTCGTCCTTCTCGAATTCTTCCGAATGGTCGAACTGGATGTTTTCCACGACGACTTTATCGCCGCGCGCGGCCTCGAACCCGACTTCCATTTCGATGATATTCTTGTACTTTTTCAATTCATCCCCGTTGACAGGATGATACACGCGGGCGATGCTTCCGCCGTTGGTGATAATCTCCTCACCCTGATCGTTGCGGAGAATTTCCCAGAACCCGTCGATCGATACGCCCACCGTGATCTTCTTGATCTCGTAAGGCGCTTTCTGCTGGTCGACCTTCTCCTTGCTATGGGTCATATTCACAATATTCTCGTTTTTCGTATAATGCGTGTATTTATCGATCTTGTCCTTCAGTCCCGGCGGCACACTGTTCTCAACACCAGGAGCGCCCTCGGGAATATAAGCGGGGCCCTTGAATTCTTCCTTAGTGTCCTTCTTGGAAAGCTCGGTCCCGGCAATCTTGACAGTTTCTTCTATATAAGGTGTTTTCGGGTCGTCCTCCTGCAAAACGATCGGCACTACATAGTCGCCGGAAATCGTCTTTTTCGTCCAGTCGAATTCGACGTTCGCGCTGACCGCGAAACGCTTTTCGGGAAGCGACTGCAGGAGCACGTTACGGACGGCGGCGATCAGTTTCGCCTTCTCGCGTTCGAGTATCTTCAACTGCTCGCGCGCGATCTTCATATTATCGTCGAGGTCGTTCGGCACAAGCAGGTCGGAGAGCACATTACCCCTGTTATCGACCACCACCACGTTTTCGGCCTTCAGGTCGGGAATACCCTTAGCGACCAACTGGACAATACCCATTATTTTTTTCTTATCCGCCATCAGATCGACATACGGGGCGGGAGTCAGGATGACCGACGCGGTGGTCGGGGCCTGATATTGGGAATAGAATTTTTCCTCGGGGAACGATATCTGGATGCTGACGTCGTCGATATCGTCCAGCATCTTGATATGCTTGGTGATTTCGCCGATCAGCGCCCGCTGTTTATTGATATCCCGCTCGAAGTCGGTGACATTGAACTTCTGTACGTCGAACAGCTCCCATCCTACGATACCGGTTGGGATAATCCCTTCCTGTCCGAGCTTCATCCTGAGATAACTGCCGGCCTGATCGTCCTTTACGAGGATATACTGGTCGTCCTTCGTATCGAACTTCACGCCCATCTCGCCGAGCTTCTTGGTCACCCGCGCGTAATCCTCGGGCGTGAGCGGGGACTTATACAGCATACTGTAGGTCTTTTGAGCGGAAAAACTGCCTAGAAAAATGACGATCAACACAACCCCGGCGACAGCGCCGACGACAATCAGTTTCTGCGTCGTATTGAGTTTTTTAAAGAATTCCTGAATCCTCGCGATTATCTCACCGAAATTCGGCATATTTCCCTCCCCGGAAACATTGTACCGTCAGAATAGTATGATCGATCCGGTATAAAGTAAGGACGGCCTTATCTCATCTTGTTTCTTTTGAAATGCACTCAGGAGGGAATATTCAATGCCGGCCGATGACAGGCGGCGTGGACGGGAAACAGGCAGACCTATTCCCCGAATCGTACGGTGGAAATGAAATCCAGATTTCGCTGCGGTCAGACCGCCCCTTTCAACCGGCATACTCCCCTCCCAAAGAATATACCAAAAACTGAACCGTGCTTAACGTATCATCATTATATCGTTATACGCTTTCATCGCTTTTTCGACAATCGTCTTCATAAAGCTCACCGACAGGCGGGCTTTTTCGGACGCGATCATTACCTGATGGATATCCACTTCGTCGGGAGCCACAATCCACTGCTGTTCGAGATTATTTGAGTCGATCTGAAGCTGATTGACCTGATCGACCGCATTAAAAAGCACTTCCGCAAACGGTTTTACCGGGTCGTCGCTCTTGACCGGATCGTTCTTCCCGTTAATATGCATCTTCTGACTGGTCTCCAGACCGAATTTGTCCCCGATAACCTGCTGTTTCGAATAGATTTCCACGTTCCCCTCCGAACGTAGTAGAATTTAAACTACTACTATTTTAACATATTCATAAATTTATGCAAGGTTTTTTTTAAATATTTTTTCACTGTTATCTCCCGAGCGTCAATGCCTTTTCAAACATCTGGCGCGACGAGTTAACCAAATTCACGTTCGCTTCGTATGCGCGGTTCGCCGATATCATATTCACCATCTCCTCGACGATATTCACGTTGGGATACATCACATACCCCTTCCACTTCCCCGATTGAACCGCGTCGGGATGAGTGGGATCGTAGACCATCCTCGGAGGCTTCTCGTCCTTCTGGACTGCGGTGACCTTCACACCCTGCCCGACTCCTTTTTTCAGCGCATCGGGAAGGAGGTGCGATTTGAACGTAAGGGAACTGTCGATGGGCGACATGATGACGACCTGACGCTGGTACGGACCGCCGTCGGTCGTACGCACGGAATTCGCGTTCGCAATATTGTTCGATATCACGTCGATCTGAAATCTTTGCGCGGTCAGTCCGCTCCCCGCTATATTCAATACCCCGAATGTACCCATTTGTTACTCCTCTACTTGTCATCTCTCGCATGGTTCGACCGGCTCACCATGACATCAATCGTCACCCTGAGCGAAGTCGAAGGGCGGCTTCATTATCTGATAACGAAATCGACGATCTTCAGATTGCGGTTGTAAATCTCCATCAGCGCGTTATACTGCATCGAGTTCTTCGTCGAGTCGATCATTTCCTTATCGATATCCACATTGTTCTTATCGTTGCGGTAATTACTGTCGTATTCGACCGATATCTTCGGCGTAACCGACTTGTAATCGATGTACTGGTTGAACGACATATGCCGTTCGTTGGTCATCAGGGTCGGGAACTCGTCCTTCTGCTCGGACGCGAGCGCGCGGGTCAACTGGGACTCGAACGATACCTCCGAACGCTTGAAGAACGGGACGTTGACGTTCGCAATATTGTCGGCGATCACCTCGCGGCGGATCGCGTTCGCGTCCAGCGCCATTTCCACCAGTTTCATTTTTTTACCGAAATCGCTGTCTACTCCGAAAATCATACGTTACTCCGTCTGTGAGTTCTCATTTTCTATATCGGCATGATTGGAAATTGGATTAGGATATCTGTGAAAAGTTACAATGCGGCCGAGGCGGGCGTTTCGGCTGCGCTCAACGTCCGTATCGGTTCACGATGTATGTATAGAACAGTGCGCGGGTCATCCCGATTCTGCCTGTCATCCCGAGCCTGCCTGTCATCCCGAGCCTGCCTGTCATCCCGAGCCTGCCTGTCATCCCGAGCCTGCCGAGGGATAAAACACCGTAAAAAAACCACCCCGACGCTTGACTAATATATATAGAAGAAATAATTATCGTGTGTAAAGCGAAATGCAGGAATCCTTTCTTAAATTTCCCTGTCTTTTTCTTTACACTTAACACTTTCAACTTCATCAAGGAGGATTTTATGACAGGCACACCGGCACATCGGCGGAATGAAAAAGCAGGGAGGAAGCCCGCGTTCACGAGGGACGAACTGATCGAGCAGGTTACCCGTTATACGGCGGAGGGACTGAACCAGGCGCAGATCGCGCAGGTGATGAACGTGCACCCGAACACGTTTACGAAATGGAAGAAACAATACCCTGAAATCGAGGGCGCGCTGAAGGAGGGAAAGGAACTCCTGATCGGACGTGTCGAGAACGCGCTGGTCAGGCGCGCGCTGGGATTCCGGTCGAACACGGAAAAAACTATCGTGTCATACTACGGGAAAGAGGACGGGCAGGGAAAGACGAAGCGGGTGGAACGGCATATTTCCATCGAACGGGACGTCGCGCCCGACCTCGCGGCGATCAAAACGCTGATGGCCTATCTCGGTAAAAAACTCGAGAAAACCGCGCGCGAGGAGACCGAGGACCGGATCGCTTATTTCCTCGAGGGACTGCGCGAAAAAGCCGGTGACGAAACGGAGACTGCCGACGAGTACGAAATGGATATCATGGAACCTTCCCCCGCCGATGGCGAAACACCTGCCGCGGAGACCAACGAACCCGCCGGTGTAAAAATTCCCGTGAAACCGGTAGAAATCGAAAAGGATTCGCCGAAAAACCGCCGGAAAACTATCCCTAATATCCCAAATCGGCCGCCGCTGTACACGAAAAAAGTTTCGGCTAGCCCGGTGTGACGGTGTTTTTACAGCAATCCCTGTTTCTCGAAGTACCTGCGGAACCTTCTGAAAAATCCCTTCGTGACATTCTTCAGAGCGTCGTCCGGGATTGTTTTATCGGCGGCGATTTTCTTCAGATTGTACGGTACTTTCAGCCTGAAAAATTTCAGCAGCGGTGTGATCGCGTACTTCGGGCAGTGATGGATACACCGCATGCACAGGCAGCAGGTTTTATCGAAAATCGGGCGCGCCTCGCCTTGGGTGATATTTCCGGTGGGGCAGTCCCTCCAGCAGACGCCGCACATATTGCATTCCGACGAGACTTTCATATGCCTCCCCAACCGCTTGACCCCGAACGACTCGCCGTCGCTGAACAAACGGGTGAAGATGCGCTTAAAGATGCCGTTCTTCGCCAGCGAACGTGCCCCGGACAGAATCTCCCCAGCGGACTTCCCGGCGGTCTTTTCCGCGATGGTATATAGATTCTTAATGACAGGATCGGGATACCGCATAAAAACGTTAGCGGGCATCACGAAAAGGGTCTCGTGGAAAACGTCGAATCCTTTTTTAGCAAGGGTGCTGCGTACCTTGGAGCTTGACCCGCCGTTCCAGAAGAAATCTCCCGCGCTTTTAAAAAGGAAGAGCCGTTTGCCGGGCGATTCCGGGAGCGCGCGCATGAAATCGTACGCAGGCCGCGGCGCATCGAACGCATGCACTGCATACCCGATACCGATCATGTCGTATTTCGAAAGGTTGGGCACGGATTTATTTTTGGTATGGTTCTCGATCTTTATCACATCGGCATCAGCCCCTGCGCCGCGAAAACTTCCGGCAAGCAGTTCAGCCGCGATGAGGGTATTGCCAGTACCGGAGAAAACATAGATCCCGATTTTCATTATGCCCCCTTTTTTTTCGTTTTTCCGGAACATAAGCGTCCGGGAATGTCCCCGATTATCGGAACAGGTTAGTATTACATATTCCCGCGCGATTGTCAAAAAGGAATGTAAGGGCAAATATTTCTGTGCCTCGCAATTCTTAAATTTGACATCTTTTTTCCCCGTGCTATAATCATTCAGATAAAAATTCGGGGTGCAGTATGATGAAAGAAATGAAGCATGTCCGCCAGATACCCGGCGAGGGATTCCGCCGATGGTTTTCGGACGAGTATTTCGACCTATACGTCTGGTACGACAAGGAGCATGACCACGACCCTGTCGGATTCCAGCTTTGCTACGGTAAAATCGAGACCGATCATGCCCTGACATGGAAACAGGGACGCGGGTTCACTCACGACGGTGTCGATACCGGGGAACATGCCGCCTCCGTGAACCGTTCCCCCATTCTTGTCGCAGACGGGCTTTTCCCGAAAAAAGCCGTCCTCCATGAATTCGACGACCGGTCTAAGGATATAGACAAACATGTAAAAAAATTTGTTCATAAGAAACTCTCCGATTACTAATACATTTATGTTAATGGAAATGAAGGACACCCGCCAGATACCCGGCGAGGGTTACCGCAGATGGTTCAACGCGACATGTTCGACCTGTTTGTCTGGTACGCCGGCGAAAACCCCAGCGAATTGTCGGGTTTTCAGCTCTGCTACGGTAAAAACGACACCGGCGGCATTCATACCGACCGCGCGCTGACATGGAAACGCACAGGGGGCTTCTCGCATGACGCTATCGACACAGGACGATACAGCCCCACCGAGCACCGTTCGCCCATCCTGGTCGCCGACGGAGTTTTCCCGAAGGAGCGGATCGCCGCCGAGTTCGGCGCCCGTTCCGCCGGGATCGGCAAGGATATCCGCGATTTCGTACTCACGAAGCTCAGGGAGTATTGACCATCCATCCTTGCGAGACGTCAGGCCGCACCCAGCCGAGGCGCAATCAGGTAGTCCTCCCGTCATCCCGATCGGATTTGAAAGATTCGTGAAGCAATCGTATAACCGGCCGCTTCGCCTTCGGGTCGCGGGGACGAACATTTCTTCTTCCGCTATCCCTTGTCGTATTTCAAATTCCAGTTGACCTTTTTTCGTTTATGGGTTATGATTTATACATCGAATATCAGGAGCGGATTGTGGCAAACAGGGAAGAAATCGTCGACTTTTTTAAAAATCTCTGTCACCCCGCCGAGGGTTTTCTCGGATGGCTGTCCGCTAAAGGGCATCCCGACGTATTCGAACGGCTCGGCCAGATCGACGAAAACCCGCTCAGCAAAGTACAGCTCGACCAGCTTCTCCTGCTCTCGCTCGCATCGGGGGTATCCGGCGGTTTCTTCAGGTATTACTGGCTCTCCGTTCCGCCGCATCCCTATGATATCCGTAAACTACGGGATTTCGATAAATCCTACGCGAACCAGACCGCGATCATCTCGCTCGCACATCTACGATGGGGGCTGGAACGGATATACATCGACGCGCTCCTTTACTTCGGCAATATCGCCCGCTCGTTCCTGACATTGTCCAGGATGAGCGAGCGCGAACTCACGGAGTTTTTCGCGTCGAAAAGCTACCCGTCCGCAGATATCAAATCGCGCGGTAAAGGGCTTCGCGTAAACAAAATCTCCAAGGAAGACCGTTACCTCATCTCCGAGATGGCGTGCAAGACCTACGGGGATATGCCGGGCACACAGAGCGAACTGAAAGAATTCCTTCTCGAGGGATACCGCGAAAGCGTACGGGACGGAATCAAACATATCCGGGTCAAGGACTTATTCGATAAAAGCGCCGCCGATAACCGTCACAAGAATAATATGCAGATGCTTCTTTTCTCGGCGGACGACCTTCTCGAGGAGACGATCACCTCCGAGTCCGACCTTGAGAAACGTTACGGACGGATCGCGGATAAGTTCATCGAGGCCCGCCGTTCCGCGCTCAAGAACACCGAGTACTTTCTGTCGATGGTGAACGACCTCGACGTATATATGTCAACCAGCATGCGGACGCGGCAGGATTTCCGGAATGTCGCCGACGCATGCGAAAAAATATTCAGCGATAAACGTCTGCAGGACCTGAACCTCCGGTATTTCGATCCCACCCTGAGCGCCGCCGAGGGGCACGAGGATAAAGGATTGATCGAATGCCTGATGGTGCGCAGCGCAAAGGTGCTCGTGTATATCGCGGGAGAAAAGGAGAGCTTCGGAAAGGACGCCGAGGCTGCGATGGCGCTCACTCTCGGCAAGCCTGTAATCTTCTACTGCGACTCTATTCAGCGAAAAAACTTCTATAAGGATGTGCATCCCCTCAGCCGTCTCATCGATTTCGAAACAGGTGTCGCGGTCGGCGCGATGGTCACCGACAATCTGGAGGAGGTTACCGAACTTCTCGACCGCACATTCGAGAATACGATGGAATACGCCCTCGAACAGCCTGAGGGAAAGCCGGGATATTACCGTCTCAGGGAAAAACTGACGGATTCGGTTATCCGTATTCAGACGAATAATAAACTATTAAGCACCTGTTTCTGGAATTATTTCTCCAGTAACCCTAAGATGAAGAATCGTTAGAAACACCTCCGGCTGAATATGACTGCCGGTTAATAAACAATCAGTTCACGGGAGTAAAAAAGATGCATCGAACGGGTTCCGTTTCCGTAATTTTTACCGTCTTAATTGCTCTATTCGTTTCATCATGCGGACAAGGCTTCGTTAAACCGACGATGAAGGGACGCCTCTTCTTCTGGAAGGCGGAGGGTGTCAGCAATACGGTCTACCTGATGGGTTCCGTACATGCGGCAGACAGTTCAATCTATCCGCTCGACCCTATCATCGAGACCGCGTTCAGCAACTCGGACTATCTCGTAGTCGAGGTGGATTCGCTCAAATCCCAAATCTCCGTAAATATTCTTGTTATGAAGGAAGGAATGTATATCGGGAAGGATAATCTATCGGAGCACATCCCCCCCGCACTTTATACATCGCTCGATCATTTCACTAAAGAAAATAATCTCTCTATACAGGTGCTTAACCGGATGAAACCGTGGCTTGTCGGATTCACCCTTTCCGGGATCAATATCAAGAATTCCGGGGCATACGCGGCCGCAGGGATCGAGATGTATTTTCTTGATAAGGCGCGCGAAATTATGCCAGTGCTCGAACTTGAGACGGCCGAATTTCAGGTTAAACTTTTTTCACGGATGCCGCTGACCAATCAGATCCTGTTTCTCGCAAGCCAGCTTCAATCCCCTGAAATCCTGAAAAAGCAGCTCACTGAATTGATCCGGTTTTGGAAAACGGGAAACATAGAGGAATTCGAGCGGATGGTCCTCAACCCTCAGGAGAAGTGGGAAATCGAGTTCAATAAATCGCTGATCGACGACCGAAATATAACGATGACTGAAAAAATAATGCACTATCTGAAGGGCGGCGGCACATACTTCGTGATTATCGGCGCGGCGCATTTTGTCGGCGAAAAGGGAATAATTAACCTTCTCGACCAGAACGGCATTAAAATTCAAAGATTTTAAGGGGAGAAAGTTATGAGAATCACAGTAATATTTTTAACGATTATTCTTGGGGGAGTGCTGCAATTATCCGCGCAGGAGGAGAAGTACTATATCCCCTCCGCGATAGAGCTATCGATCGCCCCAAAGGAAGGAAAGGACGCTTATTACCTTGCGCCCCAGTTCTATCAGGTGGGTTGGTCGAAAGACAGTAAATTTGCGTATTTTACTTATCTGACTGCCGACATCAACGGGGTAAAAAACACCGTTTTCCGTTTTTATATCCAGAACCTTGTCGACGACAAGATCGTATGGGAAATCACATTCTCCAAGGCAAAGGCCGTGTCCATAGGCGAGATATGGAATATGTATAAAAAGGAAATCGAGAAAAAGCTTACTCAGTATAAAATAATCCAGTACGAACAGCCGTTCCGGAATTTTCCAGTCAGCATTAAGAACGCGACCATCGATTATCAGGTGCTGGTCACTCAGAGCAAGAGTTCGCTCGGATACACCTATATCAACGCCATTGAGTTTCATGTTTATTCCGGTTCGGGCGATAAGATCATTTATAAGGAAAAGAACGCGCAGGCAGTACGGATATCCGTTCCCGGTCTCCTGCTAAGCCCGTTCGAACCGCGCGCCGCGGTATTCCTGCTGAAAATAAAAAATTCCGATCAGGAAGGGGTATATCCCGTTGAAATCCAGATTATCGGTTGCCATATGACATCAGGGTTTAAAAATACCGTAAAGGATGAACCTAAGCCCGATAACGAATTCGAGATCGAGATCGACGAAGCTGATTTCGAGGACGGGTATGGATACAAATGAGCCGATCGACGGAGTACGCCTCGATAAATGGCTGAAGTTCGCGCGGTTCTTTAAACAGCGCTCGCTCGCATCGGAAGCGGTCGATGGAGGGCATGTAAAAGTGAACGGCGAACGCGCGAAACCGTCGCGGATAGTCCGTCCCGGGGACGAGCTTCTTATCCTCCTCGGCAACGATTACCGGAAGGTGCTCGTGAAAGGTGTCGCCCAGCGTTCGATCAGTAAAGCAGAGGCCCGCGAACTCTACGAGATGGAAGAAAAAGCCCGCCCGGAAGGCGCTCTCGGCGAGTATATCGAGATTATCGAACGGCAGGAACGGATGAACCGTAAGGAACAAAGCGGTAATATCAATAAAAAACAGCGAAGGGAACTTCATAAGCATAAGTACGGCGACCGTTAAGGAGCGTGTATGGACAAGTATGACGCGATCATTATCGGAGCGGGGATCGGCGGCCTGAGCACTGCGGCGTTTCTCGCGAAGAACGGGATGAAAGTCCTGGTACTCGAAAAACACACCGTACCCGGGGGATTCATCACATCGTTCGAACGCAAAGGCTGCAGTTTCGATATCGGTCTCGAGGGTCTGCATGAATTGAAGAAAGACGGCACTATCCCCATGTTCATGAAGTACTGGGGCAAGAAAATAGAAACAGTTCAGCGTCACGAGACCATTCGGGTCATTACGGGCGGTCACGATTTCACTATCCGGGGGACTTCTCCCGTCGACGACATAGCCGCGCAATTCCCTGCCGAAGCGGCGAAAATCAGGAAACTCTTCGATATCAACACTAAAATCATGAACGAGGCCGCTTCCGGCGGCGTCCCGAAAGCGCCCTACGATATGGGCTTTTTCGAGAAAATCGGCTTCGGGATGAACATGATGCTTACCAAGCCCAATATGATGAAGTACGCGATGAAGGACGGGGTTCCATTACTGAAGAAGTATTTCAAAGACAAAAATATCGCAAATACGATTTATTCCAAGGCTTTCTGGCCGATGCTCTATCTCGGTCTTGCCTACATGTGGGAGACTGTTAGAAAGGACGAGGTTTACTACCCTGTCGGGGGAATGCAGAAAATCGCCGACACCATCGTCGAATCGATCCGCGAGCACGGCGGCGAGGTCATGCTCAAGCAGGAAGTCACCAAGGTATGGATAGACGAGAGCGGCAAACGCCCGTTCGCCCACGGGGTGAAGTGCCTGAGCGGAGAATATTTCTACGCCGATACGATCATATCCAACACATCCCCCCATCATTTGCTGTTCCATCTGATCGACGGGGTTTACGATCTGGAGCCGTTGCGCGAAAATATCCGTTCACGGAAAGTGTTCCCCGCAGCGATGATCAATTTCATCGGGGTGAACGAATCCTACGATTTCGGCGGCGCGAATTATATTGCATTTATGGACGATAATGCGCTTGACCGGAAACCGTCAGAAAACACCCCGGAGAATTGCCCGTTCGTGATGTTTGTCGCCGAGAAACCCGAGACCCAAAAGCACCATTCCGTCGTCCTGATAGCGTCCTTGCCTTACTCCTACCATAATAACTGGGAGACCGGACCGAACGGCGAACGCGGCGAAGCATACAGGAAGGTCAAGGAAGAAGCAAGCCGTATCCTGCTCGAACGCGCGTCGGCGAAACTCGGCGCGAAGTTTGAAAAGTCGGTGCTGTTCTGCGAACCCTCCACTCCCGTTACGGCATACCGTTATACCTACAGCCACGAAGGATCTTTCATGGGATGGGAATATTCGCGCGCGGCATACGGGAAATTCCTGCCGCATACTACGGCTGTGGACGGTCTGTATATGGTCGGGCAATGGGTCTTCCCGGGGTTCGGGGTCGCGGGAGTGATGGCGGGCGGATACTTTCTCTCGAAACTCCTGCTGAAACAGCGCGGTATCGATCTGAACGAACGGATGAAGGCAGAAGGATAAATCAGATATCCACGCAGATGAGGCATACGTCGTCCTCGAATTTATCACCGTCCCTGAATTCAAGCAGAGCATTATATAAATTGACTGTAAATTCTCGGGAAGTCTTTCCCGAATTGGCGATCATCAGCTCGTAAAGCTTCTCGGTCTCGAAATCCTTACCGGGCTTGGAAATATTCACCGTATCGAGAAATCCGTCCGTAAACAGCACGATTTTCGTTCCCGGCTCGAGTTGGATGATATTATTCCGGTACTGCCGCTGGAAATCGCGCATTTCCTCGCTCTTAAATACTGCTAGGGGACTCCCCCCTTTCGCGGGTAGGAGCTGGTAGATGCAGTCGCCCCTCAGAACATACGGCATATTATGCCCTGCGTTGGCGTATTCATAGGTATGGTTCTTGAGGTCGATTATTCCATAGAACGCTGTGATAAAGTTATTATTCGTCTGGGTCGCGAGAAGATCGTTGAGATAATGAAGGAGCGCTGAGGGATCCTCGCGGAAACGCCCAGCCTGAAGGATGAAGCTTTTTATCATCGATGTGATAAACGCCGCGGGAATGCCGTGCCCGGAAACGTCGCTCAGGAATATTCCGATCTTCTTCATATCTCGAAAAAAAATGAAATCGTAGAAATCCCCGCCGACCAGATCCATCGGTTTATAGATCGCAGATATCCATTCCTGCGGATTAGCGGACGGGATCAGGCGCTGCTGGATCGTCCGCGCCATCGAAAGCTCTTTCTCGATTATTCTGCCGCGAAGCGCGAGTTTATTCCTGTCTTCTTGAAGCTCTTTCGAACGGAGGAATGCCTTATAACGGTAACGGTCGATCAAAAAATAGAATACGGCGGCGACCAACACCGTCGATCCGAGATCGCGCAATGAATACTGGGCATGCAGATCGGTAAAACTAGCGCCTCTCGATAACGCTACGATAAAGAACGTTACCACCGATCCGGCCATAATCAGGTAATTCTGATACAGACGCAGCGGGGCGATCAGGGTCACCATAATAATAAATAGATACCCGCCCATATAGGACGAATCCCCTTTTGTGATACCGGTCAGGATACCGGTTGTCATCAGCAGATACAGTTCTATGATAAACGCGAGCCAGACACCGTTCTTCTTGAAGTACGGGATAAACCGGAGTACTAAGACAATCGCCGCGACAGCCGTCAGTCCGATTCTGAAATAAACGATAAGCGGTTCGTCCGGATAAAGCGCCTGATCGAGCGGAATATAAGGAAGCCAAACGAAAAGAAGAATAACGCTTGCAATGAATGAGAGAAAATACGATTGCCGGCTCAATTCCTCGTTATAGGTTTGGGGGAAAACTTCGGTGTCGTACGCGAACATCAGCCGCTTCACGAACTTAACAAATTTGGACAATTCGGCCCTCCGAATTCAGCATCAATATTATTCTACTCATTCCTTTTTCTGTCAAGCCGCTATGCTATTAACTTCTCCCACATTTTGACATTTATGCAACTTATGATATAATAAACCTTCTGCCACTTCGCGGGGGAAAAAATGTCTCAGATTATCAAAGTATGCGATAAAAAGATGATGAAGGAATTCGTATTCCTGCCGGAAAGAATTTACGCCGGCAATCCGTACTGGGCGCCCCCTATCTGGTCGGATGAGATCAAAGCCTACACCCCGCGTTACAATCCCATGCTTGAAAATACCGATTATTGTCTGATCCTCGCGTTGGAAGAAGGCCGCGTCGTCGGGCGGAACCTGATTTATATCGATCACCGCTACAATCAGTACTATAATTCCAAAATCGGGTTATTCGGTGCATTCGAATGCGAGAACTCGCCCGGCACTGTGAAGGCTATCATGGATTACTCGGAAAAATGGCTGGCCGGAAAGGGAATGTCCTCTATCCGCGGGCCTATCCACCCTATCGCGGAAAACTGGGGTTTTCTTGCATCCGGTTTCGACACCCCGGCGGTATTCATGTCGCCCTACAATCCCCCCTACTATCCCGAACTGTTCGCAAATCTGACGGGTTATGAAAAAGCGAAGGATTTGCTGGCATACACCGGAGATTCGGAGGAAGGATATGTTATCCCGGAACGGATCGTAAAGTTTTCTGAAAGAATTCTGAAACATCGCCCAAACATTACCGTCCGCCGTTTCAGAATGAACCGTTTAATTGAGGACGGAGAACATATATGGAGAATCACCAATACCGCTTTAGCCGATAACTGGGGATATGTCCCGGTAGAACGGAGCGTGTTTCTCGATATGGTGAAAAAGGTCGGCCCGATCGCCGATCCGGACGCGATGTGGTTTGTCGAGGACAACGGCGTACCTATCGGATATGCGTTCGGTTTCCCCGATTTGAATACCATCCTCCGCCGGATAAACGGCCGATTATTCCCGTTCGGGTTCCTTTCCTTACTGTTCGGCATCAAACACGTGAGGTTTTTCCGTTTATTCGGACTTGCAGTTATGCCGGAATATCACGGTATGGGACTCGACGTACTTCTCTACAGCAGTCTCTACAACGCGCTGAAACCGCGGAGGGTGAAGCTGGAGGCGAATTATATACTTGAAGATAATTTCAGTATCCGGAACGCAATCGAGAAAATGGGATTGAAACTCCTGAAAACTTACCGCATATTTGAAAAACAGCTGTAAACTTTTTATTCCTTAAAAGCGGCCACTTCTAGAGACGAACGGAACTTCGGGAAAAGCGCCCTCGCGGTCAGCGCCCACGGGAGAAGCGCGAGATGAACAAGCGGGACAAGTTTACCGTGCAATACTCCCTTTTTTTCATCATGCTTTTTCCGCCGCAGGAGACTGTTGATCTCGAGGGTCATGCTGTCCCATATCGGGCGGCGGACGACGACCTGTTTGAATCCGGCCTTTCCAAGCGCAAGTGAAATCGATTCGGCAGAGAAGAACCTGACATGCGTAGGGTCTTCGAGGTTCCACCACGCATCCCCGAAACGCCGCAGACCGCTGGAATCTCCGCCCGGCGTGATCAGGTACAGCATGCCTCCTTTTCGAAGCGCGCGGTAACTTCCCTCGAATACTTTCGACGGGTTGTCCAGATGTTCTACAAGATGAACACCGTATATCAAATCGCAGCTATCCTTCTGGAATTCGTACTTTTCCGCTTCAGCAAAATGAAGTGTTCCCCGTTTCTTCACCTCCGCGTCAATTTCGATCTCGAGCATGTTCCGCTCCACTCCCGATACGTCAATCCCCTGATCGAGGAATTTCCGAAGAATGAGGCCGCTCCCGAATCCGATCTCGAATACGGAACGCGGAAGAATTCGATGTTTCTTCATCAGGCGTATCATCCGTCTAAATGTCAGGCTGTTCCTAAGTCTATCGTACGATTCGCTGCCGCCGTATGCATGGTCTCTCGCTCCGGCGTGGCAGCAGGATAAATCCCGCCGAATATGCCCGCATTCGGGACAACGGTACAGAATATTCCCGTGGCCGATTTCCCATTCGTTCATTTTCGATGTGCAAACTTCGCAATTGACCGGCATGAGAACTCCCGTACATTTTTACATATTGTACCCGGATTCTGCCGATTCGTCAATCTATTATTAAACAAAGAATAATAATGTAATTTTCAGGTTTTTCGAGTGCATATTTCAGTATTTCCCCGATAGGATTTTTTCCTTTTTGACCGTATATTATATATAGTACTTGGAGGGTGTCATGGACGATTTGCTAAAAGCGTTAGGAAACAGTTCGATTCTTGTTCTTTTAGGTATTGCAATAGTAGGACTTATTGTTTTTCTCATTTTTTTCTACACCGCACGGTTTCTAAAAAAGTCGAACACGACCGATTTAGGCGAGCGGATGCTGAAGAACGGGAGATATCAGGAAGTTCTGGATACACTATCCGATGTAATAAAAACAAACCGCGGAACTTATGTACAGATGAACTACCTTGGTCATGCCTACGAGGGATTGGGGAATTTTGAGAAAGCGATCGATTATTATGAAAAGTCATTAGTCCGCATGCCATTAAACGAATCCGAAGTGAAGGATATTTTGCTCCAAAAAATAGCCCGTATCTATTTTAAAATGGGCAGGTTAAAGGAAGCGTTGGGATACTTCGAGACAATTATCTCGAAAAAGACAACCTCAAGGTACGTGTATTTTGAAATCTCCCAGATTCTTTTCAAGATGAAAAGATACCTCGCAGTTGAAAAGTATATGGAATCGTATCTCCGGTTCGCTCCGAAGGATATAAACGCTCAATTATTAATGGGAAAAACATATTATTATATGAATTCCTACCATAAGGCGATCGCTATGTTCCGGTCAATTTCTCCTGAGTATAAAAAAACGAATGGTGATCTTTATACAGAAAGTCTTCTTTATCTGGGCCGTTCGATGAATATGATAAAAAAATTCCACGAATCCATCGAGCTATTTGAGCAGCTTATCGAAGACGGGGTTGAGATACAGGAATTCTTTTTTGATTATTTCTACGCCCTTTGCGGAAATAAGGAATCCGAAAAAGCGGAGAGCATTTTAAAGCATTACATGCCCGTATTAAGAATTGAGCTGAAGGACAGCGCGCTTTATCTACTGGCAAATCTATTTTGGGGTAAAAAGAAATATAAGAAGGCTCTGAATTATTGGAAAATAATTTGCGGCGACAACCCCGACTTTAAAGACACCAAGGTGAATAAAAACAGATATGCCCCGTTTATCGAAAGTAAAGTGTATGAATTACTCTACGATAGTTCCGAATTTGAGGTCGAACGTAAGCTGAAGCATGCCCTGCAGATATCCCAACTGTCCGAGGTCATCAAACGCGATCATCTCTGGATTCTGCATAGCGACGAGGTGGTTTATATATTAAACCGACAGCTCTCGCCGTTCTCTTACATCGATATTGAAGAAAGCGAACAGATTATAAAAACACAGAGACTTACCAATTTCGATTACGTCCTGTTTTCTTATTTCTACATCTCCTCCCAATGTAAGGAAACATTTTTCTATAAAAAAATGAAAGTTATCTCGGGGAATGAATTTCTCTCGTTTTTCCAGAACAGGATGCTGGAAGAGAAAACCGCAAAAGAATTGGTATAAATCGATCCCTTTTTATCTGGAATAAATAGTTTTCACAATGATTATGATGCGGGTTTACGTTTCTATAGATCAAGGAGTAAGGTTTGAACAGTTTATTCGCAGAATTCGGCAACAACGCCGTGGTTATTATGGTTCTTATCGCTGTTTTAATGCTCGGTGGGTTTTTTATCCTTTTCCATACACTGGTCTTCCTATCCAAACAGAAAAAGGTCGATATCAGTGAAGATTTACTGAAAAAAGGGGAGTACGGGAAAGTACTCGAAGAGCTTAAGGATGTCGTAAACAATAACAGCGGGACTTATCTTCAGATGCATTATATTGCACAAGCCTTCGAGGGTATGGGGAATCTTGAAAAGGCCATCGATTTTTACGAGAAATGTATCGTCCGGATGCCTTTGACTGAATCGGATTTTAAAGACATCGTATTTATGAAGATTGCGCGCCTATACTTAAAATTAAAGAAACATAAGGAAGCGTTGGGATTTTTTGAGACAGTTCTCGCTAAGAAAACGACGTCGCGTTATGTCTACTACGAGATATCGCAGGTTTATTTCGAGATGAAAAAGTACTCAAACGCGCAAAAGAACCTCGAAACATATCTTCGATTCGCCCCCAAAGATATCAATGCCCAACTCCTCCTCGCGAAAACTTATTATTACACAAACTCCTATCAGAAATCAATCAATATTCTAGTCACCCTTCAACATGCGTTAAAAAAACTCGGTGCGGATAAAGTATTCGATGGAAAAGTACATTTAGCCCGCGCCTACATGCATCTAAAGCAGTACACTCGAGCGCTTGAAGTATTCGATACCCTGCTGTCCGAGGAATTTAATGTGAATGAATTTTTCCGGGATTATTTCTATGCCTTATGCGGCGCGGGTCAAACAGACGCCGCTGAGATAATCCTCAGCGATAATATGCCCCGTCTCTCTTCCCCCGTCCGGCAGGAGTTATCCTATCAGTTGGCTGTCATCTATTGGCAGAAGGATAAGTTCCGGGAAGCGGTGTCATTATGGAAGGGGGTTTACCGGGAAAATCCCGGTTTCAAAGACGTCAATAATATTGTAAAATGCTATTCGCCGCTCATGGAATCGCAGGTATATGACATGCTCTTTCTCAACCATGTCTCCGCTGAAAACCAGCTGAAAAATCTGTTGTCTATTCCTCATACTACCGAGACTATCAAACGCGAAAACTTCTGGATTATGTACCATTCCGATAAATGCTATATCATCAACTTAAAACTCAATCCTTTTTCTTTCAACGATTTGGAAGAATGCGACTCTCTGATACAAACCAATAAACAAAGCAGCAACGATTGTACGTTATTGTCATATCGGTATGTCGACGAACGGGCAAAAACGGCGAAGATTTTTAAAACCTTAAGAATCATATCCAGCAGTCAGTTTATCAACTTCTTCAGGGACAAGCTGGAAGAAAAGACAGCTCCGGAGTACGCCTTATAGATTCTTTACCGGCTCCGAAATAACCCCGCCGCCTGTCTTTGTATCGTGTTTCTTTTTCTCACGTACCGCTTCCTTTGCGGAGATAATCAGCATCTGAAGCCGGTTCTCGATATTCCCCATACTCGTATCGGGGTCGAAATCCAAAGGGACGATCTGGATATGCGGGAATATTTTCTTCAGCGACTTAATCATCCCGCGCCCCGTAATATGGTTAGGCAGACATCCGAACGGCTGGACGATCACAAACGAATTGACGCCATGCTCCGCGAGCATAAATATCTCGCCCGGCATAAGCCACCCCTCTCCAACTACATACGACACGTCGATCAGGCGCTTGATCCGCTCGATCACGTCGTAGATATTGTACTGCGGGTCAGCGTAGCGGAACCCGCGCATCACCTCGGAAACCTGCATGACAGCCGAGTCGAACAGCTTTTCTTTGATATTTGATATGAGAAGATTGAATCCGGGATTCGGCACAAGCCTCCTGATACTCTTATCCCGTTCGATTATAGCCGAGCGCCGGAAGAAATCGAGCATTGACGGGATAACCACTTCCATCCCGTGCCCTTCGAGGTAGCGCTCCAGATTGCGGTTGGATGTCGGATGATAGTTCAGCAGTATCTCGCCGACTATCCCCACGCGCGGCCGGCGGTTTTTCATCCGTACGGGTATCCTGTTGAACGCGTTGACGGCTTCCTTGAGAATTGCGAGGAGAATTTTCTTCGGGCGCGCGATATTATCGGTAATCCGTTTCAGGTAAATATCGAAAAGGTATTCGCTCTCTCCTTTAATAACCTCGTACGGACGGATTCTCCGCCGCATCAGTTCCAGACTGTCCACCATACAGATGCCCCATAGTGAGCGTATCTGGAAACGGATGCCGATCTTGAATCCGGGATGTATATTCTTCGTATCGATACCTGTTGTAATAATCGGTATCTGCGGATATCCCGCCTCGTCAAGAGCTTTCCTCGCTAGCGCGGAGTATTGTCCCGCACGGCAGTCATCGCAGTTCTTCGCTAGCCCGATAGCCACCTCGTCGGGGGAATACTTCCCCTTCTCGAGCAGCGACAACGCTTCGCCGATATTCACCTGCGCCGGAAAGCAGATATCGTTATGTACAAACTTTTTTCCGAGTTCGAATGCGCGGTCGTCGGCCAGCGGCATGGACTGAACCCGGTATCCGAGCGTATTTAGGATTCCTGTCGCCAGATAGGTGAACGCGGGCGAAAGGTTCGGTGTCAGGATGATCTTCTCCTTTCTATGTTTGCGGATATATTTCGATACGAACGCATTCTTGAGTTCCGTCAGCTTCTGAGGGATAGTCGTTTTTTTCTCTTTCTCCCGCTTGGAACGGATAGTCTCGATAAACGATTTGATACGGATATTGATCGGCCCGACCGCCTCTCCTTCGTCCAGCTTCAGAATGAGAAGCTCACGCGCGGCCACTTCCCGCAATACGCGGCTCATCTCGTCGGAAATGATCGCGTCATGCCCGCATCCGAAACTGACGATCTGGACGATCTCCAAATTCGGGTCCTTTGCGACCAGCATAGCCGCGCTCGCCATCCGGGTATGGTACGGGATAGTCGTCTCCATCCGTATATTCCGCAAATCCTGCTTGTTCAGGTCGGCAAGGGAATCGAGCACCAGCACCGGGATGCCCAGGCGCGTGAAATGGGACGACAGGTTATGATTGACCAGTTCGTCCGCGTGATACGGTCTCCCTGCAAGCACAACCGCAAAGTTATTCGTCCCGCGCAGGGAACGGAGAACTTCCTGACCTGCGCGTTCGAGTTCCTTCTTTATCTTAATAAACACCTTTTCGCCCTCGCGGATCGCCTTATTGACCATCCGTTCCGGCAGGCCGAATGTCCTGACAAGAAAATCCTTTGTCTGCTCTACTCTGAGTTTATGATTGAACCAATGGAACGATGGGTGATCGAACGGGATTCCGTGCTTCTCCTCGGGATCGTCGCTATTCGCGATAATCAGGGGATAACCCTGTACGATTGAGCAGACATGCGACCCTTCGGCCGAAGCGTTATCCAACGGCACACGAATCATCATCGGGAAGAATATCCTATCCACCTTCTGGTCGACCAAATCCTGAACATGACCGTGCGCGAGCTTGGCGGGAAAACACACTGTATCTGACGGGACATACGGGAGTCCGCTGTCGAACAGTTCGTAACTGCTGCGGCGCGAGACCACGACATCAAAGCCGAGCGAAGTGAACACCGCCTTCCAGAACGGGATACCCTCCCAGAAATACAGGACACGGGGTATGCCGATTCGAATATTCCGCTTCGGTCCTACCGTCTTCGGTTTATAGTCCGCGAAGAGGAGCTTATGGGTCAGCTTCATCAGATCGGGTACCTGCCCCATCTCCTTTCGCGTCCGCCCGAACAGCTTCTTCACTTCGGGATTGGACGGATCGCCGATAATCTCGCCGCGTTCGCAGCGGTTCCCGGTAATATAGAACGTGCCGTCGCTAAAACTGACTACTGTCCGGCTGCAGTTATTCGGGCAGTACGGGCATATATTTCCCGGCTCCTTGGTGTAGAAAAACGCCTCCATAAAATCGAGGCCGATGAAAGTACTTTTATAATCGGGCTTTTCCTGTATTTTCTTTTCAATATAATTCTTGGTGAGAAGCGCTATACCCACAGCTCCCATATGGCCGGGGAACGGCGGACGAATCACGCTGCGCCCGGTGTACTGTTCGAGCGCGCGCAGTACCGCGTCGTTTCGGAACGTTCCGCCCTGTACGACTATGACCTCGCCGAGCGCGTCGAAATTCGACAGGCGCACGACCTTAGTGAACACGTTCTCTATGACCGAACGGCATAGCCCCGCGAGGATATCCTCGGTAGTCTTCCCGTTTTTCTGTTCCGTAATAATAGAGCTGTTCATGAATACGGTGCAACGCGAGCCGAGACGCGACGGGTGTTCGGCTTTGAACGCGCGGCGGGCGATGTCGTCCACAGGAATACCGAGCGATCTGGCGTAAGTCTCGATAAACGAGCCGCAGCCCGCCGAACATGCCTCGTTCAGCACGATTCCGGTCACAATGCCGCTCTTCAGGCTGATCGCCTTCATGTCCTGCCCGCCGATATCAAGAACAAAGGTGACTTCCGGGGCGAACCTCTGCGCCGCTTCCGCGTGCGCTACCGTCTCGACAGTATGAAAGTCCGCATGGAACGCCTTCGTGAAAAGCATCTCGCCGTACCCGGTGGTCCCCGCCCCGAGAATGCGGAATTCAACCCCCATCCGGCGGTACTTGTCGCGGATCTCGATCAGTGCGTTACGGATAATAGTCAGGGGTTCGCCCATATTGTTCCCGTAGAATAAGTCCACGACCTCGCCGTCGGTGTCCAGAAGTACAAACTTACTGGTAGTGGAACCGGCGTCGATTCCGAGATATACGTCGAGAACGCTTCCGGACGGATACTCCTTCGGGATAAAATCTGGTATACGGTGTCGTTCCACGAATTCCTTCTGTTCCTTTTCATTAATGAAGAAGTTTTCTACTTCATAGGTAAAGTTCTTTTTACGGTTCTGGGTGTATTCCGCCAGCGCAGCAAGCGATTTTTCACGGGTATACATCGACGGTGTATCGGGGAACATGGCCTCGATGGAAATCGCGGCGCCCCATGCGACCAGTATTTCGGGATGCTCGGGTATGACAATATCTTCCTCGGAAAGCCTCAGGCGCTCCTGAAATACCTCCACAAGTTTCGGATTGAATGTGAGGGGGCCGCCCTCGAAGATGACCTTCGGGGTGAAGTCCATTCCCTGCGCGAGACCGCCGATGGTCTGCTTGGCGATAGCGTGGAACGACGATAAGGCGATGTCCTCTTTGGAGACGCCCTGATTCAGGAGGGGCTGGATATCGGTCTTCGCAAACACGCCGCACCGGCCGGAAATATCGTAGACTTTTTTACCCTCTTCTGCGAGACGGCCGAATTCTTCGGGCTTGACATGCAGGATTTCCGCGATCTGGTCGATGAACGCCCCGGTGCCGCCCGCGCAGCTTCCGTTCATACGCATATCGGTAGCGACCAGCCGCTCGGTATCCTCCTCATAACGGAAGAAAATGACCTTAGCGTCCTGCCCGCCCAGTTCGATAGCGGCGCGTACGTCCTTATAGAACGTCTTGATCGCAAGCGAATTGGCGACCACTTCCTGAATAAAGAAAGCGTCGAGGATTTCCGCGATAGTCTGCCCGCCGCTCCCGCAAACCGCGATATGAAATTCCGCGCCGGGGAATCTTTCATGCGCGGCGGTAAGCATTTCCAATACGGTCTTTGCCTGTTCGGCGTTATGCCTCAGGTATTCGTAGTAGACAAGGCTGTAATCGGCAGGATCCGTGACCGCGATTTTTACTGTCGTCGAACCTACATCCAGTCCGACTCGATAATATGCGGACCGCATATCTTCTCCTGTATTTTTAACTATCCCCTTCGGGTTACCCCAGCCGAATAAACCCCATTAAATAATAATACTAACCGAAACATTTATCAAATATTTCGCCTATTTCCCAATTTCCCGCTATTATCATCGAGACCCGGTATACGTAAACGAACGGTTATTCTGAATTGTTGATACAGTCCCTGACTGCGGAGGAAAGGGTGGTTATATTGAGAGGCTTCTGCAGAAACATTTTAATATTCGGAGTTTTTACATTCCGGGCAATTTCATTCACTTCCTGTCCGCTCATTAAAATAATAGGGATGTTTTTCGATGTACTATACACCTTCTCGGCAAATTCCAGCCCAGTCATTCCCGGCATGTTCTGGTCTGTAATAATCAACTGATAATCCTCTCCGCCGGCATTGATTTTTTCAATCGCTGTATGAGGATCGTTCATCGAATGCACCCGATAGCCGATTTGAGAAAGGAACAAGGAAATAAAACGGGAGATCGCCGCTTCGTCGTCCAAAAGCAGGATGGTCTCGGAACCTTTCTGAAAATCGGTCTTTTTTTCCAGTGAGGAAATCTCGGGATTCTTTTGATACACTGGGAAACTAACAGTAAAAACCGTGCCGATATCTTTCATGCTTTTTACCGTGATTTCACCCTGGTGATTTTTCACAATCCCATGCACCATCGAAAGCCCCATCCCTGTTCCCTCGCCGGCCGCTTTCGTGGTAAAATATGGCTCAAATATACGGTCAATGTACTCGACCGGTATGCCCCCTCCGCTATCTTCGACAGTCAGTTCGTACACACCATTCAGGTTTTCACTCAGTCCGATTTTAAGCACGCCGCCTTTCTGCTTCATCGCATAAGCCGCGTTCGTACAAAGATTGAGCAGGACCTGATGAATCTGGGTGGGATCTCCCATGATAACAGCGTTGTCAACAGTAAGATTTATCTGAATTTCAATTATCGCCGGAATCGATGCGCGTATCAGTTTTATAGCTTCCTTTATAAGCGAGTTCAGATTGATAGGAAGCTTCTCCCTTTCTTTCATCCGGCTGAACGTCAGAATCTGCGCGACCAGATCAGCAGCCCGTTTGGATGCTATAACAATTTCATTGACTTCATAATCGTCTCCGTGATTATCCTTGATCTTCCTCTGTAAAATTTCCGCAAATCCCATGATCGCGGTGAGAATATTATTAAAATCATGCGCAATCCCGCCGGCCAGAGTACCGATAGCCTCCATTTTTTGGGACTGCCGAAGTTTATTCTCCAATTCCGTTTTCACGGTGACGTCCTCTACCAGTGAGGCCATCAGGTTCTGATCGAAAATCGGGATGTTTTTAGCATTTATAATTTTCCGCGTACCGTCCTGCGAAGTTGTCTTAACCCCCTCCCAGTGCATTCTTTCAGGGTCGCGGGACGCAATATCGTTCATCACAGTTTCTTTTATCAGCTTCCGATAATCCTCGTCGGGATAGACCAACTCGAAAAACTTTTCGACATCCTGCAGCATTTCCTTGGGCCATCCGTATATTTCATAGAACTTTTTATTCATATATTCAACCTTTCCCGAATCGATGAAATTCACGGCCAATCCGATGGGAAGATTCTCTACAATGGATTCAATATAACGGTTTCTTCTTTGTAGATTATCGAATAATTCCTTCCGAACACTGATATCCCTAAAAACCCCGTATAGTCTGGCGGGAATACTGGAATTCCACGCTATTACTTCTCCGTGAATATCGATCCAGATATATTTCCCCGGGCCCAGCTTCAGGCGGCATTCCACGGAAAGAACAGGAAGGCGATTGAGGCTTACAAGTTTTAGCTTCCGCAATAGCGAATACTTATCGTCCGAGTGAACTAAAGCCATCAGGTCGGAAGCAGGCATATTGATGAATTTGTCTCCATTTCTCAGAGTTTCCGGCAGATAATCGGATATTAATAGAGAGTTCCGATTGATACTTAAATCCCAGCTTCCGACCCGTGCACCCGTTAAAGCGATGGAAAGCCTGTCGCTGGAGTCTAGTAACTCCTTCTGAACCGACAGCAGTTTTTTTACCTCGCGATGAATAAGGAAATAGATTAATACTGCGCTGATGATTATAAAAAAGAAACCTTTTACGGTTTGTACAGCGGTGATTAACGAAGGGTCTGGAAACATTATTCTGACAATATTATCCGTAACAAGTATCCATAAGGCGCTGAGCAATAGATAGATGAATGAAATCTTGATACTGGATTTCTCATTCAAGCGTGTTTTTGCGGGATTTTTTATTTTTATATACCCGTCCTTTTGAAAGATTTCCCAGATATAATAAAATAATTATAATTATTTCATAACAATAAGTCAAAATATTTTTTCACGTTAATATATTGTGCGTTCATTTTCTTTATTCCTATATAAAGGAAAAAAAGCATTATAACTTCTTATTCTTATAACATAAATCCGGTCGAATTATTATCGTGTTATTGAATGGATTTCCTTCATAATATCGTATAGTTAACAGAGATTCAGTTTAAATATTCTCTATACATTTTTAGTCTTGTGTTTTTTATAATGCTCTGTATAATCTACTATTCCGATTTCGGAGGGATTTATGATGGTATGCATATTCTCAGGGATACTGGCATTCTTAACACTATTGTCTATCGGGGGAGCGATTTTATTACCGCAATCCGGTATCCAGACAATTATTCTTTTTACGGGAGGCGTGTTCTGTTTATCGGAGATCGTCCTGATAGTGGTCTCCGCATTAAAATCGCAAAACCTTGATATTCTCGACAAGCTTGTCGGTTTATCAAAAGAGTATCTTCCTGCACCTGACTTAAACACTTCTCAATCGCGGGATATTCACAGTCTTGCGAATTCGTTAAGCGAGTATATTCGAAATACAGTAACTATATTTCATCAAATCAACAGCGTTTCGAGCGATCTTGGAATGAACAGCAGTTTCCTGATGAAAACATATGAAAACTCTATCCGCGCGATCAATAACATGGACAACGCCTATCGGTTGATCCGTGAAAAAATGGGTATACAGGAAGAGGCGATCCAGAATACCGGCGCTGCGCTTTCCCAGGGGGTTGAAAGCATGCGTTCTATTTCGCAGAGTGTGGAACTGCAATCCTCGGCGGTCAAAGAATCTTCCCGAACCGTCCAAATCCTCGTAAATTCCATGACGCAGGTTACCGGCACTGTTTTAGAAGCGGTCGATCTGGCAAAAAGCCTGTCCGAGGTGGCCGAACAGGGCGGAGACCTGATACGTGAAACTATCAAATCGATCCAGTTGGTTCAGAAAGAGTCTCAGAATATCGGCAAAATCACCAATGTTATTAAAGAAATATCTGATCAAACCAATATCCTTTCTCTGAACGCATCTATCGAATCGGCGCATGCCGGTGATGCCGGAAAAGGATTTGCGATTGTCGCCCAGGAAATACGCAAACTTTCGGAAAAAAGTACCAAGAACGCTGCGGGTATTGAGGTTTCCACTAAGGAAATTCTCTCGAAGGTATCGGACTCTGCCGAACTTGCCGGAAAATCGATCGAGGCGTTGGAACATATTCTGAACGGAATTCAAACGACATCAAATATTTTAAATCAGGTCTCCGATACAATAAAGGATCAATCGAAAACATCGAACGATATAACAACCGCATTGGCAGAAATGATCAAAAGTACGCACGATGTAAAAACGGAGATCGAGGAACAGACATCTGGATGGGAGGAGATATCCAGGATGAGCGATAATTTGAAGGAAGTCGCTCTGCGGGTGAGGGAGGCTCTGAAAACCAGCGAGGATAATGTGCACAGGGTGTTTGATTCGATCAATGTTCTTGGCAGGGTTTCAATACGAAATACGATTACTTCCGGGCAGATGCATGATACGGTCAAAACAGTATCTACAGTAAACGAATAGGAGATTATGATGGAACTGGAATTCAATCAGCGATTCGATTATTACAATATGCTTCAGTATGTAAACAACGAACCCTCGGTAATGCATTGTCATCATTATACAACATTGTTCATCGATCTCGCGCAAAAAACCCGTGAGATGGACGGCCCTCGCTTATTGCAGGAATCGATGGAGGAATCATTCTACCTTGTCTTAAAGAAGTACTACATTTCAAAAAACATTTCCGACCGGAAAGAGCAAATCGAAATAGCCACGGAATATTTTGCCGCAGTCGGTTTAGGAAAGTTAAATATTACCCGGATTCATTCAGACGGCGGATCGGCAGAATTAACCCATTCTCATGTGGATATAGGATGGCTGAAAAAATTCGGAAAAAGTGAAGTCCCGCTCGACTTCATTACAATGGGGTATCTTTCCGCCGTGTTTGAATTGGTTTTTAACCATAAGCTTCAGGGATATAATGTTACTCAGACCGAAAGTATCGCAAAAGGTGATCGTATATCGCGTTTTGAAATAGTAAGAATATAGAATGATTGGGGGAACACATGTCAATCGATAGAATAACAGCGATTAAACAGCTGTCGCGGATTAAAGTGCGGGGTGATGAGGACGGGCTGATTGACGCCTTCGGTGTGCTTGTGAATTTTCTCCCGGCGAACTTCTGGAATTCGTTTACTGAGAAGTTATTGAAATCCGCCGGAAAAACACATTACCGCGAAGTTGAAGCGGGGCTATACCGCGCCGCCAATGAGTGCGGGTATCATACCGGATGGGGTATTATTAACTCCGAGGAATTTAAATCGATTATCGGTCCGATGATCGAGAAGATGCCCGAGGATGTTCTTCACGGTGCATTCGCCGTCCTGACCGCATGGGGATGGGCGGAAACGGAAATCACAGAACTTATCCCCGGCGAACGGATGACTGTCCGAGTAAAAAAATACTACGAATCGGAAATAATGGAAACATATAAACTTGAACAGCCAGGGGCTTTTATGGTAACCGGCATCTGCGCGGCTTTTATGGATCTTGCATACGGCAGCCCGTACCCCGAAGGACTCGGTACGTTTAAATGCGAGCAGAGAAAAGGGATAGAGATCGGTGACCCGTTCGGGGAGTTCATTGTTACAAGGAAATAAAAATGAAGATTATCGGTATTAAGGAAGTTGAGGACTGCTTCGACCGGTCGATGTTCAGGGAAATAGAACTCGACCGCCCGGTCTCCTATAGGTTTATAGAGTTCATCGGAAAAACGGGCGAGCTGGAGTACTATCATGAGTTCCCCCGTCCATTTTTTAAAGTCACAGTTCCATTTAAATATACCCTCAAAGGAATTGAGGGAAGCAGTTCCGTCAGGCTCCTCCTGAAATCCGACTTTGATGCAGTCCTCCGCGAATTCTGCGAAACAGTCGAATCCTACCCGGAATAATCTAATGAAATTATCAAACGCTTTTTCGGTATGTTTTCCCTATAAACTCTTATTGAATAAACCGCCTGCCCTGCACCTGTCTACTGCAGACCGACCTGCGCAGCCTCCTGCGGATGGTACTTAAGAAGTACGTCGAAATTCGCGTACTGGTTGATAATCAGGAAATGCGATGCGGCGACCGCCAATTCGTTCTCGCCCAGTTTACCGTACGCCTCCATCGCGATGCGGATAGTATCGCCGTCGTCCTTGTTATAATGGGCGACCGCATCAAAGGTGATGGAATCGACCGTATCCTTATCTTCGGGATGCATCTTCTGGCGAATCTGACCGTATGCAGCCATAATTCTGACATACTTCGTTTTCAGCGCGAGTAACTGATCCCTCACCTGGTCGGCGGGAGGAATTCCTTTCAGAAGCAGCGCCGCTTCATGCATCGCGGTATGGTAGGTCTGGCCTATCTGCTGTCCTAAGCTCTCCGGTGAGACTGAGCCGTTTCCGCATCCGGAAAAAATAAGGATAGATATTATTATGAAAGGTATAGTTTTCATAAATTCCTCCGCGATTACTATAAGGGCGGTTTCCCCGAAAGTCAAGGTACAGCAGACAAGTGTATGCAGCATCCTTGACACATTGCTGTTTTAGATATACAATAAGTATATCCTTCATAAGGAGAAATATATGAAAAAGATTTCTTTATTCTCTGTTTTGACCATTCTGCTTTCCGTTATTTTTCTCTACGGGTGCGGCGGAGGCGGCGCTGTTACAAAGGGCGAAACGAGCAGTCTGGAAAGCGGTACTTATAAAAAGGGCAATAACATTATGTTTGTCTATAAAACATCTCAGCCCGATATTAAATCGGTCGCTGTCACAGGCGACTTCACCCAATGGAAAAAAGAAGGCATTCCGATGGCTTATGAAAAGGGTATCTGGAAGGTCGTTCTTTCCCTTGCGGACGGAATCTATGCGTATAAACTTGTCATCAACGGGTCTGTCATGATGACACCGCCCGGGGCCGAGGCTTTCGCTCCCGACGGTTTCGGCGGTAAAAACGGCGTATTCGAGATCGTTTCTTCAGCACAGTAAGGACAACCCATTGAATTCCAGCCTAATAATGAAATGCATCGGCCTTTCTATCGCTGCCGCTTTTGCTGTCGGTCTGTCGGCGTGCGGCGGAGAGGATACGGTTAAATCGTCGTCGATCGAATGCACCGGGACTATTCAATTGGGCGTAAACATTCTTTCAAACGGATGCAGGTTTGTGTATGAATCAAAGAATATTCAGGTGAAATCGGTCGTACTGACCGGGGATTTCATGAAATGGACGAAGAAAGGCAAACCTATGACATATAACTCCAACACTGGGTACTGGAGCGTCATCCATAAGCTCGACCCCGGTGTCTATCAGTACCTGTTTATTATCAACGGAACAAACTGGGTCTGCGACCCGCTGGCAATCGCGAATGTTCCCGACGGAACATACGGCAAGGTTTCGGTAATCGAGGTCAACGAACCATGAGAAGTAAAGTTATTATTTATATATCTCTCCTGCTGCCGTTCCTGATATTCTCCGCATGCGGGCAGAAAGGGCTGATCGGCGGCGCGGGTCTAATCATCAATCTCCCGACTGCCGATGCATATAAACTGTATATGGAAAATAGGACAAATTCACAGTTTTTTGTGATCGATGTCCGGAAACCGGATGAGTATATCGCGGGACATATTCCGGGCGCGGCCAATATCAATCTATATGACCCCGATTTTCGAGAGAAGCTGGACAGCCTCGATAAGGATAAGATCTATCTGGTGTACTGCCGCGCGGGAAGCCGCAGCGCTAAAGCATCCCAGATCATGTCCGATCTGAAATTTAAAAAAATCTATAATATGGACGGCGGTTTCGACACATGGTACGGTGCGGGATACCCGTCGGAAAAATAGCCCCTCAGCCCCGTTTCACACAATCCCCGACCCATCTCAGGTAATCGGGATTTCCTTCGACGACCGGCACCGCGGCGATTTCGGGGACTTCGTACGGATGGATCCGCTTCACCTCAGCTTCGAGTTCTTGGTAGCATTCCCGGGTCGTTTTCACAATGCACATCCATTCCGGACGGTCCTCGACCTTTCCCTTCCATAGGTACACGCTCCTGATAGGTCCGTTCATCTGCACACACGCGGCGAGACGTTTCTCCACCAGTTCGTTCGCGAGCATGATCCCGGTTTCCTCGTTCGGCACCGTAACTGTTACCTGTATCACATCGACCATTATTCTCTCCTATTTCGATACGGATAGTACCTGACCAGGTTTCAACTGAACAATCTTTCCCTTCGACCTGACCCAAAGAACGATCGGGGACGAATTGGAAATTATCCCCTCGGGGCTTTTTTCTATCGCGTCCTGAGCGGCGGTAATATAGTCAGCGATTTCCATTGCGGCAGCCGGCCAGATATCTTTTTCCTTAGCGAGGAGCGCGCAGATATTTTCGATCGCCGTCCAGTTTTTTTCCTTTGCGGAATCCGTCGCGGCGTTATCGAATTCCCATGCGTGCCCCCAGATGAAAAGAAGCATCATCTCGTCCTTTTTGGTCTCGATAAATTTCTTCGCCCAGTATTCCCCTGTTCCGGAATGGCAGGTGGGATTCCATACCAGCAGATTCTTGGGCAGACGGAAACTCGCGTCGATTGTCACAGTCCTCGAATAGACAATCCCCAGCGACGGTAAAAGATCGAGCACAAGCTGGTTATATGTTCCGAACGGGTAGGACATCCCATGGATGGGATATCCGAACACCTTCTCAAGCTTCTCTCTGTCGGCAAGAATTTCGTTCGATACCTTCGACGCCGGTAGGAATTCCAAATGCGGGTGGGATACCGAATGCGCGGAGACTTCGTGCCCCTTATAAACAGTTTTCAACTGATCGAGCGAGGCCTTGCTTTTTGCGGCAAACTTCCCGGAATTGAGATGAAACGTCCCTTTTATCCCGTACTTATTGAATATTTCGATAAGCCGTTTGTCCTGATCGGGACCGTCGTCGAAACTCATCACCAGCGCTTTTAACTTGCCGCCCGGGAAAACGAACAATCCCGCTATCTTATCATGCTCGATCTTTGTCTCCACATTTACGGGCTTAGGCTTAACCGGCTTGACCACTTTCTTCTTTGGAGCCGATGAACATGAACCCGATATCAAAATAAGTCCTCCTATTATTGCAATCAGAACCTGCTTCATCTATTCCCCCTTGCCTTTTTATTTATCATATCCTCCCCGGCCAACCGGGATGGCAGGCTATTTCGCAATCAGACCGGTCAGCCATGGGGTCAAGTATACCTCCAGCACAGCAGCGGCTATCAAGAGAGGCAGTATCATCAGGACAAAAAGCGCGAATGTTTCGAGTAAAAGCACCTTCGCGGAGACATTCTCCTCGCGGCCGGCGATCCTGACCGATATCGCTTTTGTTATCATCATCGCCCCCACAAACGAGAGAAGGATCGCGGGAATTTCGAATATTCCGTGGGGCAGGATAGAAACTATCATAAACGCTGTGCCGTGTTCTGGAGCGAGTGTGACCATCGCCGCCCCGAGCACCAGAAAATTCAGCCCCACGAGTATAAAGGAAAGTACCGAGAAAATAATCCCGCCCAGCATGATAATCCCGGTACTGCGAATATTATTCATAAATATTCCGGTAACGCTGAACTCCACATCTTTCAGCTTTTCATACAGCATTTCCATCAGGCTCTTTCGCACATCATGTGGAAGAAGCGCCCCGGTCAAAATCATTAAGGAGGTAAAGATGACCGCGATCAGGAAGATTGTTTTCTCCCGGTAGAGCGCGCGTAACAGCCGGGGATAATTCAATATCTCTTTCATAGGGCCTTGCTGGTTTTCATGCTTTATTATAACTTTATTTGTATTCTTTGTAAACCATGCTTGACTTTTTCACGATTTACTTTTACATTGTTAAATAGGACTAACTAAGGAAATTCAATGACTAATAGCATGGAAGATTATCTCGAAACAGTTTATCTTATCGTCCGCGATAATAAAGTCGCTCGCGTCAAGGATATTGCCGAACGGCTGAATGTTAAAAAGCCGTCGGTCATCAACGCTCTAAAGGAACTTGAGAACGAAAAAATGATTGTACACGAGAAGTACGGATATATCGAACTGACGCCCGATGGCGAACGGGAAGGATCGAAAATCTACTCGCGCCACCTTTTACTGAAAAGTTTCCTGACCGATATCCTGCATGTGCCTGAAGAGACTGCCGAAACCGAAGCCTGCTCGATGGAGCATGTCCTGAGCAGGGGTACGTTCGAGCGTCTTGAAAATTTCATCCAATCACAATTCCGTAAATAATGCTGCTCATACTATTCCCGATATCAAACCGCGCTTATTTTCGCCGTCAGGCCGTGATGTTATGTCTCCCTGAGCCAGCCTAATGGGGTAATTTCTTATCGATACACCGCTTGTCGGAAACATCCCCTGTCACCGCGAGACGCACAGGGGCAAAGCGGTCAATACGGAATCCGGGATGGATTGCCTTTTCTGTCAGCCCGTGATGATCAAATCAAAAGCACCCTTCGGCTTCGCTCAGGATGACAATTCAATCATGACTACGGTCTTGCAGAGGATGACAAATTCAATCAGGACGACAGTCTCGCAGAGGATGACGGATTCAATCAGGACGACGGTCTCGCAGAGGATGACGGATTCAATCAGGATGACGGCCTCGATAGTATTCGCTTTTACTATACGATAACGCTGCCATCCTATGCATATTAAAGGGAGAATCGTGAAAAAACATACCGAATATGAGAATAATTTTAATATTTTTCTTATTCACTAAACAATTAGCGGTTTATTCCGAAAAATAAAACAGAATTGTACATGGGGAGTTCTGTATGGCTATTCAGAGGACATTGACCCTCATAAAACCCGATGCCTATAAAGCGGGTAATATCGGGAACATTACGGCTATGATAGAAGAAAACGGCTTCAAGATTGTACATGCACTCCTATTTAAATTCACGGAGAAGTCCGCGAAGCAATTCTATAGCGAACACGAGGGAAAACCCTTCTTCGACGGCCTGCTACAATTCACCGTATCCGATAAAGTACTCGCCATGGTACTCGAAAAGGAAAACGCCGTCGCCGATTTCCGTAAGCTGATGGGAGCGACAGATCCCGCGAAAGCGGAACCAGGGACAATTCGCGCAAAATACGGCACCGCATTACCGAAGAACGCAGTACACGGATCGGATAAAGAAAGCAGCGCGAAAAAGGAAATTACTTATATCTTCGGCGAATTCGCGTCCATCCCGTCCAACGAAAAGAACCACGCCAAAGAATATTAATCGGTATTCGCGGGCGAAGCAGCCCTTCCTCTGCGCAGGATCAGTCAAAATATCACGCCGTTATCATTAATTTCTCATCGATTAGAATATATTCGGTCTTCTTAAACAAACTATCATTCTGCAATGACATCCTATCATCACAAATCATTAAAACCCCAGCCGCTTGAACTGTTTTTCGATTTCGGTCTTTCCCAGCGAGAAAATAACCGGCCTGCCGTGCGGGCATGAGAACGGCATACTTGTCCCGGCGAGATTCTTCAGAAGCTCCCTCACCTCCGGTTCTGTGATCTTCTCGCCCGCCCGTACCGACGCCTTACACGCCATCTGCTTAATCGCCGAATCGATAAAGTCCGCCGAATGCGGATCGCCCCCCGAATTCTCGGTCAAGGTCTCGATGAATCCCATTACGGTCTGGACGGTATCGTTATAATCGATATAATCCGGTATGCTCCGTATCACGTAAGAATTCCCGCCGAAATGCTCGATCTCGAATCCCATCGAGCCGAGGGTATCCAGATTCTCCCGGAACATGTCAGCCGCTTTTAGGGGGATGTCTATCTGTACCGGGACGAGAAGTTCCTGCGATGAGGTATGACCGCTCCGGTACTTGTCCCGCATCTTTTCATAATTAATCCGCTCATGCGCTGCGTGCTGGTCGATAAATAACAATTGATCGCCGCCCTCAAGCATGATATACGCCGAGAAAACAATCCCTACATACCGGTAATCGAGATAATCGATTTTCGCGGACTCCTCTGCCGGACGCGCGGGAAACAATTCCCGTTCCGGTACTGACGGACGAGGTGATGAATTTTCGTTTCGTGTATGCGGAGGTGATATGCGGGGACTTTCCGTCATACCCAGACTGCCCGCGCTTCTCCCGTCGAGAAATCCCCCGATCGCGCCGGCAATTTTCCGTTCGTACGGGGTGAAACGCATCTCGCTCTCGTCGGCCGGGGAAATCCCGTCGCTGTCGGAGAGCGCCTCCCGAAGCGCGTTCTGCACCGCTTTCGAGACCACCGACTCCTCGCGGAATCGCACCTCTTTTTTCATCGGGTGAACATTGAAATCCACTTCCGCAGGATCGATCTCAAGATAGAGAAAGACCGCCGGGAAATAGCCCTTCGGTATCAGGTTGCCGTATGCGTTTTGTATCGCGAAATAGAAATGCTTCCATTCCACCGCGCGCCGGTTCACGAAAAAGTACTGGTAGGAACGGTTCGGACGGATGAACGCCGGTTTCGTCAGATACGCGGTAATCTTGATGCCGCCGTCATGCCGCTCCCACGGGATCAGGTGCTCTACCGTATCGGGGAAAAACTCGACGATCCGTTCCACTAACGTCCGTTTCGGCGACGCGAGGTATTTCCGCTCCCCGTGAGACGAAAACTCGAATCCGGTATCATGGAACGCGAGCGCTTTCTTCAGGATTTCCTGATTGACAAAACGAGTCTCGGTGGAATCGTTGGAGAGGAATTTCTTCCGCGCGGGAAGATTGCCGAAAAGGTCCTTGACAATGATTGTGGTGCCGGTATTCATCCCGGTCTCGGTAAACGACTTAAACCGGCCGAACGCGGTCTCCATACGGTATCCCGATTGCGTGTGCCTGAGACGGGAAAGGACTGTCATATCCGCGACCTCAGCGATACTCGACAACGCCTCTCCGCGAAAGCCGAGCGTCCGCAGTTCGATTATATCGTCGAATGTCCCTATCTTGCTGGTGGTGTGATTTTTTGTACAGAGTTCGAGGTCGGACTTATCCATCCCGCAACCGTCGTCCTGCACCTCGATGTATTGTTTTCCCCCGCCGCTGATCGCGACCTTGATAACGGTCGCCGCGGCGTCGAGCGAATTGTCGATCAGTTCCCGTACAATCGACGCCGGGCGGTCGATAACCTCCCCGGCGGCAATCTTAACTACCGTATTATAATCGAGAGTCATTATGACCCCCACAGCTCGTTCCTGCGGTTGAATTTATACGCAAGGATAATCCCGATGATTCCCGTCAGAATCATGGGCAGGCTCAGCAGCATTCCCATAGTAAACCAGTCCCCGAAAAGGTATCCGAGCTGCGCATCGGGCTGACGGAAGTTCTCTCCGATAAACCGGGCAATGCCGTATCCCCCAAGGAAGATGGACATCATCAGTCCGCGCGGCTTGTTTTTCACCAGCTTGAATACGAGGAACATGATCGTAAAGAGTATCAGTCCCTCCATCAGCATCTCGTATATCTGCGACGGATGACGCGGCAGGTTGATCTGGGTTTGGCCGGGCTGAATCGGCAGTCCCACCTTTCGGGCTAACGCAACTACCCACGCCTCGGACGTAGAATAAAGACTGGGTCCGGGATTTCCGATCTCTGGCTTCGGATTGAAAATCATCCCCCACGGCGCATCGGTCGCATTGCCCCATAACTCTCCGTTAACAAAATTCCCCCACCGTCCGAAAAACAATCCGATCGGTACTGGTATGAGAAATATGTCCGCGATATCGAAAAAGTTTTTCTTCTTTATTCTCGTATATATCCAAGCGGCAAGCATGGAGAATATCAGCCCGCCGTGGAACGACATCCCTCCCCTCCAAACCATAAATATTTCGAGGGGGTTGTGAATATAGTACCCGATATTATAGAAAAGGATATATCCCAGCCTTCCTCCGATCAGTACGCCGAGGATAACTACAAATAAAATGTCGCCCATTTCATCGAGCTTCATCTTTATAACGCCTTTTTTGATATAATGCTTATAAAACAAATACGCCAATAAGAACCCGACGACATACATCATACTGTACCAGCGGATTGCAAAACTTTCCGTAATAGGAAGGATGACCGGGTTGATATTCGGCTGATGGAGATACGCAAACATGAAGCGCTCCTTGAATATTTTGAATGCTTATTTTACCGGGATTCTGTGAAAATGACAAACTATCGAACGGTTTGTTATGATATGAATCGCCGTTATTTCGAGCAAGCGAAGCGGGTGAAGCAATCTATCCCGCTACAAACCCGCCTTTACTTTGCAGCGCTGCACCCGCAGTGACAGGGATATCTAATGACCTTATACATTCCCCATGTAACTGTTCACTTGTCACTCAATAAAAAAAGACCGCGTGTGGTCTTTTCAACTTTTCTTATTTAAAAAAAGACCGCGTGTGGTCTTTTCAACTTTTTTTATTTAAAAAAAGACCGCCCCCGAAGGGACGGTCGAATTGTAATTAATAATAACTTAGAAGGCGAATCCGAGGTTACAACCGTAGATAACACCGCCGTAGGTAGGAGTTGACCAGCCGGTACCCCATGAAGAGGTTCCTACACCGAACGCAATATTATATCCCACATAAGGCTCAAGATAGAAACCGTTATTGCCGGAGAAGAACCATTTATACCCGACTTCGAGCGGGATACTGATAACAATATCGCTCCAAGAGGTTCCATACCAGTTACCGCTCCAAATCTGTACGCCCGCGCCCGCGCCGGCCCAAAGACCGCCGAGAGGGCTGCCCTTACCGAAAGCGAAGCTTGCATCGGCAATATAATAATGCAGCTGCGCGCCTACTCCGATATAAGACCACCCATAGCTTACTCCAAGAAGATTGTAGCTCCAGGAATAGAAATCAACCGGGATATACAAAGACATTGGTCCGCCCAACGTGAATTCTACTGTTCCGGAAACTCCGATGCCGCCGGTGAGAAGAGGAACAATGGTAGCTGTGGGGGAGTAGATAATTTGTAAGTAAGTTCGCAGACAGTTTATCAACTCCATCTATAGATATTATAAGGATTTATAAAAAAAGACGCAACTGATAAA
>JAGVBZ010000035.1 GCA_020059465.1 Brevinematales bacterium
AAAATAAAAACTCCTTGCGGGCATGCGAGGGGTTGATTTTAGGAACGATTTGTGACATACTATTTGCGACTAATAGGACAAAAAAAATGCGAGACGACACTAAGATCGAAACCAGGGATATTAAAAGAATTAATGTTTTTTTCATCTTACGGCTCCCTATATATCGGTTCAAGATTATAATTCAGGTTATTATCCATCCCGATTTCGAAATGAATAAAATAGGTGAGGCTGTCCTGAGAAAACGGCAGTTTCTCCATAGTTTCATCCACGTTGTAACCTACGCCGAATTCGAGACAGGTGGAAAGCGGTAGATATATTCCTACCGAACCGTAGTATCCTAATTGGCGCTCCTGATTTCTGATATAAGTTGCGGCGTATCCGTGCGCGAAGATCATATACGGGCCGGCCTTCGAATCCCCGAGCGGAATATTTAAATCGATACCGACTTTTAAATAATCGAGAGGATCGAACGGTTTAATTGCAAAATTATACTTATAATTGATGCTCAGCCATTTAAACAATCTGATATTTCCGATCAGGTCAAGCGTATATTTGTCAAGCGACTGAATATAGGAAAAAATACTGTTAAAATCCCACATCTTCCAAAACCGGAAAATAACCCCCGCGCCGATCAGGTCGAGTAACTGCTCAGCATCGATGTTTAATAAAGTGCGAATCTGAAGGAAGTTAAGAATATTCTGGTAGAAAAACAGTTTTGTCCTTGTTTCATAGAGTAAATCGTCGGAAGAAAAATTCTCTGTCCCGAATGCATAACGGGGCACTCCGGGAACACCTGCAAAAGCCTTGTCGTTCGATACAAACGACTGCCATCCGGAAACATATGGATAATTCAGAAAATTAAACCCTGCAAAAAGGTAGTAAACCTCCATAACCTTAAAGGTCAGACCTGCGTAGGAACGTCCCAGAATGGACTTACCAGTCGTTTTTAGGTCCATAAGAAGGTAGTCCATTGAAAAAAGAACATTGATACGCAATAGTCCGGAAAAGGGTACCTTAGACTGTGATTGGGCTTTATTCGCCTCAATCGCAAGTTCCAGCATCTGCATGTTCAATTTATTGAACATCATACTGCTGTCGTTTCCGGCGACCATCGCCACAATGTCCATTATGGTAGCTGGAACTTCCCATACCCCGAACGTAAAAATAGGGCCCCAGAACATACCCTGGAATGTTATGTGCTGGGCTTTTGTTTTAACAATTGAACTATCATCCATTTGTACATAAAATTCGGTGTCATTCCAGAAGAAATTTATTCGTGCAGCCAAGATATCCGTGCGGATAGTCTCTTCGAACATCTCGAGGGACGAACGTGAATCCTGAACCCATTCCTGAAGATGGGTGAAAGTAATAGGACTGGAAGGGGAAAATCCGGGATTTGCAGAGAATAAATCTACCGAAGATATAAATAGAATAATAGAAATGAAAAGGCATCGTTTTCGAATCCGTGAAAGCATGCCGCACCTCCTCCAATTGATAACAGATTGTAACAGTATTAGAAAACCATGTCAATAATACTACGGATACTTTATGATAATAAATATAGATAGAGTTACTTCCTTTTTTATAAAAATCGGTTATAATAATGCCATTAGAAAATTGGGTGTGAAAAACAGGTTTAGGAGGTGCTTTATGAAATCAGCCGAAGAAGCGCTGAAGATTTTAATCGAAGGAAACCGCCAGTACTCGTCGGAACATTCAATTTATTATGATGAATTGGACCGAGTACGACGGCAAACGTACCTTGCGCAGGAACCGATTGCGGTAATTATCGGATGTTCAGATTCCAGGGTGCCTGTGGAGATTATTTTTAACTGTAAGCCCGGAGATTTATTTGTAGTCCGGATTGCTGGAAATGTACTGAACGTCGATATTATCGGAAGCGTGGAATATGCGATCAAGTATCTTGGAGTAAATCTTGTTCTTGTTCTTGGACATTCGAATTGCGGGGTATTTAACGCCGCACTCAGCAACGATAAGTTTTCATTTGAACTGAAAGGACTGATTGACAAAGTGAGAAGTGCAGTATACCGCGCCAGCGCTCATGGGGACGATATTCGGGAAAAGGCGATTAAGGGAAATGTTATTGAAACTGCGAGAGATGTGGAGGAAATCTGCCACAGGTTTACCGCCGACTATCCCGAGAGGAAGATAGGTGTAGCGGGAGCCTATTACGATCTTGGTTCCGGAAAGGTGGAGATAATCCGCCCGTTGGAGCAAAATGATTAATTATAAAATTGAATTATTGTATCATCGATTTTCCATTTTTCTCTTGACAAAAAAATGGAATAACCTTAAACTCTTTTAGAGTTCAGTGAATAATTGAATAAAAATCTCTTAGGAGGGTATTATGGCTTATCCTGTTACTGTTTCAGGTTCATGTCCGCCAAAAGTTTCCCGCCTTCTTCTTCTGGCGAGAACATTTTTTGGTTTCATCTATGTGATGATTCCTCATGGTTTTTGTTTAATGTTCCGCGGTATCGCTACCGCATTTTTGGGTTTTCTTGCTTTTTGGGTAGTTCTTTTTACCGGAAAATATCCCAAGAAATTTTTTGATTTTAACGTAGGAACTCAGCGCTGGGGGATCAATGTTATGTCTTATATGATGATGCTGACCGATGTATATCCTCCGTTTACCGGAAAAGAAGCGGGATATCCCATTTCGCTCAATATTGAATATCCCGAGAAACTTTCCCGTCTGATGCTGATTGTCCGCACCCTGTTCGGTATAATTTATGTGATGATACCTCACGGATTCATCCTTTATTTCCGCATGATTGCTGTGATGGTAATCAGCTTCATCGTTTTCTGGGCTATTCTTTTTACCGGAAAGATCCCCGAGAAGATGTTCGGATTCCTTCTTGGTACCTTTAGATGGATGTCGAGATTGGGCGCATATATGAACTTTATGACGGATGTATATCCTCCGTTTACAGGGAAAGAAGTCTAATTCTATTCAAAAAATAAGACCCCGCTTATGGCGGGGTCTTTTCATTATATTACCTGTTTATAAAACATACACAACCGCTGCGTCCATAACCCGCTGCTGAACAGCATTAACTCCAATCAGGTTATTATCAATTATGCTCTTTTTCCTTCGGTTTTGTCATAACAACAGATAATAAAACAGGAATAATAGGAGCAACAAGAATATATAATATATTCGCGGAATCAAGAATGAAGGCCTGGTAGAGGCAGATTGAACCGCTTGAAAGTATATACATTATTACATGCTTTGGAAGCCACCAACGGCTGCCGCTTACTAAAACGATAGAAAAAGTTATGACTATAGGCGCAATGAATTGACCTAATACTATTAGATTTGTTCCGTCTTGCTGAATAGGGATTCCTGCCGCTAAGGCAAAAAACAATGAAATAACAGAATAACCGATAAATGATATTGAAGTAATTATCAGAGCATGAAGTATGTTTTGAAAAACTTTCGGTAGAGGATGCTCTTTTGACCGTAAATTACGGTGAACAAAAAAACTGAAGATCAGCGTCTGCAGACAGATTTCCGGGAGACCAAAAAAATGAAACCAGATTGGCAACTTTGAATAAATAAGTCCTTCTATCGAAGCCGGCGCTGCAGCCGGGGTCCCTAGTATTCCGAATACGATAAATAAAAGCCATAGCCAAAGCCAGCCTAAAGATTGTTCCTTTAAAAATCCGCGAAACGGCAGCAGCACAAGCCCGAAGAGCAAACCTCTAGTCAACTGCAGTAAAGGACCGATATAAATCTCTACCGAACCGAAGGGTCGGTAATAATCGCTGATAACAGGAAGCATAAATACGTTCTTATAATCAAAGATAAACGACGCCGCAAATCCTATTACAAAATAAGTGATCATATGGTATATAATTACCGCGGAGATAAATATGAGTGTTTCCTTGATATTCACATTTTTCATTTACGTGGCCTCCTTAAGATATTTTTTAAAATATAGATAATCCGTAATAAAATATTCAGAAAAAGGATATATCGATAAGAAACGACCAAACCTTTTTATATACTACAACAGTTTTAAAACTATCGGAAGAAAATGTAGAGGGAATGAAGTTTTTATCAATCATTCCCTCCATATATTAAAATACAACTTTAACCGTAGCGTCCAATGCCAGTCTATTCCCGGTAGCGGTGTACTCGCAGTCATCCTCGCCAAGATACCCGTAGATATTGAAACCAAGCGTGCAGTAATTCACAGGGGAGTAGTTAATACCTCCCATGACGACAAACGAGTAATCGTTAAAATTACCCAGCGCGTTCAGGGAAACCGACATGTCCTGAATGGGGAATCTGCTGATCGACAGGAAGAGCGCCCCGTAATAAACGCTGTTATAATTCGCTTGATAAAGATTATTCATCAGCAGCGTATTGATTTTCGCGGGGTCTTTAAAAACATTGTCGTAGTATCCCCCGTCGTTATAGTAAAACTCGCCCACCAGCGTGATGCGGTCTGGAACTTCCCAGTCGAACATTTTCATGAATCCGAGAGTGATGCGAGGCACCCATCTGCCGTCGACCGGAACGGTTGTGTAATTCGTAATAGGTCCGAAGATTACAGGATCACCGAGTTTTTTACGATTATCCCCGTAGGATATGCTCATTTCTCCGTAGAAATTAAACCCTCCGAGCGCTGTAGTAAAATCGAACCCGTAGACGGGGTAGAAACCCTGCTTCGCCCATCCGCTGAACGCTATTTCGGTAATCCCCAGCAGAAACTGGATTTTCCCGGCGACTGCGAAATCGGTGAATTTTTCCACCTTTCTCGCGTCGATGAACCCGTAAAAATTGAAGTATGTTTCGTAGGGGATAGTGATTTTCAACCCGAACGATCCTTCACGGTTACGGTTCATATCGCTGAACGACTTCAGTTCGCTGTTGATCAGATCGGTAGGGTTCCAGAAATAGCCTTGTCCCCATTGAAGCACCTGCTTACCGAGACGGAAATAGACGTTCTTATCGATATTCATATCAACGAAAACTTCCTTGAGAATAATTTTCGTATTCTCCCCGGACAGGTCGACCCCGCTGCCCAAAATGTTCGTCATCATGATATATGTCGTACCGTAGATTTCATACCCTGACGCGACCGATTTATAGTTGATTGCCAGATTGACAAAGGCCTTGAAGTTCTTCCGTAAACGTATATCGAGGAAGAAATTACCTTCCAGATATGCGGAAAACAGATTCTTATCACCGTCCGTCTGCCCATGAAGCCAATCCTTTGTCATATTAAACGACGCACGGCTGAAAAGATTCCCGGAAAATGTAACCGATTCCGAATCGATGCTTTTATTGATATCTTCATTTATGATAGTATTACTGTCAACCATCATATCGGCGTCCTTGAACATATCGTCCTCATCCATACCGAGTTCCTGTCCGTTTATTAATCCGACGGCAAGCATCAATAATGGGAGAGCGAGTGAGAAAGAAGATTTCTTCATATTGCGCTCCTATTTGCTCAGGGATTCGAGATAACCCTGTGTGAAAATGTTAGCGGCAAGCTTCTCGAGTGAGATTCCGGATATTTCTACCAGAGTCTTATTCCCCTTGTCAAATTCGTCGTCGATACGAAGTTTTATACAGAAGAACTTTCCCTCGATTTTAGTATATTTCAGGTAGTATATCGTCTCCATCAGAGTTCCCGAAAGAGAATAGGACTGTTCTTTTAACGGAAGATAATTATCCTGCCGGACCCAATATATCTTTTTCGGATAGGAAACATCGTTTACCTGGGCAGTCAGTTCAATTTTATATACAGGTATATCGCCGAGTTTTTCCTCGCTGATCATTTCCTTGCCTGTTTTCGAATCGACTGCGCCTTTATACAGCACGCTCAGCTTACGCTTTTCCATATCCCCGCTCTTGAGGTCGCTTCCGCCGATCGATTCATCGCGGCTGATATGCTGGAACGTACGGGTGTTTTGTTTGTACATCCACATATTATCGCCGATACTGAGGTAACCGTTACCTTTTTCCGACGCGGGCGCGAGCATGATGATGAGGAACGCGTCCTTAGAATCGGAGCGGTAATAGAAGCTCTCGAACTTTTTTATCCCCTGATTCGGTTTCTCCTCCGAGATGTTGACTTTCGCCGACAGGTCGGATTTCAAATCCATCATCACATCCAGTTCTTTGAGTATCGTTTTAATAGCCGGTAAATCCTTCGCGGAAAGTGAGTTAAACGTAATTGTAGTAAGCATTAACAATGCAGCAAAAAAGATTCTAATCATTCTAATCCTCCGATTCTTCTTATTCTTTGATAGTCTTTCGCCGTGGACTTGGTCATGATACCGCGCAATGCGTCGGTCGGCAGCATCTTCGCGGCCCGGCGCGCGGGGAAGTACGATGTCAGGAATGTCAGACCGACGATAGTTAGAATACTATTCAGGATACTGACGAACGTAGGCATGAAATGAATCTGTTTGTTTACCATCAGTACAGAGAAGTCGCCGGGATTCTTAAACGTAATCATTCCTAACAGGAAAATCACAATTAAACCCAGCGCCACTCCGCCAACCGATGCGAAAAATGCCAATAACGTCGTCTCCCATGTGAATAATCGGCGCACGTCCTTCTGCTTCATCCCGATTGCGCGGATCGTTCCGATCTCACGGGTTCGTTCGCGGATTGTCATTCGAAGGGTGTTTCCAACCCCTACAAGAATGATAAAGAAGAGAATCATCACTGCGATGAATCCAACCATGTTCAACGCATCCGCGATGTCTAGGAACATTTTCGAGGTCTCGTACATAGAACTAACGTTCAGGAGCATGCCTTTAAAACGGAGTTTATTCATCTTCTGCATCTTTTTATTAAACTCTTCGGAAGTCTGTGTCCTCTGAACAAGTGTCCATTCCTTCGCGAATGCAGAATATAAAGGATTTTTATCGCCGGGGTAGTAAGCGTTGGAAACTGCCTTGATCTCCTTTGGGAGATAATCGAAATAAACAGGGTAGAATAAAGTATTCGGCAATATTACGACCGGTTTATCGATATTCGTTATCCCGTCGAACACGGCGATTACTTTATAAGAATGCTTGGCGAGAGTATTCCCGAACTTTGTAGTATAGCTGAATGTCAGATAACTTCCCGTATTTATACCCAACGCTTTGGCGAGAATAGTATTTACCGCTATACCGTTGGTATTCGATAGAAGGGAGAGGTTCCCGGAAACAGGGGCGACATTCGATATGAAAAGGGCAAGTTCGCCGGCGTTGGTCATCACACCGAGCTGGGTCGCTGGAACGGTTTTCCCGTTAGCCGAGGCCTTGCCGTACATTCCGGCGACACCCGGTTTGAGAGATTCGTGTATCTTGTCAGCCCACGGTATCACTTCCATCGGATTATTGATGCCTTTAAGCACTACCACAAGCGATTGAGCTTCATATTCCTTCATTTCCAGCATATTTTTCAACGAGCCCATTTCCAGAAAGATTCCCATATCCTGGAATGTGCTGGCGGATTTCATGATACCCACCACAGTCAGTTTCGCCGATTGGACTTTTCCATAGATAGTCTGTGTGCGGAGTTTGATCGTATCGTAGATCTTCACATTCAGGTCTCTTTTCATGCCTTCATAAAGGATGCAGGGGTTTTCGTATTTCCCGTTGGTGAAATCGCCGATATCCCCTTCGATAAAATTCATCCATTCCGGTTCGGCATGTTCTTTTTCGAGGCCTATCATGATACCCAGAGAAGTTTTACCGTTTCCGACAAATATCGTGAAGGTTTCAAGGCCCTCACGGAAGAAATCGATATTCGGCAGATTTGTTTCTATCGAAGCGATAATAAGTTCCTTATCCCGAAAGATCATCTTCTTGTCGTTTATCGCTCCGCTTCCTCGTTCTATTGCGCTGATATTGATATGCCCCATCCAGTTAACGATGATCTTATTGATCACGATATCCTTCAGGCCTTCGGTAAACGAATTAGCTACGACAAGAATCATCACCCCGAACGCGATCACGATACCGATCAGGATAGACCGCATCTTATGACGGAGGAGATTCCGGGTCGCGAGTCCGAGAATTGTCTTAAGCCCCATTTTTCCTTTATTATCTTTATTTTTAATATCATTCCCGTTCATGTTGATCCTCCTTAGTTTCTCGAAATAGCGTCGAGCGGGGTGATTCTGCGTGCGACGAATATCGGATATATGACTGAAAGTCCCGTCACAACCAGAAGCTGAATGATACAGAGGAGCACGGTGCCGGGATCGAGGAACGGCTGGAAGTAGTCGCCGCCGAACAGAAGCACCATCATCGTATTATCAGCCTTGATATGCGCTATCCGGAGAAGCCGCTGGACAAGGGTACCCACGAGCATACCAATAGTTCCGAATACGAACGCGAGAATAAATGTTTCATAAAGGAACATTCCTGCGATAAAACCTTTTCTCGCCCCGACTGCGCGCATCATACCGATTTCGGAGATACGTTCCAGCGCAGCCATACTCAAGGTATTCATGATAATGATTATCGCGACAAAGAAGATAAACATCACGAATCCGTTGATCGCGCCCCGGAAAATATTTGCAAACTGTCCGATCTGGCCGGAGGCCTTGTCCCACGGAATCGCCCGTGCGTCCATCCCGTTGGTCTTAAACTGTTCGTTAAGTATTTTTACCTGTGTCATTGTGTCGTATCCGCTTTTTAGCTTAACCCCGATGATATTATAGGAGCCGGGATCAGTCTTTATGACATTAGTCCCGCTTTTTTTTGCATCCTTTTTTAGGTCCTTTATATCGTATTTTTTACTGACAATATCCGCCGATTCGAACATGGAATCGTCGCTGAACATGGAATTGATATCGTCATCCTCGGCGCTGAGAAGGGATTTTTGCTCCGAGCTTAAAACGACCTTTGCGTCGGAGGAAGTTGTATAGCCGAAACATTCGCGGAATGTCTCGATATCGAGAAAAGTAATACTATCCCAAACATCGTTTAAGGTCTCAAACTTGAATATGCCCGAAACCTTGACGGATACATCCAATGAGCCGCCATCGGCGTTAACACCCTGAAGCACAAGCTCGCTTCGATAGGTAAGATGATTGGTATTGGATAGTGCCAACGCAGATAAATTGGAGACGATCATAGGGTGACCGGTCGGGAGTGTCCAGAATCCGCCGTCATCGTAGAACCAGTCCCTGGATTTATTATTGACCAAGATTCCTTTCTGTCCGTTTGTCAGCTCATGACCCTCTATCATAGAGATATTCGAATGGAACATCCTTTGGTATTCGGCAAAATCGACCCCGAAGGATGCGACATACAAGGGGTGATCGCCCTGTGGATTGAATACAGTCGCATATCCTAATCCCATCGGGAGATACTGTTGAATCGCTTCATTTTTATCAAGGATTTCCTTTACACTAAAGTACCCCGAGATAACTTTTTTAGGTTTCGGCATACCGGTAAGAATATTGTCGTCGATCTGGTTTGAGGAGACGATGACAATATTTCCTAAAAACCGTTCTACGATGTTTTCCTCAAGGCCTTTGTTCATCCCGTTGACAATCGCGTTACCGACAGTCATAAAGAGCGCGCCGAGGAAAATTATCATTCCGATAACAAAACTTTTCCCGCGGTGACGCAAGAGGTTCCGCTGGGATATTTTTACTAGAATGCTCATTCTACACTCCTACGCGACCACATGGCCGTCTTTGATCTTCACAACGTTTTTAGCATATTTCAGAACATCAGGGTCGTGGGTAGAGAAAATAAAGGTGGTATTCTCTATCCTGTTGAGGTCCTTCATCAGCTGAAGAATCATTTCGCCTGTCACCGAATCGAGGTTTGCGGTGGGTTCGTCGGCTAGTACGATTTCCGGTTGAGTGACGAGGGCGCGTGCGATCGCGACTCTTTGGCGCTGTCCGCCGGATAGTTCCGCGGGACGATGGTCGATGTATTCTTTTATCCCCACTTCGGAAATAAATTTATCGCAGCGCAAAGTACGTTCTTTTTTGGACATTTTGTTCATCAGGAGAAGGGGGAATTCGACGTTTTCTAACACGTTCAGCACCGGTATAAGGTTGAATGTCTGAAAGATGAAGCCGATTTTAAATAACCGGAGGTCGGTCAACTGCTGATCGTTCAGTTTTGTAATCTCAACGTCGCCGATCTTTACAGATCCGTCCGATGCATTATCGATGCATCCGATAATATTCAACGCTGTGGTTTTTCCGCTTCCCGACGGTCCCACTATCGACATTAGCCCGCCACGTTCGACTTCGAGGTCGATCCCTCTCAACGCGTGTACGACGGTTTTCCCCAACGGGTAATCCTTTTTTACGTTACGCAGACTGATTAAACTCATGATCTTCTCCTCTTATAAGAAATATGGTTTTTACAAATCCGGAACTGTAACTATTATAACGGTTTTATCTATTTTTTATTGCATTCTATATATCAATTCCGACTTGAAAATTTCCTTATTTTATAGGAAAGAAAACCATTCTTTATCTTATTCTCAATAATATAAAGGACTCTATTATTTATGTTTGGATGCAGTTTGTCAAATAAAGGGTGATTTATTTTCGTATAAGTTAATGTAACAATTCAGTTATGGAAATGTGTCACTTTTTCTTTGACCGCGTTGAAGAATCCAATTAAAATAGTAAAAAATTCGGAAATTGTCAATGAAAAAGGGTTTTATTGATGGATTGAAAGAACGGGCAGGATTAATAAAGCGTGAAATATCTGTGCTTTATTTTGCTCTCAGGCACACAGGAACCCCGTGGTATGCAAAAGCTGTGGGGATCTTGACTGTCGGTTATGCTCTGAGCCCAATCGATCTTATCCCGGATTTCATCCCGGTACTGGGCCTCCTTGACGATCTGATCATCCTCCCCGGAATGATCGTGCTGACTTTAAGACTTATCCCAAAGCAGGTTATAGATGAATGCCGTGCGAAAGCCGAAAGCGCTCCCATGATGAAGAAGAATTATATCGCGGTGATAATGATTGTTGCGATCTGGGTTTTCCTAGCATATCTTTCTTGCCGAATAATCATTGAAATCAATGGGAGTATGCGAAGATAGTTAGGAAGAGTTTTTAGATAGGACGCGAAATACTATTGAAGCATTCGGGCTGTCGCAAGCGAGTGAGGGTGTTGAACTTCCGGGCTAAACCAAAAACGCGCAGGTGCTTCTGCTGGGGGGCGAATCTTATACAGCAGCTCACAATGAACTTAAAAAAGTTTGACACACGTGCATGTTTAACTATAATATTGTCCAATAAATAAAGGAGTGGATAGTGAGTCTTCCCAACGAAGCTATAGTCACATGTCCCGGGTGCGGGAACGAGTTCGACGCCGAAGTATGGTTGTCCGTCAACTCGGCGGTTAGTCCCGACCTGAAAGTGAAGCTTCTATCCGGCGAACTGAATCTTTTTGTCTGCCCGAAATGCGCGTGCCGTTTTGAAATCGATTCCGAGTTGGTATATCACGACCCGGAAAAATATATTATTATCAGGTACATCCCCGGATGGGGGGGGATTCTTCCCGTAATCGAGAAAGACGATGAAATATTGAGACGTTATACTCTGCGAATAGTCACATCTCGGAATATGTTGATCGAAAAGATGAAGATTTTTGACGACGGTCTTGACGACCGGATTATCGAAGCTATCAAACTTTATTATCTATACGGCACTAAGCGAATTGAATTGATTTCGGAAGAACTGATGCTGTATCTCGAAAGGGATACTCCTGACGATCCGGAAATCGTATTCCTGATCCGCGAGGGGGATTTCGAGCCGGAAAAAGTAAGAGTGCCGTATAAAAACTATGTAGGTGTCGCTGACGAAGTCGGAGTATATTTCAGTGAAGCGTCGGAAGGAAAATGGGCCAATATCGGAAGAGAATACGCGGCAAGTGTCCTAAAACGAGCGGGCATCCTTCCCGCCGGAGAGGCAGATGAATAAGACCGATGCCGAGAAACGGATCGCCGAACTTCGCAGCGAGATCGAACGGCATAATTATTTGTATTATGTCATGGATGCCCCCGCGATAAACGACTTCGAATATGACCGTCTGATGCGGGAACTGCAGGATGTTGAGAAAGAGTATCCCGAACTGATGACCCCCGATTCTCCTACTCAGCGCGTGGGGGATAAACCCCTCGAAAAATTCGAGAATTATACTCATCCCTACCGGATGTACAGTCTGAATAATGCGCTGAACGGGGAGGAGTTTGACGATTTCTACCGCAGGGTCGTCAAGGAAATTTACGGCGGAGGGCTTTTTTCGCCGGCCTTTTCCTGCGAACACAAATTCGACGGATTGGCTGTCGAGCTGATCTATGAGCGCGGCGTATTGATCTGTGCATCCACACGCGGAAACGGCGAGGTAGGCGAACTGATTACTGCCAACGCACGCACGATAAAGAGTATTCCGCTCCGGCTGAATCAAGGATGCCCGGAATGGCTTGCGGTATACGGCGAGGTTTTGATGTACAAAGCGGACTTTGTCGAACTCAACCGTAACCGCCTTGAACAGGACGAACCGGAATTCGCGAATCCTCGGAACGCGGCCGCCGGAAGCCTGCGCCAGCTCGATCCGAAAATCACAGCATCCCGGAAACTCCGTTTCCATGCTTACGGTGCCCGTACGAAAGAGGGCGAGAAAACTATGAACAGTATAACTTCGCAGTTCGCGAAGATGACCTATCTCAGGGATCTCGGTTTCCCGGTCAGTCCGCACCGGATCAAGGCCCAGTCAATCGGGGATATCACAGAATTTCACCGGAAGTGGGAAAACGACCGTTCGAAACTGAAATACGAGATAGACGGGATTGTCGTTAAGCTGGACGATATAAATGCCCAGGACGAGTTGGGATACGACGCGAAGTCCCCGAAATGGGCGGTCGCGTGGAAATTCAAGCCCGCTGTCGAAACTACTATTCTAAGGGATGTCGAATACAGCGTAGGGCGGATGGGGACGATTACCCCAACAGCAATTTTCGACCCGGTGATCCTCTCCGGTGCGCGCATTTCCCGCGCGACACTGCATAATTTTAACGAAGTAATTCGGCTGGATGTCAAGATCGGCGATTCGATTATCGTGGAACGTTCCGGGGACGTCATACCGAAAGTGGTCGGTGTGATTAAGGAGAAGCGTCCGACGGATGCGGGGGAGATTGTTCCGCCGGAGAAATGTCCGGTCTGCGGACAGCGGGCGGAGCAGGTCGTCGGCGAGGTCGCATACATGTGTACCAATCCGGAATGCCCCGCCGTCGTTCGGGAACGAGTCAAACATTTCGTTTCACGGCAGGCGTTCGACATAGAAGGGCTTGGCGAGGAGATAGCCGCTCGCTTTATCGAATTGGGGTTCCTGCGGGACGCATCCGATATTTTCCTCCTTAAAAATCATGAGAGCGAACTGAAGGAGCTTGAACGTTTCGGTGAGAAAAGCGTCAATAACCTCCTGAAAGCGATAGAAAAAGCGTCAAAAATAGAGTACTGGCGGTTCATCAACGCCATCGGGATTCGTTATGTCGGCGAGCAGACAGCACGTATTCTCGCGGATACGTTTCAGCCGTTCGCCGCGTTTATGGAAGCCCCGGAAGAAATACTCATGTCCGCACGGGAGGTCGGCGAAACAGTAGCGCGTTCCATCCGAGCTTTCTTCGATAATCCCGGCAGCCGGAGTATGCTTAAGCGCCTTTTTGCCAACGGGGTGGAAATTATCTACCCGGAGAAGATTGGCGCAGCGGACTCCCCTATAGCCGGAATGACAGTGGTATTCACCGGGAAGGCGGATGGATTTACCCGCGAGGAATTCAAGGAAATAGTTCGGAAACACGGAGGGACTCCGTCGGAAAGCGTCAGCGGGAACACGTCCATACTGGTAGCGGGAGAGAATGCCGGATCGAAGCTTGACAAAGCAAAAAAGTTTGGGGTGAAGATCGTTTCCCCAAAAGATTTTCTGGAACTTCTCAAGCTATCAGAATGAGCCGTTCTTTGATTTGTTTATTATAATATACTATAATTTAGAGAGGAGGGGATGATGAACCACCCTGCGAGGTTTGGTAAAAGCAATATGGACGGCACTGTAGACTGTCTGCTCTGCCCGCAGCGATGTCATATCGCTGAGGGGCACAGGGGTATCTGCGGGGCGCGTCTCAACGAAAAGGGTGTGTTGGACAGCCTGAATTACGGAATGGTTTCCTCTATTGCGCTCGACCCTATCGAGAAAAAACCTCTTTATCATTTTCATCCCGGAAAAATGATCCTTTCTATCGGTACTGTAGGATGCAATCTTCGCTGCCAGTTCTGCCAGAACCACCATCTCTCCCGTTACTATGACGACGGGGAATTCCTTCAGATGAACCGGATGACGCCCGAGCAGGTATTGAAGGCTGTGCGGGACAGCGATTCATTCGGAGTTGCTTACACCTATTCGGAGCCGTCGATCTGGGCGGAATACGTAATCGATGTTTCACAATTAATGAAAGACGCAGGGCTGAAAAACATATGGGTTACTAACGGATATATCGAAAAGGAACCGCTCGAGGAAATACTTCCCCTGATGGACGCCGCGAATATTGACTTGAAGGCGTTCTCGGACGAGAACTATAAGGACTTGGGCGGAAGGCTCCAGCCTGTGCTCGATACGATACGGAGATGCAGCGAGTTCGGAACCCATATCGAACTGACTACGCTTGTCATCCCGGACTATAACGACGATATGGTCGAACTCGAGTCACTTGTGAAGTGGATAGCATCCGTCGATAAATCGATACCGTTTCATATTTCCCGGTATTTCCCGCACTATCATTTCGAGAAACCGTCGACCGACGTCGATTTACTGGAACAGGTACTCAATCTTGCGAAAGAGCATCTGGAATATGTGTATATCGGTAACGTGCTCGCGGACAGCAACAGTTATTGCCCGGTTTGCGGGAATCTGATGGTAAAGCGGATGGGATTTTCCACAAAGATCACCGGTCTAAGATCCGAGGGCGGCAATGCTGTCTGCGGGCAATGCGGAACGGCAGCTAAATTTGTATTATAAACGGGGCATGGTGTGACGGAGATTGTACCGGCGAAGAACGGATCGCCGACTATCAGTAAGGACGGAATCTATCTGCTCTCGCGGTATGATCCGGACAAGGAAATCGTACGTGCGCTGTCGGGTGTCGGCCGCGGTCCGGCGTTTGTTGTTTTCGGGAGTGCGCTGGGGATGATCCCCCACGAACTCACGGAAAAAGGGGTTCTTCCCGAGCAAATCATAGTCGTCGAACCGGAACAGATGCTTATGGAAAACTCCGCGCCCGCGCTGTTTGCGATGGGTATTTCATGCTATGACCGCGTATCTCTCGATATACTGACGATTTGGATGGAATCTACTTTGACGGCTGGTTATCGCCCTGAGATACTGGCTCTCCCTGCGTTTATAAAAGCATATCCCTCGGAGTACGCTGTATTCGAAGCGGGTTTCAGGCAATCCCTCGCTCTGGCGGTCGAGAATATTAAGGTCGAGGCTTATTTCTCGAAGGTTTGGTTCGTCAATTACTTCCGTAATCTTGCATCGATAACACGCGGTGAGAACCGTTTCATGCTCGACGAACGTAGCAATAACCGCCCGGACGCGGTTCCCCTGATCATTGCGGCGGGGCCGTCCCTGAACGACCGGCTCGCTGAGATTTCCCGATATAGGGACAGATACGTAATTATTTCAGTACTTTCCGCCGCAAGGACGCTTCTGTCGGGAGGGATCACCCCGGATATTGTGGTGCTGAGCGACGCGGGACCCGCGAATATTCTGCATTTTCGCGGATTACCCCGGCAGGTTCCTGTATTCGCGAGCGTGTATGCGAACAGCGCATTAATTGCGGGTATCCCGAACCCCGTCGTTTTCTATGATCTGTTTCCGCAGATGGAGTCGCCGTCCTATCGGACAGATTCCCCGTCTGTGACCATCGATGCGGGAATGCTGGCGATGCGTCTGTATACAGGGAAGCCCGTGTTTTGCGGGTTCGATCTGAGCTATTCCGAACGGTACGGAAGTCACAGCGGAAATAATGCGCTGTCGGAACTCAGGCGGGAAAAAAATATTACCAGATTGGCAAATTTTGATACTTATACGCAATCTTTCCGTAATAGAAAGGATATCATTCATGAGGACGGGAAAACAACGAACCGGCATCTGCATATGCTACGTTGTCTCGCGGAGGAAATGTTTTCGGGATGCGGATTTATCGGGGGCGGGGTTTGTTTCAGGACTCTTAAAGCAGTATCGTTAGAAACAGCCGGTGCCTCCGGAGATAAACCTGACGTAGGGGATTTGTACCGTACTATTCCGCAAAAAATGAGAGAGAAGGTTTCACAGATACTCAACTCTTTAATAAAGGAACTTGATCATGGGGATTCACGATTGAAAGAGATAGTATTTATCAGGGAAAAAATCGCAGGAATTGATTCCGGCCCGGTTTCGCGTTATTATATTAAAAAATGCGAAGGAATTCTTCAATCCTTATCCGGAGTATTGAATGGGTAGAGCATGGAGTGGTTTACTGATATTGTATACGTTTTCCTTATTATTTTTCATCGCCGGGTGCGGACGGGAAGGGATTCCAGACGATGAAGCGACACTGGCGCTGAAAAAAGTATATTCGTGGAAAACTAACGAGGATTTTTTTGCGCTGACCAATTGTTTCATCTATGATTCTGCCTATTCGAATGACCGGATGAACGGTATCATCGAACTTGGGAAAATCTGGGTGCAGGTCACCAGAATGGGAACTGTTGAGAAAGTGGAAATTCTAAAAAAGCTGAACGACGGAAATACCGCGAATGTTATATACAATTTGTACTTCAGGGACGGAACGACTGCACAAAGCAATACGGCGCTTCTAATAAAAACGGACGGCATCTGGAAACTCACCGTTTATTAAAAATAGCCCCGCTTATGGGCTTGTTTACGAACACGAAAAACACTTATCTTCTTGTCACTGCGAGACGCGGCGATGCAGTCTGTTTAATTCCTTAGACGGCAGTAAAACAGATTGCTTCGTCTCAGGTCTCCCAATGACAAAAAAAGTTCGTCAACACGCCCTTTTAAGCGGGGCCGGTGAAACTACAATTTTTTCCCTTTTGCTTTGTACTTCTCGAAATCCTTCTGAATAGCGTTCACACATGCAGGACAGCAGAGGGTAAATTCATATCCGTTCTGCTGATACTTGACACCCTGACCGGGAGCAATCTTATCGCCGGAGACCGGGCATATCAATGCGTCCATATTTGTCACCGTAGAATTATGCATCATATTCGACCCGGTCATGGGAACAGTCACTGCATTGGTGGCGGGCTTATTTCCGGTGTCGTTATTCCCGCACGAAAGAATTAGTGATCCGGCAAACAGGGTAAAAACTGTCATAAAAATTTTCATCTAAACCTCCTGAGATATTTGTTTTTTCAATTTACGTTCTAAAATAATACTATTTAATAACGGCACTACAATAATGGTAATCAGTTCGATGGTCATCCCGCCGATCGAGGGGACGGCCATCGGGCGGATAATCTCGCTGCCGCGTCCTGTCGCCCATAAGACCGGGACAAGCGCCAGGATTGTCGTCGCGGTAGTCATGAAGAGCGGCCTCGCGCGTTTCTGAATAGCGCTTAAAATGAGGCTATGTACTTCTTGGCGGGTTTTCGGCGGGTTTTCCTTTATATGGTCGTTTATATAAGTAGTCAGGACTATGCCGTCGTCGACCGATATCCCGAAGAGCGCGATAAATCCTACGGCAACCGCGATACTCATATTATATCCGAGTATCCACAGCAGAATGATTCCGCCCGACAGGGTGATCGGGATTGCGAGGAATACGATCAGGGATTGCGGGACCGACTTGAACGAGAAATAAAGTATCATGAAAATCGCGAGTAAACATAGCGGAAGCACCAGCCCCATTTTCTCGAACGCCCTGATCTGGTTTTCGAAGTCTCCGGCAAACTCGTAGTAGTATCCCTTCGGCATCTGAATCTTTTCATCGATCAGTTTTTTCGCGGCGTTGACAAAATCCACCGGGCCTGTGCCGGGGAGCAGGTTGAGATAAACAATCCCGCGCAAAATGCCGTTTTCGCTGTTGATCATACCCGGCCCCATGACTACATGAATGTCCGCGATACGCGAGAGCGGAATCTTTTCGCCCGACGGGGTAACGAACAGGATGTTCTTCAGTGCATCGAGATTATCGCGGTATTCCCGCATATATCGGATACGGACCGGGTAACGCTCGCGTCCCTCGACCGTCATCGTGAGGTTTTCTCCCCCGATTGCGGTTTCGATCACCTGCTGGACTTCCATAATGGATAGACCGAATTTAGCGATTTCGTTGCGGTCGATGATATATTCGATATACGGTTTCCCGATAATCCGCTCGGCGTACGAATCGGAATAGCCGGGGACTTGGCGGACTATTTTTTCAATCTCCAGAGTCAGCTTCTCAATCTCCAGAAGGTCAGGCCCGAATACCTTGATCCCGACAGGGGTACGGATTCCTGTGGAAAGCATGTCGATACGGTTCTGGATCGGCTGTGTCCATATATTTCCGACACCGGGGATCTGGAGCGCGTGGTTCAGTTCGTTGATCAGTTTTTCCTTCGTCATACCCGGCCGCCATTGATCGACGGGTTTCAGGTTGATTATCGTCTCGATCATCTGAGTAGGCGCGGGGTCTGTCGCGCTGTCGATCCGTCCGAGCTTCCCGACTACCGACGCGACCTCGGGGAACGATTTGATGATCTCGTTCTGCTTAGTCAGGACTTCGTGCGTCTGGCTGAGGGACGCCGATGGAAGAAGCACGGGCATGAAAAGGAACGAACCCTCGTCAAGGGGCGGCCTGAACTCGTTCTGTATGCGGAAAACCAATAGGTATATAGAGAACAGGAAAATCACGCCGGGAATTGCCAGCACCCATTTATTCTTAAGCGCCCATTCGATAATTGCAGTGACGATTTCCTTGATTTTATGCGAAACGAGGAAAATCGACGTGACGAATATCATCGAGAAAATGAGCATCCATGCATTATCGTTAATCCATTTCCAAACCCCGCCCCAGTCCAGCCCGTTCCAGAGATGGATCAGCGTGAATACGCGCTCGATCAGCACCAACCCCGCGATCACCGCTCCGGCGATCTTCAGTTTGTACAGGGTCTTTTTCCCGCCGATTTTATCGAGGAATGCGGGTATGCCCTTTCGGCCGGGCATCACGAAATCGACGTAGAGGGATGGCAGCAGGAAAAGCGCGGTCAGAAGCGAGCCGATTAGGACGAATGTTTTCGCATAGACCACCGGATGGAAGAGCTTAGCGCTCTGCCCCTCGAGGACAAGTATCGCAAAGAACGGGATAATAGTAGTCATGATCGCGCCTAACACCGCCCCGGCGACCTCTCCCGCGCCGCGCTGTACGACGAGAAGCGGATTTTTCCGTTCCGCAGGGCTATGTTCAGGATCGATTACATTTCGGTGGATATTTTCTGTCATAATGATTCCCATATCGACTATCGTACCGATCGCTATAATAATACCGGCGAGCGACATAATATGCGCGTCGATATGGAACAGCTTCATCATCAGGAATGAGAAAAGGACTGATATCGGGAGAGTCAGCGATATGATCAGGCTTATCCGCACGGGGAGCAGAAAGGCGAGGATTACCGCGATGGTAATCAGTATCTCGATAATCACGGCTTGTGTCAGCGTACCCTGTGTTTCCTGAATCAGTTCAGTGCGGTCGTAGAACGGGACGATATTAACCCCTTCGGGAAGTCCGGGGGAGATATCGGCGATCTTCTGCTTGATCTTATCGATTACTTCTTTGGGGTTCTGCCCGTATCGCATGATAACCACGCCGCCTACAGCTTCCTTTCCTTCCTTATCCAGCACTCCCTGACGGAAGTCCGGGCCTATGACCACATTCCCGATCTCTTTTATCCTGACCGGAACGCCGTTGTAGGAACCGATGACAATGTTTTCAATATCCTGTATATTCTTGATAAACCCGACGCCGCGGACCAGAAACTCCATCCCGTTGGCTTCAATCAGTTTCGCACCGACGTCGATATTCGCTTCCTTGACGGCCTTGACCAGTTCCGACATCTTGATATTGTACGCGAAGACCTTATTCGGGTCGATATCGATCTGGTATTGTTTGACATATCCGCCGATACTTGCGACCTCGGAAACACCCTCGACCGACGCCAGCGCGAATTTGATATACCAGTCCTGCAGGCTGCGGAGTTCCTGCAGGTTGTGTTTTTCGCTCTCGACCGTGTACCAGAACACCTGTCCGAGACCGGTCGCGTCGGGGCCGAGAATCGGAACAACCCCATCGGGAAGAAGGGTTTGGGCAAAATTGAGTTTTTCGAGCACCCGGCTCCGCGCGAAGTAAAAATCGACGTTATCGTTGAAGATGATGTATATCATTGAGAAGCCGAACGCGCTCTGCGAACGGATTTCCTTCACACCCGGCACACCTTGGAGCGCGGTAGTCAGCGGGAATGTGACCTGATCCTCGATATCCTTCGGGCTTCTGCCCGGCCAGTCGGCGAAAACGATGACCTGATTCTCCCCGATATCGGGAATTGCGTCCACCGGTACCGACTGCAGGGATAGAAATCCGGCTATAATCATCGCGATAAACAACAGGTAAGCGATCAGGCGGTTCTCTATGAAAAAGTTCGATATTTTTACTATAGGTTTCGACATTCGGCCCTCCGCGGATTATTTCTCGTGCGGCAACGCCCCTGAATACTGGATGGACGCGCTGCCCGAAAGCTGGGCCTGCGAATCGATCAGGTACGCCCCGTAAGTAACCACTTTCTCGCCCTCTTTCAATCCGGTTACGACCGGATAATAATCCCCAATCTTCGGTTTCACGATGACCGTCCGTCCCTCGTACTGACCGTTGCCGAGCGAGACATAGACGATCTGGCGCATCCCGGTATCGAGGAGGGCGGTCGCGGGAATGACAAGCGCTTTCTGCTGGTTTTTTCCCGTAATTACAGCATCGACATACATTTCCGGTTTAAGGATACCCCCGGTGTTCTGGAATTCGGCGCGAATCTTTACCGTGCGGGTCATGGGATCGAGCACGGGATAGATAAATGTTATCTTTCCCTTCAGCACCTTCCCCGGGAATGCGACACCGGTCGCGGAAACTTCCATCCCGATATGAATATCCGATATGTCCTGCTCGTAGATATCCGCTTCCATCCAAACCGTGCTCAGGTCGGCGATCTCATAGATAATATCACCTTCTTTGACGTACATCCCAGTGTAAGCGTTCATTTTCAGCACGGTTCCGTTGACAGGGGAATAGATCGCGGTATGAACCTGGGTTTCCCCGGACTTCAGGATGCTGTCGATCTGGCCGGCGGATAAGCCGAGCAGGGAAAGTTTCTTTTTGGACGAATTCAGCAGGGACAGCGAGAGCGACGCGAGACTCTGTTCGCCTGCATTTTTTGAGATAGTATATTCCTTATATGTTTGAAGGAGTTCTTCCTGCGCGGTAATCAGCGGGGGCGAATAAATCAGGAGCAGGGGCTGGCCCTTTGAAACGGGAGAGCCGGTGTAATTCACGAAGAGCTTATCGAGACGTCCGTCTATCCGCGAACTGATCATATAGAGCTTCTTTTCGTCATATTTTATTTTTCCGACCGTTTTCACGGATTTCTGGAGATTCATCACCGACACATCTGATAGAAGTACGCCGATATTCTTCTCCTGCTCCGGGGTGATCTGCACCGAGGAGTAAACTCCCTGATCGAGTACATATTTAGGCGCGAGAACCATCCCGCAGATCGGGCAGTTTCCCGGCTGTTTCTCCCGCACTTCGGGATGCATCGGGCAGTAATAAAACTCGATCGCGGCGTTTTTCACCTCGGGGTACTGCACAGGAACCAGATCCATTTTACAGATCGGACAACTGCCCGGGTCATGCGCTTTTACATCGGGATGCATCGGGCAGGTATAGTACCATACGTCGTTCGTCGAATGAGCATGGGATTCTTCCGCTTCGGCATAAACAGGAATATAGTCTTCCCCTTTATCGTTCTTCTTCGGCTCCGCGGATAATACATTCGGATTAAGCGGATCCTGATAGTACAAAACAGTTTTATCACGGTTTCCGGTATTCCCGCAGGAGATATAAAGAAACGCCATGAATAAAAGGGTTATTGCTGATAATTTCATAGCCGACTCCTATTTTAATAAAACAAATTCTTTGCCGGTAATCACTTCGAGCAGGAAGTGCTTTTCATATAGCATCCGTACCGTCATAATGAATTCCAGCCGCATATTGTAGTACATCAGCACCGAATCGAGAAGCTCCTTGAATCCCGCTTTCTGTACCTGATATGCGGAAAGCATATTGGCGATATTGTTTTCGCTGAGTTTAATGATCTGGTTTCTGAGGATATTCGCCTGAGCGGTCAGGGTACTGATATCCAGAAGCGTCTGCGCGATTGCGCGGCTCACTTCGTCGGCGACCGCCTGCTTCATCAGAACTGCCTCCGTTTTTTTATCCGCGTACATTCCGATCATTCCCCCTTTTTTCGGGGCGGAGAAAAGCGGCAGATTGAGCATGAAGTCCAATGAAAACATATGGTCGTTCATCGAAGGAGTGTACATATAGCTTACGCCCGCTCCGAGATCGGGAAATACCTCAGCGGCCGCGAGCGCACCGAGCGCGTCCATTTTTTTTATCTCATATTCAGCAGACTGATATCCGGGATGATTGCTCAGGGCGTACTCGGTCAGCGTAAAAGTATTTTGCTGAATAGACGGGATATTGCTCAGTTCGAGCCGGGGCGGGATAAAACTGAAATCCGTCAGAGGGAGATCGGTGATATCCAGAATACGGCTTCGGATCAGTGCGAGCATGTTAGTAAGCTCGATTATTTTATTATTGAGGCTGGAAATACGGATTTCAATATCGACGACTGATGCGAGAAGCCCTTTCCCTGTAGAATAATCGGTCTTGATAATACTCCCGAGCCGTTCGAGCAGTTTCAGTTCGTCGCGGTAAACCTCGAATTCCTGAATTGTCGCCGAGTAATCCGCGCTTAGTGATAGAAGCTGCATTTTTAGCATACGCTGTATATATATCCGGTTTGCGGTACTTTTCTGATAATCCATCTCTGCGGCTTGCGCCTTGAACCCGGTCTTGCCCCATAACGGGAACATCTGCTGGATAGATATCATATGCTGAAGCTTGCCGGAATCGCCCGGAGAGATGTTTTTCAGTGAGTACATCAGGATAGTATCGCTCCAACCGCTCTGGACGGAAATATCCTTAGACATAGCCTGTGACACCGCAAGGTTCTGTTTTAATCCGAGATTATTGGAAAGGGCCGAGTTAATCAAGTCGTTGACATTGTAATCCTTGGCGTATATAAAGTTACACAGACAAAGGAAAAATAAAACAACTTTTTTCATGTATCCTCCTCGCCAGATAATTCCAAACCATCACGAATAATTACAGAGACGCGGAATAATAACCGTGCGTGAATAAACTTATCGTCTCTCTGAATAGTTAGAGAGGCAGGGATGGAAAAAAGTTACATATAATACGATTATTATTATAAGAATAGTAGTATATAATAGTAGTTTCGTCAAGTATTATCACAGAGTCCCGAAAAGTTTATCCCCGGCGTCGCCCAAACCCGGCAGGATATACCCGTTGGAGTTCAGCCGTTCGTCGAGCGCGGCAGCGTAAATATCGAATTCGGGATGTGCTTTCTCCATTCGTTCTACACCCTCCGGCGATGCGACCAGAAATATCCCCTTTATTTTTCTGCAGCCCTTCTGTTTTAACAGGTCGACCGCGTAAACAAGCGTTCCGCCTGTAGCAAGCATCGGATCGAGGATGATGGCGGTATAATTGGAGATATTCGGTACGGATTTCTCGAAGTAGGGAACAGGGTTCAGGGTCTTCTCGTCGCGGTAGATGCCCATGACAGAGATTTTCGCCCAAGGCATCAGGTACAACGCGCCGTTCATCATTCCAAGTCCCGCTCGGAGTATGGGGACGACGGTGACGTTTTTATTATGGATATGCTGGACTGCGACCTTCGACGCCCATCCGTCAACCTCCCTCGGCTGTGTGGGCATCTCGCGCACGGCTTCGTACATCAGCATCGCGGATATCTCGGTGGTCAGTTCCCGGAACGTCGGTATATCGATATCGTCTTTACGCAATAGCCCGATTTTGTGGCGGACAAGGGGGTGGTCGACGAGATGAAACGGCATTATTCCCTCCGGATTTTTATTGTATATTCTAATAGTTAAACGAATAACTTGCAATGAATATCAATTTTCGATAAAATAAGACAAATAGAAGGAGGGTATAAAAATGGATAACGAAATTTTCTGTGAAAAGCAGCCTTTTAGGATCTGGTGGATATGGGTGATAATTCTATTACTTGTCGGTTTAGGGTGGTGGGCATTCGTTCAGCAGATTATTCTTAACATACCTTGGGGAAATAAACCCATGTCTGATACCGGTACGATAATAGTTTGGGTGTCAACGTCTATAGTTTTACCGATTTTTATGCTAATTCTAGGGTTGAGGACGCATGTAACGCAGGACGGGGTATATTTCAAGTACTTTCCCCTTCATCTGAGGAAAAAGAGTATCCCCCGGGAAGATATTGTAAAATGTGAAGCAATCGAGTTCCATCCAATCCGGGAGTACGGCGGATGGGGAATCCGTTATGGAAAATCGGGATGGGCTTACATTGTATCCGGTAAAAAGGGCGTTATGATCGAGAAGAAGAACGGGAAAAAAGTTCTGATCGGATCGTTAAAAGCTGACGAGTTAGCGAATGCTATAAATAGTATCTTGAAATAGTAATTAGCCTCAAAATGATTGGAATATATTTTTCGACCGGTCCCTTTTTATTTTTAGGATGTTTATATGTTTCGCAAATCTAAGGGATTCGCAGAATTTGCAATGAAATTACCTCTAAGTAAAAATCGAACGATCTATATGGGAGGACTCAATGCCGTTTGACAGCTACGTTTTCCATGAGACTCAGCGTTTTCGCGTATGGTGGATATGGCTTCTCATTCTTGCTGCCGAGGGTGTTGCTTTATTTATGATTTTCACCCGCGTGCTTCCGGAAATAGAAGGGGGAGATTTTCCATTACCCGGATTTTTTATCCCGATATTTTTCATCGTCCCTTTTCTAATCGCTCCTGCGATCCTATTTTTTATGAAATTGGATGTCCGTGTTTCCTCGGACGCCGTCTATTATCGATTATTTCCGTTTTCTTTCAGAACAAAGAAAATAGAAATGACTGAGATCGCAAGGACAGAATTGATCGAGTTCGATCCTTTTCTGGAAACGCGCGGGTGGGGAGTTCACTATACGAAGTACGGAAAGGCTTATACGATGAGCGGAAAACAGGGAGTTCAGATTGAAACTATCAAGGGTAAAAAAGTATTGATCGGCTCTCAGAAGGCTCATGAGTTTCTTGATGCGATAAAAAGTGTGAAGCTTTAGGAGGAAATGTGGCTCTGAAATGTACGAATTGCGGAAGGACGAACCGCGACATCGCTAAATACTGTAAATACTGCGGAACTGCCGTAGAAACTGAAAAATCGAAGAAATCGATGCCTGTGGTTGAAGACCTCGTGGGTTTGGAGACGATCAAGGGCGAGATCCGTAAAATGGTTACGGTCATCGAGGGGATGAAGCGCGAGGGCCGTACGATCCCCATGAACTTCAATACCGTGCTCGTGGGTTATTCCGGGACGGCGAAAACCCTGATCGGGAAAATCCTATGCCATATCTTTTTCGAGTACGGCCTCATCCAGAAAGAGGAACCGGTCACTTATAAAAGCAACGACCTGATCGGAATGAGCAAGGGGGTGTTCAAACAGCGGATCGACGACGCTCGCGGGGGAGTCCTGTTTATCGACGACACCGAGCTATTGGTCAAGCCGGAGGCGAAGGCCGGCGACGTTCTGAATACGCTTCTCGCGGAGATCGACCGTAAGTCCGACAATCTGATCGTGATCCTTACAGGTCTTCCCTTCGGTCTGCGGGAGTTTCTCCAGAAAGACGAGAATGCGAGTTTTATCGGGCGGTTCAAGAATATTTTCTATATCGCGGACTACTCTCCCGAACATCTTTCCAAGATCGCCGAAAAGGAGCTGGTGAAAAACGGGTTTACCGTGGGCGCCGACGTTTTGGAAAAGCTCGACAAACGCTTTAGACGGCTCGTGAAGGAAGAAAAGAAAGTCGATACCGACAGTTATCCCAAGAACGGGCATATGGCTGTGCAGGAGGCAGGGAAGATTATCGACGCGTATTACCTGCGGCATGCGGCGGACAAGAAAATCATCCCCGACGATATTCAGGGAAAAATAGAAGAACGGAAATCCATCGACGAGATCATGAAGGAACTCGATGAATTTATCGGCATGAAGGATATCAAGGAATCTATCAAAGACCTTTACAGGCAGGTGAAAATACGGAAAGCGCGTATCGAGCAGGGGATGGACAAGGATAAGCCGATATCGTTCCATTCAGTCCTAACCGGGAATCCCGGCACCGGGAAAACGTCGGTATGCAGGGTGATCGGCAGTATATTCGAGGCGATCGGCGTGCTCGACTACGGGCATATCGTCGAGGTCGACCGCAGCAGGATGGTCGGATCGTATGTCGGTCATACCGGCCCGCTCGTGAACCGGCTCTGCGATCAGGCGATGGGCGGTATACTGTTTATCGACGAGGCGTACGAGCTCTACCAAAGTAAGGACGACGATTTCGGGCATGAGGCGATCACGACCCTGATCAAACGGATGGAGGACGACCGGGGGAAATACTTCGTCTTCGCGGCGGGATACAGGAACGAGATGGACCAGTTTGTCAACGCCAACCCCGGACTTAAGTCGAGAGTGGACATGTATTTTCATTTCGAGGATTATTCGCCCGATGAGCTGATGGAAATTGCGAAACTGATGATAAAAAAAGAGGGGTACACGTTCGACGAGAGCGTAACACCCAAACTCCTCACATATATGAAAGAGCTTTGTGATAATAAGGGCCCGAATTTCGGGAACGCCCGCGAATCGAGGAAGCTTTTCGAGAAGTATATCAAGAGCAGGCAATCCACAAGGGTGGCCGATCTGATGGACAAGGATGGGTTCGATAACGCCGAACTGACGAAGATTACCGCTGAAGATATCCCCGATCATCCGGAGATCGAGAAGGGGAACAGCCAGTTTGAAAAAACTGTCGATACTGTCAAACAGGGTCTCGAACAGTATAAGAAAGACCTGCAGGATATTCAGAAGGGACTGAATGAGGTCGAGCCCGGTTCGGGAGAGGAGGCGAAATGAAGTGCGAATTCTGCCATTCTGAAATAGACGTGGATTCTTTGTTCTGCGATCAGTGCGGAAAGAAGCTGAATGTTACACTGTCGGAGACTCCCTCGGCGGCTCCGGCCGAGCCCTCGATGAAACGGGAGGAGCCTAAGACCTACCTTGGGAAACTCGGCGATATTTTCTATAGAAAGTAGATATGTTTGGCTGAATCTTATTCTAAAATTCATTGACACAGGCTGAAAATCCGTCTAAAATATGACTGAGCATCATTTTAGGAGATAGACACGTGGGCGATGTGAACGGGGTTTGGATCGAAAAGGGCGGCGTCAGGTCGGTCGATCTCGATCCTCACGGAAGACTCAAATTATTATCGATTGCCGGGATATTTCAGGAAGGCGCGGCCGAGCATGCGCGCCATCTCGGTGTGGATTATTATACGCTTATTCCAGAAGACCTCGCATGGGTGCTGGCCAGACTGTATATCGAGGTCGGGCATCTTCCCGGATGGAGGGCGGATTTCGAATTACAGACGTGGCCCGCCGGCAACGAGAGTCTCTTCGCATACCGGGATTTTCTCCTTGAATCTCCCGATAAAAGCGTGATCGCCAAGGGCGTATCCAGTTGGATCGTCATTCACCCGTCGAGAAGAATCCCCGCCCGGAAGCACGGCGTATTCTCGCGGTTTCATGTTCCGAAGCGGGAGCGTGTACTCGACCGAGTCCCTGTAAAACTCGACGGGATAAGCGAATGGGATACGGAAAAAACGTTTGAAGTACGATATCATGATATCGATATTAACGGGCACGTCAATCATACCCATTATCTGCAATGGGCGCAGGAAAGTATGACATACGATTTCCTGAGCGCGAATATTCCCGTCTCCATAGAAATAAACTTTCTTGCGGAGACGGTGTTCGGGGACGGGATTGTCTGCCGGACCCGGAAGCTCGACGGGCACGGAAGGGTGTTCCTTCAGTCGGTAGTGAACACCCATAACGGCAAAGAACTAGCACGAATTAAAACGGTCTGGCGGAATGAAAAAGAATAAACATTATACGATACCCGTCTTTATTCCTTTTGCCGGATGCGAGTTCCGATGCGTGTTCTGCGACCAGAATAAAATCACCGCTATCCGAAAACCTCCCCCGGTTGAAGAAGTCGAAAGTATCCTCCGCATGCATCTTTCGACAATCCCCCGGGAGAACACGTCGATAGAGGTCGGGTTTTTCGGCGGGACATTCACCGCGCTCCCGTACGATATTCAGGAAAAGTACCTGAAAACCGCCGAAGGCTATATAGTAAAGGGGCAAGCGGACGGGATTCGGCTTTCCACACGCCCCGATAGAATAAACCAATCCGTGCTCGATCTTCTCAGGAAATACTCTGTTAAAACCATCGAACTTGGGGCGCAGTCGTTGAACGACGAGGTTCTCCGGCTTTCCGGGCGAGGGCATACCTCCGCGTATACGGTCAAGGCATCGGAAATGATACTGCGGAACGGTTTCCGGTTGGGGCTGCAATTCATGCCGGGACTTCCCGGCGATAAACGGGAATATTGTATAGATGCCGCACGTCTAGCGGTTTCGATAGGGGCACACGATGCGCGTATCTATCCAGCAGTAGTTATCGACGGTACTCCGCTTGCGGACGAATACCGAACGGGAAAATACCATCCGATTTCATTGGAGGATGCCGTAGAATGGACTGCGGATATGGCGGATATTCTTGAAGCGGGAGGGGTAAATATCATAAAGATCGGGCTGCATGTTTCGGAGGACTTGGTGGAGGGCGCCGCCGTTGTTACGGGGCCGTTTCACCCCCAGTTCCGCGAAATGGTCTATACAGAATTATGGAGACGGAAACTTGCGGGGATCAAGGGGGATAAAACGCGCGGGATAAAAATATACATAAAAACGAGTGAAATAAACTATGCGGCGGGATTCAAAGGGATGAACAGAAAGATGCTGGAAGAGCGGTTCCGTTCGGTTGGGTTTGCTGAAGATACCAATCTCAATGGAAGGGAGTTCCATGCTGATTATGATTGACGCCCGCGCGGACGATGCCGCAAAAGAAACCCTGCGGAGTTACGGCAAGGTCGTGGAATTCATGACAAAGGGAATTGTATATCCCGCTATCGCCGGGCATCCGGATATATTTTTCTGCCAGACGGAGAACGGTGTGATCGCCGCGCCGAATACCCCAAAATACTACTTGAAAACTCTGGAAAATGAGGGTATAGTTTATCAGGCCGGGTATCGGGATGTCGGCGCGGAATATCCGTGGACAGCGTTATATAATTGTGTTATTTCCGGCGGGATTCTTGTGCATCGTACCGATATTACTGATCGGGCAATTCTGGATAACTGGGGTTCTGGGAAAACAATTAATGTTCAGCAAGGGTATACCCGCTGCAATCTTCTGCCGTTAGGCGGCGGGAGATTTATCACTTCCGACCGGGGAATCGAGGAAAAATTAAACCTATCGGGATTTAATGTGCTTTACATCACCCCCGTAGGTGTTGCTCTGGACGGAGTTCCTCATGGTTTTATCGGCGGCGCGATGGGACGGCACGGAAACCGGGTTTTTATCTCGGGTTCGTTGGGAAATATTGCGGGTGGCGATGATATTACGAGTTATATTCGCAATGCCGGATGCGAACTGATCGAGATAACAACCGGAACGATAAAGGATGTGGGGGGAATTCTATTCTTTGAGTAGGTGAAATGCAGTGTTTTTTGGATGAACAGACGCGGTATTTCGATTTTGCAAAATAAAATAGCTGATTTTAGGAATATTTTGTTTTATTCGTTTGACAGTAATTGATTTTTTCTTTAAAATAGGTTAGAGTAAATAAAAATTGGAAGTTCAAACTCATGAAAAATGTAAAAAAGAGTTTTTGGGATGCTGTAAAAAAATACCTGCATTATGCCATCATTCCCGCCGGATTGGTTTTTGGAATACTCTTTTCCCTGACGTATGTTGGAAAATTCTTTCATTTAAAAGTATATGATCTTTACTCGAATATCAAGGCTAAACCTGCGGAATGGGATAAAATAGTTTATGTCGATATTGACAACCAATCTATCGATGCGATCGGCAGATGGCCGTGGCCGCGTTCGGTAATGGGGCAGGCGTTGGAAGCGCTCTATATGTTCGGCGCCGAAAAGGTAATTGTTGATATCGAGTTTATCGATAAATCCGAACTTCAGTTGGATATAGAGAAATACGAATACGTTTCCCAATATGGGACAACCATCCCGGGGCAGCAATTGCTTGAGCAGATTGTGATGAACCCGGATCGTATTTTAGGAAAGAGCATATATGAGACGGGTAACGTCTATTTAGCATGCAGGGGTGTGGAATCGACCGCGAAAGAAAACGAATATGATCTTCAGAGTATTGCCGACGCTTTTTTCATTCCATTGAGAAATAAGAAGCTCGCCGATCAATTGATTCAGGATAACGCAATGGAATTACCGGTATACCCTCTCTATCTTGGCGCGAAGGGCGTCGGGTATACGTCGGTAGAATACGACTTTGACGGGGTAGTACGCAGGATCGCATTATTCCATACCCTGGGTACAAATTACCTCATACCTCAGCTTGCTGTGAGCGCTTTGCTGGATGAGTTAGGGGTCGTTAGAAGCAATATAGTCATTGTTCCCGGGCAGTATGTCCTTCTTCCAACCACTAATGGGGATATCCGGATACCGGTGGATGAAAAATGTAATCTTCTCATTAACTGGAGTAACCCATTTTTAGGTTCTTTTACACACCTGCCGATAGTACATTTTATTAATTTTTATAACAATCAGCAGTATCTGAATAAATATGCGGATATTTTTGATAAAGAGACCCTTACAAAAATCAGCAATGAAAATCAGGAAATAATATCGAATTTAATTAAGGTCAGAGGAAAAATAGTGATCATCGGGAACGCATCAACATCCCAGACAGATGTCGGTTCCCTACCGATCGATCCGTTATCGCCTCTTGTGCTGGTTTACGGAAATGTACTGAATACGATCTATCAAAAGGCTTTTCTCTATAATGTGCCTTGGTGGATGGATCTATCGCTAATGCTGGTATTCTCTCTTCTCATCCTGATATTCGACAGACGGATAAAATCCGCGTTACAGGAAGTCCTTCTGACAATCGGGGCGCTGATATTCCTGTTATTTGCCTATCTGGCGGCAATTTCATGGCTTGGTATGGTATTTAATTACGCGATGACGCTTGCGGGTATTGCGATAACTTACATAGGATATGTCGTAGCTAAGTTTATCCGGTTTGATAAAGAGAAGAATTTTATCAAGACAGCATTCATGCACTATCTTTCCCCGGAAGTGGTAAAGCAAGTTATCGATAACCCTAAGCTTCTCAATCTGGGCGGCGAAAGGCGTGAGATTACCGCGTATTTCTCCGATATACAGGCGTTTACCTCAATATCTGAGGGGATGACCCCTGACGTATTGGTCGGCTTCCTTAACGAATACCTGACCGAGATGACCGATATCATTCTTTCAGTGAACGGAACTGTCGATAAATACGAGGGCGACGCGATTGTGGCATTTTTCGGCGCACCGCTTGTACAGAAAGATCACGCCGTACGCGCCTGCAACGCAGTAGTCGATATGCAGAAAAGACTCACTCAACTCCGTGCAAAATGGAAGAGCGAGGGTAAGCCCGAGATCATCGTACGTATGGGCATTAATACAGGTGACGCCGTAGTCGGAAATATGGGTTCCCAGCAGAGAATGGATTATACCATGATGGGGGATACCGTAAACCTCGCATCCCGTCTCGAGGGAGCGAATAAATTCTATGGTACGGGCTCCATGATATCGGAAACCACATACGAGGCGGTCAAAGATGTATTTCTCGCCCGCGAACTGGATACGTTGAAGGTAATCGGGAAAGATCAGCCCATCAGGGTATTCGAACTGATCGACAGAAAAGCCGATGCATCCCCTGAAAACAACAATACGGTCGAATTGTTTAAAAACGCTCTAGAATTATATAAGTCACAAAAATGGCAGGCCGCCAAGAAGATTTTTGAGGAATGCGATAAAAAATATTCTGACCCGCCGTCTGCGGTGTATATGGAGCGGTGTCAGGAATTTATAAAGAATCCGCCGCCCGCGAACTGGAACGGCGTTTATGTGTTGAAATCGAAAGGATAAGTAAGAAGGAGGGATGGCATGAAAACGTTTTGGATTGCGGTGATGGTTCTCGTTGCGAATTTCGCGATGGGATTAACCACATCCGATATCGATGCGGTACTTCAGAAGGATACCGTATCGGTCGAAGAAGGGGTCTGGTTTGTATCGGCGATAAAAAACCCGAGCATCGAATTGAAAGACGCATTGTCAGGGCCGAAGATGCAGCAATTCTCTACTGTGGCAAAAGACTCGCTGTCTTATGGTAAACTGTCAAAAATCATTATTGAAGAATTCAATTTACCGTCGGCGTTTCTTTATAAAGTCACCGGATTGGACAGGTACGCATTTCTGTCCCTCGCTGATGTAAAAGTGTTTTCATCGAAGTATAGCGAGTATAGAATGGTTACCGGGAAGGATTTGCTCGGTGTTATTAACCGCATCAAATCCATGTTATATCCATCGGATGATGAAGATGAAGTAGAAGAAGGAGGAAAGTAAGATGAGAAAAATTTTAGTAGTTTTATTGGTACTTACTGCGGCATCCGCATATGCGGGAAAGGTTAAATCCGTGAAGGGTGACGTTAAGGCGATGATCGGCGGTAAATGGCAGACCGCAAAAACCGGTATGCAGATAAATGACGGTACTGCCATCATGACAGGTTTTAGTTCGTCTGTTGTCATTACCTACGGTGCGGGTGAGTTCAAGCTGAAAGAATTGTCCAAAGCGACTTATACCGAAAAAACGAAAGACGATAAAACAAAAAGCGGCGTCAACCTTGAATTGGGTAAAGTCAAGGTAAAATATGACAAACAGGCATCCCAGGGTAAAATCGGTTTTACCGTGCAGACTCCTGACGGAAGCGCGTCTGTACGCGGAACTGAAGAATTGGTAATGTATTTTCCCGATAAAGGGATGACAGTAATCGTATTAATCGGCGAAGTGTCGATTGAAAACATTTCCGGTATAGTCGGATCGTTGTTTGTAGGACAGGAAGCACAGTCATCTGGGCTGGGTCTTACCCCTAATTCCGATATCATGAATGAAGTAATAACCGGGATTTCAGGGCTTAACCCGTCGTTTGACGAAACTCAGTATCAGGATCTGTTAAACCTGCTGCAGAATTACCTTAATCTGCCGGTACTGGGAATTAGTATTGAACCTCAGCGCTTATAAGGGGACGAAATATGAAAATGAGAGCGGGGATAATATTTTTTCTTTTATTAAGCGCATCGAGGGTATTCGGTATCTATTTCGACTGGAGTCTGCGGGATAGTTTTACGTTTGTTAATTCCAATCCGTCGACTAATTCCAGCAGTTACATTCTCCTGAATAACGCCGGGTTGTATTTTAACATATATCTGGATGAAAAGAAGTATTTTTCATTCGGTTTAAGCGATTATGCGATGTATAATGCGTCCGGATCGTTTACAAACGGCTCGTGGACAAACAATCTGTTCATCGATAAGCTTTTAGTAAACTATACCGGCGATACAATCCAATTGGTCTTAGGGCGGGATTACTTTAAAAAGCTGAGCGGAATGGTGATAGCGGGAAAAGGTGACGGGTTGAACTTTAAGGCAGTTCTACTGGGAACTGAAATCGATTTACTCGTGCTTTATTATGGTCTCCTGCCAAATCTGATAAACTCGTTCGAGTTCAATCCTGAGGAACAGACCGAGGGGGCTAAGCGTTATACCGGCGGTATCACTATCTCACGATACGACCTGATCGGTGAAAAGCTTTCACTGGGATTTTTTTACAGCTTTGATACATCAACAAATACGCATTATCAGCCGTTTTTCCTCGAATTGTTAAATATGGGCAGCTTCAGCGGAAACCTCGCTTATCGTTTATCTGCGGTATACGAAGGGGGTCAGAACCAGACAGCTACCATCTCATCATTCAGCGCGATGTTCGATTTCATCTGGAAAATGGCAAACACTCCCTCTGCAGGCCTGATTTTCTCAGCGGGCTACTCGAGCGGAGATGCAAGCAGGACGAGCACGTATCCCTCCGGAAACACCGATTCTCAGGACTCCCTGTTCTACGCGCCGGGTTATGTGGATACCGGTCTGGTACTGTTCCCGAAATTTTCCAACCTCATCCTGTTGAAACTGTCCGGATTTTTAGGGTTAGGGAATGTGCTCTCGATTAAGCTGAATGCGATGATGCTGAATAAGGCGATTGCTGAAAGCCCGATATCTGATCCTTCCGCAAATCTGACAAATTCGTACATCGGGTCGGAATTTTCGGTTCTGATTAAATTGCACTTGGATTATTCGATGGATTTAATACTTTCCACAGGAGTATTCCTGAAAGGTTCGGCATATAGCGATACGTCCCCGATGTTAAAGATATTCAGCGGCGTCAATATTAAGATCTAGTATAAATAGGGAAAGGCGGTGTATAAAACACCGCCTCCCTGAACATCTGATATATCTGGGGGTTATTAACAATCTGATAGTAATATTCTAGCATAAATGCAGAATATTAGGAATACCACTATCGGAGTATTTTATAAAAATATTTTCTTTTTTATAAAAAATCATAACGCCAAACAAATCGCTTCGGATAATTCATGTATTTTGTAAGAAAATTTATGTTGTTTGATTATCTCCATATCGTTTTACCAAGGAAAGTTTATGCAGATTCTCTTCAGAATGATTATTCCCCATTTCATCATGTTTTTATTGATTTCATGTACTACCGCCGGGTCCGGAATTTCTATTAAGGCGGAGCGAAATATAAAAGCCTTCGATTCGGTAGTATTCGAATCTCAAGGCATGATGAATATTAGTATCGGCGAAAATGAAAAGGTGGAAATAAATATTGATGATAATCTGGTTGATTCAATTATTACAGAAGTTCATGGCGGCGTATTGTATATTGCAAATCAGTCGAGTGTAACCAGCACACAGTTAATCGTCAATATCGTCATCCCTCAGTTGAAAAAAGTACAACTCAATGGTTCCGGGAGCATTGTTGTATCCGGCATTGTGACAAACGACGATCTTTCCGTGATACTAGAGGGATCGGGCAGTATTACCATTCAAGGGAAAATTGAAAATGTAATTGTAAGTCTCTCCGGTTCGGGAAATATTGACGCGGATATTGAATCCCATAAAGGTAATTTCCAGATATCGGGCTCAGGCTCGTTAATGATAAAAGGAAAATGTATAGATACCTCGATAGGGATTAACAGTATGGGCAATTTTTTGGGAAAGGATTTCCGTTCGGAAACCGCATATGTAGAACTCTGGGGTTCAGGAAATTGTGAAATAGAGGTTTTTGGAAAAATTAAATCAAAAATAATGGGTTCCGGTAATATTAAGGTAAAAGGCGAACCTGAGTTCGAGAATAACATCCTCGGCCCCGGTCAGGTAATACAAGTAAAGTAACATATCAGCATATCGTAGAATAACAAGACAGAATGAAACCGCTTGACTTCCCGAAAGTTTTTACTTATTATATACATAATATCGAATGAGAAAATAATGCCTAGAGAGAATAGCAAACCCGGTTTATCCGAGGCGATAAAAACAAAGAGGAAATTGCAGGAACCACCCTTGTTTCGGGTCATAATGCATAACGACCATTATACGACAATGGAATTTGTCGTTGAGGTTTTGCTGGCAGTTTTCCATCTACCGGAACAAGAGGCTACATTGATAATGCTGGATATTCACAAGAAGGGGCAGGGGCAATGCGGGGTTTTTACCTACGATATCGCGATGTCAAAAATATCGAGGGTACATGATCTCGCTAACGAAAATGGTTTTCCCTTGAGATGTAGTTGTGAACCGGCATAGCCGTGGGAGGGTCTATGGAGATTAGTACCGATTTAAACATGATACTCCTTTCCGCCGTCAGCGAGGCGAATAAACGGGGTCATGAATATATACTTCCCGAACATATTTTGTATGCGTCTCTTTTTAATAATAAAGGGGCTGGGATATTGGTTAATTGCGGGATTAATGTCGAAACTCTGAAAAAGGACTTAGAGAGATTTTTTGAAAATCCCCAGATTCCCCATCGGGAACAGGGCACTCCTTCTGAATCGCTTGGATTCAGAAGCGTTATCAACCGCGCTTTTTTGCATTCCCAGACATCATCCGGCGAAATTGTCGATATCGGCGATATTTTTGTATCGATATACGATGAGAAAAATTCCTTCGGGGTGCATTTTCTCGAAAAACAGGGAGTCTTCCGTCTCGACATTCTGAATTTTATCTCGCATGGAATTTCCGTTCTTCCGAACGAATCCGATGAGTCGGAGGAGTTTTCCCTAAAAGAAATGGAGGAATTGGAAAGCTGGGACGGGAATTCCGGTGAATTCGAGGAAGAGGAAGAAAGCACGACCGAACAGGAAAAAAAATCCAAAACAAAGAAGTACCTGAAACTATATACTGTCGAGCTGATCGAAAAAGCGAAACGCGGGGAAATCGATCCGTTAGTCGGCAGGGACGATGTAATCGAAAGGACGATACAGGTTCTCTCGCGCCGGTACAAGAATAACCCCATTTTTGTAGGCGATCCGGGTGTCGGTAAAACCGCGATAGTGGAAGGCCTCGCGCGGCTGGTCTCGATGGATGAAGTGCCCAAAACGCTTGCCGGTACGCGGATTTACTCGCTCGATATAGGCTCGCTTCTCGCCGGGACGCGTTTCCGCGGGGATTTCGAGGAACGCCTGAAGAAAGTACTGAACGAGTTGAAGGAAATCCCTAATTCGATCCTTTTTATCGATGAGATACATACGATAATCGGCGCGGGTGCGGTACAGGGCGGCGCGCTGGATGCGTCCCATATCCTCAAGCCGATTTTAACCGCTGGAAGGATCAAATGCATCGGGACATCCACATACGAGGAGTACAAAAAGTATTTCGAGCAGGATAGGGCGTTATCTCGTCGGTTCCAAAAAATCGAAATAACCGAACCTACCCCCGACGAGACCTACGAGATACTGAAGGGCATCACACCTTATTACGAAACGTTCCATAATGTTGTGTATAATGACGATGCCCTGCGTGCCGCTGCCGATTTATCCGCACGGTATATCCAAGACCTTCATTTGCCCGATAAGGCGATCGATGTGATCGACGAGGCCGGGGCATTCGCGAAACTCGCGTCGGGCAGGGCGACGTCAAAGAAGCCCCGCATCCATACCCGCGATATTGAAAAAATTATCGCTAAGATATCGAAGGTTCCCGAAAAGAGTATCAGTTCCGGCGAGGCGAAGCAGCTAAAGAATCTTGAGGCCGAACTGAAACATACCGTATTCGGGCAGGACGATGCGGTACATTTAGTGGTAGACGCGATCAAACGGTCGCGCGCGGGATTTCGTGAACCAAATAAGCCTGTCGCTTCTTTCCTATTCGTCGGCCCGACCGGGGTTGGAAAGACCGAGCTAGCCCGCCAGTTGTCTTTGAGCCTGGGTATCCCCCTGAACCGTTTCGATATGAGCGAGTATCAGGAGAAACATACGATAGCCCGCCTAATAGGGGCGCCTCCCGGATACATCGGGTTCGATCAGGGCGGGATGCTTACGGACGCTATCCGAAAATCACCATACTCAGTTCTGTTAATGGATGAAATTGAGAAGGCGCATCCGGATATCTATAATACCCTCCTGCAGGTGATGGATTACGCGACCCTGACGGATAATCAGGGGCGGAAGGCTAATTTCCAGAATGTCATTATTATAATGACATCGAACGCGGGAGCGCGGGATATTGAAAAACCGTCGATGGGTTTCACTGAAAAACCGGAGATTTCCGGCTCGGGTGCGATTCCAAAAGAGGTCGAGAGGATATTTTCGCCGGAATTCCGGAACCGTCTCGATTGTATCGTGGGTTTCCGGAAACTTCCGATTGAGATCGTGCGGCGGATAGTCGGGAAGCAGATCGACGAGTTCCGTGCTCAGCTTGAAGAGAAGAAGATATTTCTCGAAATGCCCTCCGAGAGTATCGACTGGCTTGCAAAAAAGGGATACTCGGATACATTCGGCGCTCGGGAGATAGCGCGTCTGATACAGGAAAAGGTAAAGAGCGTTTTTATAGACGAAGTTCTTTTTGGGAAACTTAAAAAGGGCGGGAACGCTCACGCAGCGATTGTAAACGATGATCTGGTAATAGAGATTTCCAAGAAACCTAAATAATATGCCGGTATATAAGCTGATCGATCTTGCTGTTTTTCCGTCAGTAGAGCTTTCCGAACCCGACGGATTACTGGCGGTAGGGGGAGACCTATCAAATGCGCGTCTTATTGAGGCTTATTCACACGGCATATTCCCGTGGTACTCCAGCGATACTCCCATACTCTGGTGGTCGCCTGACCCCAGATTTGTACTATTCCCCGAAAAAATACATATTTCTAAGAGGATGAGACGTGTCCTGAAAAAGGGTGTCTTCGATATCCGTTTCGATACCGCTTTTCGGGAGGTTATTACATGCTGCTCGAAAGCGCCGCGCGAGGGGCAGGACGGAACATGGATTGTGCCCGATATGATCGAAGCATATACCGCGCTTCATCAGGAGGGGTATGCCCATTCCGCCGAAGCATGGCAGAACGGTAAGCTTGTTGGCGGGTTGTACGGCGTTTCGCTCGGCGCGTGTTTTTTCGGGGAATCTATGTTCGCCAGGGTTACAGATGCATCGAAAGCAGCGTTCATTACCCTCGCGCAAAAACTCGGAAACGCGGGATTTGCGGTTATTGACAGCCAGCTTCATACCAATCATCTGGAGAGTCTGGGCGCGGAACATATTTCCAGAGCCATGTATTTGGAAATATTGAACGCAAATCTAAATGCGCCGGGTATGGTGGGAGACTGGGGCATATTATTAGAACCTTATTAAATATATTTTACGAAAGGCAATATTATTTTACTTATTAATAGAAATATATTATTATTTATCAGAGGTTTCGATATATGAAACGAGTTTCTATGATTAGCCTCCCGAAAATAATTATATTTATCCTCGCGCTTTTAAATAACGGCATCCTTCCTCTGCAGTCTGCGAATACGGAAAGAAGCGATAAAAGCTTTTTTGTTTCGAATGATGTAGTACAAAACCCTGCGTTTCTGGAAAAAATATCTTCCGGATTCGGGAAGCCCGCCGATTTTAAAAAACATATCAAGTGTATTTTTGCTTTTCTGATTGAGTATCCCCAGTTCGTTTTTTTTCAGGAAGATTATCATCAAAACGACAGATACACGCTCATACCCCAATTCATTGTTTTTAGAACCTTTCAAACATTTCCAATTCCTCCTCCTTCATTAGCTTAGCAGTATCCAAACAGTTCTTTGTTTTTAGGATGCCTCCGCTCGAAATATCAGGTATTCAGTAGAATTTCGGAGGCGATGCGTGATAGTGTATTCCTTATTCTCATGCGGTGATCAAATGAGAGTAACGGGATATTATTCAGTGAATGGAGGAACTCATGAAAGTACGGACGGAAACGGTAAAAACGGGCGGCAGCAGAGTAGTAATAATGGTTATACTGCTTATAATGTCGGTCGGATGTATGGTGCTTGGAGCGATTCTGAAAGATTTATGGTGGGGAAAGGGATTCTTTTTTATGAGTATAATTCTTCTGGTTCCGATCCTGAGAATAGCATTTTCCGGAAAGGAAGATAATGGTCAACAGGACGGCGAATAACCGATAACGGACTGTCCCGGGAAACCGGGGCAGTCTTATATATTCCCTGTTTTGAAGAGCAAATCCATAAACTCGCGTCCCTTGAGGTCTACATATTTCCCGCCGAGCACAGTCTTTTCATTGTAGTAATTGATATGCGGGTCGGCAGCGACATTAGCCCCTGATATCATAAACGGAACTTTATCCCGGGTATGTGCGCGAATACTGACCGGTACGGGATGGTCGGGCAGGACTGCCGCACGGAGTTCCTCGGAGAAACGTGATCTAAAACCCTCCAGAAACGGGCCGATCAGTCGCCTGTCGGTATCTTCGATAGACTTTATCTTGAGTTTCAGGTCGCCCAGATGACCGCATTCGTCCACAGCCTCGACGTGGAGATAAATAAAATCATGGGTCTGCAATAAGTCCAATCCGGCGTTCGCCTTATTTTCATAGTTGGTGTCAATCCACCCGGTAGCACCCTCGGGTTTTACCACTGTCATTTTTCCTAAACGCCCTAAACCTAAGATAACATCGACCGCGGAAACAACCGCTCCGGTTTTTCCGTACAGGTCGGTGAAGGATGGCATCTTTGGGCGGCTGCCTCCGCTCCATGGCCAGATGAGGTTAGCGGGATATTTTCCTTCAGCAATACGTTTTTTATTCACCGGATGGTTTTCTAGTAATTCTTTGGATTTATAGATTAATTCTACCAATAATTCACCGGTTTTTACCCCAAGCGGATCGTTTGCGCTCGGAAGAATGTCTTCCCAGTATTGCCCGTGAGAGGAATCGGGTTTCTCATAATCCACATCCGCGGTAAATTCGTCACCATATAGGTAGAGAAGGTTCCTGTAACTCACCCCGCTGCGGATGCCGATTTTATCGGATTCTAGGTTTTCCTTGAGATAATCGATCAATTCCTTCGCTTCCTCCTCCGAGATATGCCCGGCGGAGTAGTCGAGAAGGATACCGTCCTTGACTGTGATAAGGTTCATCCGGAAAGCAATGGTATGATCGTCCATTTCTATTCCAGCGCCGTAGCTCTCTACGGCTCCCCGTCCGGTTAGACATTTGGAAAGATCCCATCCCAGGATGGACATGTTCGCGACGTCGGAAGATGTAGAATATCCTTTCGGAAGGGTAAGCAGTGTGCCGAATACCGCCTCAGATGCAAGCCTATCCATATTGGGGGTGGAGGCGTACTCAAGCGGGGTTTTTCCGCCGAGTTCCGGGATCGGGTAATCGGCCATTCCGTCTATCAGGAATACGACATATTTCATTGCTTCCCCCCGTCCTGCGCTTTAAGGATATTGCGGAAAAATGTAACGGTATATATAATTGCAGAAACAATCAGAAAAGCAAATGCTAGGTATGAACCGTACTCTACCGTAATATCGACCGCAGTATTCAGCCATGAGACTCCCTGCTGAGTAATAATAGAATGCTTAACCGTATATAACGGCAGAATAATTCCAAGAAGTAAGGTCGAGAGTTTTCCCACGATATTCGGGTTTGCCATCAGATTTTTCCGCTTCAGAGCATACAAACCGCCCAGCGAGATACCCAGATCGCGGATGAGAATAGTTAGAAAAAGGTATAATGGAAAATATCCGTGTATCAGCAGGATCAGCGAAACCACAAAAGCGATCACCTTGTCGCCGATCGGATCAAGCATTTTACCGAAACGGCTCTCCGAATTGGTGGCGCGAGCGATAGTTCCGTCCAGCCAATCAGTGATATATGCTACCCCGACGAGTATGAACGCCCATAGATAATAAACGGGAGTATTCATCCATAATAGAATTCCAATGGGGACTGCCAGAATGATACGTAGGATCGATAATAAATTCGGGATCGTCCAAAAACGGTCGAGTTTATCACCGTGGACGATTTTCTCAAAATTCGGCTGCATTCAGCTAACCTCTTACTCAGGTTTTATCGGCTTCTTTTCTTCATATATATTTATCTGTAACTGTTGAAACCCGAAAATGGGGTATTTAAACTGAAGATTTCCCTCAGTAATATTCGGGAAAAGGTAAAAACGGTCGGCGATATTTTTTATATTTAGGAGAGAGATATAAGTTAACGGGAATTTTGACATCTTTTTATCGGAAATCTGTACACCGTCTTCAATGTTGATAAAAACCGCCTGCAATCTGGTATTGTCCAGAAACATAGATATATTTTTAAGCAGTTCTTTCATGCTCTGCACCCATGCTATGTCCGGAAAAAGCTTTGTAATTTGATAGTAAACAGAGGGCTGATTTGCAATAAATATCTTATATTTTCCTTGTTTGATTCCCTTGGGGAGTTTTAACGGAATAATGACTGTTTTTGACCCGGAAGGATAATCCCTCATGAGTACATGGATATTCACAGTCTCCCCGGGAAAATACCCGGGTTTATCTGAAAAAGCGTCATTTATTACAAAATAATTCACGCCTTTTTTTACGGATATTTTCACTTGCGCATCGAGGATTTTTACTTTCGCGAGGTCGGTATTCATGAATGTCGAAAAGTAATAACGAAGATCCATTAACATAAACATATATGAATAGTAGCTCGGATCGATGGAGTAAATATACGAGTTGGTAAATTCGGTTTCTTTTCCGTCAATCAAAAGCCTCATTTTAAACCCATAGGAAATCGTTTTATTATCCATGATGCCCAGAACACGCGACAAGGAGGAAGAAAGCGCGACAGTTGCAAGCATCGGAAAATAAAAAGAATCGTCGGCGATCCTGTAGCTGAATTCGTTTTTTCCCGCCGGGGTATCGATACTCACTTTCAACGGTATCATAGACGGGGATGACCCTATCTGGCAATAGACTGCGGCTTGTCCGTCGAATACCGTACTGCCGATAGGTTCCGAACCCGCACCGAGCTTGAATGATAAGCCAATCGACGGGATAACGGTATACACATAGGATTTCGATATTGGCAGACGCAGATTGCCGAACTGATCCATCGGGTGCCCGAATATATAGACATCGTCATTGGAAACGTATGTAACCGTCCCGATTGCGGCAATATTCAGATCGCCGTCGACCAAGTTGATTGCGATCGAGTCGCCGGGATTGAGGGATTTATCGTCAGGCGAACTTACCCCTCCGCCGATCCCGTCGCAAATCATAAATCCTTTCTCCGCGAAGAAGTCGTCAGCCATTTTTTTAACGTCGCCGTATACGCCGTGCATAACCAGAGGGGTCGCTATTTTTTTCAGTGATTTTTCAGGGTTGAAGTAATTGGGATCGTGTAGGGATTTCTGTTCGAGCATACGGGCGATAGGGGTAATCCCCGCAATCGAATCCTTCGAATATGCCCATGTCGAAGATACTGCGCCGATCAGTTTTCCGTCGATATATACCGGGGATCCGCTCATTCCGGCAATTACACCGCTCTTATCGAGAATATTCCCGGTACACCGCGCGAGAATAATGTCGCCGTTCGGGCCGGGGACTGCATTTTTCATTACGTCGATGATCTCTACCTCGAACCGTTCGGGCGCCCAACCGTGAAAAACCGAAAGGCCGAAACCCTTCATGCCGGGTTTGACCTGATCGGAGGACATGAATTCAACAGAAAACAACGAATTTGATATTAAGGAAGTGAGGGCAATAAAAAATATCAATAATTTCATAGATTATCCTGTCTGAGATTAGGCAATATGATAACATGAATTTAAGGAAATATCAAACCCATGCGTCCCTGAAAGAGGCATGCGGGATGCGGTAATCCATCACATCATCATTTACCGCGATTCAGAAACGATCACTCCTGCAGTGGTAAGTATCTCACACTGGATGATATCGATTGCAAAAAATAAGCCCCGCTAAAAGCGGGGCTTTATCGAAAATAATTTTACCAGACGTAGTTCAACTGGAAACGAACGATAGGCGAATAGCTCGCCGCAGAGGAAACAACCAGAATTGTTTTGGTAAATATCTGGGGATCGATAACAAAGTTGATCGCCCAAGGAAGAGCCTTATAGCCGATACCGATATAAGGGGTGTGTGTTAAAGAGGATGAATAAGCCTTGCCGGAAATTCTTCCGTCAATGATAGTACTGGTTGTGGTGACTATGTAGCGGCTGTTTACACCCATTCTAAACGCCCATGCGTCGACAACCCATTCCGCGCCGAGATTATTCGACGGAGGAAGAGTCCATGAATCAGAAATGGATCCGCCGTTATAAGTTTGGCCTAACTGGCCGATGAGGTCGAAGTATAACGCGAGCGCAGGAATAATCTGATATTTGAACCCTGCGGTAAGACCGACGGTATTTACATGCTGTAAGAAATTAGCATTTGTCGTGTTGCTGCCGGCGTTTACATTATAATCAACATAGTTATTATTCTGATGAGACGCGTTTAGACGTAAAGCAAGTCTGAATTCAGTAGACAACTGCATGGTTAACTGGGCGGTAATGCCAAGCACTCTGAGAGCGGGAGCGGAAACAATGTTTGTTGCACCGGCATTCTTGATAACTTCGTCAAGAGATTGGATCCCCAGATTTACGGCGAAATCAAAACCGAAGCTTTTATCCTCGCTTAAAATGGTTAAACTGGGTGAGATAGTGTGAAGAATGATTGATGCAATCGACTTCGCTGTAATAGTATTATTATTGGTGTTAAATGTTTCACTATCGACATAGAAATATCCCATACGATAGAATACACCGAGTTGCATAGTACCCATCTTTAAGGCGTACCAAAGATTTAACGGTGAATTCATAATGGTTCCGGGCGCAACAAGTGTATTAATTGTCAACGCCGTAGGCACAGTCCCGCCGAAATAACCTTCTGGTTCGTCATAAATATACATGAAAGCAAATGCATCGCTCAAGCGTAACGCAACACCGGGAAAAGCGACAACATTTCCGGTAGCGCCAGAAACACCAAAGAATACGGCACTAGGGAAATTCTGTAATCTGGATGCGAACGTGTTAATATGAAACGTATCATCCACCAACGCGATGGGACTACCAAGGGATATTGCACGGGTAGTATCCGCGTGAATCTGTCCTGCAACCATGACTACACCCAATACTGCAAACAAAACAAATTTTCTCATAACAACCTCCAAGAATTTGGTTTATAACAGAATTTTTATTCCAAAATGGTAACCGAAGCCGGAATTAGGAATATGAACTTTCTCGTAGTTCTCGAGATTGAGTAAATTCTTTAAATCCAGTTGAAGATAGATTTCCTTATTGATTGCTTGGGATAGCTGTAAATCCCAGATAATAGCATAGGGAATAGAAACTCCGGGTGTGACAAATAATTCTGAACGGTAAGTCGCCTTAGTCTGGGCCACAAATCCCCATGCCGGAACATTGAAGTTGATACTGATGCTCCCATTATCACGACTCCATAAAAGGAGATTCGTGTGAACGGTCAGGAAGTAGGAGTATGAAATATTCAGCATCAGGTTTTCGGTAATCAGCATCTCATATGACGCTTTCAATTCGCCCATCTGTATGTTCGTCAGTATGGCCGGATAGTACAGATCCTGCGTGCCGGAATATATCCAACTCATGAAGTTTCCATAGGTATGATATGATGCGGTGAAGTTTAGTTTCGATGCCTTAAACGGGAAGAAATCGATCATCCCGAAATAGGTCCATCTTTCCTGCGGAAAAACGTCATTGTAATCGAGTTGATTATTATTGATTATTTCTTTTATTGCAAATACGTCCTGCTTTCCGGTAATGCCGCCGCGAATTGTAATGAAATTTGAAATCTGGATATTTACCGACGCATTGGGATACCAGAAAACCGGCTTCTCCGAATATACATAAAGATGAGCGCCGATCTCAAGAGATATTCCCTGGACTATCGGAAAACGATCCAATCCGGAAAAAGCGAATTGGTGTTTCCGGTTGGTCTCACGGCTGAACATGTAGTATTCGGCGGTTAGTTTGTAGAAATTATCCTTACTGAAATTAGATTGGAAGAAAAGGTTAAGACCCGCTTCAGAGAAAATCGTACCAATGTTATTGGTCAGACTTTTATGGGCAAGCCACAGCCCCTGATAGAATATCTGGATTTTCAAGCGGGAGATCATATCGATATGATAGATCAGTTCCGCCTTCACCGGTACGGTAAGTTTGTTTTCCTGTAAATAGAAGGGATTGAGATAAAGCCCGTTTACCCGTTCGTAGTATCCCATATTCAAATTCAAATCGAGTTTATCGTTCAGCGAGAAAAGGAATCCAGCGTTGAGGTCATCGATAGTCATCTCGGTGTTAAAAAAGGTATTCGGGCCGATTCCCGCGCCGCCGCGTTTATTCCTCAGGTAAGTGATCAGGTAGTTCATAACACCGGCGCTTTTTCCGAGATTGAAGTCGATCAGGAGATTATCGAATTTTCCATAGAATAGCCTGAAATATGAGAGGGAGTTTAGCGATAGTGCTTTATTTGTACCGCCGTCGAGATCGGGCAATAAAAGGCTCTGTATCTTTTCGCTGATTCGGCTTGTGGCTAATTCCTCAAGGTCGATACCCATCAGGTTCATCCCCATATCGGTGAGAGATGTATCGCCGGTTTCAATGAAATCGATCTTACTTTTATCCTCGATCGTGATTTCAGGATCCGGAAGGATAATAGTCCCTGTGACGGGCGCGCCTTGCGCAGTAACTGTGAATATACACAGATACCCTAAAAGCACTAAAGATAAAATACTTCTTCTCATAATCGCCCCATCTCTCTCTGTTTATTTGATTACTTCAATGCATGGGTTTCGCCGAGATTAAATATCAGAGAGTCGTATCCCTGATTCAGCGCGACCGTATATGAAAGCTGATGCGCCACAGGTCCCCATAATTGACGCGGCCCGGGGCTTGAGAAGTGATCGCTTCTCGCCCAGATGGCTCTGCGTTCCTCAAAAAACTGAAACGCGGGAGAGTTGATCTTAACCAGCGCTTTTTCGATTACCATCTCATCCGCGCCTTGCCGTCTCTCGATATTCAACAACCCGGTTAAGGGGAGCGCCAATGCTTTACCGCCCTTATCAAGTTCGGTTATCGCAGCAATATAACATGTATGCCCGTCGAGAACAAGCGACCCGGCAAGTAAGCCGAGGTTCAGGCAATATGCTGCGTCAAACAAGGTAGGCGCACCGCATCGTCCTTCGTAGCCGAAAAAGTGATTCAGGGTTGAAAGCTTAAATTTTAAAAATTTCGCTTCCCGGGCTTCGTCCAATCCAAGATGACGCCTGTCATCCGCATGCCTCTGCATCATATGAAGTTTGACCTCGACCATCTGAATCATCAGATTTTCCGTCGGGATCTGGGAGACCGGCAGGTTGCCGTGCGAATCGCGTTCGAGCAGAAGCATCGTCTCTATTTCATTCGGCAGTGAGGCCATCAATTTGGCCGATACCGGAGAAAGCTGATTATATACAAAGTCCTTTTTTTCCGGGAGCTGTAATTCATCGAGATCCTCGTGGTACTTCGCGATAACCTCGTTTAATTCCGAGATCAGTTCCTTCATCTCGGGAATAAATTCTATCAAGCCTTCGGGAATTAAAATAACACCGTGGTTGATACCTTCGGAGGCGCGGAGAGCTATTGTGTTCGCTATATTTGAAACAATCTGCTCGAGCGACATCTTTTTTTCATTTATCTCCTCGGAGATTAACGCAACCGCGGGTTTTGTCTGCAACGCCACCTCGAGAGCGACATGGCTGGCCGAACGGCCCATCAGTTTTATAAAATGCCAGTATTTGCGCGAGGAGGGTGTGTCCTGAAGAATGTTGCCGACCATTTCGGAATATATTTTTGTCGCTGTATCATACCCGAACGAGATGGGAAGCAGGGTACCGATCTGAAGGTCGCCGTCGATAGTCTTAGGGACGCCGATAACCTTTACGCCGTCATCGTATAAAAGTTCGGCTAAAACTGCGGCATTCGTGTTCGAATCGTCGCCGCCGACTACAATAATGCCGTCCAATTTATGTTCCTTTACAACTTTTTTAACCTTTGCGAACTGTTCGTCGGTCTTGATTTTCGTACGGTCAGAACCAAGAAAATCAAATCCCCCGGTATTGATGATCTTGTTTACGGCATCATCAGTTACTTCAAAGAAGTCGCCGGCAAGCAGACCCTTCGGCCCCGCAACAGTGCCGAGAAGTGTATTTTTTGGACCGAGAGCTTTTTTAATACCGACAATTACATTATGGCCGCCTGCCGCCGGTCCCCCGGAAAAGAGTACGGCTATTCTCAAACCCGTCTGGTTAGTTTCTCCCTGTACGGCTTCCAGTATTTTATTATCCGAATTTGCGGCTGTTTTCTTAAAATGCTCATTTACTTTCTTTACATCTTTTGTGCCGAGTTCCTGATCTGTTATTTTAAAAGAAGAAGGTGCGATTTTCCCGTTTTTAAAGAAAGCCTTACATAATGGAACGGAAAGATTGCGGATTTCATTTTCAAATAAAGAGTTGTGATCCTCCATTTTGGTCAGAAGCGATTGCAGATTTGCCATTACATCCTCCGAATGTATTAGAAATAGGGTTTATTTAACGATTTCGAATGCTCCGAGTCTTCGGAAACGTTCGTATCTCTTTTGGATTAGCTTGGGAGTAGATATACGTTTCAGCTCAGCGAGATGCCTCAGGACTGATGTACGCACGTTTTTCATCGTCGCGGCGGTATCCCTATGAGCTCCGCCCATAGGTTCCGGAATGATTTCCTCGATGACTTTAAGTTTAAGAAGATTAGGCCCGGTCATCTTTAACGCTTCCGCTGCCCGTTCAGCGAGACCTGCGTCGCGCCAAAGGATAGATGCACAGGATTCGGGGGAAATAACCGAGTAGATGGAGTTCTGGAGCATCAGGACACGGTCGGCGACAGCAATCGCCAATGCGCCGCCGCTTCCGCCTTCGCCGATTACAAGCGAAATGATAGGGGTCTTCAGCCCCGACATTTCAAAAAGACTACGCGCGATGGCTTCGGCCTGGCCGCGCTCCTCTCCCTCAATTCCGGGATATGCCCCCGCAGTATCGATAAGAGACAGGATCGGCTTCTTGAATTTTTCTGCCAGACGCATGGCGCGCATAGCTTTACGGTATCCTTCGGGATTCGGCATTCCGAAATTCCGGCGTATTTTTTCCTTGGTATCTTTTCCCTTGTCTTCGCCGACTATGACAAATTTTTCGTTTCCGATACGGGCAAATCCGGTTACGATTGCAGGATCGTCACGGAATAAACGGTCGCCGTGTATTTCCAGAAAATCGTCGAATAGCTGTTTCTGGTAATCGGAAAAGATTGGACGCTCGGGATGGCGGGCAACCTGAGTAACTTGCCATGGAGTTAAATTTTCATAGATAGTCTTGATAAGGTATTCCCTCTTCTTCTCAAGCTCATCGATCTCAATAGAAAAATCGACTTCTCTGTTTCCTGAATGGGATTCCCTTAGTTCGGCTATACTCTTTTCAATTTCCTCTATCGGCTTTTCAAAACTGAGATAGTATGCAGTCATGACGCACCTCTAATATTATGTATCCAGCATTGTACCGATTTTTAACCAAAATATGATAATGCCATTCGGGATAATGGTCAACTTTTAGCTTGGAAATTTAGCGCTGAAAATTTTCTTCACAAATTTTCATTGATAGGATAGTTTATATCGATTTTTACCGATAAAATCAGCGTACGGAATTCTGAGGGGAACGGTATTTCGCCGGATCTGTTAATCCAGCATATTTTGGGAAGGTGTGAGTGGAACTCGATCATCCTATTTATCGAAGTAATGAAGATTCGTCCGCTGAAAGAGAACCTGTTTTTTCTCCCGACGGTTCTAAATGCGCCTTTCGCTATCGCGATAACGGAATCTGGTATGTCAATGTCGGGGACGATGTGTTCGGGGGATACGACTGGGTTCAGACCCCGCGTTTTTCCGATGACAGCGATTCTTTCGGATTTATCTATAAAAAGGACGGCCTGACTTATCTGAATATAAACGGAAAAGTCTACGGCGGGTATCAGCACTTCGCGTTCAGATTCATCGAAACCCACCGGGTTGTGATGGTCTACGAGCACGATGGCGATATCTATATCGACGAGATTTAATTATCCCCTGCTATCCATTTCTTCATCTGTACATGATTATCCTCTATGACTACATACCTGACGTTTCCGTTTGTCAGCAACACGGCATCGCAGATATTATCGGAGACTGCGATATCCAAACCGTTGAGATTGATGAAATGGGAGGTCATATCGGTATGCACTAGTACAAAACCCGAGTAATCCCGCGCGGGATTGAATTTCTCTATAATAGAATAGGGACCATAATTCGTATTAACCGAGGCTATCCACTGTGCGGCGTTTTCCCCGAAATACGGCGCGTAGAACAGTCTGCCGCCGGGAGAAAGATGTATCTTTCCATGCCCCTCGGTAGCAAATGGGCCGTAGAGCTTTCCTGAGCGGTTGATATATCCCATCTCGTTGTCTTCATAGTAAAATACGAAATCCTTTCCGTCGGGAGAAACCGCGATTTTTCCGAACCATCTGTCGAAAGTGCCGTAGGTTATTCCGTTGAGAGTAGTAGAAAATCGTTCCGCATTTCCAAGCGTATAACCCGCGATAGTACCGTCATCCCGTATATACATGCCGATAAGAAGCGATGAGCTGTCATACGGAATTTCCATGATGGGATTTTTATTCGATAGGACGGTTATCTTATCCTTGCCGTACGAGGCGTAATAGACGATTTTTCCGCGGGGCGAGAAATACGGTCCTGCAGGATGCGGGAGCTCATCAATAATTATACCGTCGGCGAATACCGCGGCGGCTGCTCCGAGAGCGAAAGTATATCCCCAATGCATGCCGTCGTCTGAGAAACGTAAACCCTCCGCGAACGTATAATCGCCCTGTTTTTTCCCGTTTATCCAAACCTGGTATACGCCCGCGGTTTTGACTATTGCGCCGAACAAATCCCCGTTTTCCGGGAAACTGGTTTCCTCGGCGGTATCGAACGGCCCGATGGTCAGGCTTTCGGTTATTAATAACTGCTTCGCGCCGGAATAGGCGCGGATCAGGTAACTACCGCCGTCGGGGGAAAATTCGACCGAACTCACACGGTCGGCGGATATTTCTTGAGTTTGCCCGTCGTACTCAAAGTATAGCTTATCTCCTTTTTTATAAATCGCATAAAACCGTCCGCCGGGGCTGAAGCCGTGATAAAAGACATGTTCAAAGGGGCCCGATACATTTCCGTTAACGTTAAGGTACGAACGGTTGTCGATACCGGTATAGAGAAGATAAAATGTCCCGCCGTCCGGCGACAGCGAGATCCCGGCAAGATTTTTATATTGCCCGATAGGAAATCTCCCCGTTCCGCAGGATAATGTAAAAAGAAGGAAAATCATCAGGATAATCAGGTTTTTCAAGGCTTTCTCCCGTGAAATATGGATATTTTAAAGAAGAATAATCAGGTTCGCAAATAAATATTGATAAAACACGGATTGAGGGATAGAATAATACTGATGAATAAAATAATACTTCTTATCGCTGGAATTTATATTTTAACCGTTTCAGCCGTGTTATTCTCGAAGGAGATATCCCAGCCGAAGTGGATGTTCGATACTGAATCGAAAAAAGGGATTCCGGGAGCGCCCGTTCCCTGGTTCGGGAGAATCTACTTCGGGGCGGAGGACGGTGTGATCTACTGTGTCGATGCTAAGAAAGGCAATCTGGTATGGCAATTTCTTACGGGTAAAGGCATCGTAAGTTCGCCCTATCTGAACGGGAATCTATTAGTGATTGGCAGCAAGGACAGGTACATCTACTGCCTCGGCATCGATTACGGCGATGAACGGTGGAAATTCCTTGCATCGGGCGAGGTTGTAGGGACGCCGTGCGGACGAGGGGACGAAGTCTATGTCAGCAGCACCGACGGTGTACTTTACTGCCTGAGTATATATGACGGAACGCTGAGATGGAAGGTCAAGACTGACGGGGCGTACGACGGAGGCCCGGCGTTATCGGGTGAAAATGTCGTAGTCGGCGATATCAAGGGCAAGGTCTATTGTTTCGATAGAAAGAGCGGGAAACCTGTATGGACGTACAAGGCAGGGCAAAGTATTATAGCTTCTCCTGCCGCTGACGCTTCACATGTGCTTGCCGGAGGACTGGATAACCGGCTGTACTGTCTCGAAGCTGAAACGGGGGGACTGGTATGGATGCGTCAGTTGGAAAGTATGGCGGTAACTTCGCCGACACTTTCCGGCGGGAAAGTATATATATACAGCGGAGGCAGATTGAGCTGCTACGACGTCTATGACGGAAAAACCTATTGGGAGGCGTTGACATATTATAATCCGAGTTCGGCGCCTGTCGTCATAAAAGATACTGTTTACCTGGCAACAGGGTTCGAGATCGTAGGAATACGCGCGGGTAAACTCGCATGGAAATTTGAATACCCGGGGAGCAGTTTTTATTCGACCCCCGCATTTTACGAGGGGTATGTTTTCGCCGGAACTGCGGAGGGAAGGCTTTTCTGCATAAAAGGATGGTAGTAAATTAACGGAGGTTCTTATGATAAAATGGCCGCTGTTTTTCGGATATATTTTACTGTTCTATGGGGTGGTATGCGCGTGGGGGGGAGTACCCGAGGAGACGATTGTTAAAAACCTTATCGCGAATCCCGATGATAACGCTGTAATTGAGACGAACGGATATATATATGTAAAAGCAAAGTACGAGATGGGCGGAAGCGACAGTATCGATAACGCCAAGAAGGGCGCGATGGCGAAGGCTATAGAGATCATCCTGGGAATGAAAAACCAGAAAGCGCAGCATTATACGGATATTTTTAAAAAGATGAAAGCCGGGGAAAACCAGTCGTCTACGCTCATTTTCAATTCCCAGAACTGTGTATCCCTCGGGGTAATCACAGAGCAGAAACTTCTTGCGGTTATCGAAGACAATCTTGCCGCGCGTGAATATTCCGTAATTATGAAGGCGGCGTATATGCCTATCGAGGGGAGCGGCGACCCGCTTTATTTTCTCGACGCCCGGATGAATAAGAGCTTTTTTATCGAAAACGAAGCCATTCGTATTACCGTGAAGGTACAGAAAAGCGGGTATCTTTATATCTTTTCTGTTGCTGAAGACGGTATGGTATATACGGTCTATCCGCATAGTTATATGAAGGCGGGACAGAATAAGATCGAGGCGGATAAAGAACTCGTGCTCCCGACAAAGGACGATATATCCAAAGGAGTGAATTATATCGCTTCTCTCCTTCCCGGGCAAACGGTTTCATGCGAATACCTGAAGGCGATTGTGGCGGATAAACCCAATCTCTTCAACGGGGTAAAAACGTACGAAGATATGATGAAATGGCTCACGCGCCTGAAGCGGGAAGAGTTCGAATATGTCGATTTAGGTTATATGATACAAAAAGTAAAATAATAGAAACCTATCTCCTTGCGAGAAACGTGTACGTGTATTACAATATAGCTTCCAACGATGTTTTCATGAGGAAAAGCATGAAGCGAATCATATTAATAGTTATTGCGTTATTCACTGTATCCTGCGGTTCACAATGGAATTACGGTCATAAAACAGTTCACGACCCGTTGAAAAAAACGATTATTATCGGCACCTCGCCGTCGGTGGAAATCCGTTATGCCTCAGCGCCGGAGATTGCGCTGACTTATGCGTATTTCTTCGAGAGTATGATCGGTATATGGAACAGCTATTCTCCATCCAAATCGCAGAATATCATCATTGAACTCGGCACGACCCCCGACCTATATACTTCGATGTTCAAGGCGGGTGAGGACTATTTTTCGTTCCTCGATAATAAAGGTATTATCTACGGTATTATCCAGTATGAATGGGAAAAACGGGTGCTGGAAAGTATCACCCGAGGCGATTTTATATCATTACTGTTAAAAGCACAGCAATACCGTCTCATCAGGATACGGGATTTTGAACTCCTGTTCCAGAAATACCAGCTGACGCAGAAAGAAATGGGAGAACTTTACAGTGTCATCAACCGTTATCTCTACCAGCAGGTACTGTTCATATCGGTGCAGGAACTTATGGATAACGATCCGCGTTATTTCAATCTTCAGGAACTGGATAGGGTATTTTCGCAGGCTGTGACCCTCCCCCAGATCGCCGATTTTATCGGCTTTGTTGTAGAACGGTTCGGGAAGGATCGACTGATCGAGTTCGGGAAAGTGCCCTTCTCGACCGAAAAATGGAGCGAGCTTTACGGCGAACCGCTGAATATTGTCGAGGAAGAGTATGCGTTCGAGATACAGAAGGCGGGATTGAGCGGAATCTACACTAATAACGATTTCGCACTGTGGTTCGGAAAAGTTCTCGCGCTTTATAATACGACCACTAAGGATACGCTTTTTTACAAATAGGGAGGATTAATGGAAAACAATAAACGCCCGGTCATTATTCTTATCGTACTTTTCTCCCTATCGCTGGCCGCGGGTATCTATCTTGTAATCTCCTCGACGTTTTCGAAATCGCAGGCGTTTACTTCGGGCGGGGGACTGATGAAAGGTCCCAATACTATCGCGGTGGTGGATATCGATTCGGCTATTTCCTTCGGCGGAAGCGGGAATAATCCGTTCGGACAGGTGTCTGGAATGAAACAATGGATCGCCCAGCTAAAATCAGTCGAGGAAGACCCGAATGTTCGAGCGGTTATCCTCAGGATCAATTCCCCCGGAGGTACTGTGGCAGCGACCCAGGAGATATATGAGCAGATCAAACGGTTAAAGAAGAACGGTAAAAAAGTTGTCGTCTCGATGGGCGATATTACCGCATCGGGCGGATATTATATCGCATGCGCCGCAGACTTTATAATAGCCAATCCCGGCACATTAACCGGGAGTATCGGAGTAATTATGAGCGGTATGGATCTCAGCGGGATTTTCCAGAAATACGGAATCGGGTATAATGTGATAAAAAGCGGTAAGTTTAAGGACAGTCTTGCGTTTTACCGTCAGATGACCGCAGAGGAAAAGGCGCTGCTTCAAACCGTAATCATGGACTCTTTTAATCAGTTCTTCAACGCTGTGCTCGAGGGGCGCAAGATGAGTGAGAAAGACCTCGCTAAAATCGCCGACGGGCGGATTTTCACCGGACAACAGGCGCTTGCCGCGGGGCTGGTCGATGAATTGGGTGATTTTCAGCATGCAGTCGATAAAGCCGCGGAATTATCCGGTATCGTGGGTAAACCGAATGTAATCAACTTAAAGCAGAGTATGAATAATATTATGGATATTCTATCCACTCTGATGGGAAATATACCCCCGCAGAAGGCCACGATCAACCTGATACCAGTGGGGGACGGGATAGGTATTGAGAACAGTATGACGCCGATATATTATTTATATGTGCATTAGGAAATGGTATGACGGAAAACTATAATATTACCCTTACATCCATCGGCCTGATATATAAGCCTTTCCGGACTTTGCAGGAAATATATTTCCGGTATCAGGAACGGATATTTTATACCGGAATCGTTTTTTCACTGATCGGGCAGGTATCTCTTGCGGTGTCCGATGCGCTTTTAACAGGCGGGCCGCAGTTAAGCAGTTTCAGTTTTTTTCTATCATACGTCTTTTACCGAATATTCATGAATTATTTTTCGGTATTCATCTATATCTCACTGGTATTCTTTATCATAAATAAAACTCGTCCTGAAGTAAAAGCCGAACACATGGCGGGTCTAGTATTGCTCCCGGATTTCCTGTTCTGCTTCATACTCCCTGTGGCGATTCTTTTAAAAACGATTCCCTCGGTATCCGTGCCCATGTATAATATTCTCAGTTTTTCAGCCATTGTATTTATCTATATATTAAAGCTTAAGGCGATTTCTATAACCGCAAAGCTATCATTATCCAAATCCTTCGGCCTGATGCTTGTACCTCTCGGATTGATTCTGGTTTTCATTGCCGCAAACGCAATCTATTTTGCGGGTTTGATTTCATCCTATTTAGGTTAGGGGGCATTTTTGAAGAAGTTATGGAATACATTGCTGAAAACCATAAAAAAAGGTTTCTTTTCCCATTACGATTTGTATTTCTACAAGGAGTTAATCCCCAATTACTTCTTCGGACTCGTGTTTTTCACGTTCCTGATCATGCTCAACGAGGTTTTCTTTTTAGCAAAGTATTACTTTGAGTACAATGTGCCCATCAATCAGGTAATGGTGCTGCTTTTAAATCTTATCCCTTTTCTGTTATCGTTCTCAATCCCGTTTGCCGTACTGCCGGGTTATCTGCTTACAATGGGCAGATTTTCAATGGACAGCGAGGTGATTGCCTTAAAATCCTGCGGGATATCCGCGCTTCGGATAATTCGGCCGGGGCTTGTAATCGGGGTGATAATAGGAATATTCGCGTTTTTCTTCAAGGACAGGGTGGAAATGCCGGCGAATATGAATTACCTTCAACTGAAGGCAAAAATTATGTCGCAGAAACCGGCAGTCGAATTAATGGAGAATCAGTTTCTTGAGCTCGGCGGGTTTAAGCTGAATTTCTCCCGCATGGAACAGGAGGGGGATTGGCAGGTTCTCTACGATATTCATCTGATCGATATTTCCGGCCGGCGAACTATTGAAGCCGAGAAAGGAAGAATATTTTCCGATCCGGAAGACCCGGAGCATTATATCCTTAAGTTTATGAACGGCAGTATATCCGAGGTAAATACATCGATAGGCGACGACGGAAAAAAGGAGCAGCATTTTTTTGTTGCATCTTTTAAATACCTTGCGATCAACCGTTTTGTTCAACTACCGCAGGAGTTTTATAATAAAAGTCCCGACACTATGAGTATTGACGAACTTAAGGAAGATATCGCAGAACGTTCCAAGGGTATTTGGGAGTCTATCGCCCAGCAGGAAGTAATAAAAAAGAATCACCAGAAAACGATCGATGATGCATGGAAGAATTATGAGAAAGATATAAAAAATGAAACGAATAAAACGGTTATTGAATCCAAGAAGAAACAGGTTGAACTGCTTGAGCAGGGAATCAAACAGAATATTATTCAGGTTGATAAGGTAATCGACAGCTATATGAAAGGATTACCCTCATTTCAGATGATGAAATTTCAGGAAAAATACGCTATGCCGGTGACCTCGTTTGTCTTTGCGTTTATCTGTCTGTCGTTCGGTCTGTTTAAGGTGCGCAGCGGAAGGAACGAGGGATTGGAGATCAGCCTACTGATTATGATATTCTTCTATGGATTTAAGGTGTTTATCGACGATTTAGTCACGAAACAGACCCTTTCCTCGCTGGGAGTATGGATTCCAAATTTAATTTTTCTGAGCATCGGTATTTATATGTTTTCAAGAAAGATCAGGGAGTAACAATTGTTCGCGAAAATAATTAAATTTCTCCGGGTGCAGATTGGAAAAATATTGAAATTCTTCCGAATGCGCTATCAAATCATAAAGGACTACTTTAAAAACCTCTCGAAAGATTATATCAGGAGCCGTGTAAAGGAATTGAAGTGGACTCAGCTAGACTCATATATTATGCGGAAATTCATTTTTTCACTTATCGGATCGATGTTTCTCTTTGTCGGGATTTACGAGTTGACACAGATATTTCAGAACATGAAAACATTTCACCAGGGCGCTGATCCCGGAATGCTGATTCAGCATTACCTGAACGGAATTCCATACGCTATACTTCTGCTTCAGCCCTTTTCATTTCTCTTCGCCTCGGTCTATGTTGTCAGCAGTATGGCAAACTCCCGCGAATTAATCGCCATAGTCAGTACGGGTACCAGTGTCCGCAGAATAACGTTGTATATCATGGTTTTCACTATCTCTTACTATTTTCTCACCATATTTGTACTGGAAGACTTGTGGATATTCCCGACCTACCAGCAGTCCATTATCATGAGAACGCTGATAGAAAGGAAGATGGATATTAAAGCACTTGACCGCCTGAAGGACAATAATAACTTTTCAATCTATGGCTCGAATAATTTATTGTATATTGTCGAGTACTATAACGCTGTAACCAAGGAATTAAAAAATATTACCATCGTGCAGTACGGGCTGAATGAAAAGACAAGCCCGGAGGTATACAATCTCCTGAATAATCCCAATCTCTGGCTATTAACAAATAAGAAGGCGATGGACGAGCAACGGGAATTATTGACCAAGCATGAAGAGAATATCAGCCTGCGTATCGACGCAGAAGCCGCGCTCTGGAATCCGGCCGATAATACATGGGTTTTTTCCAACGGAATTATTCGCGCAAAAAAACCGGGCAGCAGTGCGTTCATCGTCGAACAGTTTAAGCAGAAGGTGGTTGAGGTGATAATCGACCCTCCCGATTTTTTCGAACGGCTCTGGTATCCAACTCAAGCTATGACAAAATGGGAGAATCTCAAGTATATTGAAAATATGAAAAAGTCGCATCAGGACGCAAAAAAAGCCGAAGCTGATTATCTGATGAAATACAGTTATCCGTTGGGGATAATTCTGGTCGTACTGACAGGTATCGGAATACTCAACATGTCTTCACGCAAAATCTCGATAGTAATCAATATTATTATGAGCATGGGTGTGTTTATAATCTATTATGTGTTTTTCGCGGCGGGTTTGGCGCTTACGGGGAAGGGAGTGCTGAGTCCCATGGTAGGGTCGTTCGGCGGATCGTTTATTTTTATCATGATTGGGATAGTTTTATATGCAAGGGTAAAAACATAAGCGATTTTTGAAACCATAGAGGTTAAATCCATATAAGGGGTTTATTATGAAACGCTTTGCATTGGTATTTGTTTTAGTACTAATGGCCTATGGGATTACGTTTGCGGAAGATCAGGTATGGCTCGCCCGTAATTCGCCGATCGGCGCGAAAGCGGCGTATGAGTTCTATAAGACGAAATTTGAGGCGAAAAACACTTATACGTATGCGTGGAAACTAGCCAGGGCGGCGTATTTTTATGCGGCAAATTTTGTGCAGAACAATGATGTAAAAAAGAAAGTTTACACTGAGGGTAAAGAAGCCGCAGAGGACGCGATGGCAATCGATCCGAATGGTTTTGAAGGTTTTTACCAGTACGCTGTATGTCTGGGTTCATGGGCGGAGATGCATGGGGTAGGCGAACAGTTGGGGTGTGTCGATAAAATAATCAAGGCCTGCGAAAAGGCGATTAAAATTTCGCCGAACAATCCCGACGGATATATGGTTATGGCGCGTGTGTATCATAAAGCGCCGGGATGGCCTATCAGCTGCGGGGATATTAATAAGGCTGCTCAGTTATATGAGAAGGCGTTGAAGCTCGGTGGAAACAGCCGTACATTATACCGATTCTACGCAGAGTGCCTGATCGATCAGGGGAAAAAGAAGGAAGCGAAAGCCGTAATTGAAAAGGGGCTTGCGCTCGCAGTAGATCCTTCCGATAAGGTGACTGAAAACCAGGAAATCGATAAGTTAAAATCGATGATGGAAAAGGTAAAATAATATTAAATATGAAACCCGATCTTAGGATCGGGTTTTTATTTTTCCGCTTTACTTTCAGGTATTTCCTTGCCGATATTCAAAATGAATTATTCTATTTTCCGTGTTATACTATTTCGAGAGGTGAGTAAATGGCTGAGAATCAGACGGAGCTGAAACAGCAGGATGTTTTCAGTTACATTGACCGCGAACTGAAAAAGGACAGAAAGTCGTTTGCCGAACGGATTGTCCAAAAAACCAAATCGAATTTTCTTATCGTTTTAATGGTGAATATGATTGCCGTATTTGTCGCCTCCGTCGGTTTCTTTACAGTTTATACGATATTCAGCGAACGTGCATATAAATTAGTGGGAAGCGAAAAAAGCATTAAGGGACTGGAAGATGTTCTTTTTGCCGAAATGCAGAAGAAAGCTAATGCGGAACTTTTGAAGCAGCAGGAAGAAATGAAAAAGATTCAGTCAGAATTGAATAAACTGAACAGTCAGATGGAAGATTATAAATCCGAACAGCAGAAATTATTAAAAGCAGAGATAGAAAAAAAACAGAATGAACTGAAACTCAAACTGGAAGAGGAATCGAAAAATAAAACCGCGGCTGAGAAGGAAGCACTTAAACAGCAGTACCAGCAGGAATTAATTGCTCAGCAGGCGGCTATCGAAAAAGCCGCTAAACAAAAGGATCTGGAGTATCAGAAACAGCTTCAAGCCGAGAAACAGAAGTTATTGGAAGCGGAACAGAATAAAAAAGAATCGCTTCAGACTGCGCAGAGCCAATTGACAAAGGCGCAATCTGATCTCCAATCTCTACAGGAAGAAAAAGCGAAGACTGCTGCCGTACTGAAAGAATTTGAAACCGCGAAGGAAGACCAGAAAAAAATAGACGCATTCAACGATCAGGTGTCGATGCTTTTCCAATCGGCTATAAACTCATTCCAGTCGGCGAAGTACGATGTCGCCCGCCAAAATCTGAACGGGGTTCTCAAGCTGTATGACAATAAGCCTTCGGGCGTCGGTATTTCCAAGGCCCGTGAAGGTGTGGATAAGTTTTTAGTCAGCGCAATTGCGGATTACCTAGCGTTGAAAGAAAGCAAGGCCGGCGAATCTCAGGCGCAGTATGCTGAAATGATCATCGCACTGAAAGATCTTCGCGATCTATCGAAGGACCTCAACGGCGGGGCGTATCAGAATAAGGAATCGGCGCTGAAAAGCAAACTCGCCCAGTATCAGAATACTATTCCGGATGTGTACGCATTCGCAAACGCTTACGAGCGTTATTTTGAAAACGTACAGAAGTCGCAGCCTTCGGCGCTCGACCTGAGTATCGATCAGGCAAACGCAAACGCCGCACCTTTATTTAACGCGGCGAAAGGGCTTTACAACGGCAAATCCTACGACAGCGCTGTCAAGAATTTCAAAACAGTTATCGCAGAATACCCGAACTCAAAGTACACTAAGGAAGCTCTAGGGTATATCGATCAGATATATAAAGACCAGATAGCCGCCGCCAGCGGATCAGGTATAAATCTGGACACATTGAAAAGCGAGCAGACAAAGAATTCAGGTGGGTCATACTCGTCCGCGAAAAAGTTTGAAAAAGAAGGCGACTGGGAGAAAGCCCAGCAGTATTACACCCGTGTCATCTCGGAATATCCGTTATCGGCTTATGTAAACAAATCGGTCGAGGGCTTACAGAACGCTGTCAGCGAAATTGCGAAGAAATCCGCGCTGGAGAGCGGCGGAAATCTCGATAAAATTATCTCCGACCAGAATAAGAGCGCCCAGCCGCTGATCGCAAACGCTGATAAGCAGTACAAGAGCGGTAAGTACGCCGATGCACAGAAAGCCTATTCCGATCTTATTATTAATTACCCGTTATCGAAATATACCGGCGATAGTCTGGACGGATTCCAGAAATCGATCGAAAAGATCGAGCAGAGCAAGTCGGCCGGAACGGTCGATTTAACTGAATTGAAAAAAGCCCAGAACAAAGATGCGAAGATACTTTACTCGAAAGCAGCAGCAGATGAGAAAGCCGGGAAACTGGACAGCGCTAAATCGAAGTATATGCAGCTGATTACAGAATTTCCGTTGTCGGATTATGTCGAAGGCGGTATGACCGGATTTGGAAATACTGTTGCAAAACTGGAGCAGGAAAAGACATCCGGAACTGTTGACCTGACGGAAATAAAAAAGACGCAGAATAAGAGCGCCAAGGATTTGTATGCGAAGGCTTCCGCTGATGAAAAAGGATCGAAGTACGGAAACGCGAAAGAAAAATACGCACAGATAATAACCCTATACCCGCTTTCGGATTATGTCGAGGGGAGCGTAAGCGGTATCGAACGGGTCGTCGCTCTCGAGGAAAAATCGAAGTCTTCCGGTTCGGTCGATATGACTAAAATTAAAGCCGATCAGAACGCCTCGGCAAAACCCTTATTTAATCAGGCCGGCCAGAGCGAGGCTTCAAAGAATTATTCGGACGCGAAGTCGAAATATATTCAGGTAATAACCGCTTATCCGCTTTCCGATTATGTAAAGGATAGTGTGGACGGTATCGAACGGGTTGTACTGATAGAAGGCGCGAAAAGCGCGGGTATGAGTATCGCGGAATTAAAAGCTCAGCATAATAAGTCTGCCAAAGATGAGTTTGATAAAGTTGAAGATTTCCTGAAGAAAAAGAATTACGACAAAGCAAAACTCGGTCTTATAGGTATAATGACTCAGTATCCGCTTTCCGATTATATAGACAAGGGATTAGAGAAACTGGAATTTGTTGTAATCCAGTTGAATGCCGAAAAACAGCAGCAGGATAAGGTACAGGAAGAGAACTATCTTGAGAAAGCCATCGGTCGTGTGATGGATATGGTGGGGAATGAAATTCTTCTCGACGTGTATAAGGGCAAGTCTCTGACTGTGGGACAAACGATATTTATTTACCGCAAGGATGAAAAGGCGGGAATTATTTATATCGGTGAGGCGAAAGTATCCGTAGTATCGCCGATAATGTCCAAGGCGCAGATTGTAAAAAAGAATGAACCGATCAAAGTCGGCGATATACTATACAGAAAGTGAGGCTCTAGTGAAAATTAGAGGTAAAATCCGATACAAAATACTATTAGTAGTGATCCCGATTCTCATTCTTACCGCGGCGTTCCTCGGCGTCACATCCTATTTTTCCGCGAAAAACGGTATCACCGGAATTGCTAAGGAATTTTTGGGATTCAAACTACAGGATGTTTATAAATACGCCGCCCAGCAGAATAATTTTGTAAAGAATATGGACCTTGTCAGCGATCCGACGATATTTATCAATACCAAGAAATCCGTCGGCGACTACGCTTCGACAGTGATAAATTCGCCGACAGGCGGATTTGTCGGGGTTACGCTGAGTAACGTTCTGGAAGTCAATACCGTATCGAATTTTAACGCCGAGGATGCGAAGAATCTGGTTTCAAAATTCGAGGGTAAAACCAGCGGATGGGTAGAGTTCGATTCCCGCGGAAGACAATGGGTGGGAGTTTTTATCGATTTTTCCGATTGGAACTTGGTATTCGTTATCCTAGAAGCACGTAATACGTTCTATCGCAACGTAAATGAAATCGTCGATTTTCTGGTGATCATCCTTTCCGCAAGCCTGGTCATATCGACAATCCTTCTGCTTTTTTTCATCGCGCGTATTACTACTCCGATCAACAGGTTCGTCAGTACGATTCAGGATATCACATCGAATATGGACCTGACCAAACGTGTGAAAATATTCTACCCGGATGAAATAGGGGTACTGGGTTTCTATTTCAATAACATGATCGCGGAACTCGAGGGCGCGTATAACCAGATTAAGAACTACGCCTATCAGACTGTGCTCGCGAAAAAACGCGAGGAAAGGATACGTTTTATATTCCAAAAGTTCGTGCCGCAGGAAGTTATCAACCAGGTATTAAATCTTGCATCCGATTCAATGCTGATCGGCGCCCGCCAGAAAGTCAGCGTTTTCTTCTCGGATATCCGGGGATTCACGACTATCTCAGAAAGCCTCAAGCCGGAAGAATTGGTCCTGTCTCTGAACTCCTACTTTGACCGAATGGTGCGGATTATTATCAATAAGCACGGAACCATCGATAAATTCATCGGCGACGCTATCATGGCGATATTCGGCGCGCCGCTTGTTCGTCCGGACGACGCTGAGAGCGCGGTTTATGCGGCCATCATGAATTCCGAAGCGCTTGAGGAATTTAACCAGGGACAGCGGGCGAGCGGGAAAATCGAGTTCCATATTGGGGTGGGCATCAATACCGGGGACGCGATTGTTGGCAATATCGGGTCGGAGCAGAAAATCGACTATACGGTTATCGGGGATACGGTAAACCTCGCGTCGCGATTGGAAGGGCTGACTAAGATGTATCATGTCCCGATTGTGATCAGCGAATTTACCAAGGATGAGATTCCGGCGGGGAAGTTTTATTTCCGCGAACTCGATACAGTCCGAGTGAAGGGTAAAAACAAACCCGTTAAAATATACTGTCCATACAAACTGGAAACCGCGAAAGCTTATACGGAATACTATAAGAAATTCAACGATACCTTATATCAGTATTACGAAGGAAAATTTACAGAAGCGAAAACGAGTTTTATGACATTATTTCAGGAAAGGCCGGAAGACGAAATTTGCCAACTGTATATCGAACGCTGCGACTACTTGATAAAGAACCCTCCCAAGGATTGGGAAGGTGTCGAAACTATGCATACCAAGTAAGGGGAACGGAATGGCCGAGTTATTGTGGACGGAAGAAATCTTTAATAAAACCGTCAAGCAGATCGATAAAGATGAACTCTTTAAGCGGTTGAAGGCGGAAACCAGCGAAGAAGAAATGCACCAGGTTGAATTGAATAAAGATTATCCCCTGTTTAAAGACCTATTCGGAGTTAAGATCGAGTACAGTTCTCTACGGGTTCAGCGAATCATAATTGAAGACGTCTTAAAACTGCTTTCCAGTTTTGTTAAGTTATATAAGGCCGGATCTCATTACCGATATGATGCGATTAACAATATCGAGGGTATCGAATTCATAGCCCACCGTTTCGGATTGGAGCATCCCGATGCGAAAGCCATCGAGGGATATATCATGAATAAGGAACTGGTCCATTTTTTTGAATCCCCGGAATACTCCTACATTATGCTGAAGTACAAGGACAACCCGGAAAACATTTTCTATGTCTATAAATTTTATTTTACCACGATCAAGGAAGGACTTTTCCTGGTAATCGAGAAGAATATTTAATCAGATATCATATCCGCCCAATTGATTCTTATAATTTTCATTCCATATCTGTACAAGACGATTGCGGTATAAGTCGTCGATAATCGGAGAACTATAACGAATCGTCCTGAGTCTGGGGTCGTTTCGGAGACCTTCTTCTGTGATAGACAGGTCGCTCAGGAACTCAAGATCGCCCTCGAAACCGAAATAATCCCTCGTTTCCTGCGTATCGAAAATATAAAAGCACTCCCGTATTCCCGCCCATTTAGCCGCGTGGTAGCAGAGCATACATGGGAAATGGCTGGTCAGGAGAATACTCTCCGGCAAATGAACCGTACCCTTAGCGGATGTCGCGCATGACAACGCCTCGACTTCCGCGTGACGGGATACGTCCATACTCCCAAGCACATTGTTTGTTCCGGCGGCAATCATGACACCTCCGGAAACGATTCCCGCGCCGAACGGGCCGCCCTTACCATCACGCAGGCCGTCAAGTATGGCCTCATAGATTTTTAAGAAATATTCGTCCCAGTTAATCCCGTTGTCCATATCCGGCTCCTATTCTCCCAGATGACGTTCTATCGCTTCCAAGAGTTTCCTGTCCTCGTTTGTCATTAAAACTTTCAGCTTCTCGGTTCCAATGAATTTCCATAGACGGATCATATAGATACTCTCGATAATATGCTGTTTCGATGTATGTACCATTACTTCATTTTTAGAATGCACCGCTTTTGCAGATTTTTGGTCGGTATAATTCGCAAGTATGGTTTCTTTGCCGTCGCAAACGAGAATGACCTCCGGCGGGATTATTCCCTCGAATGTGAAGGTATTGCGGAGATTGTAAGAATAAAGAGTTAGCTCACGGGTATCCATTGTAAAGTATGAAAAGACGTCGATTTTTACCCCGTCATGAAGTTTTTTATGGAGAGTCTCGCTGAGAGGGTCGAAGTTCTCCTGAAGATGTGTACAAAGATAGATTTCCGTTTCCGCGCGCTCAATCATGGAGATGAGGGAATTTTGGATATTTTTTCTGCCGAGGATATTCCAGAAATAATCCGATTCATCGGCGACAAGATACTGCTTCAGCATCTTGGCAATATTACCGCGTGCGACCGTGAACTCGGTTTCGATATTTCGGAGGAATTCCTCAATTTCAACGGGGATGTAGGTATCGGGGTTGGATTTTACAATCCGGGCGCCGCCTTTTTCTACCAGACGCCCGAGCATTTCGTACACCACGGGGCGGAGAATACCGCTGATCTTGGATAATTGGTATCCAGTGATAGGATGGTTTTCCAGAAGGGCGAGATAGACACGTGCCTCGTTGGGACTCAGTCCCAAGTTTTCAAAGCTCTCGATGATTTCGGAATGCTCGGTAAGCCCCAAAACTTTCTCCTGAAACTCTACTTTATTTTATACTCGAATACTCCGCTTCCGCCGCCCTGCATGCTCATTGTTTCCTTGGCGACATCCACGATAATCTTCATTGCATTCATCTTGGTTTTTCCTTGGAGCAGGATAGGGTTCCCGGTGAGTATCATCAATTCGCTTTTAAAATCGTAAACACCCCATTTAGAAAAAGCCTTTTTATCGCCAGTCAAGATCACGACATTGCCCAGCAGATTCGCTTTCTCCTCGTCGTCGTACTTTTCCATTACGGTGGAATAAGCCTTAATGTTGTTCTTTTTAAACTCTATCACAGGGTTTTCGCTGATACGGGAGTAACCGAGAGCCTCGTAATAATCGAGTTTTCCGGACTTTATCAGATAATTATCGTTCGTGTTTTCGATAATAACATTTCCCGAGGCGGTATAGCTGGAAAGCTTGTTATCCTTCGATAACACCTCGATAGTATTCGCGGTGAGCACTTGGGATTTATCCACCGTTTTCGCGTTTCCGTTCACAGTGAATACTCCGCCGCCCTGGTTATAGCGCGCTTTATCGCCCGTAATAGTAAACTCCTTGCCTACTATTTCGACATTGCCCTCCAGTATCATATAGTCCTTGTCAGTGAAAAAAGTCATAATATCGCTTTTTGCGGTAGTTCCGTCTTTTTTCAGATAGATAATAGGATTTTTCTGGACGATCATCTTTTTTTCTTTTGTATAATATGTACCTTCGCCAGCCTTCAGGACAGTCTGTTCTTTTTTATTCTGAAAAACGAGATTTCCATAGGCATACCCTGTTTCGTTTTTATCGTCGTAAATAATTGTATCGGCGACCAGTATGTTATACCCCTGAACAATCTTCGGTTTATTTTTATTCGAGATTTCAAGAATGAGACGTTCGATTTCCCAATAGTAGACGCTTTTCCCTGCCGTGACATTGACAGGCTTCTTTTCCGACATGGTAAAAATACTGGAAAACACAAGCGACGTAAAAATAAATAAAGATAAAATGATAGTTCCGAAAGAAATCCGTTTCATAATCGTTCCTACTTGCTGATTACACCGACGACATCCAAAATCTGAACTTCTTTGAGTCCTGAATCCGCCCGCATCTTATATCCCTTAATAATCGTTTTTCCTTTTTCTAACGTGACCTGTTCGTTAGTCTCGGTGTAAAAGTGTTTTTTTGTGTTTTCCCAATAAACTTTTTTCGACGAGAGAACCGACCCGTTATCAGAAAATATCTTCACATTTCCCGAAGCTGAGACATTTTTAGTCTTTTTATTGACATACCCTTCGTCGCTCGAAAGGAAGGATTGGATAGTGTTATTCGGGCTATAAAACGTCATCGTGAGATTGAATAAGTATATTTCACTGCTGGCGTCAAACATTTTCGCTTCCGACGACTTCAGTACCCATTCGCGTTTCCCGTTGTTATCATAGGATGTATATTGAAAATCCCCCATAATAAAGTCTGGAATAGCCCCTGTGGTTTTCTTCCCTGACTTCAGCTTGATATTGCATCCCGTTTGGGAAACGAATAGTATGATAGTAAAAATAAGTATTTTTTTCATTGCGGGGCACCCCCGGTTTAGTAGTAGGATCGCTAATACTGTATAAATATTATAGGTGATTTATCAGAATTATGCAACGGATTTAAAAAAAACTGTTGCATTTCGGATCGTCAGCGACTATAATACCATATGCGGAAAGAATTAATCGATAAAACCCTCGCAATTTGTCAATCGGGCGATATCCCTGCTGCGATAGCCTTACAGAAGGAACTTGCCGTACTCAACGACTGCTCGGGAATAGTATATCCGATCTCAACAGTTGCAGGAGTGGACATCGCCTATGACGGGAACACGGCATACGCGGCCGCGGTAGTCATGGATTATGCCTCGCTGGATATTATCGAGAAAACATCATTTATAGAGAATGTTTCTTTTCCTTATATATCGGGGTTATTATCCTTCCGGGAATTTCCTGCTATCCTGAATACTATGAACAATTTGAAAACGCGGCCGGATTTATTGATATTCGACGGACAGGGGATAGCGCACCCGAGAAAAATGGGTATCGCCGCGCATTCAGGGATACTGCTCGATATACCGTCAATCGGTTGCGCGAAATCGCGTCTGTGCGGGGAATATGAACCGCCGGGGAAAAACCGTTTCGATTTTTCCATACTCCGCAATAAGGGCGAAGATATCGGAATTGTTTTACGTACCCGGGAAAACACCAAACCCGTGTTTGTATCGCCGGGATATAAAGTGCCGTTCGGCGATTTATTGGAAATAATTCGGCATCTGACGGGGAGTTTCCGTCTCCCTCTGCCGACACATCTTGCCGACAGGATGAGTAAACAAATCAAGGGGTCAGCGAATAACTCTTCTTAGAAACGCCTCTCGCAGCGAGTCGAGGCCGATTTCCCTCAACGTACAGTCGAACTCCAACTCATGGAAATTTGTCCCGACCATTTCCGGCGCGTGCGAATCGGAATTCGTGATCAGGGGGTACTTTTTTAATATGTCGGATTTAGGCTCTGCATTGAGAAAACGTTTTGTGACCTCGATCGCGTCGTAATCGTACTCCGGCAGGTATCCGATCTGGGAGATGATGCTGAAATAGGGGCGGTCGATATGCGACGGGACTGTCAGCCCGCCCGCGGAATGAATCTCCGGGATAAGCTTTTCCAAGGGGAAAGAAGTTGCGAGGTCGCCGCCGATATAATTTTCTACTGCACCGGTTATTATCTCGTGCTCATCGACCACTACCTGATCGCCGAATTTAGCGGGGTCGTTTTTTAGTATAGGCAGTGCGGACTGAATCAGTTCGCCGAATTTAAGCGCCGGGTAGGTGTCATCGAAAAGCGCCAGGACGTGGACTTCTTCCTGAGTAGTGATTTCCATCCCGTAGAAACATCGGATATCTTCTCTTGCGTCACAGATACGCTTTATTGTAGGGCAGTTCAGCGCAGAATGATGATCGGTCAGCGCGATCAGTTTTATCCCGTTTATGACCGCAAGCTCCACAATTCGTGAAGGGGACATTTCCAGCGAGGCGCATGGGGATAGGCAAGAATGGATATGGAGATCGGCGCGGACCCGGATCATCGGTGAATCGTCTCGTGGATTTTATATGAGGAAATATACTGATTGTCGCGTGTTTGAACAATCCCGATACCTTCTTTTATTGCGGCATCAAGCATATCTGGGGGAATATCGCGGCCGTTGCAAATCAGGATTGCATAAATACCCGCAAGCGATGCGACCGCGACAGTGTTTTTATGCGCCTGAATAGTAATCAGAATAGAACCTTCTTCGGCGTTGCCCATCACGTCGCTGAGGAGGTCGGATGTGTAACCGCAGGTCACATCGGGATCAATTTCCGCAGGGGTGGAGGAAATAAGATGAAGCTTATTAGCAATTTCAGAAAGTTTCATAGGTTTATTCCTTCAATGACACCGTTTGCGAATTATTGTTTATTTCCTTCGGGTCTATCAGTTTCAGGCTGCCCAGACTGACATCGAGAGTCTCGAGTTGATCGCTGATCGACATAAAATAATGATAGATATGGTCGAATACGTCGGTTAGCGCGGTCAGGTAATTTTCCTGGTGTTTTCCCACCTGATCGATCTTGGAGGTGGAGGTTTCGAGAGATGAAACCGAACCCATGAGTCTCCGGTTGCTGTCGGCCTGAAACTCAAGGTTTTGTGTAATTCCTTCAGTGATAGAAACGACACGCTTCATTTCGTCTCCGCTGGAGACCGACTTCTCCCTGTGTCCATCGGCCGCGACCTCGATATCCTTTATCAGCTGGTTTGTCGATTTTACCGCGTCCTGTATCGAATGCATCGCAATCGACATCGATTTTGCGCGGTTGACCAGCGTCTCGATCTGTTTAGTCATCGAGTTTAGCAAATCAGCGATTTCAGTGGTCTGCTTGGAGGTGCTCTCGGAAAGAGAACGGATCTCGCTTGCAACCACCGCAAAACCGGCGCCGAATTCTCCGGCATGAGCGGCTTCGATTGCGGCATTCATCGCCATGATATTTGTTTCATCCGCAATGGAATATATGGTATCGGTAATATCGGATATACTCGAACCGGAATCCCGGATGTTTCCGATTGCCTCGTTCATTTCAATGATTGCTCTTGCACCCTCGTCTGCGGAGGTGGTGAGCTTGTTTCCGAATTCCGCCGCCTTTTCAGCCGATTGGGTAAGGTTTTTCATCGATACGGCAAAGCTTGCGAAGGATTGTCCGGTGTCGCTGATTAAGTGCGACTGCTCCCGGATTTTTGATATATTATCATCGATGACAGTTACAAGGCTTTTTATTAAACCCGAGGTCTGGTGGGATACATCGACCTGTTGGCCGACCTCGTTGGAAACCTCCTGCGTCAGGGTCTGTATTTCCTCGTTGGAACGCATCAGTTCCTCGATATTATGCTGTTCCTGACGTGTCTGATCGATCAGGCTGCGGGCAATCTTGTATATGCTCAGAAACAATCCGTTCAGGTTTAAAATCAGTTGATTGATCAGTACCTGTAATTCCCCGATATCGTCGTCGGTGGTTTTCACGAGGAAGTGTGAAAGGTCGCCTTCCAGATTGACAATGTCGCGCAGACGAGTATTGATGCCTTTGATGTGGGATGAAAAATTATAAACCCAGACGCCGAGAATAAACCAGAGAACTGCGATGAAAAGCGCCGATAAACCGGTGAAGAACAGGTTACGGTAAATGTATTCCTCGTTCATGGATGCTATCATTAAATCAGCTTTTTCTTTTACAACCGGGTCTGAGGACTGTCCCGCTAAAAAAAGAAACTCCCGGTATGGATTAGAGAAACCTTCCTTAAAATCGGGATTGACCTTTAATGCGATATGATCCACTCCGCTCAGCGTTTCATTCTGACTGAGTAAAATCATCGTAAAACCGATAGAGATCATCAATGTAAATGCGAATACGGTAATCAATGTACGTTTTCTCAGGCTGACAGGCTTGTCCATCAGGTGGAATTCCTGAACCTTCATACTCTCTTTGACTTTACGCATGACGAAACTGAAATACTCTCTCTGCAGGATTCCTAAAACCGGGCCTATCGACATGACGACAACAGTAAACCTGATTGTCGACCATCGTAATGCGCCGTCGGCAAACATAGTTGCGGCTACGGAGAGCGGGGTGACTACCATGAAACCGATGACATTTACCATCATAAAAAAGCGGTTTATAAACGCTTCTTTCTTTAGAAATAAAACTTTATCCTCGCCGGATAATTGACAATCCTGACCGCATTTTCCGATCAGTTTCACAATGGGAGAAAGAAGAATCCTTATGATAATACTTACAATGATAAAAACACAGATGATTGATGCGACGGCGGGACCCATTCCCTTCAGCACCATATCGAACGGCAGTCCTAAAAACGGATATATAATAAAAAATGAAAAAATAACGAATAATATTTCTGAAAGCAGAAAGAAGATCAGCATGGAGCGGACGAGTGGAATTTTTTTCATAGTTCCCCCAATCGGAGATTATTCGCCTGAAATCTGGATCACCGAACGTACGGTGGTTCCTTTTCCTATTGCAGATTCGATCTTAAAATCGTCGGAAACCTTGATTACATTCGGGAGACCCATTCCCGCGCCAAATCCGAGTGAACGAATCCATTCGTTAGCGGTGGAAAATCCCGGCTTGATTACCTCGTCGGGATTCTCGATACCCGGCCCGGTATCCTCTGCGATCAGCACGATTTTTGAGGGGTCAAGCTCAAGCATCAGCTTCCCGCCATCGGAATGGATTGCAACATTGATCTCCAGCTCATAGGAGGCAATAGAAGCGCGGCGGATAGTTTTCTGAGAAATCTCCTGCTCCCGGAGCAGACGTTTTATTTCAAACGACGCTCTTCCAGCGTTCTCGAAATCCAGCTTTTTTATCGGGAACTCCTCGTGAATCTTATTCGCAGAGTGGGCGGGATGTTCTGGATGAATCCTGTCTTCCAGTTCGGTGATTTCCTGATTTAATTCCTGTACGAGCGACATCAGAATATCGCGGCTGGTCAGTATCCCCACCAGTTGTTTGTTTTTATCGATTACAGGGAATCTGCCGTAGGAATACTTATCGAAATAGGATATGGCGAATGTGAGCGGCATATCGTCCTCGAGAAAGACAACAGACTTGGTCATATGCATTTCAATTGTTTCGTCGATATATCCCTTATCGAATGCATTGAGGATATCGTCTACGCTGATAATTCCGAGGAGCCGTTCGCCGTCGACAACCGGGATACCCGAGACCCGTTTCTCCTTCATCATCCTCTGTGCTTCGCGCAGAGTGTTTGTTTTTTTTGTCATATGTAAAGTAGTGGACATTGCATCCTTTACTTTTAGACGAAGCAGGATTTCAGTGACAACGCTTGGGAGTTTTTCAAGGGAGATTTTAGAAGCCATTTTTCCGCTCTACGGGGAACAGTTTTCCCAATAAAACACATGCCTCGAAGTTATAGTAGGATGTCCATAGCAGTGTGATTTTCAGCTCGTTGGCAAGTTTTACGGTATCCTCAGGGACATTTTTTCCGTTGGTGAGTAAAATCGCGTTCGCCTCAACCATATCGGCGGTACGGACGACCTGCGGGGTTGTCAGCCCGGTAACCAGAAGGATTTCCTCCATATCGGTGGTAAGCACATCGCTCATCAGACCGGATGCAAGCACGCCTATAACATAGTCTTTATCGCCCTGATAGAGCACCTTACAGTTCAATAATTCTACGATATCCTGAATACTTACTTTCATTACATCCTCATATATTGTTCATAGATTATAAATCGCACCGTTCTTTTGTCAAGCCGTTATTTCAATATCATTCTTACTTTATCACAATATTTACGAGTTTGTCCTGTACCGCGATAACCTTTACGATCTGCGAGTTCTCTGTCCATTTAATGATTTTCGAGCTGGATAACGCTGTCTCTTTCATCTGCTCGACCGGCGTTCCGCGCGGGATTTCTATACTTTCACGCAATTTGCCGTTGACCTGCACCACCATGACGTAACTGTCGTCAATGACCAACGCTTCGTCATACTTCGGCCATTCGGCGTTGGAAATGCTCGGGGCGTTCCCCATAATCTCCCATATTTCCTCCCCGAAATGCGGAGCGAACGGGGCAATCAGACGAGCGAGGACAGATAAAATGCCGGTATACTGTTCGTCCATTTTTGTCAGTTCGTTCACCAGTATCATCATCTGGCTGATCGCGGTATTGAAATTATTCAGGGAATCGAGGTCGTGCTGGACTTTCTTGATCGTTTTATGTGTGAGCCGCACCAGTTCATCGGGAGGAGCCGCTTCGGATAAAGGAAACTGTGTATAAAGACGCCAAATTTTCTCAAGAAATTTATAAACACCCTTCAAACCGTTCGTACTCCACGGCTTCATCACGTCAAGCGGTCCCATAAACATCTCGTACAATCGCATGGAATCCGCGCCGAACATGGCGATAATATCGTCGGGATTGATGACATTTCCCCGTGACTTTGACATCTTCTGCCCGTCCTCTCCGAGAATAATTCCCTGATTGCGGAGTTTCATGAACGGTTCCGCTGTAGCGACAAATCCCTGATCAAACAGGAATTTGTGCCAAAAGCGGGAGTAGAGAAGATGAAGTACTGCATGTTCGGCGCCGCCGACATAAAGATCGACGGGCATCCAATAATCCTGTTTATCGCGCGAGGCGAATTCTTTTTCATTCGCCGGATCGAGATACCTGAGATAATACCAGCACGAACCCGCCCATTGCGGCATTGTATTGGTCTCGCGTTTACCGGGGCCGCCGCATTCGGGGCATTTTACATTCACCCAATCGTCAATCGCGGCGAGCGGTGATTCCCCTGTACCGGTGGGCTGGTAGGTCTTCACTTGGGGCAGGATAAGGGGGAGTTCTGATTCCAGCACGGCAACCGTACCGCATTTTTCGCAATGGATAAGGGGGATCGGTTCCCCCCAGAATCTCTGGCGTGAGAATACCCAGTCGCGGAGTTTGTAATTGACAGCGAGCTTACCTATACCCTTCTTCTCGAGCCATTCTGTGATCGATTTCTTAAATTCCGGGGTAGTCAGCCCGTTAAACTCGCCCGAATTGACGGCGATGCCGTCCGATTCATAAGCGCATTCAAGCTTATCGAACAGCTTACCGTCCGCCGAGACAACCTGTATAATATCGATCCCGAACTTGGTCGCAAATTCGAAGTCGCGCTGGTCGTGAGCGGGCACGGCCATGATCGCACCAGTCCCGTAGGAAATCAGGACGTAATCGGATATCCAGATGGGGATTTCTTTCCCGTTGACAGGGTTGACCGCATACGCGCCGGTAAATACGCCTGTTTTATCTTTATTGAGGTCGGTACGTTCCAGATCGCTTTTCATTCTCGATCTCGCGATATAGTCATCCACTGCTTTTTTAGTATTCGGGGGAGTTATCTTCTCAACCAACGGGTGCTCGGGCGCTAAAACCATATAGGTCGCGCCGAATAACGTATCGGGACGTGTCGTAAATACTTTCACCGAGTCGTCCGTGCCTTTCACAGTGAAATCGACCTCTGCGCCCTCGGAACGCCCGATCCAGTTTCGCTGAAGATGCTTAATAGATTCCGGCCAGTCGAGAGGTTCGAGGTCATCCAGAAGACGGTCGGCGTACGCGGTGATTCGAAGCATCCACTGACGCATATCTTTCTTAACCACAGGCTCGCCGCAACGGTCGCAACGGCCGTTATTCACTTCCTCATTGGCGATACCTGTTTTACATGAGTTGCACCAGTTGATCGGGATATTCGCCTCGTAGGCAAGCCCCCCTTTGAATAACTGGAGAAAGATCCACTGTGTCCATTTATAATAATCAGGCTCGCAGGTGGAGATTTCCCGGTCCCAATCGTAGGAAAATCCAAGCGATTTTATCTGCCTGCGGAAATTATCGATATTCGCGTGTGTCGCTTCGCTGGGGTGGGTGCCGGTTTTTATCGCGTAGTTTTCCGCGGGCAGCCCGAACGAGTCGAATCCCATCGGATGGAGAACGTTATAACCTTTCATACGGAGATAACGGCATATGATATCGGTTGCGGTATATCCCTCGGGATGGCCGACATGCAGGCCCGCGCCGGAGGGATACGGAAACATGTCGAGACAATAAAAACGTTTGTCTTTCGGAATATTCTTGTCTTCCGGGGTTTTAAAAGTTTTATTTTTTTCCCAGTACTTTTGCCATTTTTTCTCAATCTCGGCGAACACATACTCCCTGCTCATTGAATACTCCCATAATGATTTGAGGTATATTGTAAAGCATTTTTCATGGAATATCAATTTTAAAAACAGGCGGATAGATAATTTTGACAAGAAGGGGATTTCACCTTAAACTATTACGTAAAAAACAATAAAGGATTGTCTATGAAAAGGATATTGATTATCGACGACAACCTGACGGTGGTAAAAAACGTATCCAAGAAGCTCAATGATTCCACCGATATTCCTGTCGACACCGCCTCTTCTTTCCAGGAAGCAAAAGAGATTTTAACCAAGTCGCCGGAAGGATATCAAATAGCAATCGCGGGAGTGGTTTTACCCGATGCGAAAGATGAGGAAGCTGTGGACTACTGTTTGGAGAAGGGGCTTCCTGTTATTGTTCTGACCGCGTCTTATGACGAAGAAACGCGGGAACGGCTGATTTCCAAAAATGTTGTCGATTATATTATCGAACGGGATCAGGGTTATGCAGGAGAGCTTGTTGCATCGGTTCGCAGGATTCTCAGGAACATGCACCATAAAGTTCTCATTGTAGACGATTCCTCTTTTCATAGAAAATTTCTTGACCGTCTGATGAAGAGCCAGCAGTTTATTGTCCTCGAGGCCGAGGACGGTGAGCAGGGGCTGCAGATGTTCAAAGATCATCCGGATATCAATCTGATTATCGCGGATTACGATATGCCGAAAATGGACGGCTTCCAGATGCTGAACGCGATACGGGAGAAGCACGGAAAGGACGAAGTGACTTTTATTATGCTCTCCGGTGAATCCAACGAGGATATAGTCCCAAGGATTCTTAAGCATGGGGCGAACGACTATGTCAAGAAGCCCTTTAACCGCGAAGAATTTCTCTGCAGAATAAACATGAATCTTGATAATATGGAAATGCTCCATCGGCTGAAGAGTGTGGCTTATTTCGATCTGGATACCGGCCTTTTCAACCGCAGCTATCTCTATGAGCTTGGTCATGTCGTGCATTCCAACGCATCACGGAACAAGTTCAAGATTGCGGTTACTTTAGTGCTGGTGGACGATTATGACAGTTTTACAAATACATACGGGGTCGATTTTGCTAACAATGTCGTAAAAATAATCGCAAATGTATACGACCAGAGCTTGAAACGCCGTTCCGATGTAATCGCCCGTTATTCCTCATCGATTTTATGCGTAGTTACTGAGTATCAGGATGAAAAGGAACTTGTCACGTTCTATGATAGTATTCGTGAGAAAGTAGATCAGCGAAGTTTTAAGTATAAGAGTAAAGAGATAAAACTGAGCGTCAGCATGGCAGTTTCATGCCAGATGGACAATTCGCTTGAAAAGATGGTGAATAAAGCCATGAATATCATGGATGTGGTTAAAACCAAAGGGCGGGGAATTACAATGACTGCGGCTGATGCAGGTCTCAAAGGATAGTAAAATTATATTACAATGTACCGGGAGCCTTAGATGAAATTCAGTGTCGACGAACAGCTTAAAATTATCTCGCGCGGCGCGGTGGAGATTATTCCCGAAGAAGAACTCAAGAAGAAATTGGAACGTTCGGTAAAGGAGAACCGTCCTCTCAGGGTGAAATGGGGGGCCGATCCGTCCGCCCCGGATATCCATCTCGGACATACGGTTCCGCTTCGAAAACTTCGGCAGTTTCAGGAACTGGGGCACGAGGTTTATTTCCTGATCGGGGATTTTACTGCTATGATCGGCGATCCCACCGGGAAATCCGAGACACGGAAACAGCTGACCCGCGAGGAAGTCCTGAGGAACGCTGAGACCTATAAACAGCAGATTTTCAAGATACTTGATCCCGCTAAAACAAAGATTGTATTTAACAGCGAATGGTGTTCGGAGATGAAATTTTCCGATGTACTTCAACTCACATCCCAGTACTCGGTCGCCAGAATGCTCGAGCGCGACGACTTTGCGAAACGCTACAAGGAAGGGCGTTCGATATCAATCGTAGAGTTCATGTATCCGCTGATACAGGGTTATGATTCCGTCGCGCTCAAGGCGGATATAGAAGTCGGCGGAACAGAGCAGAAATTTAACCTGCTTGTCGGACGCGACCTTCAGACGGCGTACGGGCAGGAGCCGCAGGTTATCCTGACTGTTCCGATTATCGAGGGGACTGACGGCGTGCAGAAGATGAGCAAATCGCTCGGTAATTATATCGGGGTATCTGAAACCCCGAAAGAAATATTCGGCAAGGTAATGTCTATCCCGGACAGTCTGATCACCAGGTATTTCGAACTTCTGACCGATGTGACACTGGAGAAGATCAGGGAATTCGAGAACAGGATGAAGAAGGGCGAGAATCCCCGCGATTTTAAAGTACAGCTCGGGCAGGCGATTGTCGGACAACTTCATAGTATGAAGGATGCCGGGGAAGTACTGACGGAGTTCGAAAGGGTTTTCAAGGAGAAGGGGCTTCCCGATAATATTCCCGGATACACGATTGTACAAGGGGAAAGGAGCATAGTTGATATTGTAATTGCCGCCGGACTGGTATCGTCGAAAAGCGAGATGCGCCGTTTAATTAAGCAGAACGCTGTATCGATTGACGGTGAGAAAATTACCGAAGAAATCAGTCTTTCGGGCGGCAAGGAACGGATAATAAAAATTGGAAAAAGAATCTTTCTGAAGGTGAAATAAATGCTATTGGAAGGCCTCGATCTTTTTATGGATTCGTTATCGAAATCCAAGTATATTGTCGCCCTGACAGGCGCGGGTATATCGACCAATGCGGGAATCCAGGATTTCCGCGGTCCGAACGGTATCTATAAGCGCAAAGATATTCCCGGCGAAAAAATATTCGAGATCAAGTATTTCAACGAAAATCCATCGGATTTCTACTCGGTGTTTTCCGAGATGATCGATACATACGCGAACGCCATACCGACGAAAGGGCATCTGTTCCTAAAAAAACTCGAGGATATAGGCAGACTGAAAACGGTTATTACCCAGAATATCGACGGACTCCATCAAAAAGCCGGAAACACCAATGTCATAGAAGTACACGGGTCTTTCTCGAATTTTTACTGTTTGTCCTGCGGGAAAGTTTTCCCGATGAATAGTGACTTAGTCTCTGTCGTCCGCAAGGGAAAAATTCCGCTCTGCGATATCTGTAAAGCTGCATTGAAACCGGATGTCGTGTTTTTCGGCGAGCCTGTGCATGGGCTGGAAAAAGCTCTGACGGAAGTACAGCGGGCGGATATGCTGATTACGATGGGAACCTCGTTAACGGTTTATCCGGTTGCAACATTGCCGTCCTATATCACTGATTCCACGATGCTTGTCATCATCAATAACGAACCTACCCAATACGACCATCGCGCGAAAATCGTCCTCAATGAAGATATAGATATAATAGTGGAAAGGACGAAGCTTTTATAATACGGTTCCATAACTTTCGGTATAATTAAAACTTATCGACAATCAGTTCCGATAACGGGCGTTTCGGGACATGATGCACTTTTTGCTCGTCGCGCCAGTATTTATAACTGCCGTCGGGCGGGATCTCCTCAATTACCACTTTCTCAATGGGTTTTCCGATGGCGATGACCAGCATGATTTCATAGTATTCGGGGATACCGAGCGCCTTTTGAAGCCCGTCTTTATTTACAGAACCGATTATCAACCCCCCTAGGCCTATTTCAACCGATCCGAGCAGAATAGTCTGCGCGGCGATTCCATGATCGCACCAGAAATTCTGCGTCAGCCGTTTATCGCCGAGTATAATTATGTATCCCGATGGGCGTTCTCCTTCCTGCGGGGTTCCCGACGGGCCGAGCAGTCTCGCCCATCCGGTATTTTCGAGTATTACCGCGTTTACGGCAGGCTCGACAGAAAGGAAATACCGTAAAGGCTGTAGATTGGTGGCCGACGGGCATAAACGGGTCAGTTCCACGAGTTCGGCGAGAGTTTCTTTTTTCAGCGGGTATGATTCGTCGTAACGGCGGTAACTGCGGTTTTTTTTCAATAAATCTTTCAGCATCTGCTGCTCCGTTATTTATTATTTGTAAAGAGGAATCTTTTAACCGTACGCTTCGATGTTTTTGGGAGTTCCTCCGGACTTATCTTGAATCCCTGCGGGATTTTATAGGATGGAAGGTCGTGGGTAAGACGGCGTACTTCCTTTCGGATAAGCGTTTCGATTTCCTCATCGGTGAAACTTTTATTCAGTTCCTGTTCTTCAGCGGTAATCGTTTCGAAATTCGGGTAAATGATCGCAAACGGAACTTCGCCTTTCTCCGCATCGTGTTTTCCGATCACTACCACCTCCGCGATATATTCGCTCTGGAGAAGGTGATTTTCTATTTCTTCAGGATAGATATTTTTTCCGCCTTTTGTGACGATAATATTCTTGATACGTCCGGTGATATAAAGAAATCCGTCGGTATCCTGTCGTCCGAGATCACCGGTATGCAGCCAGCCGTCCTTATCGATCACCTCCTTCGTCTTATCGGGCATTTTGTAATATCCCTTCATTACGCTGTCGCCTTTCACAAGTATCTCCCCGTTTCCGTTTTCGTCGGGCGTATCGATGCGGACTTCCAGATTGATAAGAGGCAGACCGACCGAACCGGCACGGTTCAGGGTAGGAGTAGTGCTTGCTATTACGGGAGAGGTTTCGGATAAACCGTAACCCTGCATTGTCACCAGACCGAGTATTTCCATCCCGTCAATCACCTGCTTCGGAATCGGGCCGCCGCCGGATACAAAAAAGCGAAGTCTCTGCAGGCCGAGGCCGTGACGGACACTTCCGAACAGCGCGTGACCGACCTTAGCGCCAAATAGTTTATAGAGTATCTTACTGATGCCGAACATCAGATGAAAAACAATGCTCGTCAGCAGGCCTTTCGCTTTTACTTTTGCAAAGACTCCCTTATATATCTTCTCGATCAGAACGGGAACCGCTGGAATACAACTCGCTCCGGTATCCTGCAGGATTGGAATAAACACATTGGTCTTAAGAGAACCGATCGGGATAATACGGCCGTAGCTCAGCAGCGGGCACACAATTCCCATCATAGTAGGATAGGTGTGATGCAGCGGCAGCAGGACAGCCCAATGATCTTCCTGGGTTAGTTTCGTACTCATCTGGACACCGTCGGCATTGAAAAGCAAATTGTAATGCGTCAGCATGACACCTTTGGGCAGTCCTGTTGTCCCGGAAGTAAAAATTAGTGCGGCAATATCCTGCGGATCGACTTTTACTTTTTTATAAAGGTTTACATCTTTCGATAGAAGTTTCTTCCCGGTATGATAGAGAGCGAAGAAACTGGGAAATTCATGGTTTTTATAGGGCGTCGACTGATCGCTTTCCCAATCTGCGATCTCAATTACTCTTGAGGAAAAATTCACAGTAGTTAATTTCCCCTTTTTATCCTTCAGGTGCTTATTCATATCGTCAAGCATCTGGGGATCATTTTTATCAAATACGATAAATTTTTCGATATTCTTCATCATCGGGCGTTTTTCAAAAAGTTTTGTCAGATATGCGGACGAAGTAAATATCATCTGCGCGTCGCTGTTCTTTATAATATGGATCAACTCGTCTGAGGATAGGAGAATATCGAGCGGGATAACAATGGCTCCGATGTAAACAATTGCGAGATAGGAGATAATCCATTCGTTCCGGTTTTCGCCGATCAGCGCAATTTTATCGCCTTTTTTTACACCCATTTTCAGGAGGGCGTTTCCGATGGATTTGACATAGTCCTGGAATTCCCCGTAAGATACCGTCCAGTAACCCTCTTCAATTTTTCCCACCAATGCGGGAAGGTGAAGCTTATCCGCGTCGAAACCGTCGATTAACTCACGAAAACTAACTACATTCCGCGCTTCCGCGACTTTGTTAATTAACATCGCACTCTCCGGATGGTTATTTGGTAATCTCCATAATAATCTGTTTTATTGTACCGCTATATGGAAAATCAGTAAAGGATTCTTTTGAAATATTTAATCCTGCTTTCAGAGCCTTCTGAAGATACTCCTTCGCTTTCGGGTAATCTTTCATACGGTAATACACGGCGGCAATTCCCGTAAATACCGACGGGTCGGAGTATTCCATAGACATGGCGATTTTTAAATTAATGAGAGCGTTTTTATTCTCGTTCAAGTGGAAATACGCATAACCTGCATAACAGTATAACTGCGGAAAATCTTTACGGAGTTTCAGGGCGTCGTTCCACTGAGAAAGCGCGTTAATATAACTTCCCTGCCTGTAGTAGGCTATACCGCAGATAAAATATGACCAGAAATATCCGTTATTCAGGCGCTCGGCTTCCAGCAGGTATTTCACCGCATCATGGTCATTCCCGGTCTTGATCCCGCACATACCGAGATAATAATATGCTTCCCATGACGACGGATTGACGGATACACATTGTAAAAAATCGGCGCGCGCTTCGGGGATTTGACCGGATTCCAGATAGGTCAATCCTCGGTTGAATAATAACTGAAAATTGGCAGGGTCGGACGATAATCCTTTATCGAAATGCCCGATTGCGGAGGGGTAATCTTTTTTCAGATGATAGATAACGCCGGAATAAAAATTCGCCGGTGGGGATAACGGGTTGATATGAAGCGCGCCGCCATACGATTCCAGCGCCGCCTCCCAATCTCCCTGTGAATATGCATCGAACCCTTTCTCAAGGAGCGCAGTCTCGTCGTTCGACGGCAGTTTTATTTCTCTATGACAGGATGCGAGCAGAAGTAACATGATGAGAGACAAAACTTTTATCAAACTCAATTTGTTACCTCAGGATATAGTTTGTTATTTTATCATCCTTCAGGATATTCTGCCAGTAGTTCTCGAAGAAATATAATGCGATATCCGAATAATTATATTGAACGCCCGGATAGCTCATCCCGTTCGGGAAGATATTCAATTCCATAGTCTGGATAATCTGCTGCTCGGTTTTCCAAAACCCGGTGTTGTACACTCCGGCATAGAGTTTTATCAGTTGGGCTTTGGTCTGTGCAGGCTGTTTGGGATAAACAATCCCGGCGATCTTCGAGAAGAGCACCAGATAACGGATTTGCCAGTCGATCTTGGTCATCCGCTCGATACGTTCCTTACGGACAGAGGCGGGATCGTTCGGGAAAGTATAGGCAAACAAGGGTCGGTATTCCTTCAGTTCGTCATGCTTATCCATAAAATCTTCCATCTTCTCGACAAACGACGGCTTCATCTGAAAAATACCCACCGAGAAATCGTTCACGCCGCTTCCGAAATTGACATAAAACACTTCGAGCGAAAACAGTTCCATACTGTCCCTGAATAACGAAAAGCGAATCAGTTCGGGAAACGCGGGCGGAAGTACTATCGCTGGATCGGCCTTCATCTCTTTACATATTTTAATAACTTTCATTTTTATCTCTATCGAGATATTGAGCGCTTTCATAAAATCCTGACCGAATACTTCAGGGTAATTATATGCAGCGGCGAATAATTTTGTAAATCCTGTCAGGAACAGAAATACGAATATTATTTGTTTCATGCGGGTTATATCTTCCTCTTATCGATGACACGTTTTGCTTTGCCCTGGCTTCTCTCGATGGTCTTCGGTTCCACTAATTTCACCTCGACCTTTATTCCGAGTTGTACATAGAGTCTATCGATTATCAGTTTCTCGAGCGCTACCAATTTCTTCATTTCATCAGAAAATACTATCTCATTCGCTTCGACCCATACTTCGAGGGTATCGATATTATTCTTACGGTCGACAACAATTTGGTAATGGGGCGCGACTCCCTCGATTTTCAGGAGGACTTCCTCGATCTGTGACGGGAATATATTCACTCCGCGTACAATCAGCATATCGTCGGTACGCCCGCGAATTTTCATAATTCTCGCGGTGGTACGTCCGCATGCGCATGGGGATTCGTCGATATGCGAAAGATCGCGCGTCCGGTAGCGGAACAGCGGAAGTGTTTCCTTTCCGAGCGGGGTGATGACCAGTTCGCCGGTCTCCCCCTCCTTAACCCATTCTCCCGTCTCCGGGTCTATCACCTCGACAAAGAAAAAGTCCTCGTTGATATGCATGCCGTTCTTTTCAAGGCACTCGCCCGAAACACCCGGGCCGATGATTTCGGAAAGCCCGTAATTATCGGTAGCTTCGAAATTGAATCCCCTTTCTAGTTCTGCGCGGATCGACTCGCTCCACGGTTCCGCTCCGAAAAGTCCGTACTTCAACTTGAGGTCCTTCTCGGGGCTGATGCCCATCTCCTTGATATAATCGAGGATATGAAGCGCGTAGGAAGGGGTACAGATCAGCACAGTCGGGCTGAAATCCTGCATGATTTTTATCTGACGCTCGGTATTGCCGCTCGATACCGGAATAATCGCGGCACCGATCCGTTCGAGTCCGTAATGGAGGCCGAATCCGCCGGTGAAAAGGCCGTACCCGAACGAAATCTGAGCGATATCGTCTGCGGTGACTCCTCCTGCCGACGCCAGACGAGCGATGGCTTCTGCCCACATCTCCAGATCGCCCCGGGAGTATCCCACGACAGTTGGTTTCCCGGTCGTACCGCTCGACGCATGAATACGGACTACGTCCTTCATCGGGGTTGCGAAAAGCTGATAGGGGAAGTTTTCGCGGAGGTCGTCCTTGACAGTATAAGGAAGACGTCGTATGTCCTCAAGCGTTTTTATATCGTCCGGTTTGATTTTCATCGCGTCCAGTTTATCACGGTAAAATTTAACATTTTCGTAAGTGTACTGCACTGTTTTTTTTAGTTTCCGCAGTTGGAGTTCTTTCAATTCCTTACGCGGCAAGGTTTCTATTTGCGGATTCCAGATAGGCATAAGCTCTCCCGTAGAATACGAATACGTAGATTGTAATATAAAAACGGTTTTCTATCAATCTTTATCTGTAAAAGGTCTCCTCACGCTTTGGCTCTCTCCGGCAGATATCGCGGTATTTGCATAACCCGCACTTATCCTTCGCTTCGTATTCAGTCAATTCAGTCCCGGATTTGGGACTATAGAATCCGGGAATTTCCTGATCGGAATTAAAATCGCCGAGAACTGTGAACGGGGATAGATTTCCATCTTCAAGAAGAGATATCAGTAGTGCAATCTCTCGTTGTTTCTTCTCCCATACGGAGCTAAACGCCTCGGAATCCTTAGACAAGGGGAATATCTGCCCGTCCTTCCTCTCGCCGAAGCACAATATCGAGATATAATTCAGTTCGTCGACAGCATTCTCCTTCATGATAAATTTCATAAACGAAGCGGCGTAGAGATAAAGCTGAAACAACCGCAACGGAATCTGCGCGTAATTTTTAGAATACTTCGAGACATCACCGCTCTTGTAATCGATGATCCGGTATTTTCCCGCCCCGTCCGGTTTATCGATACGGTCGATAACACCGTGAATCTGCACTTTTTTACCGTGGATTTCCATCTCGAAGTTCTCGATGCGGAATTCCAGCTTATCCGGCAGATAATTTTCCCGCAGATCCTTTTCGAATAGGACAAAGTCATGCAGCGATTTCCGGTAGAACTCCACCTCGTAATCGAATACCATGCCGCCCGTACGTCCGCTCTTACTGTTCCGTAACGCCAGCCCGATCGAGAGATCGAGCATTTTATAATTCGGGAGTTCTGCCGGTTTGTCCCTGAGTGTTGAATTCACATAATGATTCAGTACGTCATGCAGGAAAAGCCCCTTATATTCATCGCGGATTATATTTTCGGGATAAGCTTCAGGCTTCAGTTCCAAAATATACCTGAGAAAAAAGGCGTACCGGCAGTTTCCCATCGTTTCGAGCATAGTCGCGCTGTACCCATGATTTCGCTGAAACGATGTAACCGCATCATCGAGCGCGTTTTTTTCGTTAAGCGTTCCCATCGTCCGTTTGTCCGAAAAAGTAACGCCGTCAGTAAAGGACTCATTTTCATTGCGGATTTGCAAAGAGTATTCAGCCATTTTACCTGCGTAACGAAGGAAGGGAAGAGTGTCCTGCAGTTTACTTATGAGATTGGAATTGAGAAACTGATGATGAGTCGAGATGAAAAACCGGAGATTATAAATATCGATCCATTTGCCCGAAGGGACGATATCGAACAATTTCGGCGAAAATTCCTTGCCGGATTCCTTGGGCGGGATGCTGATGATCGATTCCTTCGGGAGGTTCCGGTAAATAGTATTGAGGAAGATCGAGGGGAGATTATAATCCCCCTTCTCGGTAAAAGAATTCCGGCAGAGATAAAGGTTATGACTAGGCCGGGAGACCGCGATATAAAAATCGAAGCGTTCCAGATCGGTGCGTTTTTCATCGGTAGGGAGTATCATATTCCGGAAGCGTTCATTCAATCGTTTCCGTTCGTTCTGGTTCAAAATGGACAGCGATCCCATGCCGGGTAACTCGCCGTCGTTCAGTCCGGTGATAAAAAGGGTGCGGAAACCGGTCTCGCGGAGGTCGTAGGGTGTCAGTATTTTAACACAGTTCTCGGGAAATATTTCATACCTGTAACGGGTATCCCTGACGATTTCGGTAAAAAGTTTATATAGTTCGTCGAAACTGAATTTTTCAGTATCCAGTACGCGGAGGGCTGTTTTCAGCGAGACCAGCAGTTTCTTCAGCTTCTGGAACGCTGTGTAATCCTTAGTGACTATCCAGTATTCCGGGGAATTTTTCAGGCCGTGATCGTCGATCGCCCTATCCATCCCTGATGCGGCAATCAGATTAAATAACCAAGTGCTGAAATCCCCGAAAGCAACATTTTCATCGGGACGGAAACGGAATATGAGGTCGATGAAAGGTAAGAACTTTCCGCGAAATTCCGTCAGCCTCCGGAGCTTTTCGGCGAGATTTACTCCGGATAGGTCGTCTTCGTCGCCTGCGTAACGATTTTTCTTATCCAGCTCGCCCCGGTAAAACGCTATCTTGTTATCGATATAGGATACCCATTCCTCTTTCCTGCCCTGATAGTACTCGTTATAAAGAAATTCCGACCCGCTGAGGGATTTCCAATCATTATTCTGAGTATACCCCGAATTGGCGACCGATAGAAAATCGATGCTGTCCATTCCTTTTACCGCACACCGGAAGAGGTGCAGGATATATCCGATCGCGGGATTGGTACGGAGGGGTTTGTCTTTTGTATAATAGAAAGGGATACCGAAGTTTGTGAAAATCCCATCGATGAGGTGGTCGTATTCTTCGGGGTTGCGGACAACGACTGCAAAGTCGTTGTATTCAACCTGTTCGATCGCTTTCAGACGGGATATCTCGCAGGCGATCAGTTCGATTTCACGGTATTTCCCATATCCGTCGATCTCATATATTTTTTGTCCGTGTTCCGCATCGATGCTCACTTTTTCTTTGGAGAATTTTAGAAAACGCTCAGCGAGTTCGGTAAAAGGCCGTGCAGCCCCGTCTAACGATAAATACTCGACATCGAATTCCTTCTTGAACGTTTCCAGCGTATCGCCGATGATAGGATAATCGGTTTGGGGCAGGGCAAGCAAGACGGGTTTTGCATTGTTTTCGTAGGTGCGAATCAGACTACTGATAAACCCGAACTGGACGGCCGTAAAATCGAAAAATCCGTCGATATAAAGAGCGTAGTAATCATCATTTGTCTCGTTCCCGATAATTTCTGAGGCAGTGCGGGTATAGAGATAATAATCGTGCAAACCCTTTTCGGAAAGCAGACGCTCGTATTCGGTGTAAATCAGCTTAATATCATGCCATTTTTCCGGGTTGCTCATTTCGCCGCGGATAACGTCCTTATTGAGAATCGCCGCCGCCCGCAGTTCGAGAATAAGGGAATGGAGCATGCGGATGATGCCGGGGGAATTTGAAATATCGTCGAAATACTGGAAATCGGCGGCGCGTTTTTCGGCGATCAGCCGGATAATGAGGAATGTTTCAAAATCGCTGAGCGGGTTCATGGGATGCGTCTTCCGGTAAGACGAGTTTTCGACTGTCGCCCGGATAAATTCGTCCAACGTATAAACCGGGCGGCCGGTAAACCCGCCTGTCTGCGCGGAAAGTTTCCTGATGAACAGTTCTTTCTGGAACCTTCCGGGCACGATAATCAAAGGCTCTTTATTTGATTTCAGGATGTGTGCGGCCTCGCCGATGATATGGGCGGTCTTTCCGCTCTTCGGTTTACCCAACAGAATCTTCATCCGCTCTCCCGAATTCTATTTACTGATGATTATTTTAACGCGAAACAAAGAACTGTCAATTTACGGACGGGGATAATATCATTCACCTGTGGACACGGTACTGTCATAGGGGAGAATTTTTTCACGGTAGTATTCCGTTTGTGTTTCGTACTCGACAGTGACCGCCTCGAGATCGTTATACAGAGAGTCCAGTTTCGATTTGGATTCGCTGATCGACGCGCCGAGGGTACGCAGGGCTTCCGTATCGCTTTTAGACGCGGCTTCTATCAGGGCATGGTTATTCCTGTCGATGAGGTTTTCATGGGAGACAATCTCCGCTTCGAGGGAATCCATCTGTTTTTTCAACGGGTTTAGGGTACGGTTTTTCTCCTCGATAATATCGGCGCGGATTTTTCTCAGATCTTTTTTATTGATAACCGTTTCGGCCGATATCTTTCTCACCGGTTCCATACTGTTGACCCGCTCGTCCGACCAGCCGAGCTGTTCGAGGAACTCATCGTATGTCCCGTGAAAAATATACGGGAAGGATTTCCCGTCCGGGCCCGTGCCGTTATCGTCGAATACAATCAGTTTCGTCGGAATGGAGCGGAGGAACATTTCATTATGCGTGACCATGACAAGCGCGCCGTCAAACTGGTCGAGAGCTTCGAGTAATGCGTCGGCGGACTGCATATCCAGATGGTTGGTGGGTTCGTCGAGAAGAAGAAGACTGCACGGCGTGGCGATAATCTTTGCGAGCATAACCCGTGCGCGTTCCCCTCCGGAAAGGACTTCGACCTTCTTCTGCGACATCTCGCCCTCGAAAAGCATCGATCCCGCGATACTCCGGGCGCGTTCACGGGATGGGATTGCCAGCACCGTATTGATCTCCTCCTCGACAGTAAGATGCGGGGTGAGGGTATCGCGGTTGGTCTGTCCGAAATAACCGACCGTAGCCTGAGGGTGCATAGTGATTTCACCGTCGCGGGGTGTAAGCTCGCCGGATAGAATCCGTATAAGCGTGGATTTTCCCTTTCCGTTCTTACCGATAATCGCAATTTTTTCGTTCTTTTCGAGGGGGAAGCTGAATTCGCGGATAATATTATCCGAGCCATAACCAAAAGTAAGGTTCTTGGCTTCGAATACCCATTTCCCGGAAATCGGGTGGTGCTGAAACGCAAAATCGAGGTCTTTTATTTCGGCAAGATGATCACGTTTTTCCAGTTTCTGCAACGTCTTGATACGGGACTGAACCATACCCGCGAGACGGGCCTTAGCGCGGAAGTGTGTAATAAACTCCTCGACACGTTTCCGTTCCTTCTCATCGTTCATCCGGGTTTTTTCGTATATCTCCTCGTCCTTTGCAATTTGAAGATACATTTTTGACGTGTCGCCCTTCATTTTACGGACATTCCGGCGGTGAATAGCTACAGTATGGTTAATGACAGTATCCATAAATCCCCGGTCGTGTGTGATCAGTATAAATTCGCCCTTCCATTCCTCCAGGAATTTACGGAGCCATCGGATGGATATTATATCGAGGAAGTTGGTCGGTTCATCTAAGAGAAGCAGATCGGGCGATGAAATCAGGAGTTTGGCAAGATTGATACGTACCTGAAACCCGCCGGAAAAGGTCAGGGGAGATCGGGCGAGATCGTCCTTCCCGAACCCCAAACCGAACAGGGTTTTCTCGGCCAGCCATATATCGTTTCGCCGCAGTTCCGGGAGCGCAGAAATGCATTCTTCTAAAAGTGTGGGATGATTTAACGAAATCTTCTGTTCCATAAACCCGATGCGGTAATCCTTCGGGATAACAACTTTACCCGAATCCGGGGTTTCCTGCCCGCAGATAAGCCGCAGGAGGGTCGATTTGCCATGTCCGTTTCGTCCGGTCAGGCCGATCTTTTCTCCGGTTTGAATGGAAAGATCGATATTTTCAAATAAGACCTGATGGGGATAAAGTTTTGAGACGCCGACTAATTGTATCATACCCTGACCGAAATTTTTCGTTTATTGTAGCCGATACCGTCCGATTCGTCAAGCAAAAATAATAATAAATTTTTACTTGACTGTTTGCCGATAAAGAGTATAATCAATGGTATAGAACAGGAGGGTAATTATGGATAAACCGAGATGCGCTTTAAAACTGATCTATAGTTGTTTTGATTGCTTTTATTTCCAGAACCGTTCGGCTCATATCGATATTCAAAAGGAAAAGTACCATTGCATGGTCGAAAAGAAAGACTTTTCTTTCGATAAGATGTTCCCCAACGGTGTTCCGGTATGGTGTCCGCTTCCGGAGTTTGAGAGCGTTCGTCCTTCAAAGGAATTCGCGCCTTTTGAAAGAATTTTAAAGAAGTTGGAACAAGGTACGCCAAAGAAATAATTATTTCATTTTCTTCTGGTACCATCGAGAAATATTCAGCAATAATACAGGGAATACGGCCTGCGGGTTAGTATTCCCGTATCTTATTTTTTTCCATACAGTTTCAATCTCTCCGCAGATTTCCATAATTTCCGCCGAATTGCTGTTCCGTATCAGCAGCGCGGGCAAATCAGAAAACTCCTGTTCGAGATACTGTTTCAAATCTGTCTTTCTTAAAAATTGCTGACGTAATATCTGGAGATTCCGGAAATAATTGATCAATTCGTACAAAAAGTGGACCTGCATATCCGGAACAGCATCCGAGTTTAATGAATCGATAAAACGAAACAGCTCGGAACTGTGCTGCACATGAGGAGCGATTTTTGCGAAAAACTCCCGGACATTGCTCTGACGTTTCGCACGGTACTGATAAACCACATCGTTCATCAGATCGATAGTAGACTGATGATTCCCGGGATTCTCCCCAAAAATAGTCTTGACCGATTGGGGCGAAAGACGATCGAATTTTATTACTATACTTCGCGATAGAATTGTCGGAAGGATTTGCGAAAGCTCAGAGACGGTCAGTATGATAAGCGATTGAGACGGGGGTTCCTCGAATAGCTTGAGAGCGGAATTCTGTGCCTGAACCGTGGCGTTCTCAAATCCTCCGATCAGGGTTATTCTGCGGTGCCCCGACGCGCGCTGGGAATGAAAGTCTATGGTTTCACGGATAAAATCGATGGGGATTTTTTGCTTTTTAGTCAACTCGTCCGATGCGCGTTCGATCTTTCCGGCAAATTCCTTATCTTCTGTAAGCCGTTTGTATACACTGTTATTGAGTATTTCAAATTCCAATTCCTCGCGAAGAACGGAGAACTCGATTTTTTTATCCTTGATCTTATCGGGAAGCTCGCCCAGAAAGATCGATTGGGATATCCGGCCGAGAAGGTATTTCAGATAGCGGATCAGCTGCTCGCGTAATTTTTCATTTGCAATATTCTGGATAAAATATTTCGTCTTTAACGAGAAGTTATCGTTCCGGTAAAAAAGAAAATCGGGGGAAAGAAACGGATCTTTTCTTAAAATCTCCTCGGATAAAAATAATCCGGCGGAAAACTTGCCGCAGCCGGGATTCCCGTGAAAAATGAGGGTTCTACCCTGAAAATCGTCCTTTAAAAGTTTCTGGAGCAGAATAGCGGGATGTTTCTGGCCGATCAAACGTTTCTGCATAAGCAGGCCTTATCTTCCTTTTATATCCTTCATTACAAGCCGCGCTTCGGACATTCCGTTATACGTATTGACTTCGGGATAACCGACTATATCGTATGCGGAAAAATCCCGCAGCATTTCGGCTATTTTCTTGGATGAATTCCATGCAATCATCTTAATGCTGGTGTCGTTCTTTTTAAGAGTGACAATCGCGTGATCGTTATCCTTTCCCATGTAAAAGACGTCCGATATCCTGACGTTTTCAAAAAGGTAATTGGGAATTTCATTCGCATTTCCGATCGGTTCAAGAATGTTCTCAAGATAACGGATATTGTTCAGATTGATTTCGGAAAAATCGGTCAAAACCCCGTCAATCAGTATTTCTTCTTTCATAACATCGTTCTGGTGCTCTTCTATGTATTCCTTTGCTTTTTTCTTGAATTCATCGAGCTTCTCACGATGAATTGTAAACCCGCCTGCATATTTATGCCCGCCGTACTGGGCGAAGTAATCTGACATATTTTCAAGCATCTTCACCACTTCGAATTCGCCGCTGACCCGCATCGATCCGGTGCATTCGCCGTTCTCGAGGGAAATAATAACAGTCGGTTTCTGGTATTCGTGGGTAATCTTATTTGCAAGCAAACCAGTGATGCCCTTGGGGATTTTATCCGATGCAAGAATAAGTATTCTATCGTTATTCAGGTTTTCCGAACGGATAGTCTGGCGGACAAAATCCTCCGATGTTTTCAGCAGGTTTTTTCGCTGAACATCCTTCTTTACAATATCCCTTGCAAGTGTTTCGCCCTCATTAACCTTTGTGCTGATAAGAAGCTCTGCACTGAGGCTACCGGTACCCATTCTTCCGGGCGAGTTCAGCAGGGGCGCGATATTCCAACCCACCTGCTTGGATGTGATATTCTCCAACGGTAATTGGGTTTCGCGGAGAAGGGAAATCAGCCCGGTGGGAGCGTGAGCGAAAAGCTTCAGCCCGTTTTTTACAATATTCCGGTTTTCCCCGTTCAGCGGCATGATGTCCGCAACTGTGCCAATTGCCGCAAGCGGCAGGTATTCGTTAATCATTTCGACAAAACGGGTGTTCCTGCCGATCAATAGACGGCGGTATACCTCAGAACAGACCATGCAGTCTGCTATACTGCGATGCATTTGCGCCGGATCGGGATAGTGCCCCAGATAATTGGCAATCGTAAGTAACTGGTGGTCCTTAGCTTTCTTCAGCATCACCTTGGACATTTTCAGCGTATCTTCCATAGGATTGTTTATTTGAGAAAGACCGGCCTTCTTCAACTGCTGTTGTAGAAATTTCAGATCAAAATCGATCAGGTTATGTCCGATCATTTTTCTTTCCCCGGTAAATTCCATCAGCTCTTTAAGAGCGTCAACGATAGAAATTCCGTCCCGGTCGAGCATATCCTGAGTTATGCCCGTGATATTTATTATTTCCTGCGAAAGCTGTTTCTGTATTTTAATCAGTTTCTGAAAGGTTTGAATGATAACACCGTTCCTGACCTTTAATGCTCCGATTTCAATAATTTCATCGTTATGGGGATTTAGCCCTGTGGTCTCGAGATCGAGAAAAATCAATTCCTGATCGAAGTATTCCGGTATTTCTTTTTTCTCGACCATTGCCCACGCAGTTTTTAACGCCACACCCGCGCCGCTTAGCGAACGGAACGGATAGGTGTCATCGTCGACCTTAGGATTGATGACGGCGTAAGCATCGGGCAGGGTATCCCGTGCTTCGTGGTGGTCGGTGATAATCACGGTGAGTCCCAATTTATTCGCGATCTCTACTTCATTCAGCGCAGTAATCCCGCAGTCGACCGTGATCAGAAGCTGTATGTCGTTAATCGCAGCCCATTCGACTGATTCTTTAGTCAGTCCGTAACTTTCGAACCCTTCGGGAATACGATAGATTACCTGCGCGCCGAGTTTCTCAAGGAGTTTATACATTATCGCGGTCGCGGTTACGCCGTCCACATCACGGTCGCCGAAAATCAGGATGCCCTTCTTGTTTTTAATAGTTTCCTCAATCTTGAGAATAGCCTTATGCATATCTCTGAATAGAAAAGGATTATGAAGATCCAGAAAATTCGGATTTAGGTATTCCATCGCTTCGATATAACTGGAGACGTTTCGGTTATTCAGGACAGATAAAATAAATTCCGGCAGTGAGACTTTCTGCCTGAGTTCACGGATCTGATCGCGGTTAGGGGAGAGAATCTTCCATTCGAGTTCTTTCATCCGGCGGTATCCTAATACGTCTCTAAAAGAATGGACAAAAGCGCCATTCTAATAAAAAGACCGTTATGCGCCTGACGGAAGTATGCGGCCCGGGGATCTTTATCGACTTCATACTTTATTTCATCGACCCGAGGCAGAGGATGCATGATGATCGAACTTTTCGGAAGTATATCCATGATCTCGTTATCGATGATATAAATACCGTGAGCTTTTTCATATTCTTCGATTGAAGCAAACCGTTCCCGCTGAACCCGCGTCTGGTATACGACATCTACCTTTCCGGCGACCTCCCGCAGATCGGCGTTTTCCTCGTAATCGATCCCGTGTTTTTCAAGGTGTTCCTTAATATCGTCGCGCATTTTTACATTAGGCGGCGAAACGAAATATATCTTGATATTACTGTATTTCGCCAAAAGATAAGCGAGCGACCGTACTGTACGGCCGTTAGCAAGATCGCCGACCATTGCGATTTTTATTCCGTCGATGCGGCCGATTTCTTTTTTAATCGTGAAAATATCAAGGAGAGACTGGGTGGGGTGCTGTCCGGCGCCGTCCCCGGCGTTAATAATTGGGATTTTACTGACCTCGCAAGCACGGTGGGCGGCGCCGGCCTCGTGATGTCGCAGCACAATCACATCGCCGTAACCGCTCAGTACACGGATAGTGTCTTCAAGCGTCTCGCCTTTCGCCGCCGACGAAAAATTCTGCGCGTTCTCGGTCGACGCCACACTTCCCCCCAGACGTATCATCGCAGATTCGAACGAAAGCCGCGTACGGGTGGACGGTTCATAGAATAAGGATATCATTATTTTATTCGTTAGGGTTTTTACTTGGGTGGAGAGTTTTTCCATGATGTGCGCGACGTCAAAAAGCTCTTCAAGCGATTCTTTAGTGAATTGCTGCGATTCTATGACATGCTTGAGTTTCATCTTCCCCTCCATTTTGACAAGCTCAAATATTATAAAACAGAATCGGGTAAAAGAAAAGAAACACGGCTTTTCTTTTCATTCGATGGCAGAAAGAACGAAGTATCAGTCGAGGTATTAGATTCCGAAATAGAGTTCCGCGGCGATATTATATCCCTGGAATCCGAATTCTCCGGGATAACGCCCAAGTTCTTTGCCGAATAAAGAGAAATGAATCTTGAGATGCACATAGGTCGCGGGAATCCATAAAAAGACATATTTTAATACCGGGATTTCCGCAAGTATCATCGGGGTAAGGTGCACTGTAAAACCGAGAGTGGGATAGCCCGAATTTAGCCCAAATCCGATATGCAGGATATCGAACAGGAACTTGGTATCGAACCCGGCGTGTATCTTACCGAGAAACGAAATGGGATAGGTATACAGTAAATCGTCGAGTTGGAAGTAGAACGACGGTTCGTTGATAATAAACCAGATGGATTTATCGAGGGGGATTATATAACGGAATCCAAGCGAAAGGTCGGGAAGTTTCCACCCGAAATATGCGTCGCTTATCCCGCTCTTAAGCCAGTATCGGGGCGAGATAATATCGGCGAGTTTTCCGGCGATGATAAACTGAGGGGTAACCGGTTTATAAAACCCGAAATCGAGCGCAAGCCCGAAACCTCCGCGCACCAACTGGCCGTCCCCGAACGCCGAGAAATTAAGGAAATCGCCCCCATTGGCGGAAAATGTATAATTCGTTATCTGCGTGAACATAGTTAACGCATCGCCGATGTTATCCGTATGACCCTGGATTTCCACGAATGCCCTGACCGTATATCCGAGGAATACCTTTCCTGCGAGCGGCAGATTGACCTGCCCGACACCCAACGCGAACGCAAGTCCCGCCTGGGCATTCAGGTCGACGACCGGGTCATCGATGAATAGAAGATTTTTATTATTACCGAAAAATCCAACACGAGTATCTGTCGTTACATAGAAAGTAATTCCGAAATGATGCCTGTAGTAAGAGATCAAATTGACGTTAACTTCTGCGGAGAATCCTATTTTATCGTTCTTGGCGATTTGTATAATATTGCTGATCTGCTGAATCGTATTTAACGGAGAAGTGTTATACAAGGGTGAAATATCGATTATTCCGAAGGTTAACGCCGATACCAAAGGCTGGAGGATGCTCTGATCCGGACTGCTGCCGTTCAGGGAACCCCGCATGAGGTCCATAAAGTAGGAGGACTGATAGATCACATCCTCTGATACCATCGTGCTCGCGAATACGTTCAGGATGAACAGTCTTCCGAAACTGTGTGACGGTGCATAGACACGCGGATCGATAGTCGCGTCGATATAATCGAAGGAAGGAGTGTCCTCGTCAGTGTCGAGGGAACTTTTCTGGTAATCGAAATCTATCCATATGCTCCCGGGATTCAGGGCGTTCATCCCGTAATTATTCAGGAGTCCCGGGTTGTTCAGGCTGAGCATCGGATTGGCTTCGTCGAATAGGGTGACACCTCCGATATATCCCGTACCGGCACTTTGGAAATTTTTAGCGCTGAGGGCATTAGGAAGGGCGAGTAAAAATAGTATAGTAGCCGGTATCAGATAATTTCGAACCATTTGCGCATCCTATTCGTAATCAAAAACCGGATATTCCCTGGAACTGAAGCAGGAGGTTACTCAGCTGTTGCATCGAGAAACTGTTCGTCAGGTTTGACAGCAGAGTATCCATATTGTTGGTACCGATGTTGGTCATATTGATCCATGAAGCCGTAAGCGCCTTCAATCCGCCGCTATGGTCAGCCCATGGGGATTTGATAAAATTGGAAACATGCAGGACAAACGCGGGCGAGCCTACGATGACGCCATGCAGATCGTTTAAGGGCGTCTGGAATTCATCGACCATTCCCTCGATCATAGTAAAGGTGTAGAAAATTCCCGCGAACGAACTGATGGAATTCGAGTTCGTAGAGGCATCCATAATCGAGTCATACAAATTAAAAAATCCGCCTTCAATTGTGCTTCCTGTAAGTTGTTTCCACAGGCCCTGATCGAACAATTCGAGAAAACGTTTCGGACGGAGTAAACAACCCTTGATATCGTTGACCACGTACATTTTTTTATTCAGAAATTTTATCAGTATCAGCATGTTTTCCAAACTATCATGGGCGTTTTTTAGAGTGTCCACAATATTCGACCCGGAATTGGAATCGTTCATCTGCATTGTTGCCGTAATATTCGACATCATCGCCTGAAAATCCATGATGAACACCGGGGTAGTTGTCGTCCCGTCATTGGAAAGGGTCATAATATCCCCCTCGCCGCCGAAAACCCCGTCGTTGTTGTAATCGAGCATGGAAAACGTGAGATCGAATGCGTATGCGATTATCAGCATGAGATTCGCTTCGAGACTTTCCTGATTAATGATCCCGTCTCCCTGCCCGTTGATAATACCATAGGGGCTATTTAATATACCGATGATAGATTGATAAAACTTTCGGTTGGGATTGATCTCGATCGCTTTCTGCCCGGCAGGAGATGCGATTACCGTGAAAAGATCCTCCACTTGGAAGTCAGGATTAGCCGCCAATTCGGCGGATAATGCATACATGAAATCGGGAAGGAAATGCCAGAACGCCGCACGCGCATAACCGACCCTTGCTTTGGAGTTGCCGGGATTGATAACCAGCGCATTGGAATAGGCGGACATCGAGCCTTTATAATCCCCGTTGTTGTATAACTGCTGACCCTTTTCGGTGAACGACTCAGTGTTAAACCCGGTGAAGGAAGGGTTTGCCCACTCGAAGAAGTTACAGCCGCCTAAGACCATGGCGATTATAGACAGCGAAATAAAATAGATCACTAATATGCGCGGCTTGAATAGAATTTCCTTGCCGTTATTCATAAATCTCCCTTTTGAGATATTAGTTTCCCTCAACCGCTTTTGTGACAGTCAATTCCGCAGGCTGGGAAATTCTGTTTCCCAGTTCGTCGGTAACCGAGACAACAATTTTATAAGCAGTATCGAGCGCGACAGATTTACCGTTATCGTCCAGCATATCCCACTTTACGTTTTTAGGGGGCATACCTGTTCCTTCAAACTTCTTCACGCCTGCACCGGCCGAGTTCTGAACAACCATAGTCCAATTGATGATCTCATACCTGCTCTCGACATCAACCTGTAGAATCACCTGCGGCATCTTCAACGGGTCTTTGACCGCGATAGTAGCGGGACTGACCTTAAATGAAACAATCGGAAGCTGGCTTGCAATCTCGTTTTCAACTTCCTTCTTGAAATCTTCTCCCTGATTAACGGGCGGGTGAGTGAGAACAAGGGCGATATAATCGATGACGTGGGACACTTTCCCCTGCACTGAAGAAAGCCAGTAAACCTGTCCGTTATCGCGGTTATATAATTGAATGTTGATTACAACATAGCTTTTCCCGAAATTTTCATTGAAGCGGAAGTATTCGATATCTCCAGTGATGACTACGTTTGCGGCCTGAGTTTTATTGATATCATATGTGGTCACAACACTCTGGTTCACGCCTTCCACATTCAGAGTTCCGGTCTGATTCTTTACATCCTTCGCAATCTTGATGCCGTTCGGCAATGAAAATTCATAGATAGCGACGTTGTAACGGGTGAGATGTTTCTTAAGCCCGTTATTAAATAACATTTCGACCTGCTGCTGAGGGGCGCCGTTTAGAACCGCCGTAGCCGCGCTGAAATTATCATAAAGGAGAGCGGAAAACTGTTGACCGTAACGGTAAACGGGGCTTGCCGACGGTTTCATCCCGGGATTGAAATCGTATTGTTTCAAATTGAGCGCGAAAAAAGTAACGGGTAATAACACAATACCTAAGAGTATCCCAAATCTTTTCATTTTATCCTCCACCGCTATTTTTAAAGCATTTTGTACTCAAATGAAAAATCCCAACTGATCGAAGCGCTGCCTACGGGCGCGACAACCATATTCGCATAGAGACGGAACCCGAAATAGAACTCCTGAACCACGGGAATCAGGAATCCGATACCGGCAGGAAATGCCATCGAAGTGAAATCGATTGGGAAACGAAATCCAGTAAACGCATAAAAGTCTTTCAGCCCGAAGTCGCCGATCAGAGGTAGATTGAAATTGAAGAATATACCCGGAAAAAACTCCCCGTGAATGCCCCACTGCAAAGCGGTGACAAAAGGATCGTAACGCAGATACGGTTTGACGACCAAACCGTCGATATCGAAAAGTTCGAATGACGGAGCGCCCATGACATCATAAGGTCCGTATGCAAACTCGAAACCGGAGATTTTTACGACTTCAGAGAAGAGTACATTTCCATTCAGTAAAAGGAGAAAGGCGGCACAACCCAACCATTTTTTCATTTGGCGCAACCCCTGCGGTTATGGTAAATTAGTATAGCACGAAAACAGAATAAATCAAATAAAAAGAGAATGAAAAATATTTCAATAAAATCATTTTTCATATATAATAATTCCGAGAATCTTTCAGGAGTTATCAATGCGAAGTGATGCGGTAAAAAACGGCGCACAGCGCGCCCCACACAGATCGCTTTTTAAAGCGATGGGTTTCGATAATTGGGAATTAAAACGTCCGCTTATCGGTATTGCAAACTCGTTCAACGAGGTCATACCCGGACACATACATCTGGATAAGATTGCCAATGCCGTGAAGCAGGGAGTTTATGCCGGTGGCGGTATGCCAGTCGAGTTTAATACCATCGGTCTTTGCGACGGCATCGCGATGGGGCATCAGGGTATGAAATACTCATTACCGTCCCGCGAACTGATCGCTGATTCGGTGGAGACTATGGTGCAGGCGTACCAGTTCGACGGCCTCGTACTGATCGCTTCATGTGATAAAATTATCCCCGGAATGCTGATTGCTGCGATGCGCATGAATATCCCGACAATCTTTATCAGCGGCGGGCCGATGCTTCCCGGGTATGTGAATAAAAAACCCGTCGGACTGGATAAAGTTTTTGAGGGTGTAGGTGAGTTTAATAGCGGAAAGATCAATGAAAATCAGCTTAACGAATTAGAGTGCTCGTCATGTCCCGGCGCGGGTTCATGTTCGGGAATGTACACTGCGAATACGATGAGCAATCTCGCGGAGGGATTGGGCATTGCGCTTCCGATGAACGGGTCTATTCCCGCGGTTTACGCCGAACGGGTCATGCTTGCGAAGAAAACCGGTATAAAAATCGTAGAATTAGTGGAGAAAGATATCAAGGCGCGCGATGTTATGACTAAGAAAGCGTTCGAGAACGCGATCGCGCTCGACATGGCCCTCGGCGGTTCGACCAATACTGCGCTTCATCTTCCCGCGATTGCCTACTACGGAGATATCGACCTGCAGTTAAAAGACTTCGCGCCGTTTACAGAGACAACCCCCCATCTGACGACTCTTGCACCGGCAGGTCCCCATCATATCAACGATTTGTATTTTGCTGGCGGCGTTCCGGCGGTGTTAAAGGAACTTTCTAAGAAAAAACTTGTCCATCTCGACACTATTACCGTAAACGGTAACTCGATGGAACAAACCCTGAAAGAATATGTTGCGTTCAATAAGAACACCGAGGTTATTCGCCCCATCGAGTCGCCGGTTCATTCCACGGGAGGTCTTGCAGTGCTCACCGGGAATATCGCACCCGACGGCGCCATTGTTAAACAGGCTGCGGTCGATCCGTCGATGATGAAACACAGCGGACCTGCGCGTGTGTTCAACAGCGAGGAAGAGGCTTCGGGCGCTATCATGAGCAAAAAAATAAACAAAGGTGATGTCATTGTCATTCGTTACGAAGGGCCGAAGGGCGGCCCGGGTATGCGTGAGATGCTCGGTCCCACATCTGCGGTTGCCGGGATGGGACTTGACAAGGATGTCGCTCTGATCACCGACGGGCGTTTCTCAGGCGCGACACGCGGTGCGTCGATAGGGCATATTTCTCCCGAGGCGGCGGCGGGCGGTCTGATCGGATTGGTTGAGGAAGGCGATATTATTGAGATCGATATTGAAAATAAAAAGTTAAACCTGAAAGTGGCCGATAATGTAATCGAGGAGCGGCGTAAGAAGTGGAAGCCCCTCGAACCGAAGATAAAAACAGGATATGTCGCCCGTTATGCAGACCTGATCAGTTCCGCGAATATGGGGGCGGTGTATCTGAAAAAATAACCGGAAGGGTAAATGAAGAGATTTCCGGCCTATTTCGCTCTGATTATGTGCCTTTCGCTTGTGCCTTTGGGACTGTTTTCAGCAAGCAAGGCGTCCGACGCCTATTATCAGGCATACGATGCTATGAACTCGGGGAAATACCCCGAAGCCGCCGCATTATTTACCGCGGCGATTACTCAGAAGCCTGAGTTTACCGACGCATACTACGGGCGCGGCTTCTGTTACGAACAGATGGGCAAGTATGCCGATGCGATGAACGATTATAAAAAGACGATCGAACTCGATCCGAACCATTCGAAGGCATACAACAATCTGGGTGTAGTCTACTTCAAACTATATAACGATAACGACAACGCGGAAAAGAGCTTCAAGAAGTCTATGGAGCTTTCTAAAACCAATTCGCTGGTCTATTATAATCTCGCTTCCATTTATTACAATCAGAAAAGATATGACGAAGCGGTCAGGTATTTTTCCGAAGCTCTCAAACTGCGACCGAATTATATCGAAGCGCTGAATACGCGCGGTCTCTGTTATTTCTGGCAGAAAGAGTATACCAAAGCCATAATGGATTTCTCGGCGGTACTTTCGTACGAACCTAATAATTCCTCCGCATTAGTGGGGCGCGCTATTTCATGGGTGACTGTCAATAAATACACCGATGCAAAAAAAGATGTCGAGCAGGCGCTTTCCCTCGATCCCGTGAACCGGTACGCTTTGAACTGCATGGGCGCCATCTATCTGGAAGCGGATAATTTCGATACGGCATTGACATATTTCAATTCCGCGCTGAATCAGGAACCAAATTTCGACGATGCGCTCTTCAATCGCGCGCTGGTATATTTTCATACGGGGAAGTATGCCGACGCCCTTGCAGACATCGAACGTCTCTCCCCGATCATGAAGCAGAACGCAATCTGCTACCAGCTTCTCAGCCGCATCTATTTTGAGAAGTCGGAATTTGCTAAGGCCGACGATAATGCGAAAAAGGCGCTGGAACTTGACAGCGCTCTTACCATGCCTTTTTATATCCGCGGTCTCTCTGCTTATTTTAATAAAGACTTTTCTGCGGGCGAAGGATACTTCACAAAGTATATCGAGATGATAAAAGATGAAAAATCCTCGATAAACGCTTTATATATGCGCGGATTGTGTTATCTTAAGGATAAGAAGTACAACGATGCGGCGAAGGATTTTGGAAAGGTGATAGACCTGAATCCGAAATATATCTCAGGATACATCGGGTTGAATAATACGTATGCATCGCAGGGTTCGGGGATAGCCGCAATCGCTAAAATCTCGCTCGGTCTGAACGCAAACCCCGGATCGGGTCTCCTCTACTATGCAAGGGGCAACGATTATATTGAGGCGGGAGAATTCAAAAAGGCCGCCTCCGATTTTCAAAAGGCCTCCGAATTGGGGATTGCCGGCGCTGACAAAAAGAGCATGGAGATTATTCAATACATGGATTCGATGGCAGTATCTTCAAATAAGTGAGGAGGTTATGGTTCGTTATCTCCTTTCCGTTTTTTTATGGTTTCTGATTACACCTTCCGTTATCAACTCCCAGGGCGAATCTATTCCGCCGTTGGCTATAAAATACCTCCAACAGGGTGTTAAATACATGGACGTATGGGACTATGACGGTGCGATCCGCGAGTTCCGTAACGCCATAAACGCATATCCTGTCTATACCGACGCATATTTCTATCTGGCATGGGCGTACGATAAAAAAGGCGATAAAAAGCAGGCGTTTACCTATTATGAGACTCTTCTGAAAATAGACCATCTGTATGCTAAGGCATATATCAACCGGGGCGCGATTTATGCAAATACCTACAAGGATTTTCAAAAAGCGGTGGCCGACTTCGAGAAAGCGATTGCCATCGATCCCGGCCTTCATGAGGCATATTACAACCTCGGGGTGATCTATCTGGAAAAAGGTCAGTTCGATAAAGCACTCCCATATTATAATAAAGCAATCGAACTCAATCCCCTCTACGAGAGCGCATATTATAACCGCGGTTATCTTTATATGAAGACCGGTCAGTTCGATCTGGCGCTGAAAGACCTGACGAAGACGCTTGAGATCAACCCTGCGAAAGCCCCGGCTTATGCGACTGCCGGGATGGTTTATTATAAAAAGTCCGATAATCATGCCGCGCTGTCCAATTTTAATATGGCACTCGCTCTGGATCCTAATAACAGCTCGGCATATATTGGAATAGGTACTATACACTCAGATAACGGGTATTACGACAATGCGCTACAGGCGTTCGATCGGGCTGTAAAGATCGATCCGAAGAACGAGGTGGCATGGAACAATAGGGGCAATATCTACCAAACAATCGGGAAATACGATTTAGCGCTTGGGGACTATGATGCCGCGCTAAGCATCAAATCGAATTATGCCATTGCTATCATCAGTAAAGGAACGCTGTATTTCGAGACCGGGAAATGGGACGAGGCACTCGCAGAGTTCGATACGGGGAAATCGCTTCAACCGAAGAACCCGAACCCTTACTACTTTACCGGACTGATCGCATACATGAAGGGTGATTTACCCTTAGCGTCGTTAAATCTTTCAAATTCCCTCGCGCTATCGCCGGATAATCCGTTATTTCTGACGGTATCGGCGAAGATATTTTTTGAGCGGAATTTGCTCGAAAATGCGATAATATCGGCGGAAAAAGCCATCACGCTAGACCGGTATAAGTACGACGCATACCTGATACTTGCCGATACCTATATGAAGAAGGGTGAAAACGCGAAAGCGTTAGAAGTGATCGAGTCCGGGCTTAAAGTACTTCCGCATAATTCTTTATTATTATCCCGTATAGAATTATTGAATGCTGGTAAAAATAAATAAGCTGATTCCGTATATTGGATAGATGGGAATCTCACGGGAAAAATTAGCGCAGTTCCTTGATCAGTTTCCGGTAGATATGTTCCGCGGTCAGGCCGAAATGCTGAAATAGTGCCGAAGGAGTGCCCGATTCCCCGAAAACGTCATTGATTCCGATTCGCATAACTTTAGTCGGGTATTCCTCGCTCAGTAACTCGCAGACCGCGCCTCCCAGACCGCCGACGATAGTATGTTCTTCCAACGTGACTACAAGGCGGGCGCGTTTCGCGACCGATACGATCAATTCCTTATTGATGGGTTTTATCGAAGAGACATCGACGACTATAACCGGTATTCCTTCGCTGCGAAGTTTTTCACCGCAAACCATAGCCTCATATACCATATTTCCTGTAGCGAGCATCGCGACACGAGCCTCGGGAGCGTCGATCAGTATATTTGCCTGCCCGGCATTAAATTCGTAAGTCTCGTCATAGATGATGGGGGTTTTCGGCCGGCTCATTCGGATATAAACAGGGCCGTTGATACGCGCGGCCTCCTTGACAATTTTCACAGCCGAGACTGAATCGGCAGGAATAAATATATGCATATTTGGCAGCGACCGGAGTATCGCCACATCCTCGATGGCCTGATGTGATAATCCGTCCTCGCCGACCGAGATGCCCGCATGGGTAGCGGCAATTTTCACATTCAGATTCTGCGCAGCGACGGCGTTCCTGATCTGCTCGAAGGGGCGAAGGGTAGCAAAAATGGCGAACGTACTCACGAAAACGATTTTACCGCTCAGCGCCATCCCAGCGGCGTAACCGATCATATTTGCCTCGGCGATACCCATATTGAAGAAACGTTCCGGGAATTTTTTAGCGAACAGTTCCGTGCGGGTGGAAGCCGAAAGATCGGCGTCCATCACGACGATATTATGATTTTCAGTCCCCAGTTCAACCAATGTTTTACCGTATGCGTCGCGGGTAGCCTGCATTTCTAATTTCTTCTTTTCTACCTTTCCCATGTGATCCCCTCCGTAAGCCAATCTTCTAATGATTCGATACAGCCGAGTTCGTCCAATGCTTTTTCGACCTCTTCCTTCGAGGGTGCGACGCCGTGCCATTCGGACTTATTTTCCATGAACGAAACACACTTTCCTTTGATGGTATGCGAGACAATTCCAGTAGGTACACCTTTGCCTTTGTTGGATTTAAAGAATTCGAACGCATTTTCGATTTCATCCGGGTTATGCCCGTCTATTTCCATAGTTGCTAGATTAAATGACCGCAGCTTATCCGCGATAGGGTCTACGTTCATGACCATCGAAACAGGGCCGTCTATCTGGAGACCGTTATTATCGATAAATATGCATAAATTGTCGAGCTTGAATTGAGAAGCCGCCATCAACGCTTCCCAGACCTGTCCTTCCTGAATTTCACCGTCCCCAAGCAGGGTGTAAACATTGTAAGACTTTTTCTCCATTTTTCCGGCAAGGGCAATTCCTCCCGCAATTGAAATACCCTGACCGAGCGACCCGGTGGAGGATTCTACGCCCGGCAGTTTCCGGCTGTCGGGATGTCCCTGAAGCGGGCTTCCGAGCTTACGCAGGGTCTTGAGGAGTTTCGGGGAAAAGTATCCTACGCGGGCAAGAATGGCATAGAGCGCGGGAGCTGCATGTCCTTTGGAAAGAATGAAACGGTCGCGTTCTTCCCATAATGGATTCGCAGGGTCGAAACGCATAACGTTGAGAAAAAGGTAGGAAATTACACTGATCGCTGAAAGCGAGCCTCCGGGGTGTCCGCTTTTTGCTTCATACAGCATTAGAAGTATATCCCTGCGAAGGGAGTTCAACTCTTTCTCGAATTCTATCCGCTTTTGCTCATCCATTGCAGTCGCTCCGGTTTTTAAAAATTCAGGCTGAAATTATAATGAATAAACCGTTAAAAGTAAAGTTATCGGAAAATGCCGAAGATCATGCCGAAACACCACTTATAGAATATTTTGGAATGTTTTTCGAATCTTTCCGTTCGATACAAAAAACGAGTAGAGCGAGGGTTTTTCGAACACGATTTCGAGGAATTTTTCCGAATCGAAGCGGTGAATTTTTACACTGGAATGATCGTATGAAAAATCGAAACCGTCCGCAAAATGATAATTCAGGCTAGGGTAGGATTTTTTAACCCTAATGATTTCCTTATAAAAATCGAATAAAGGATTGTTTTTTACCGACCAATCGATCGGGTCGCGGTCGAAAAGGCTGGGAGTATTTTTTACTCCGATCTCCTCGCCGTTATAGATAAGCGGGATACCCGGCAGAATGAATTTCAGAACATTAAAGGGTATTAAAAATTCCGACGTAAATGTTTCCGATGCACGGGGAGTGTCATGGTTTTCCAGAAAAAGCATTCTGCGGGCATACTGGGGGTAGTACTGATACTGGGTCTGCACATATTCGAGTATCTCGTAGAAGGGGTAAAACCCACGGTTTATTCTTCGCAGGGTAAGCATGAGGTTCCAGTCGTATGTCAGGTCGAATCCCGCTGGGTACAGTTCGGGATTGTCGGCTTCCGCAAGCATAAAGATATTCTTTTTTAACGATCTGAGACGGGCGATCGAGGTTTGCCAGAAATCGAGCGGAACTAAGAACGCGACATCGCATCGGTAACCGTCTATGTCGAATTCCCTGATCCAGTATTCCATCATTTCGGAAATGTAATTACGGGTAGGTTCATAACTATAATCCAGTTCAAGTACATCAGTCCATCCCCAAACTATATTCTGCTGTTTTGTCGGATGCTTATAGAAATTAGGGTCGATATCTTTCATGACCGAATCGGGTGAGGTATGATTGATTACTAAATCAATGATTACCCGGATATCCATCGAATGAGCGGTATCCACAAGGCGCTTAAAGTCCTCCTTTGTGCCGAACTCCGGGTTCACAGCATAGTAATCTTTTATTGCATACGGTGACCCCAGGGTACCTTTTCGATCCTTTAGTCCGAGCGGATGTATCGGAAGCAGCCATATCGTATTCACACCCATCGCTTTAAGCTGCGGGAGTTTTGAGGTTACTCCGTTGAATGTTCCCTCCGGGGAAAAATTTCTTACAAAGATACTGTAGAGAATCATCTGATCGAGCCATTTGGGAGTATGTGAGACGATTTTTTTTGATAGAGACGGGATAGGGGAATCCTCGACGATGTAAATATATTTCCAGATTCCCAGTGTTTCAGGCTGTATACGGTCGAATTTCAGTATCAGGGTATTTTTTTCAGCGATCAGCTTTGAGACTTCCAGAACCTGTTTGCCGGCGGTATTATTCAGCCTGCCGGCCAATTGCCCGTTCAGCCAAACTTTACATTCGTCAGCACCGAAAAATATCAGATAGACGAGACCTTTTGTGCGTTTTGGGAAATCGAAGTCCTTTTTCAGCCAAGCCCTCTTATGATCCTTGAAGGGTTCAAAAAAAAGGAAAGAAGGAGAATGATAATCGAATGTTTTTTCAGGATAACTGTCAGGGTCAAACCATTCCTCTTTTTCACCGGAATTACTATCGTCAAAAACCAGTTCCCAAAGCCCTTCCAGTTTAACTTCCATTGGCGTCTCCGTAGTGTTCTCCCCCGTTCAGTCGCGTTTCCAGCCGCTTTATCACCTGATCGATAATATGAAAAGAGTATCCGTTTCGGGAAAGCATTGCCTTGATTCTCTGAAAATCATCACGGCTATACCCTTCTTTGAGTTTCCTGTCGATAAACTCTACAGCCAGTTCGGTTTCGTCATTTTCAGTATATGTCTGTAATAAGATATCCTCTATCACTTCGCCGGGAATACCCTTCATTTTCAGTTCATTTTTCAGTTTATTCTTCCCTATTTTACGCGAGCGAATCCTGCTCTCCGCCCAATCATAACCGAATGCAGTATCGTTGATGTAGCCGTCAGATATAAGAAAATTTAATGTTTCATCGATAATAGCGGGGGAAAATTTTAATCCTTTCAGCTTGAAACGGACCTCTTTTTCCGTTCGCGGCCGAAACATCAAAAAACGCTCGATCCGTTTGATAACTTCTTCCACTTTAGGTTTCATAGACACCTCGTGAAATATTTAGAGTATATCGTGAATCTAAAAATATGTAAAAGAATAGCATATTTTCATATACGGAGTGGGAGTGTGATAATAAAACACTTGAAACATAAATGAAGTGCGAAATAAAAAAAATATCTCACTTATCGACTGTTTATTGACAAGGGTCAAGAAATAAGATACAATAATATACTTGTTCCAAATTTATTAAGATTTACATATTCTGAAAATATCTTAGGAGGTTCATATGAAAAGAGTTCTTCTACTCAAAAGTGTGTATGTTTTGATGGTTTTTGCGGCCTTAGGTGTAGCTTGTGCTCCCGCTGCCACTACTACCCCTGGCGGCGGTACTCCTGCTGTAGCAGCAATTGTTGGCACATGGGTGAACAACTACCAGTCTGAAGGCCCGAATCTTTATACCAACACCTATATCTTCAATGCTGATGGGTCTTATTCCGAGATGAAAAAGGGTCTTTCATTGGGTGTGAATACCCTTACCAACTCGGGAACCTACGCTTTCGCAAATAATGTCATGACATTTAACCAGATTTTAAGCGGCGGCAGCACAAATCTGAAAACGATGAAATACCCTGCTTTTATTGATGGTAATAACTACTATTCCGGACATGGAAGCATTTATGCGCTGCAGAGCGGCGCCGGCTGGTCGGGCGTATATAAGAACTTTTCTTATAACAGTTGGGTACAAGGTGGCACAAACATCATTTACACCAATTTCATGGTTCTTACGTCAACTACCTCAAACATAACGGTGACAGCAGGGACAAATTGCGCTATTACCAATGGAGTTGCATCCTATTATCAGGAACCGATGGCACCGCCTGTTGGTACTGTTATCTCTTGGACAAATACTTCATCCGACGACTGGCATTCCTTCGATATGATGGGTGTTAGCTATTTCAATAAGGTCAGTACTTATATCATGTACTCCAGCACCAATGTGCTCGCGCTCAGCGGTCTGCAGTGGGTAAAGCAATAATCGGTATCGATTAATTAAAAGCCCCGTAGGTGAAAGCTTACGGGGCTTTCTTATGAAAAAAAGAGATTTTCATTAAAAATATTAAAGCGTAATACAAATAAAAAATAACTTCACAAAAAATGAAAAAAATGGTATGATAAACCCTTATCGAAATAGGGAGGCTAATTATGGGTAAAATTTACGAACCCAAAATGATCCGTAATATTTCCATCTCCGGTGCGCCGAATGTCGGAAAGACTACGCTCGCTGAATCGATGCTCTTTTCATCAGGGGTCATTAAAGAAATGGGTAACGTAGACCGCGGAAATACCGTCATGGATTTCGACGATGAGGAAATTGCTAAGAAGATGTCCCTGCACAGTTCACTTGCCTACACCGATTGGAAAGGAATTAAGATTAATATTATCGATACCCCGGGTATACCCGATCTAGTCAGCGATGTCCGAAGCGCGTTTCGGGTAACAGAAGGAATTGTATTCGTGGTCAGCGCAGTCGAAGGAATTACAATCGATACTGAAAAAGACTGGCATTTTGCCGACGATTATAAAATCGCCCGACTTGTTTTTATCAATAAAATGGATGTGGAAGGCGCGGAGTTTTTCTCCCTGGCGGATTCGCTGAAGGCGAAGTTCCGCAAACCCGTTATTCCGGTACAAATTCCGATCGGATCAGGGAAGAATTTTAAGGGGATAGTCGATCTTGTCCGCATGAAGGCTTTTTATTTCGAGGGTGATAAAATCACCGAAGCCCCGATACCCGCGGAATTGAATGATAGAATTGCCCAATATAAAGAAGTTCTTTTCGACGCTGTCGCCGAAACCGACGACACCTTAATCGAGAAGTACCTCAATGGCGAAGAGTTATCGCCCGATGAAGTTGAAACCGGATTGAGAAGTTGTACCATGAATAATAAGGTTATTCCGATTCTCTGCGGTTCGGCTCTAAATACGCTCGGTATTCCGACACTCCTCGATACGATTATTTCATTCCTGCCGTCTCCGCTATACATCGGCGAAATAGTCGGTGAGTCTCCGGATCATCCCGGTGAGCAGATAAAACGGCATCCCGATATGAATGAACCCTTCTGCGGTTTTATTTTTAAAACCCGAATCGACCCGTTTGCCGGTAAAATATCTTTTTGCAGGATCCGATCGGGAACTATTAAGCCCGGCGAAGAAATACTGAATGTCAATTCGCGCTCGAAAGAAAAAGTATCCCATCTATATATGGTGAATGGAAAACAGTTCAAAGAAGCGGAGAAACTTGAGGCCGGCGATATTGCAGTGTTTACCAAACTGGATTCGCTTCATACCGGTAATACGGTTTCAGAACCGTCAAAAGCCCTTCTTTTAGAGGGAGTCCGCCTTCCAAAGTCGTCATATTTTGTCGCAATTCACTCAAACGACCGGAAATCCGAAGATAAACTTTCCGAAGTATTTGCGGCCATTTCCGAAGAAGACGTGACCTTTAAGAAAGAATTCGACGATATAACGAAAGAAATGGTTGTTTCCTGTATCGGAGAAACACAGGCGAGGATTATTTTCGATACTATTAAACATAAGCATAACCTCATTTTTGAAACCCGGCCTCCGCGCGTGGCTTATAAGGAAGCGATTAGTCAGAAAACGGAATCACAGTATAAACATAAAAAACAATCCGGCGGGCATGGGCAATACGGAGAGGTATATCTTCGTGTAGAACCGCTTCCCCGGGATTCGGGTTTCCAGTTTACCGAGGAAATATTCGGCGGCGCCGTACCGAAAAATTATTTTCCGGCTGTTGAAAAAGGTGCGATGGAAGCCTGCGATGCGGGCCCGATAGCCGGGTATCCGCTGGTCGATCTAAAGGTGACATTATTCGACGGTTCCTATCATGATGTGGATTCGTCCGATATGGCGTTCAGGATTGCGGCGTCTCACGCCATGAAAGAAGCCTTCCATTCCGCGAAGCCGGTTATACTTGAACCCATCGCGAGAGCGAAAATATTTGTAAACGAGGACGATATCGGTGCGGTTATGAACGATGTAGGAACACGGCGCGGTAAGGTACACGGGATGGAAAAAATCTCCGAAGATACCACAGCTATCAGCGTCGAGGCTCCTTACAGTGAAATGCTTGTCTATTCCCCGATCCTGAATAGTATTACCAGCGGACGCGGCCGGTTTGAGATGGAAATCTCGCATTACGATTTCCTTCCCGAATATGAATATGAGAAGGCAAAGAAACAAGCGGCGGAGATGAAAGCCGAAGAAGAGAGTAAAAAAGTATAAAAATAGCGGGCGGTTTTTCCGCCCCGCTTTATTATTTTCTGTTTCTATGTTATACTACTAAAGTGCTTTTTCCTGGCCTAAGGAGTTGAGCTTGAATAAGGTTATCCAAGCTTTTTATATACTTTCCGTTACTCTATTTATTGCGTTATCCTATGTTTTTCCACAAAGTACTAATATTTTTATCACTCCGTCGACAAATGTTAACCCGACTAATCAGGTTCCGAAAACCCAACCGATAAAACCTGTGATCGCTCCTTATCTGATCACAAATATTCGGGTTTACACAAATTATTTCACCAATGCGAATGAAAAAGGACTGATGCAGACGAATGCCTATATCTATACGAATATATCCATAAAAAAAGTAAAAAGCATTATTAACTCTCCTGTCTCGAATTATGTCGCAATTTCCAACATGATAATCAGTAATGTTGTCACTCTGGATATGTTTAATAATCCGGTGACTAATGTTCAGACCAACTATATTGCGACCAACGTTTATCTTGTTTATTCTTTCTCAGATTCTTTTCCTTCGCTGATAAAATTTTTCAAAGACCTGACATGGGATGAATTGAATAATTCACTGGTGGAATTGCTATGGCCTGCGACAATGTGGGGTGTCAGTATCGGAGAATGGAAGGACGATACCAAACCGAAATGGAAGAAAAAAGCGGAATGGGATATGGACAAGGGGCTTATCTCCGATAAAGAATTAACCGGTTTTTCGGATGAAACATTTGACAAGTATATCTGGAAACAGAAATACGGCGGTATAAAGTTCACCCAGGAGGAAAGCAGCCATCTTGCAATCGGATTCGAGCAATGGGACACAAAAATACTGATACAGGGATGGATTCAGTTAAAAATGGGATACGGGTGGACGACGAAGGATGAAAATTTCGCGCTTCCGATCCCCGGTATTTCACCGGGTTTTACTATCAATCAAACCATGCGCGTCAATGTAATCGGTAAATTCGGCGAAAGAATCGAGGTGAATATCAGTCAGGACTCGCTCAATCCCGACAATGTCTATGAAATCTCCTATAAAGCGTTGAAAACCGATACCAGCATTTTACGTGAACTTAAAGCGGGGAATATCTCGTTAACTATCCCGGCAAGCAGTCATTATATCAGTTACAGCGGCACCAGTAAGGATAGTTATGGCGTCAAGGTTGTACTGGAAAAAAGTGATTTCACCCTGCAGACCATTCTCAGTCTGACTAAAAGCAGCAAGGGATATAAGAAGTTTGTCGGAAATAAAAGCGTCACTACATTGGATATTGTCGATTTCGCATATAGAAAACGGCAGTACTTTATTTTACCCGACCAGGGCTTGGATGCGGGAAGTGTTGAGGTGCTGTCGATGACCGCGCAGACAAATATTGCAGACCGTCAGATCGACGGATTATACTATATTCGTCTCATCGAGGGAAGCGATTTTTACATGAATTACGGCACTGGTGAATTCCAGTTGAAGGGCAGCCAGGACCGTAACAACAATCTTGTGATAAAATACACGCACGGCGGTTTATTCGTTACTACGAATACAAATTCCGAAATAGGTACCGACGGGAACAACGGTGATAAATTCCTATATCTCTGGAGATCGAGTTGGAATTATTCGCCTTTTCAGCACTGCGGTTACTATTCCCTCGGCCAGAGGAACTTCGACCCTACGCGCGGGTTTTCGTTAAAAGTGTATTATACCGCTGATAAATCCAAGCTCGCTGACGTTCAGTTCGAGGCGTCGGATTATCAGGTGAATACTATTTCAGGAATGGTGAAATTTAATAGCGCTCATCCCTTCCCTGATGTAACAGGTAAGGTTTACACGAATACGGTCGATCCTTCATCGTCACTCGATTCGACCTATACTATGAAGGTGACTTTTAATGTCGAAGTGAAGAATTATAAACTCGATATGAACATCGTACCCGGAACAGTCAAGGTGCTGATCAACGGGACTGTGGTGCCGCCGAGCAGTTATATGGTGGTCGATATTTTAGGCGAACTGGTATTTAATAATCCCGCCGCAATCAACGAAAACGATTCGATTGAAGTTTATTACGAGTATCGTCCGTTTTTCTACGGATCCCAGAAATTTGACCTTGCCGCGAGACTCGATTGGAAACCATCGAAGATCATCAATCTCGGCAGTACGGTGGTTTACGGAATGGGGCAGCGTCAGCCCGGGAACGCCCCGCCTGTCTATGGCGCGCCGTCCGGTACTGTAATCGCCGATATAGACGGAAATCTTGATATCGGAAAAGCGTTCGGATTGAACGATGATTTCTCGATCACCTTCAAAGGAGAATATGCAATATCATCCAAGGACGTTAATACCGTAGGTTATGCGCTGATCGATGATTTTGAGAGTTTGGGCGAAACATTCCGTGTTATGGAGAACGAGTCGCTGTGGATACTTGCCGCGCCGACCACGAATATTTCCGGTATTACCTATAATAACCGGGGATACCTGCTGTATAAGGATTACAGGAGTTATTATCTCGACGGGAGTTACAGTCTGCTGAATTTCTCTTCATCGCTTGACGCCGCGAAGATAAAGAGCTATTCCGACAAACCGGGACCCTATCTGACTCTCGGAGGTCATCTTGATCCTGTACAATATCCTAAAGCCATACAGAGTTCGCTTATCTTCGATTACGACTTCACCGCGGGAAGCTGGGTAGGGGCTTCGATGAATTTTGCGGGACCATCGGGTATAGACTTCAGTCGTTATAATTCAATCGTTTTTTGGGTTTTGGTACAAAGCGACGATAATGGGGACGGTATTTTTGAGGATATCGGCAGTCAGGAAGTCGAGGTTTATATTGCAGTCGGCCAGCCTAATGAAGACTCAGACGGTGACGGTATATTTGACAGCGAGCTTGACCGCGCGCAGGCAGGTTTTGATTTTAATAATTACACGGTAAAGACTACTGTAGACACCCATGTCGGGCGCGGAAGGCTCGGAGAGGGTGACGGAGTGGTGCAGAGCGAAGATTTGAACCGGAACGGGGTGATGGATAATAAAGATTCTGTGATCGTTTTCCCGTCTTCAATAGGCATAACCGATATTTCTAATGCGACGGTTCAGCAGGGGGCATGGAGAAAATTTACACTCAACCTGAAGTCGTTAAGCCAGGAACAGTTGAATATTTTAGGACATGTATCTGCTGTGACGATTTATATCAAACAGAAAAACGGCGTAAAAGGAAGAATAATTTTCGATACCATAGAGTTCAAGCAGTTGAAATGGAACCAGATGAAGATAGACGGGGTTGCGACAGAATTTTCACAAGTACTTCTGGGGGAGCCTGTCAGTGTCTATAACAATGTCCAATATGCAAACAACCGGTTTTATGAATGGAACTCGGCGAACAGTGCTGCGCAGGATCGTGAAAAGGTTTTCGATAAACTTCACGGCCCGCCCGATACATATTCCGACGCCAACCAGCGTAACGAAGCGGGCTTCGCAATCAATTACTCGTTGAGCAATGTCTCGATAAACACGAATACGGTTCCGGCAACCGGCGGAAAGATGGGCACATTTATCAAGAACCAGTCATATTCGTCTGATATAACGCCATATAAATTTCTGAAATTTTATATATTTATTCCGGAGAAGGATGAAAACGGGGTCGCATACAAATCAGGCGGCGACACCTATACCAACGAATCATTTGTATTTATGATAGGCAACTCGGAAAAAAGCTATTATAAATGGATGCTGCCGATTGACCGAATATCCAGGGACACCTGGCATGAAATCACGATAAACATCTTCGAGAACCTCCGCCTCGATATGGACGGGGTAGTGTTCAGCGGAAACGAGTACCCGTCTATAAAGGGTTTCCCGAATATTAAGGATGTCAATCATTTTGAGATAGGAGTAGAGACTACTTCTACTAACGAACCGCTCAACCGCGGGACGGTATGGGTAAATGAAATGTATGTTACGATGGACGAGGCGCTGTTCGGTACCGGGGCTTATATCAATCCCCGTTTCGAGTATAAGAAACCTGTTCTGAAAATAGGCGATACCGAGATCATCGGGCCGGTACTATTAAACTCCACTTATGAAAATAGAAGCCTGAACTTCATTTCAACCGTAGGGGGTGTAGGGGGAAGCCTCAACGATAATTTTAATATCAGTCTGAATTCGAGTTTCTTTAAAGAAATAAAGTACTCCTTATCGTATAACCGGAATTACCAGAGCACTGATACCAATGAGATAAATGTCCCGTTGTATTTGCAATGGAACAGCGCGTCTGAAAAGTTCAACCTTTCGATTATCTATAATGAGAATAAAAAGTATATTCCCTCCATCACCCATAATTATACCGAAAGTTTCGATAACCGGGTTGCGCATAACCTAATATCGCTTACGAACGACTATGTGCTTGGAATTGCAGACGCGCAGTTCGCCAATACATTTTCTCTCGCATACAAACAGAATATTCCCATCGATACTAAACTGATCGTATCACCCGAATTTTCGCTGGTAAATTCGCTGTACTTGATGGACAGATCGAATTATACGAATGAATCCGCGAAGGACTATCTCACAAACGCTAACGTGTACGCGATGAAAAACCTGAAAAAAACATTGACTGCGGCATTGAGATTTGCGTTCTGGGAATTCGCGTTAACCGGGGGGTATGTTAAAACTCATGAAAAATACGATAAAATCGGCACCGAGAACGGTTATCGCGCCGAACTCGAGAAAATAAAAGAAACATCCTTCTTCGAGAGATACTTCGATAGAATAAAAAGTATTGGGCAGGGATTTCATTTCGATGAGGAGAATCTTGATAAACAGAGGTCCGATGCGCTTGGTATGACATTCAGCGGAGCGATTATGAAAAATGCCGCTGAAAAAGTGTTGGGTTTCTTAATCAACGACAGTTTTGCAAAGGATACTTCCGGATTTAGCTATAATTCCGCAGGTGACCTTACCGCCCGTACAGATAAGTATATCCTGAAAAACCTTTGGTCATTAAACGTATTCCCGAAAGTACTGATATTCGATACAGTTAACTTCGAGTTTACCCGTGTATTGGAGATGTCGTATAACGGTATCGGCACTGAAATACCGTATGAAGATGCATTGTCATCGTTGGGTCAGGTCTATTATGTTCAGCCGATTCATTATAGCGCGCTTCTCCTCGGAAATAACGGGCGTATCAACGCGCTGGAGTTGGTAAAGAATTTCGCAGATTCGTTTTATAGCAGTACTTCGAAGCTGGATGATAAGTTTAAGGTGGAACTGATTTTACCGAGATTGGATGGAATATGGCGTGTTTTTATTCCCCAGCGGTACGGTTTTTATTCCACTCTGACTACATCACGGAATCTCAGTTCGTACTTCCAAAGCCTAGATAATAAATTCGATACCACTTTTAAGTTCTTCCTGTCAGAATTCACAAAGGCCTCCCCCGTGAAACTTGGAGATATGAATACTACTTTTTCATACCAGAATATTGTGAATTATAATGAACGTAAAATTACAGACAGAGTACAGATGAATATGTACGAACAGCTCTGGTTCAGTCAGGAAGTGGACTTGAAATTGGGTTATGTTTTCAGTTTCTCCGCCGATTCATATATTAAAAAACAGGAAGACTTCGAACCGGTGTACGGCTTTCCGTCCCAGACTCCCGTTTCATCGCCCGCCTCGACATGGGGGCATTCGATCGATCTCTCAATCAACTGGGTGATTAAAGACCTGAAGGATTTAAAGATTTGGTTTATTACCCTCAATCTTCGGGATTCTAAACTGGTAAACCGCGATCAGATCAAGTTTGCAACACAGGCTATCGAGTATAACGGTAATGCGTTTGTCCGTTATGATCAGAAAATATTCGAACTTTCATTCGAGCATTCGACAGAATATACATTCTCCGAGCTTCTGACCGGGCGATTTATATTAAAAACGGTACTGAATCAGTATGCTGAAATTTCTCCGGCGGGCGGAGGAGGAGAGAAGAAAATGACGTATTTCGATCCCGGATTCGGGCTGAATCTATGGCTTGATTTACAGATAAAAATATAGAAATAGTTAGTCGATAATATCGATTATTTTGCCTACATTGCCGTCCAGCATAGCCCGTTTATTCTCAATACCCTCGTTATCCAACTCGCTCTCCGAATCTCTTCTTTTTTTCGCTTCTTTTTTTGAATTTTTCTGCTGACGATTATCTTCGATTCTATTGCCTTCTTCCTCGGAAGGATTCAGGTTATGGACGACTTCGTTGGTAATTTTACTGTTTTTTGCAAGCTGGTCGTCGGCAACATATTGCATTGCCTCATGGGAAGCATCGGTTTTTCCAAGGGTCGCGGAAATCTCCGAGGCTTTTGAGAAAAGTACCTGAAGGTCGATCGGATTGACATTCATACGAACCTCCAAAAAAAACAGCAGGCCGGTAAGCCGGGTTCTGTTATGGGACATCCATCTAGCCGCCGTTTTCGCGGCGGTCCCGCGGGCTACCCGTACGCAAACCGTAAAGCGGACGTACACGTACTGCTTGCCCTTGCATGAAGAGGGGTTTACAGTGCCGGAATACTTATGCATTCCGCGGTGGGCTCTTACCCCGCCTTTTCACCCTTACCTTTCGGCGGTATGTTTTCTGTTGCACTTTCCGTAACTTTCGTTCCCGGTTATTCGCCGGCTCTTCGCTTTTTCATGCCCGGACTTTCCTCCCTTTCCAAGCCGGAGCTTGTGGGGGCGTTCCCTCAGCCTGCTATTGTATCTCTATACTTTCAGCTATTTGCTTCTTGATCTCGTGTAATATTCTACTCTCGATTCCCTTATCCATAACAGAAACGCCTGCTCCCGTATTATCCGATATGATTCCAGCCTTTGCGATGAATTCCTTCCGTATCTTCAGATCCTGTTCTAATAATATCTGAGCGATAATCAGGGATATCCGTTTGGTAAAAATTATTTTCTTTTCGCCGAAAACGGGGTTTGCGAAATAATTCAGGCAGATATCTTCTAAATCCTCCCGTAATTCTGCATCTCCGATAGGATCATAACCCTCAGCTTTCAATTCTTGGACAAGATTGAGGATTATCGGAGATTCCTTTTTATTTTTCTGATGGGTCTCGACGAATTTTTCCAATCTGAATAAATAACGGATGGCGGGCGAGGGGATGTTCAAATCATCGAGATTATCGATAAGAAAATGAAGAATATTATAATGCAGTCTTTCCTCAGCAAATGTCTCAAACTTTATTCGCTGTTCTGGATTATATATATCCACTGTCAGGAGCAGACTCATGCTTCCTATTCCGAGCGCTTTACCGAGGGCATGGCCGTGCAGGGAGTACTCGTTCGCGGTCTGGAAAACAAGCGGAAGACGTGACGATGCGATCCAATCGGCGACCTGTTCATGGCGGTTGATACAGCATTGAAGGTGTTTTTCGTTCCGGTTACGAATCGCGTTATCGATCGAGTGATCGACATGATTGAGTATCAGGAAGGCTTTTTTCTCACGGGTTTCGTTCCAATCGGAGATAACGTTTTTCCATGCCGAATCGATCATCATTGTTTTCTCCTCTATTTTTTCGCGAGATAAATAAATTTATGTAAAAACGGGAAACAGCTTAAAACAGTGAGAGTCTGCTTCCCCTCGCGAAGTTCTAAATAGAACTGTATTTTTGCGGTAAGTTTGGAAACATTTACCTTACCGATAAAATCACCCTCGTTGACCGCCTGATTCTTCTTCACATAGATCTCGTCAAGAAACCCGTACACCGCACGTTTATTATCAGGGTACTTGACAATTACAACATTATTATACCCGGTAACAAAACCGGCAAATTCAACGATGCCGTCGCCCATATTCTTTACTTTCTGAGGGGCGCTCAGATCGATCAGAACCCCGCGTTCCAGTGTACTTACTCCTGTAATTTTACCCGGCTGAACCGCGAATACCGTACTTTTATCCCACGGCTTTCCCTTCGGCTTTTTCGGGGGCGTAGTGTTCGGCTTGCTACCTATGGTTAATATAACATTATTCTGTGTTTTATTCCACTTTTCTGTGTTTTTTATAATACTCATACTGACGGGCTTCTGGCCGTTAGCGGGAATAGAAAGCTTTTCTCCGATATAAATCGTATAAGAGGGTTTCTTATTTAATGAAATAATTTCATCCACAGTTATCGAATAAAGTTTCGAGATCGATGTGAGTGTGTCTCCGGGTTTTACAGTATGGGTTCCTAATTTTGATACCTCGGGTTCGGGAACCGGTTTGCTGATCTGGGACGGTTTATTCTTTGAATAGATAACAAGTGTTTCTCCGGACATGATAAGTGTGTCTTTCTTTTTATTCCATTTCACGATATCGTCGATACCCACCTGATACTGCAGCGCAATATGGGAAAGTGTTTCATTATCCGATACGGAATGTTTTATCGGGGGCAGCGTTTCTTCCGGTACTTTTGAGGAAACGGGGGCTGATTCCTTTGGAAGGAAAATTTTTATCGTCTCGCCGGCATATACGTTTTCGTTCGCTTTGTTATTCCATTTCATCAGCTCTGCGACACTGACGTTGAATTTTACCGCGATATGGGAAAGCGTTTCGCCCTGCTGTATCTCGTAGGGGGTTGCTGAAACGGCCGGTATGGGGCTGGCGGATCCAGATTTATTAATGACGGGGATATAAAGAACCTGTCCGAGAAATAGGGTTTCGCTCGCGAGATTATTATAGACAATAATATATCCGACCTTTGAATTGTGCTGTGCGGCAATTTTAATCAGGTTATCCCCGGGCTGGATAGTGTATTTTTTTATTTCATCCGGGATTATCAGCGACTGGTTTTTATAAATTTGATCCGAAAGCATTTCGTTCAGTAAAATAATATCCTTGACCTCGCAACCTGATTTTTGCGCTATCCCCCACAAGGTATCGTTTTCCTTGACGATGTAGACTGAAGCATTCAAATCAGTTGCCATAAACGCGGTTAAGATGAATAATAGTATAACGAAACGCATAACGTCTCCGTCGATAAAATACCTGTTCTTATTTTCGGTAAACGGTGGGGTAATCTGAATAAAAACCATCAAACATGCTGTGAAAAATATATCCTTAACTCATTCATGGGAATAGAACTGTAATGTAAACCGGCGCCGTTGTCAGCGGCGCCGGTTTGATTGAGAAGATTACTTCCTATCCTTGAGCAGCACGACATTTCGATTTGTCGCAATTATCTTAACTATTTCAAACCAGACCACCGAAAACATTCCCGCCCCAGCGGCTATCAGCAGATCGTACCACATGACATTTGTGAAATGAAAGATTTCCTGCAAAAACGGGACGAAAATCACCAGCCCGAGAAAAAGCAAAGTCCCCCCCAAAACCCATAACAACGCGGAGTTTTTCACTTTCAACGATTGAAAAATTGTCGTCGACCAGCTCCGGTTCGTCATAATGAGAAAAAGATTCGAGAATATCAGCGTGACAAACGCAAGAGTTCTCGCCGCGTCATCGTTCCGTCCGCTTTTTATCGCATATGCGAAGACCGCGCCGACGGCGGCCAAAGCGATAATTCCCTGCAGAACGCTGAATGTCAGGCTTCGCCTGCCGAAAAGCGGTTCACCGGGTTCGCGCGGCGGGCGTTTCATGATCGTAGGGCTGCCGGGCTCCACCTCGAAAACTACCGAGCACGCAGGATCGATAATCAGTTCGAGAAATACGATGTGCACCGGCAGAAGGACTCCCTCCTTCCATCCGAGCAGAATAGGGATCAGCGACATACCCGCAATAGGGATATGGACGCTTACGATATATGACATAGCTTTTTTCAGGTTGTCGAAGATACGCCGTCCTACGGAAACCGCCGAGACTATCGATGAGAAATCGTCGTCGAGCAGTACAAGCGAAGAGGCCTCGCGCGCGACATCAGTACCGCGTTCGCCCATCGCCACTCCGATGTGGGCGGACTTCAGCGCGGGCGCGTCGTTTACACCGTCCCCGGTCATAGCGACCACTTCGCCGTTGGCCTTTAATGCGTTCACAAGATACAGCTTTTGTTCCGGTACGACACGCGCGAACACGTTGACGTGCTTTACCCGTTCTTGAAGCAGTACGGGGTCCATCTTCTCCAATTCGTTTCCAGTGATCACCTCATCAGGATTATCCAATCCGATTTGGTGCGCTATATTCGACGCGGTCACCGGATAATCCCCGGTAATCATAACGACCCGTATCCCGGCATCGTAACATTCTCTGATCGCGTTTGGGACAGTAGGACGAATAGGGTCTTCGAGGCCGATCAGTCCTAAAAATTCGAAACTGATGTCGTGCTGTATATCAGGCAGTTTTTTACCGTGGATAAACGAACGCGCAACTCCAAGCACACGCAGGCCCCGTTTTGCCATCTCCTCCACTTTTTGCGAAAGATGCTCGATTTCCCTGGCGGGAAGATGACATAAATCAAATATTGCTTCCGGCGCCCCTTTAGCGGAAATTATATACTCGTCGTGCTCTGGGGAGACCCAGACATGCGATAACGCGAGAAGTTCCCGGGATAGCGGATATTCGCGCACCAGTTCCCAATCGGAATGGAGGTGTTCCGTATGGGACAGCTTGATCTCGCCGAGCTTCTGCAGAGCCTTTTCCATCGGATCGAAAGGGTCTTTTTTACTTGCAAGGATACCGTACTCCACCAAAACATGAAAATCCTCCGGAAGAGGTTTCTGCTCGCGGTCGGCTATATCGAAGAATTTATCATGCGCGTAGATGCGGCGTATAGACATCCTGTTCTGCGTCAACGTACCTGTTTTATCGCTGCAAAGCACGGTTGCCGCTCCCAGCGTCTCTATTGCGGACATTTTGCGGGTCAGTACACGTTGGCTGGAGATCCTCCACGCGCCTAAGGCGAGGAAAATAGTCAGTACCACCGGGAATTCCTCGGGAAGCATCGCCATAGCCAGCGTCAGACCGTTCAGCAGGCCCTGTACCCAGTCCTTGATGACCAATCCGGTGATCACTACTACGCATACGCACAGGATTGCGGCAAAAAGGAATATTCCGCGGACAAGTCGGTTTGTCTGCTTCTGAAGTAAAGTTTCCTCCTGTTCCACAGATTGCAGGGCTTTGCCGATCTTTCCCAGTTCGGTATAAAATCCGATCGACCGGACAAGGGCAACTGCCTGCCCCTGAACCACCATTGTCCCCGAATAGACCGATGGCAGGTCGTCACCGCCCGGTCGGCTCATTGCCATCTCTTCCGGATCGTCATCGCCGGGGGACTTCCTTACTGCAACCGATTCTCCCGTTAATAGGGATTCGTCCACCGTAAGGTTCATTCCCCATAGAAGTATACCGTCGGCCGGAACTCTATCCCCCTCGGTTAAGAACATAATATCGCCGCGCACCACTTCCCGCCCGGCGATGCGGACACGTTCGCCGTTCCGGATAACCAGCGCGCGTGGGCTGGATAGGTCGCGGAGCGCTTCGAGGGCGTTCTCGGTCTTTCCTTCCTGGTAGATGGTAATTCCCATCATTACGAAAACGAAGCCGAGAAGCAAGAGCGCGTCGATAATCTCCCCTGTCAGGAGATAAATCGTACCGCAGGCAACCAAAAGAAGGAACATAGGCTCTTTTATTACCTCGAATGCTATATGAAAAATACCCCGTTTTTTAGAGGACGGCAACTCGTTGAAACCTTCTTTCTTTTGACGATCGATGACTTCAGAATCGGTCAATCCTTTTAGCTGCTGGACTTGTTCTTCAGTGAGAGACATGATAAATCTCCTTTAATTTATTTTTGAGGTAAGTTAAATGGAGTGAATCTCATTCGCCTCCTAAGATGATTCTATCCGCTAGTTCCCAGAAGATATGCGGCCAAAAAAATGCTTCGTGAAATTTGAAAACACTATTGCGATAAACCGGGCGGGAATCCGGAAAAACCTCCGGCATATTCGGAAAAAAGGGTAGGAGAGAATGATTGAGAATAACAAGGGTGGTTGGAATATAGAGAACAAAAAGGAGAAAAAATATAAATATAATAGCCGTCATGGGAACCGTCTCCTTTGAAAATGTTTTTTCAAACGAGGAAGTCCCGTACCCGGAAGGTACTGCCCGAAAGGGCCCGGCTCTAAACCTGATCTTCCATACAAAAAATTATAAATAGACTAAAAAAGAAAGTCAAAAAAAGACCGGCAAAAAGCCGGTCTTATGAGCGGGAAACGGGACTCGAACCCGCGACATCCACCTTGGCAAGGTGGCGCTCTACCAACTGAGCTATTCCCGCATGATAAATATATTCGGAATGATTTCCAAATAACATTAGCCTAAGTTTACTGCGAGAAGCGGGACTTGAACCCGCACACCTTTCGGTACTAGATCCTAAGTCTAGCGCGTCTGCCAATTCCGCCACTCTCGCGAAAAATTGGGTCATACAGGGATCGAACCTGTGGCCCGCTGATTAAGAGTCAGCTGCTCTACCAACTGAGCTAATGACCCGGTCTATTAACAATGATACCAATCTATTCCGGCTTGCGCCCGGCAGGACTCGAACCTGCGGCCTTCGGATTCGAAGTCCACTGCTCTATCCACCTGAGCTACGGACGCGAAATGTATTTCAAGATCAAGGGCAGTCCCCGACCTCTATCTAAAATGGGAGGGAAATGGGACTTGAACCCACAGCCCTCGGTGCCACAGACCGATGCTCTAACCAATTGAGCTATTCCCTCCACGTTATGCGCCTGACAGGAATCGAACCTGTGGCCCACGGCTTAGAAGGCCGTTGCTCTATCCAGCTGAGCTACAAGCGCGATCACCTTCGGGGCGAGAAGATTCGAACTTCCGGCCCCCTGCTCCCAAGGCAGGTGCGCTAACCGAGCTGCGCTACGCCCCGTGGTAACAACGAGTGGCCGTTCAGATGATCTGTGTTCCCGCCTCATTGTGACAAAAATTATAATTCAAAATTCGGCTTTCGTCAAATTTCTTTTAGTAATTATTTTCATTTTTCACTCTTGAGAATTAGTTGCGTTTATGAGCTGTTCACGGTATTATATGCAAAATATAACATGGAAGCGCGAATGTTTTACGATTCAGTTGCGGAATTTTATGACGAAATGACAGGATTCAGCGATGAACTTTTACCGGCCTGTAAGGCGCTGGAAACATTTTTAAAGCGGTATCCCGCAGAACGGCTCCTCGACTCCGCTTGCGGAACCGGAATATACGCGATAGCCGCATCAAAATTAGGGTTGAGCGCAACCGGGGCGGATTTATCCGCAAAGATGATTGAAAAGGCCGAAGCCAATTCCATCCGCGAGAATGTCACAGTGGACTGGGTTACAAGTGATCTCAAAGATCTACAGATGTCCCGGATAGAAAAATTTGATATGATACTCTGCATGGGTAATTCCGTGCCTCATTTTCTCACACCCGGCGATATTGGGAATGTATTTCGGGTGTGGAAAAACCTCCTCAATCCCGGCGGAGTTCTAGTAGTGGAACTTTTAAACTACCGGAAGATACTTGAGCGGAATAAACGGGTGATATATGTCAATAGAAAAAGTAATAAGGAATACATCCGTTTCTATGATTTTATCGACAGCCAATCGCTCCGTTTCAATGTTTTAGAGATTGAATGGAAGGGGAACGAGGCGGACGATCACCTTTTCTCTATGCCGCTTCATCCTTATCTTTATGATGAAATTATCGGGATAGGGGAGGCAAACGGATTTCGGGCAGATGGGGTTTTCGAGGATTTAACTATGTCGCCGTTTGAAAAGCACAACTCCGGCATCGTATTAATCGTTTTTATCAGCAAATAAAACAGTGCTATATAAGATGAAAAAAATCATTGACAAAATGCTATTTTAATACTATCATAAATCAAGTTCTAGTTGATATTTTCCGATTGATAAATGAAATCTGTACCTTAGTTTTTGGGAAGGAGGAACTCTTAATGTTGGTCGAAGATTATTATAAGTATGATGTGGTGGGATGGAAAAACGAGAACACCCTGATTGTGCGTCTTCAGGATAATCGTGAGATAGAAATCAAGCAGCTTCTTAAGGACGACACCCATGTTCTCTTTAATACCCACGGTATGTATTACAAAGAGTTCCCAAGTGATTTTTCCAAAGTCCGCGCGTACACATCTTATATTGTTCAATACGCCCCCGATCTGTATAAGGAAGTCAACCTCCTCGAACAGCAGATCAGCGAGTTAATCAAGAACGGCATCGAGCATGGCAACAAGCTCGATCCCAATAAAAAGATCCGCGTCTGGTTCGATTTCAATAAACGCGCAAAAGTTATTGTCGAGGACGAGGGAGTAGGATTCGGACTTCTTCAGGACTGGAATAAGTTCTCTCTGAACCGGACGATTTGTCTCGTATCTCAGGATTTCGAACATTTCGCCGATCTGGTTGCATGGAAGGGCCCGGAATCGAACGAGATGGACGGCGGTAACGCGTTATTCGCCGCGCTGGAGTACTGGAACGGCGGGTTTATCTATAACGGCCGTGGAAACAAAGTAGTCGCGGTCAGGTACTTCCCCGACAATCCGGAATACAAAAAGTATATATAAAGAATAGGGCGGTTTAAACCGCCCTTTTTATTTAATAAGACAGGAGAAAAAAATGAAAAAGTTTATCGCGGCAGTGCTACTTTTGACAATGTTTTCAAATGTTTCGTTTACTAAGAATTGGTGGAAGGACGCAGTATTCTATGAAATATTTATCAGAAGTTTTTACGATGCTAACGGCGATGGGAAAGGAGATATTCAAGGTTTAATCGCGAAACTTGATTATCTGAACGACGGCGATCCAAAAACTTCGTCCGACCTCGGTATCGACGCGATATGGCTCATGCCCGCGTTCGATTCCCCTTCCTATCACGGTTACGATACCATCGACTACTATAAGATCGAGCCCGATTACGGAAATAACGCTGATTTCGACCTGCTGATACAGGAAGCGCACAAACGCGGGATAAAAATCATTCTCGATCTTGTTATCAATCACACCTCATCGCAGATAGAATGGTTCAAGAAGTCGGTCAAAAAAGAAGCCCCATACACGGATTATTATGTCTGGTCTCCCACAATCCCCGACGGGGGCTGGGGTAAACCGTGGGGCGGAGGCGGTGCCTCCACAGTATGGTCGTACAGCAGCGCCCGTAAGGAGTACTATTATTCGGTATTCTGGAACGGTATGCCCGATCTGAACTTCCAGAATCCCGATGTAACGAAGGAAATCTATAAAATCGCCGAGTACTGGATAAAAAAGGGCGTGGACGGATTCCGTTTAGATGCGGCGCGTTACCTTGTTGAGACCGGGCCGGGGGCGGGCCAGAACGATACGGCTGAAACACTGAAATGGTGGGCTGATTTTAACAAGTTCGTGAAGAAGGTCAATCCTGATACCATGCTGGTCGGGGAGACATGGGAACGCAATGAAATTGTAGCGAAGTATTACGATGGCGGAAAAGGCCTCGATCTCTGCTTCGATTTCAATCTTGCAAGCTTCATCCTGAATAGTGTGACCGGGAAAAGCGCTGATAAAATAGCCGCCTCTTTTAACGAGAAAAAGAAACTTGGCGCCCCGTTCGGGTTCTACGCGCCGTTCCTTTCCAATCATGACCAGATGCGTTCGATGAATATGATTATGAAGAATATCGACCGTGCAAAGCTTGCCGCCGTCCTTCTTTTAACAATGCCCGGTACGCCGTTCATTTATTACGGCGAAGAAATAGGGATGATTCAGGATAACGGCAGCAGCGACGAAAAGAAACGTACACCCATGCAATGGAACGACAAGGAAAACGCTGGTTTCACGACCGGCAAGCCGTGGTATTCCCCCTACGATTACTCCGGGATGTTTAACGTCGAAGCGCAACAGAAGGAGAAGGATTCCCTTTGGAATCTTTACCGGATGATGATAGCCCTCCGGAAAGCTAATCCTGAATTATCCGGGCTGGATATCGAGTTCGCGGACGCAGGCGATAAATCGCTAGCTTTGTACTACCGCGGTAACGTGAAAAATAAAAAGATTGTAGTGCTTATCAATCTGTCCGACGAACAGAAAACGGCGAATATTCCTTATATTAAGGGAAAGAAATATACCGACCTTATGACGGGAAAACAGGAAAAATCCGCGGACGGAAAAATATCGCTTGAGGCAAAATCGTTTATCCTGATGAAGGAAACGAAATAATTATCCGAAAAGTTCTTCAGCGAGTTCGTCGGCCATCCGTGTAATCATCCGTTCGTGCTCGCAGACGAACGGATTGAGGCCGAAAATGTCGCCCGTAGTGGAATAGGATACACACCCGCACGAGTTACCGAGACAACGGTCTTTGATAGTGCAGTCCGCGCAATCGGGTTTATCCTTCTTGTGAAAACTAAGGATGGAGAGCATCTTTTTTGGATCGATACCCTTGCGGATATTCCCGACAAGGAACGGACTCCCCGGGTCGCTTGTCACAAAACGGGTGCAGGGATAGATATTCCCCTCGGGTGATACCGAAAATATGCTCATTCCCATATTGCAGCATGTTTCTTTGAACGATTTTTTCGCGAGGAACGCCTTGATCTTATCCTCGATCAGGTTGATATATAGGGCCTTTCCGCGTTTCTGTTTCTTTAGGTAGAGTTGGTACATCTTCCTGTATTCCCTTTCGAGTACATCGAACGTCTCGCGCGTCCAGTCCCCTGAAAAATCCGGGGTAGTGATGATCGAGCGGAATCCCCTGTTGATAATGAATTCGATATCCGAGCAGAATGATGTGACGTTTTGGGGGGTAATGACTTTTTCCACCATCGTGTTATATTTCACGAGACGCGGAATCCACGGCGAGATCATATCATAACTTCCGCTTCCGTTATGCAGCGGCCTCTGTGAATCCTGCGTCTTTTTTACCCCGTCGAGAGAGAGGTAGATGAGGAATTTATGCTCCTCCATATAATCCAGCCGCTCGTCCGATAATAGAGTCCCGTTGGTGTTTACTGCGAAATTGAAACGGAAATCGGGGTCGGGGATACCTTCCGCATGGGATACTCCCGTCTGGAGCAGATCCCATGACAAAAGGGGTTCGCCCCCGAAGAAGGTGATATTCAGGAAGCCGTGCTTCATTTTCTTTGCATAGCCGTAAAAATAATCGATTGTGGCCGTGACTGTCTCAGGGTCGCTGTTTTTGCGGACAGCATGCTCTTTGAAGTAGCAGTACTCGCAGTTGAGATTGCAATTGTCGGTGAGTAATTGGACTACATTCATACTTATTGCTTCATATAGAAATCGATGAATTTATTCACCGATTTTGCAATTTCATACTCGTACTTGCCCTTGAGAACGAGGATATAGGTCGAACCGAATAAATAATCATCAAGAATCATTCCAGTTTCGTTCGACGACAGTATCATCGACGATTTTGCGTCTTTCAGGTAATCGGGAGCGGAAACCCATTCCACCGCAATCTGAGCATCGGAATTGTACAAATCCGCCTCAAATTCAATCGTTCCCTTTTTTTCTTCAATTTTGAGATGATAATCCTTTTTAAAATTCATAGGGATCTTTTTCTTGAAGAGGGTTTTAAATATCTCCATCACTTCCCCTTTGTTTTTCAGCTCGGGGAACATCGCGATATCGCCGTCCTTCGCGTATCCGCCAGCGCTCGCCGTATTAAATCCCGTTAGGATTGAGACGCCTAATACTATCGCGGCGGCGGCCATCGCTTTTTTCGAACTTTTCATTTTCTTTTCGGTATAATCGATCGCGCGGGTCTCTTTCTTAATAGCGAAATTCATATATTCCTCCGCTTCATTTTATTTTCTGATAATAATTTTTAAATTTTGAAAGATCATTGAGAATCCCATCCTTATCTTTTTTATCCAAGATAATGATAAATGTACTGTCGAATTGATAGCTGGAAAATTTTTGTATCTCCCCTGCGGTCAGGATTTGCTCTGAATTATTCGTGGAATACCCGGGTGCGGCAATCCATTCGAATGCGACTTTATTGACAGGGTCGTACCCGTCCGCAATAAATTCGATGATGTTATTCTTATTCGTCAGCGAAAGTTTTACATCCATTTTCATTTTTAATGATAAGTTCTTCTTCAGAAATACTCTTGCTAATTCCTGCACTTTATGGATATTGAGGATTTCAGGATAGTAGACTGCGATCCCCGTTTTTGTATAAGGATCGGATTTTTCAGAGGGCGATGCGATGTTCGATGAAAGAATCGAGGCCAGAGAGAGGGCTATTCCCGCAGCGATATACGCCCCTGCGCGGGAATGTGTTCTTTTTCCCTTCTCTGCGGGAAGCTGATAGGCAGCCGTCCGTTTTTCTCCGATGATTTTAAAGCATTTCATTATCATGCCTCTTTTGAGCATTTTATCCCCGGTTGGGAATGCTATTTCATTTCATCCTTCTCCATCAGCACCGACGTACAAATACTGGTGTAATCGCGGATACCTATGTAATCTTTCATATCCAATACAAGTATCATGGTATCGCCGAATTGAGTGTTCTTGATCATAGCGATCTCGTTCGTAGAAAGTATAGCCTTATCATTTTTATTCTTGGAATAGCCGGGTGCGGCTACCCACTCATAGGCCAGTTTTTTATCGGCATTATACCCGTCTGCGATAAACTCGATCACTTTTCCGTCGGCGGATTTCAGCTTTAACGGGACATTATGCTGCATCTTTACCGCGAGGTTATCGAGAATGATACCGTCGGCGATTTTCGCCATTTCAGTCACCTTGTAAATCTGAGGATTATAAACCGGCTCTCCGAGAGTGGTTTTTTCAATCTCCAACGGGTTAGCGGAAGAGACAATCCCTAACAGGGTAAGAATTCCGAACAGAAGGGGCAGCGCGGCTTTTTTTACCCTCACGGGGTGTCGTTCAGGGTTGATATGATATACAGGCCTTCTCTCTTCCCCCTGGATTTTAAATTCCATGCCTGCCTCCAATTATAATAGATGATCTGTCCGCGTCATTTTTTATCATGGTTTTTTATAATATACATATATGTGCTGACATATTGGCTGATACCCTTTTTATCGTTCTTCTCGATAACGAGTATCATTGTTTCACCGAACATCGAATCCTTGATATAAACGGTCTCGTTGGTAGTGAGGATATCCTTGTCTTTTTTATCCTTGGAATAGTCCGGCGCGGCGACCCACTCGTAGGCGAGTTTTTTATCGGCGTTATATCCGTCCGCGATAAACTCGATCATATGCCCATCCGAGTCCTTCAGTTTCAAGGGGATGTCATGCTTCATCTTTATGCCGATATTGCCAAGTATAATTTTATCTACAATAACCGTCATCTCCGTGACAGAGTGTATTGTCGGATTATATATCGGGACGCCCGCGGTTTTTACATCGGGGCCTGCCGCGCTGACTGACGAAGAAATACCTGTGACAGCCAATATCCCCGCAAGAAGGGGGATGGCGGCCTTTTTTACTTTCTCCATGCGGCTATCAGGATTGATATGGTATTCGGGGTTTCTCTTTTCCTTGCTGATTTGGAATTTCATGCGAATTTCCTCCTATTGGCCTTTTTGTTTCATCGAATTGGTGTACATTTCGTAAAATGACCAGAAACCGCCTGTGATATCGTTATGTTTCGTCCCGTATATAATCAGAATATAGGTTGAATCAAATTTACAGTTCTTTATCAACGCGATCTCATTATCGGAAAGAGCTGATTTCTGATTGGTATCATTTTTGTACTCCGGTTTGTCTACCCACTCGTAGGCGATTTTATACTTTTCGTTATATCCGTCAGCGGTAAACTCGACAGATCCCGCTTTATTCTTCAGTTTGAGATTCTTATCCATCGTAAAAGAAATATCCAGGTAATTCGCAAAATAATTGGAAATAACATGATTCATCTGAGCTTTATCGTAGATCACCGGATTATACGCAGGCTTTCCCGGAAGCGGGGGATAGTCTTCTTTTGCCTGGGCTGAACATCCCGCGATAATAATCATTGCGGTAACCATGGGAAAAATAGCTTTTCCGTTCTTCATCGATGGTTTCTTTAACGAATAATTTCCTGTATGTTTGACCGGCTGAATCCTGAAATCCATAACCGCCTCCTGAAATCTGAATATCTATATAATAACATACTGAAATGAATTGTTAAAGTAACATACGGGAAAAATAATATTATACAGAAGGTTATTTAGGTTTTTCATGATCTATTTTTATTTGATACATGGTGTTATTAAAAATATCTCTCGCAATCCCTGAGTACGGCGATTGAAGGATGATAATATAATACTCCCCGAAACGGGAATATTTTATTGCATTAATCTCATCAGGAGAAAGCGCATCTTCAAAATTTATATTGGAATAGTAATCATCTAATCCGATAAATTCGTATGCGATCTTATTCTCAGCATTGTATCCGTCTGCGACAAATTCTATTGTGGTGCCTTGATTGGAGATTTCCAACGGATAATCCCGGATAAAAGTAATATCCCATCTTTGCTTGGCGTACATTTCCATAAAATCAGTCATATCCTTTTTTGTTTGGATATCTGCCGGGGGAATGGCGGGAGAACCGGCAAGAGGTTTACAGGCATTACTACATGATGTATTAAGCAGCGATAAAAAGCCGGCAAAAAGTAAAAGTGCATAGGGCTTTCTTATGCAGGGGTGTTTTTTAGCATAGTCCGTTTTTTGTTTGACAGGGCTAATTTTAAAACTCATTGTACCCTCCGGTCAGATAATACCCTACTAATACGTTGATGTTAGAGACCGGTAACGCGCTGCCCGGTCTTCTGTGCGATAATATCCTTAAGAGGTATCTCGGGATTCCTGAAACGGCGCTTTTTATTGAGCGATTTGGTGCCCGGAATGATAGACATCTTCGGGCAGGAATGCGCGCATGCATAACACTGCTCGCAATGGTGCAGGAATTCCGGCCGTCCGGCCGTCATACGGATATTGATGACCGGGCATATTTTTTCGCATGTCCCGCATCCGTTACAGGTATCCTGTACGATAAATTCTGCGTCCATCCCCCGCGCGTTTTTCAGGAAGTGCGGGTAGAGGATATTGCCGTTGATCTCGAGAAGCGCGTAACGAATCTTCTTCTTTCCCGTTTTTATCATCCGCGCGATATTTTCCGATTGCCGGAGGGCCGAAATATTCGCCCTGACCGCCGTTTCCTTATCAGGCATCTCGAAGGTGGGGAGATAATTATCGACCATATTCAGATAAAGTCCCAGCGTTAGGGGCGAGCCTTTCGCTTTAAGTAATTTCTTCATCTGTTTGACCGCGCCCCCAGCGATATGAAATCCCCGGGTGCAAACTGTAAAAATGTATTCCGCGCCGGAAAGGTCCAGATTCTGAATAAAATCCGCGACAATGAGCGGGATTCCCCCGAAATATAACGGGAAAACAAACCCAATCCGCGACGCTCCGGGTGAGAACTGCTTCTCTTTCATCGCGCGTACGATAGGGACGAGTACGGTATCCCCTATGGATTCGGCTAATTTCCGCGATGCCCAGAGCGAGTTTCCGGTGCCGGTGAAATAATAGATGACCGTTTTCATATCTCCCCCTCTAATAAATATCGTCCGATAATAACGCCCCCGCGATCGGGAAAGGTTTGAGCGCGCGTGCGAGTATCCCGAACGAATAGGCTATGGTCAGACCGTAATTGGTGATTGCGACACCTGCTTTTTCAGCCACGTGCGCGCGTGCGATTGTTTCACGACGGTTCAGCATGCATGACCCGCAGTGTATGACAAGCCTGTAATCGGAAAGATTGTCCGGGAAGCAGCATCCGCTCGATTTTTCAAAAATCAGGTTCTTTCCCGTGAACTGGGACAGCCATCGCGGTATCTTTACCGTACCGATATCGTCCGACTGGACATGATGCGTGCACGCCTCGGCGATCAGTACCTTATCTCCGTCTTTCAACGAGTTGATCCGTTTTATCCCGCGCAAATAGGTAAGCAGATCGCCCTTATAACGCGCGAACAGGATCGAGAACGATGTCAGGAGCACGTCCGGCGGCGTATCGGCCGAGACCTTCTGGAACGCCTGCGAATCGGTGATGACGAGCCTCGGTTTGACGTTCAGGAGATGAAAAGTACGCGCGAGTTCTCTTTCCTTTACGGTCAGGACGGCTGCGTCATGGTCGAGGATATCGCGGATCGTTTGGACCTGCGGGAGGATAAGCCGTCCTTTCGGGGCGGCATCATCGATCGGGACTACAAGGATAACAAGGTCGCCCGGCGAGATAATATCACCGACAATGGTCTCTTCCCGCCATTTCGCGTCGCTTTCGGTAATGACCGCCTGCTTCAGTTTATCGATACCCGCGCCTGTCAACGCGCTGATCTTGATAAACGGAAAACTCTTCAGACGTTTACGGATAACAGTATCTTCGACAGGATCGATATCTGTTTTATTTACGGCTACGATAAATGGTATATCTTTATCCTGTAATGATATAAATAATTCATCCTCCCATTCGGAGGCTTCGTTCAGAATAGTATGAGCGGGTATTACTACTACCGCGAAGTCGCATTTCCTGAGCACGTCCATCGATTTTTTTACCCGTTTAGCGCCCAGATCGCCGGAATCGTCCAGCCCTGCGGTATCGATAATCACAACAGGGCCTATCGGGAGTAATTCCATCGATTTATAGACTGGGTCGGTAGTTGTGCCGGGGATATCGGAAACCAATGCGATATCCTGCCCGGTCAGCGCGTTGATCAGGCTCGATTTACCGGCATTCCGCCGGCCGAATATCCCTATATGCATTCTCTCGCTTTTTGGGGTTTCATTCATGATTATCGCTCTCTTTTTTCAGGTTTAATTTATCTTTCAGCTCCTTACTTCCGGAAATCCCCGGAGAAGTGGCATGCCTTGTATCGAAGATAATATCCAGTTCGCCGGCGGTTAATAGTTTCATCCCGATCGCAGCGTTTCGTATCGTAATACTATGCTCCCGCGCATAAGAAACAACCTCGGCGCTCTTTTCGTAACCGATATAGGGAGCGAGCAGGGTAGCCGGCGCGTCGCTCTGTTCCAGTAGATCACGGCATCTTTCAGTATTCGCGGTAATACCGTCGATACAGTTTGTTTTTAATGAAACAGCGGCGTCTGTGAGGAGTTTTATGGATTGAATAAGATTGTACGCAACAACCGGCAGAAACGCGTTCAGTTCAAGCTGTCCCATAGATGAGGCTTGAGTGATCGCGGAATCGTTCGCGATTACCTGTATTCCCACGGATGCGGCATACTCCGGTATGACCGGGTTGACCTTGCCCGGCATGATAGAACTCCCGGCCTGCCGCGCGGGGAGGTTGATTTCCCCGTAGGGGCCGCTCGACAGCAGACGGAGGTCGTGCGAGATTTTTATATAGTTGACCGCGACGGTCTTGAGTATGCCGGAAACCTCGGCAAAAACATCGGCGTTCTGTGTCATATCGATACTGTTTTCCGCGCGGCTGATACCCAATCCTGTAGCCTTACGGAGTTCCTCGATCAGACGGAAAATATAGATTTTCGGCGCGTTCAGTCCTGTCCCGACGGCGGTTCCCCCGATATTCAGCACCCGCAGACGTTCTTCACACTTGAATACACGCCAACGGTCGCGGGCGGCCGCCTCGGCATATGCCCCGAATTCCTGCCCGAGCGTCACAGGGACGGCGTCGCGCATCTCGGTACGGCCGACTTTTATTATATCAGCGAATTCGCGTTCCTTGCCCTGCAAAGAGGATTGTAGGTCAGCGAGAGAGTTAGCCAGAGGTATCAGGAGCTGTATCGCCGCAATCTTGAGTGCGGACGGATATACATCGTTGGTGGACTGGAAACGGTTGACATCGTCGTTCGGGTGTATTAGATGGTAATCTCCCGGAACGCCTCCCAGCGATTGGATTGCCAGATTTGCGATAACCTCATTTACGTTCATGTTGACCGAAGTGCCTGCGCCGCCCTGCATGAAAGGCAGGGGAAACGCTTCATCCGGAAGTTGCTCGAGGAGCTTATCGCATGCAGAGATGATCGCATCAGCCTTCGACGCTTCTATGAAGCTGTTTTCACGGCTTACCTCGGCGGCGCAGCGTTTTATCAGTATGATAGACTGTATCAGTTCAACCGGAACCTTTACACCATCGGAGGGAAAATTTTCCAACGCGCGGGCGGTATGAATGCCGTAGAGGGCGTTTAAGGGGATATTTCTTTCGCCGATAGAGTCTTTTTCGGTCCGGTATTTCATTAGTTCACCTGAATATTTTCTCTCATTATACAGGAATAGTATAAAAAAGTGAACAAAACGGAAGGGGAGACGCGCGTAGTAAAAATCGCTACTCCTTAATTCATCTCTCCGGCGTGTTTTTTCAGCACATCGTAGATACTCTTCCACGAGGTAGTGGTCACGAGATAGCGCGGAAGTTTATAGAATTTTTGCGGATCGACAGGGGTTTCGATATAGCCCCATTCGATTGTGAACGCGTACTTATATCCTGCGAGCTTAAGATGCTCAATAGTGATAGGGGAGTATACACCGAACGGGTATGCGTATGTGATGATCGGCATAGATAATTTCTTCTCCAGCACATCCTTCGCTTTATAAATTTCGTCCTTAAAACGCTGGACACTTATATCATAGAGTTTTTGGTTTACAAATTCATGGTAGAACCCATGCCCGCCGAAGTATACACCGTCGTTTTTGTACCAGTCCAGTTCCTTAAAATTCAGCGCATAGTTCATTTTACCGATGATGTTCGGATAGATAAAAAATGTAACCGGGACATTGAATTTCTTCAAAATGCTGGTGTAGATATCGTCGATAGTTCTATTACCGTCGTCGATAGTAATCATCACATTCAGCGGATAGTCGAATTTATTCGCAATAAAGTCCTGCATGGAAAGGAAATGGTAACCGAGTTTCTTTATCGTCTGAATCTGCTCGGAAAACACCGACGGGGAGAAGTTGTATTGCCCTTTATTCGCGCTATGGAACGTGTGGAAGCAAAGTACGAAAATCTTCGATGATTTTACTTTATTATCGGCAAAAGAGGCCTCATAGCCCGCAATACAGAGAAAAAGAACCAGCGCAATTATTCTATTCATAAGATTCCCCTTAAATTAATAAGCAGGTATTATAAAGGGGGCATATAAAATACGCAAGGAATAGGAATCGACGCAGAAAGTCGCCGGAATATCTGAAAATATGATTCTATTATTCTAATACTTTACATAATATATCTTATCGGAATAAATTTTTACTACGAATTGTACTATATATCACATACTTTACACTTCTAACTCATCACATCCTTTACACCTTTCAAATAAAAACATAATAACCAATACAAAAGGTATAAATCGACGGCAAAACAATATAGTATATATTTTATCATTTCAAAGCAGAATGATTATCCTTTGGCTGAAGTAATTGAACCGAAGAATAGAAATATGTAATATATCGAAAATATAAACATTGATCGTATTCCGTGAAACATTGATAAAATTCAATAATAGTACTATATAACGTATACTTTGTGCGTTTTATTAAAATATCCCACACCTTCTTGTATTTTTATGCTAAATTCACTATAATAATATGCAATTTTATGCTTGGAGATTATATCGTGTTTTTCAAAGTGATATTATCCGCTTTCATATTTCTTTCTACTGTGAGCAGTTATGCATATTTAACCATCGATATCGATAAGCTGACAAATTTTCAATCGGTGACAAATATTTCATATAAAGAAGTGCAGGAACCGGAAATACCTAAAAGCTACCTGAAAACGGGAAAACTTGAATTTACTCCTGAAGAATCGGTTATCCGCCGCTTCGACATCATTTTTTTTGTTTCTATCCCTATTACATTTTATCTGACATTGAATATCATCCAGATCGCAAATATGAATTTAAGGGGTGATGCAGGAATTTCTGTGACGGATTGGAATTATATATACTTGAATACCCTTATGATACCTCTCTATGTAGCTTTTCAGGACATGTTTTTTATGCAGGTTCAGAACGTGAAACTTTATAACGAGAATTCACAGCCTGAGTTACAATTCGGATTTAATCTGATCCGTGCATCATTTTAGGATATAGTTATGAAAGTTCTTGTGATCAACTGGCGCGATATAAAAAATCCCGAAGCGGGCGGCGCTGAAATTCATATCGATGAAATACTTAAACGTAAACCGCCGGATTGGAACGTCGATTTTGTCGCGGCGGAGTATCCCGGTTGCACTCCCGAAGAAGATATCAACGGGTATCATGTTATCCGCATCCCAAATAATTTTCGATTCAATTTCACTTTTAAAAAATATTGGATTGAAAGGTTTTCCAAGATCGGTTACGATTTCGTGATCGACGATATATCGAAAATCCCGCATGCCGCGCACCGTTATATTACGGATATCCCCTATCTTGCCATCCATCACCATGTGCACGGGAAAAGTATGTTTAATGAATTGTTTTTTCCGTTGGCGCTGTATGTTTACGTACTCGAAAAGCATTACCTGAAGATGTACCGGAATACTCCTACTCTATGCGTTTCCCAGAGCAATCTTGATGCGCTTAGGGAAAACTTCGGCTTTAATCGTACGATTTTGTCCTTCACCGGGCTGACTTTCAACGAGATACGCGGCAACATGCAGTTCCCTAAGGAAACGGCCCCCACTCTGTTATATTTCGGAAGACTAAAGAAGTATAAACGTGTCGAGCATATCATCCGCGCGTTCCGTGAAGTCCTCGACAAATTTCCCGATGCGGTGCTTTGGATCGCCGGAAAAGGCGACCGCGAGGATAGCCTGAAAAAGCTATGCATTTCTTTAGGGATCGCTGATCAAGTGACATTTTTCGGTTTTGTCGACGAAAATAAAAAATTTGAACTGATGGCGCGTTCATGGGTATACGCGATTGCCTCGGAAAAAGAAGGATGGGGACTGACAGTTATGGAATCGAGCGCGGCGGGGCTTCCTGTGGTGGGTTACCGTGTAGAGGGTTTGATCGATTCGATTTCCGACGGGTATTCCGGTTATTTAGTCGATAACGGACGAATCGGCATGATGGCGGAAAGAATTATTGAATTATTCGCAAACCCCGCTCTTCGGGAGAAAATGTCTAAAGACGCCGTGGTATGGGCTTCCCGATTCAGTTGGGAGAATACCGCGAAGGAATTTTTCGAAATCGCGGAACGGGTGATTCACGAGTTTCGCGGGGGATAGGTTTTGAATTATTATCTTTCCATTCTCGAATACGATAAAGTACTTTCGCTTCTCGGCGCATATTTCAAGACCGCTCAGGGCAAACATCTCCTTGAAAACATTACGGTCATGGACAATATAGAAAAAATCCGGCATGAAATGAGTATCACCTTTGAAACGCGGGAATTTCTCATCCATGAAACCGGATTCCATTTCGACGAAACTGTCGAGATCGGGGATTATCTCGATGCCTCGGTCAAGCAGGGCTTTGTTCTCGGCGCGGATGAAATCCTTGAGATCAAGCGTGTCCTCGAAATTTATATTTCCAATATCGAAACGATGAAACCCCTCGCCGATAAGTATCCCCTTCTTTGGGAACATACTGGGCAGGCAAATATCCCTGCCCCGCTTTTACGGCAATTCGACCGTATTTTCGATAGCGGAGGGGCCATCTCAGATAAGGCGTCCCCGGAACTCGCGAGAATTCGCGGGCGCAAAAAGACGATTCGCGGTCAAATTCACGGAATGCTGATGCGTACGATGGAGACCGACAGCCTGCGGGACGGAATGCAGGAACGTATTATTACTTTCCGGGACGGCAGATACGTCATTCCGGTCAAGACCGCCTATAAAAACAGGGTAAACTGCATCGTCCATTCCTTTTCAAAGAGCGGCGAGACTGTATTCATCGAACCGGAATCGGTCGTTGTGCTGAATAACGAGATGATGGGGATCGACGAGGAGGAAGCCTCGGAGATACGCAGGATTCTCCGCGAACTCACCGTCCAGATCGGCGAATATGCCGTGGATATCGGGGAAATCGACCGCCTGCTGGGATTGCTCGAGTTCGCGACAGTCAAAGCGCGTTTCGCGATCGAATATCATTGCGGCTTCCCCGAAATAGTGCAGGATAAACGGGTCGTTCTGCGGCGGGCGTTCCATCCCCTGCTGAGCAAGAATACCGACCTCGTCCCTATCGATATCGAGGTGGGCAAGGAATACCAGGGTCTCGTCATATCCGGGCCGAACGCGGGCGGAAAGACGGTCGCGCTGAAAACAGTCGGTCTGCTGACCCTGATGGCGCTTTCAGGTATCCCGATTACGGCGTCGGACGATTCGGAGATCGGCATATTCGGAAAAGTCATGGCGGAGATCGGCGACGAGCAGAGCATTACCCGGAATCTGTCCACCTTCTCCGGCCATGTCGTGAACCTCGTAAAAATAATGGAACATTGTGACGATAATTCGCTTATCCTGATCGACGAAATCACGAGCGCGACCGAACCGAAGGAAGGAGAAGCGCTTGGACGGGAAATTATTACGTTTATTCTCGACAGGGGCGCGCGGTTCATCGTCACGACGCATTATCAGGGTATCAAGGAGATCGGGTTCAACGATAAACGGGTCTTCAATGCGTTTGTGGAATTCGACGAGAAGAACCTGAAACCCCTCTATCATCTCTTTGTCGGCAGTCCCGGTAACAGCTTCGCGCTGAAAATCGCCCAGCGATTCGGGATGAACGACCGGATTATCGGGAACGCGGAAACCTACCTGAAAGAGCATTTTACCGAAAGTGAAAAACTCATACGGAATATTGAAACCGAACGGAACGAGGTAATCCAGAAAAACAGCGAGCTGAGAAATAAACTGAAGGAAGTGGAACTCCTGAAGAACGAACAGGGAAAGATCATAGACAATCTGAGGAAAGAAAAGGAAAACCTCGAGAAAAAGGGTATCGCGGCGCTGAAAAACGACCTCGACGACCTGCTGAAACAGCTCGCGGCGGTTAAAAGCTCCCTGAAAAAAGTAAAGCCCGACGAGCCCGCCGCGCGCGGTACTGTTAAAGATGCCGAGTGTATCGCCTCGGAAGCGAAAACCTACCTCGACGCCTCGGAAGCGGAAATGCTCGGCCGGGTAAAGAAACCTGTCGAAACAATATCGCCCGGAATGACCGTGTATGTCCGCAGTTTTGAAAAAGACGGGATTGTCGAGGAAGTTATCGGGCAAAAAGTGAAGATACGTATCGGTATCGTATCGGTGACCGCCGAACGCGACGAATTATATATCCCCGATACCGGGAACGCCCCCGCCCCGATGTTCACCCACTCCCGCGACCTTCCGCGTCTCAATATTATTCTTGATGTGCGCGGAGAACGTATGGACGACGCGATCAAGATGATCGAAAAGAATATCGATGTAGCATGGGTGCAGGGTGTCCGGGAATTCGAGATAATTCACGGCAAAGGCGAAGGTATCCTGCGCCGGGCGATCTGGGAGTACCTCCAGAATCTGCCAATGATCGAGGATTTCTGTTACGCGAAACCCGACGACGGCGGCCAGGGAAAGACGATAGTTACACTGAAGGGGGATAAATGAAGCTGAAGCTGGCGAATTTCAACGTCCGAAATTTAGCGATGCCCGATACCAAAGTGTACGGGAGAACAGTTCAGCGGGATGAGTACGAGAGGAAAATCGGGTGGATCGGCGAACGGCTGGGACTTATGAAGGGTGATATCGTCGGATTTGAGGAGGTTTTCGATCACGAAGCGCTTGTAGCGGCAGTCGAATCTTCCGGCGAATACCGGAAACCTTTCATCTATACGGCGGACTGCGGCGGAGAACTCCCGCGAACCGCGATACTGTCCCGTTACCCCTTTTGCGAGACTCTCACGATCACTGCATTTCCTGAGGAGGCAATCCTCTCATTCGATAAAAACACTCCCTTTCCTGTCAGGCACTTTCACCATCCAGTTGTCAGGGCGATAGTCGAACTTCCTATAGGAATAAGAGTTATCGTATATATCGTGCATCTGAAGTCCAAGCGGCCGTTTTACGACGGAATGCAGGTCTCGAATCCCCCGTCCGAGATCGAGTATGCGGCCGGCAAAACACGCGCTTTGGTGATTCGCGCAGCGGAAGCCCTTGCGCTCAGGTATCTTGTACTGAAAGATATTCACGAAAATTCGATGCCCCTGATGCTCTTCGGCGATCTGAACGACTATCTGACCAGCGTATCTACCGGGATTATTTCGGGGGACGCCCCGCTGGAATTCTTACCATCCGAGGTAAAAAAAGCGGTATGGGATCAGCTTCTCTACAGCACCTATGCGCTCCAATTGCGCCAAAGCAGCCGCGACGTCTACTTTACGCATATCTATAACGGCAGTTACGAGGTGCTCGACCATATTTTCGTATCGCAGGAATTTATCCGGTCGAACCCGGAAAGTATCGGACATGTGGAGTATATGCGGCTTTTCAACGATTATGTCATCGACCGGACGCTCACAAAGGAGGATATTCCCGAATGGCAGTCCGATCACGGACAGGTCTTAGTTTCGCTTTCGCTGAAAGACAATCCGCGTTAATCGAATAAAAAACCCCGAAGGACAAACCTTCGGGGTTGAAATCTTCTCATGAAATAGATTACTTGGAGACGGAAAAACTTGCGTCATACGGACCCCAGCTCCCGGATGTAACGCCGTTGCGTTCGGTTCCGGTATAAGCATCCTTTCCGTCAAGGAATTCAACGGTAAAGGTGCCGCCCTTTTCGAAGGAAATTATTCCCGCGTGGACTGCTGCGGTCGCGAGGGATGAATCGATAGTATAAACATCGGTTCCCCATAGATTCGAAGCAAACCCTCCCCCTTCAACTGAAAAAACCATCTTTTTTCCAGGATTTCCGTTAAAATCAGTTCCTTTGGTACTCCAGTCGATCTTTGTCGAAACGGTACAGGAAGCGATAAACACTGAAATGACCGTGAAAACAAGAACCTTCAACATTCCCTTCATATATCCCTCCAAAAATTGGTAATCTATTCTAAAACACAACAAGAATATTGCAAGCCCTGATATGACTTACGAAAGGACTACATTCCCTTGATTCGTATATCTTTATCGTCCGCGAGCACGCAGACCCCGTTCATATCGTCGACGCTGATCTGCCGTTTCCCCCGGTTGATGATCAGCGAGTTTGTGACATGGGTGAGCAAAACGTTCCCGTCTATGAAGTTGCCGTTTTCGTCGCTCGGCAGATATTTGCGGAAATCCCCCAACCCTCTGATGAATTGAAAGACCGCGTCGGTACGCGCAACCATTACATCGTCGAGCTTCGGTATCATAGACAGGAAACTTCTTTCCTCAAGGGTTTTTATCACATCGCGTATAACTGTATTGATCGCCCGCTTATCCTTCCATGCGTCCACGAGAAGGAAAAAGAGTTCCTGAAGTTCTTCCGACGCTTCGGAAAAATATTTCATCAGCTTGACGACATTGAAACAGAATACGCCCGCCGGACCGAGCGAACGCAAATTCGGATCTTTCTGCTTTTCGAGCGAATAACTCCCCGGCATCAGGATACGGTCGAGGGCGAAAAATGAGCCCGAACGCTTTTTTATC
>JAGVBZ010000032.1 GCA_020059465.1 Brevinematales bacterium
TCTGTATTCAAAACGGTGTGTCGCGAGATTAAATTTCGAGGCCATCCCGAAAAGGAGGCTCATCGTCTCTTTTTTCAGGTTCGGGTCGCCTTTTTCCCAGCTACAGTAAGGATGGCAAAAATAGGATTTCATTTCTAACTCATGGTTTACTCGCATATGAAACCTGTTTTCAATCCCGTTATCGTATGTGCTTGTCTTCCTGAAACTTTTCGGAAAAACGACTAACGACTTTTTCATCGCTAGAAATTTTTCTTCCGCGTTATTTCTGGAGACTTTTTTCAGTCTCGCCAATCCACCCCTTCTCTCTACAGATGTACATACGCAGGATTTTCCTTTTTTCCCCTCCAACGTGTCGGTTTCCCAATGCCCGAACTCGGTTCTATTATTAATCTCCTTTGTCCTCTCTTCGATGCTAATTCTTTCAGGTATATTCAGTTGCCTCGAACTCGCCGGCTGTCCTTTCTTCTTCCTCACTTTCCTTCTCTGCGGTAGATAAGGAATCAATTTCTTGTCTTCCCGGTAGATGTACTGATAAATCGTTTCATGACTGACATTGCTTTGATACTCGATTTTCAGCCGTCCCGATATTTGTTCAGGCGACCAGCCGAGTTTAATCTTCTCGCAAACATAATCACGGATGCCCTGTTTGTCTAACTCGCTTTTCCGTTTGGCGGCGCTCCGAACCCTCTCTTGATAATACCGTTGCGCTGCGTCGGGATTATACTCCGGTTGAAATACTTTCCATCGATTCCTTTCAAGTTCACGGCTGATCGTCGAAGGATGCCGTTTTAAATTTTCGGCTATCTTATTAGGTTTCATCCCGTTTTTCCGATGAATAAATATTCGGGTTCTTTCTTCATAACTTAAATGCTTATAATTGTGCGACACCTTCTACCTTCCTTAATCAGTTTTGTTGTGATTACTGATTATCGGTTTTTGGTGTTGCACTTATTTTTTGAATCTACAAGAACGAATAGTGAAAAAGTTTTATTTTTGAATTTGACAAAATGCTGAAAATAATCTAAATTATGTACCGAATTTTGGAGAGGTGTCCGAGTGGTCGATGGAGGCGGTCTTGAAAACCGTTGAGCCGAAAGGTTCCGGGGGTTCGAATCCCTCCCTCTCCGTATTTAATAAGGGAGATGTATATGAATATCCGGGAAAGATTTAGAAAAGTCAGAAAACGTTTAGGCCTGAAACAGGCTGAGATCGGAAAGGTTCTGGATTTATCTCAGGATGCTATCAGCGCGATCGAGACCGGCAGAAACAAACCCACACTCGATGTCCTGTCTATTCTGTATAACAATTATGATGTCAATGTGGAATGGATGCTGACAGGAAACGGAACGATGTTCCTGAACGGGATAGGCGAGGATGAGGGAAGCACAGAAAAGAAGCAGGCGGCGATCTATATTCCTGTTGTCGGCGCGAAGGTTTCGAGGGAATATGGAACGGTGTTTGAAAATGCTGAGATCACGATTGAAGAGTATTTTCCGTTATCGGGAAAGGTATTGAACTCTTTTCCCGTTGATAAAATAAAGGCATTCCACATCGTTTCGGATATACTTTATCCCTTTCTTTCAGCCGGGGATTATGTAGTATTTATCGAAGAATTCCGGCCGAAGACCGACGGGATATATATTGTGAATAAATCCGGCGTATTATCGGCGCAGAGGATTATCTACCGTACCGACGGGGGAATTGTCATCAGCCCGGATAACCAGAAATACCCTCCCGAAGAGATTTCATCGCAGGACGCGGGAAAAGTGATTATTGCCGGAAAAGTGGTTTCCAAACTCCAGAGTATTCTCTAATTCCTAATCGTTGTGATTGAACATGTGCCCCATTTTTTCTTCCTTTGTGCGCAGATACTTTTCGTTATGCGGATTGGGCTCAATTTCTATCGATACCCGCTCGACAATCTCAAGCCCGAACCCCTCCAGAGCGTGAGTTTTTGTGGGATTGTTTGTAAGCAGGCGAATTCTGCTGATCCCCAGATCTTTGAGTATCAACGCACCGACGCCGTAGTTCCGCAGATCCGGGGCGAATCCCAGATGCAGATTGGCTTCGACCGTGTCAAGTCCCTGATCCTGAAGGGCGTAGGCCTTGATTTTGTTCAGCAATCCTATTCCGCGCCCTTCCTGTCGCATATATAGTACTAATCCGGCGCCCTCCTTGTCGATCATCTGCAGCGCTGAATGAAGCTGATCGCCGCAGTCGCAACGGAGAGAGCCTAATATATCCCCGGTGAAGCATTCGGAATGTACGCGGACTAATACGTCCTTCTTTTTGGAAAAATCTCCTTTTATGATAGCCATATGCTGATAGCTGTCCAAGTCGTTTTCATACATAATGATACGGAAATCGCCGTAAATAGTCGGAAGTTTCGCTTCTGCTTCGCGCCAGATATGGGTTTCGTGCTTGCGGCGGTGCTCGATGATCTGTGCGACCGATATAATCTTCAACCCGTGTTTTTTAGCGAAGCCGATAAGCTCCGGGAGACGCGCCATACTGCCGTCGTCGTTCAATATTTCACAGATACATCCTACTGGCGTCAATCCCGCCAGGGTCAGCAGATCGACAGTCGCCTCGGTATGCCCTGCGCGTTTTAGTACGCCTCCGTTCTGGGCCTTGAGGGGAAACACATGCCCCGGTTTCTCGAAGTCGCCGGGCAGGGATTTTTTATCGGCGAGACGGTTCAATGTGAGCGCACGGTCGGAAGCTGATATCCCAGTCGCCGTATCTTTATGGTCGACCGATACCGTGAACGCGGTCCCCCATTTTTCGTTGGGATGGTCGATCATGATATTCAGGCCGAGATGCTCGGTAAACATGGCGGGCATCGGGGCGCAGAGAAGTCCGCGGGCTTCCTTGATGATAAAGTTTATTTTTTCGGGCGTTGCCAATTCGGCGGCCATCACCACATCGCCCTCGTTTTCGCGGTCTTCGTCGTCGACAATGACGATTATTTCACCCTTCTGTATCGCGTGTATCGCTTCATCGAATGTGTTGAAATTCTTTTTATCGACCGCCATAGCTGTCCCCTAAATGTTTCGATAATTATACATCACCTTGGAAAAAAAATAAATATTCCTCTCAAATTGACAAATAAGGAAAAGGTCTATAGAATAATTCCCTTAAGGAGGATACAATGGGAGAAGAAGTTAAATCCAAATATGCGTATGAACGGGAAAGCTCGTGGAAGAAAGTTACCGAGCCGGAACGTCGAAAAATAGATGATTTTGCCTCGGACTATAAAAAATTCATGAACTCCTGTAAGACCGAGAGGCTGTGCGTAAAATACCTTGAGAAAGAAGCCGTATCGTTGGGGTTTAAAGACTTAGCCGACGCCAAACCTGTTCCGGGCGAGCGGTTTCTGATAAAAAACGGGAATAAAAATATCATTCTCGTCGTTCTCGGAAAACAGCCCCCGACTCAGGGGATCAACTTTATCGCCTCCCATCTCGATTCGCCGCGTCTCGATCTGAAGCCGATGCCGCTGATCGAAGAGAACAACCTTGCGATGCTGAAAACACACTATTACGGTGGGATAAAAAAGTACCACTGGGTAAATATTCCGCTGTCCCTTCACGGTACGGTCGTCCGTAAGGACGGTTCCACAGTCGATATCAGCATCGGGGAGGAAGAGAACGACCCGGTATTCGTCATCACCGATCTTATGATCCACCTCGCGCAAAAGGCGCAGGGCGATAAGAAACTTCTCGAGGGGATCGAAGGGGAAAATCTGACCCTCCTCGCGGGCAGTATTCCTGTTGAAAATAAGGACATCAAGGAAAAAGTGAAGGAAATGGCGCTTACGAAGCTGAACGAAATGTACGGAATGATCGAGGAAGATTTCGTCTCGGCGGAAATAGAAGTGGTTCCCGCTCTGAAGGCGAAGGACGTCGGGTTCGATAGGGGGATGGTCGGCGCGTACGGGCATGACGACCGCGCATGCAGTTATCCCGCGTTCCGTTCCATCGTCGATTTCGAGGGAATCCCTGAAAAGACGCTTCTCGTCTTCCTTGTCGATAAAGAGGAGATCGGTTCTTACGGTATCAGCGGTATCCGTTCCCGCCACTTCCAGAATGCGCTCACACGGATACACGAAGTTTACGGGAGCGAATGCCGTCAATCCGATCTGCGCGATATATTGGAGAATTCATGCTGTATCTCCGGCGATGTCGGCGGAGTGGTCGACCCCATGTACCCTCAGGTGAACGATATGTACAACGCGGCGAAGCTGGGGTACGGGATAATCCTTGAGAAGTATACCGGTTCGCGCGGAAAGTCAGGGGCGAGCGACGCGTCGGCGGAATATATGGGCAAGGTTCGTAAGATATTTAACGATAACGGGATCGTCTGGCAGCCGGGTACGCTCGGTAAGGTGGACGAGGGCGGGGGCGGCACTGTCGCGGCATATATCGCCGATCTCGGCATTCAGGTAGTCGATTGCGGCGTCGGGGTGCTCGGCATGCATTCCCCCTATGAGGTGATCAGCAAAGCAGATCATTTTCAGACCTATAAAGCATATATGTCGTTCCTGAAGGACGCGTGAGGTAAGTATGAAAAATAAACAATTGTTTCCCCTGATTCTGATAGCGGCGGCGCTGGCTTCCTGTTCGGCGGAATGGAAAACGGAGGTGTCGTTCTACGGCTTCTCGCTGGGTGAACAGTACTCCGATTCGCTCTCGCGCCTGCAGAATATGGCAAAAACCGGACAGATCAGCAATATACTGATGCCGGGATACTCGTTCGTAGATTCGCGGGTGATGTTCTACCCGCTTCCGAGCCTAGGTGACCTCGCGGGAGTTAAGGAGGCGGGGCTGGAGTTTGTTGGCTCGGTCTCCCATCACAAGTCCTATCTGGTGGAGATTGATTTCACCTTCGATACGAATCAGGCATCGTCGAAGAAAATAACGAGTCTATTGAACGGATTTTCGTTTCTTTCTAACACCGTGCAGAAGTATAATCTTTTCACGGAGTCGAACAGTTACTATGTCTTCACTAATAAATCTCTGGATATCGAGGCTAAACATACCGTAATAAGCAATAACCAGCGTTTGGTAATCGTTTACTGGAGCTGCATTCTCTATATCCAGGAACACGAGCAGTAAGGATGTATCGTTATATATACGGCCCTGTTCCCTCACGACGTCTGGGAATCTCGCTCGGTATCGACATGGTTCCGCATAAAACATGCACGCTCGACTGCGTTTACTGCGAATGCGGGGGTACGACCGACCTGACTGTCGAACGCACGGAATACTATCCCATCCGAGAAATACTTGGCGAACTCAGGGATTACCTTTCTAAAAACCCCGCCCCGGAATACGTGAGCCTTTCCGGCTCCGGGGAACCGACACTCAACTCGGGTATCGGCGAACTGATTACAATTTTTAAAAATGAATATCCGGGTATCCCGCTCGCCGTCCTGACCAACGGGACGCTCCTGTACCGGAAGGATGTGCGCGGCGAGATACTCGCTTCCGACTTGGTGCTTCCGTCGCTTGATTCCGCATGCGCGGGAGGGTTCGGGAGTATCGATAAGCCTGACGCGAAACTCGACCTGAACGCTATTATCGCGGGGATAACATTATTCCGTGACGAGTTCAAGGCGACGTCTCCCGCGAAACAGGTCTGGCTTGAAATATTTATCGTAGAAGGCATCAATACTACTCCGGAAGAAATATCCGCGTTGAAGGGCGCGATCGCGAAAATACGCCCCGACCGTGTCCAGCTCAATTCGCTTGACCGCCCGGGTACGGAGACGCGGCTGAAAGCTCCCCCGATGAGCCTGATGGAGCGCGTCCGGGACGAACTCGATCCCGGCGACGGAACATGGATTGTCGAAATAGTCATGAAGTATAAAAACCGTACCGAGATCGCCTCATACCGGAAGGAGAACGAACTTTCCATTGTCGAGGCGATTTCCCGGAGGCCGCTTACGACCAGCGATATACACGAGGTGACGGGAATGCATATCCATGAGATCGAGAAGTATCTCGACGTGCTTGTCCACGATAAAAAGGTCAAGCATGTGATCGGCGACAGAGGGGTATTCTATCAGATTATTCCGGGCGGTAAATAATGGACCCTATTCTGGACGGGCTGAACGAAAAACAGCGCGAGGCGGTGCTTGCCGCAGACGGTTCCGTGCTGGTGCTCGCGGGAGCGGGTTCCGGTAAGACGCGCGTTATCACTCACCGTTTCGCATACCTCATCCGTGAGAAAAACCTCAAGATGGAGAATATCCTCGCCGTAACGTTTACCAATAAAGCCGCAGGGGAAATGAAGGAACGTATCGCGCGATTGACAGGGGAATCCACTTCCCGCGCGTGGGTACGGACATTCCATGCGACCGGCCTTATGATAATCCGCCGCAACCCGGAGACGATCGGGTATCCTCATAACTTCGTGATCTACGACGCGGACGATTCGAAGGATATCGCAGGCTCCATCATGCATGACCTGAAAATCAATACGACCGTCTATAAGACAGGGCCCATCATGCACGCGATTTTCCGCGCGAAGGATAATATGATCACTCCCGGCGAGTACGAGAAGGACGCCGCGACCGAAATCGAAAAGGTTACCGCGTCGGTATACCGCGAGTACGAGAACCGTCTTCGGGAGAACTTTGCGCTCGATTTTAACGACCTTCTCCTGATGCCGATCCGCATATTCCGCGACAATCCCCGGCTATTAGAGTATTATCAGGATTTGTGGCGTTATATGATGATCGACGAGTTCCAGGATACCAATATCGCGCAGTTCCAGTTCATGAAACTGGTCGTATCGCGGGACAGGCATATCTGTGTGGTCGGCGACGACGATCAGTCTATCTACGGGTGGCGCGGCGCGAACATCGAAAACATCTATAAATTCAAGCGCGACTATTCCCCGGCGGTCGTCCCGCTCGAGCAGAATTACCGTTCCACCCAGCTCATCCTCGACGCGGCGAACAACGTGGTCAACAAGATCCCCGGCCGGATGGAAAAACGCCTGTGGACGTCGCGGAGCGGAGGAGAGAAGATCGGGCTGATCGAGACCATGCGCGAGACCGACGAGGCCCGTGTGATCGCCGAAACGGTCAGGGAGTTATCCGCGAAGTATAAAAACAGCGAGATCGCAATTTTTTACCGTACTAATTCGCAGTCCCGCGTGCTGGAAGAAGCGATGCTCCGCGCGAATATCCCGTACAGGATTTTCGGCGGGCAGAAGTTCTACGAGCGTAAGGAAATAAAGGACGTGGTCGCATATATCCGCCTCATCATCAATCCGTTCGACCGTCAGGCGTTCGAGCGGATAGTGAATATTCCCGCGCGCGGCGTGGGGAATGTCGGGCGGCAGAAAATGATCGCGTACGCCAAGGAATCGGGAATTTCCTATGTCGAGTCGCTGATGAAGTCCGGCGAGGTGAGCGGGATTCAGCGGGAATCGGTGAGGAAACTGAACGATCTGGGGCAGGTCCTATTCGAACTCAACCAGTCGCTGGAGCAGATTACTCCGACGAATTTTGTGAAGATACTGATTGACTCGATCGAGTATAAAAAATATATCCGCGAATTCGACGAGACCGGCCCCGACCGTTGGGAAAACGTAGAGGAATTGGTCAACTCGGTGAAAGAGTTCGAGGAGAGCGGGGATACTTCAGAGAAAAAAACGATTGTCGATTTTATCAACAGTATCACCCTGCACGCTGATATCGACGACCTGAAGGAAGAGGAAGAACGCGAGACCGTGTCGCTGATGACTATCCACAACGCCAAGGGGTTGGAGTTCCCGGTGGTATTCATCTCCGGGGTGAACGACGGACTGATCCCGCATTCCAACTCCCGTCATTCGCCCGAACAGATGGAGGAGGAGCGGAGGCTGTTCTATGTCGCGGTCACGCGCGCGAAGGATAAGCTTTATATGTCGTTTTCCGGGTCTCGGCTGGTGTACGGCGACCTGATTCCAACGAAACCATCGGTATTCCTGCTCGATATCCCGTCGGAGCTCTACGACGAAATCCGGACTCATTCCACTTATGAACCGCAGAGGAGAACGCCGGGAAAAGGAGTAGGGAAATTTACTAATCCCCCTGCGGCGCCGAAGGAAGAACCGGCATATACCTATGAGGGAAAAGTCGGCGGCGCCGAGAAAGGATCGTCCGTATCCGGGATGGACGAGCTGAAGCCCGGCGACAGGGTGCGTCACCCGAACCTCGGGGCGGGCACTGTCAAATCGGTATCCGCGAAACTGATGCAGATCGAATTCGATAACTGGGGACTGCGCGCGATGGGCGGCAACTTTCTGTCCAGCCTCCGTAAAATAGAGGCGAAATAATCTCGCGGTTACTTTCATTGCTTGAGAATAACCTGAAAACAGTATAAAATATACCACATTACTAACGGAGAAAAACATGATAAAGACCCGTTTCGCGCCGTCGCCGACAGGACACCTGCATATCGGAAATATCCGCACGGCGCTTTTTGCATACCTCTACGCGAGACATACCGGCGGTAAGTTCATATTGAGGATAGAGGATACCGATTTGGAGCGTTCCCACGAGGATTACACAAAGGCGCTGATGGAAGACATGCGCTGGCTGGGGCTGGATTGGGACGAAGGCCCCGAAGCGGGCGGCCCGAACGGCCCGTATCATCAGAGCGAACGTTTGGGTATCTACAAGGAGTATGCGGAGAAGCTCGTGAGTGAAGGGCGGGCGTATTACTGCTACTGTTCCGAGGAGGAAATCGAGGAGCGGAAAGCCAAGCTCGAAGCCGATGGCAAACCCCCGCACTATGACGGGAAATGCCGTCATCTGTCCGCGTCCGAACGGAAAACCCTCGAAGCGGAAGGGCGTGTCCCGGTGATCCGGTTCTGGTCGTACGAGGAGGATTTCGAGTTCGACGACGTAGTCAAGGGAACCGTCAAGTTCCCCAAGGGCATGGTCGGCGATTTCGTGATCCTCCGTTCCAACGGACTCCCGCTGTATAACTTCGCGGTCGTTATCGACGATATGCTGATGGAAGTCAGCCATGTCCTGCGGGCCGACGAGCATCTCTCGAATACAGTGCGCCAGTTGATGATATATAAGGCGTGCGGGGCGAAGCCCCCCATTTTCGCGCATATGGCGCTCGTACTCGGCCCCGATAAGAAGAAGCTTTCCAAGCGTCACGGCGCGACGAGCGTGGACGAGTTCAGGAAGATGGGGTATCTCCCCGAATCGCTCCTGAACTATCTCGCGCTGCTGGGATGGTCGAGTCCCGACGGGCGTGAAATCCTGAATAAGGATGAACTGATAAAACTGTTCGACCTCGACAGGCTTTCGACCAGTCCCGCGATATTCGACCCGGTCAAGCTCGACTGGATCGCGAAGCATGACGTACTCAATTCCGACATCGACCGTATTTTCGATCTTTCGCTTCCCTACATCATGGAGACCGGACTGATCGATGATAAATACCTGAGCGACGCGAAGAACCGGGATTTCCTGAAGGGAGTGGTACAGCTTACACGGGGGTATTGTTCGCGTCTTTCGCAGATTAAGGAACACATCGATTATTTCCTGAACGACGGTTTTGAGATACATCCCGACGCGATGGCGTTTCTGAAGAAGGAAACATCCGCGCCCGTCATTAAAGCGTTCAGGGAACTTGTCCTGAAGGATGGCGGAAATATCGGCGAGGAACAGTTCGTTAAAATCGCGGATGAGATTTCCAAGCGCACTGGGGTGAAGGGAAAGAATCTATTCATGCCGCTCCGCGCGGCGCTGACCGGGCGTCCGCACGGCCCGGAAATATATTTCCTGATTCCCGTGATAGGCTCCGAGCGTACGGTCAAACGTCTTGACCGCGCCTTAGAGCTGATCGGGTAACCCGATGAAACGTATCACCGCCGCGCTGATAATACTATTTACAGTATCTATAGGGAGTTACGGCGCGGTATTCGCAGACAGAAATATACTGTTCGACCCGTTCGAAACAGGATCGGATTTCGACCGCGTCTATTTCACTCAGGTGTGGGGATGGGGCGAGTTCAGCCGGTATGTCACCCAATCGGATAATATGCATTTCTGGGATGCGAAGATCGGCGCGTACGGCGAGTTTTTACGCATCGGCAACCTTTTCAGCATTGTGATGGGGAGCGACCTCGAACTTATATCGTCGTCGAACAGTACGATATTTTTCGAGCCGCGCGCGTTTTTCTGGCAGGAGGAATTCCTGCTGTTCCTCAAGCTCGACCGGTACACGCTGGGGCTGGGGTACTATCACCGATGTAAGCACGATGTGGATAACCTGAATCAGTATATACGTACGGGGATGTATATCGCGCGGGTCTCGATCTATGACAGCATCACCCTCCGCTGGAGTATCGAGCCTGCTGTGATCGATTGGGGCGGGGGACTGCATAGCTCGTTTAAACCGTTTGTGAGAAATCATTTATTTGTCATCACGAGCGATCTCACGACCACAAATTATTACCCTTCGGACGTACGGCTGACGAATCTAGTCAATGCCCTGGAATTTGGGGCATATATCAAGATGCTGGAATGGCAGGGGATATGTTTATATCTTTTCCCCAGCGTGATGATAAACTTCTATCGTGCCGACGGTAAAATAACCGCGCCGATAGACTGGTTCCTTGAAGGGGGAATTCGATTCGGCGGGGACGATGCATCGCTGAACCTCCTATTCCGGTACGAACATTTTTTCGATGCCGGGATCGAACCGCACCGTGTCGCCGGGGATTATTGGATGATTGGATTGAAAGTGGAATAACGATAAAGGAAGCGCAATGGGAGCATTATTCGAACGTGTGACCGAACTGAAAAAAACATTTGAGCACGACTGGAGGTATCTTTGAGATCGAGAAACGGGTCTCGGATATCGATAGTATCCGGAAGCAACTGACCGACGAAACGGTCTGGAGCGATCACAAACTCTCGTCGAAACTCAACTCGAACCTTTCCACATTGGAACGGGAGATAGAAGACTGGAAAATCATGAGGAAGGATATCGACGACCTTTTAGGGCTTGTGGAACTGACCGAATCCGACGGGGACGAGGCGATGATTGCCGAACTCCAACAGAACTTCGAATCGCTGACACGGAAACTCTCCAAGCTTGAAATTGAAATGATATTTTCCGGCGAGAACGATACCCACGATGCGTTCCTGAATCTCCATCCGGGCGCCGGGGGAACCGAGTCCCAGGACTGGGGCGATATGCTTCTGCGGATGTATCTCCGGTGGGCGGAATTAAACGGATTTAAAGCGGAGTTGGTAGATTACGAACCGGGCGACGTGGCAGGACTGAAAGACGCGACCATTTATATCCGGGGGAAGTACGCATACGGATACCTGCAGGCCGAGAACGGGATTCACCGTCTTGTGCGCCTCTCGCCGTTTAACGCGAACAATAAACGCCAGACCTCGTTCTGCGCGGTCAGTATTATTCCCGAGGTTGACGACGAGATCAAGGTCGACATCAAGGACGACGATATCCGCATCGATACGTTCCGCGCGAGCGGGGCGGGCGGCCAGCATGTCAACAAGACCAGTTCCGCGATACGGATCACGCATTTTCCGACCGGGATAGTCGTCACCTGTCAGAACGAGCGTTCGCAGCATCAGAATAAAGACCTTGCGATGCGTGTTTTACGCGCACGTATTGTCAAGTACGAAGAGGAAAAGCGCGACCGGGAGGATGCGGCGAAAATGCCCGAACGTAAGTCCATCGAATGGGGGAACCAGATACGGAGCTACGTTTTTCAGCCGTACACCCTCGTGAAGGACCACCGTACCGATATCGAGCGGGGAAATATTCAGGCGGTGATGGACGGCGAGATCAGCGATTTTATTATCGGTTATCTGAAAATGACTAAAATGAAAACGGCAAAATAAGGCGGAATATATGAAAGGTGTCATAGTTGCGGCGGGCTACGGAACCCGTTTTTTACCGGCGACCAAATCTGTACCGAAGGAAATGCTCCCGATGTTCACTAAACCCCTGATCGACTTTATCCTCGACGAGTTCGAGGAAGCGGGTATAAAAGAAGTAGTGATTATCACGAGCCGCCGCAAGAAAACGCTTGACGATTATCTCGACCGCGAAGTGGAACTCGAGACGGAACTTGAGAAGGCCGGGAAGGACGTATGGATAAAGGCGATTCAGCCGCGTAATATGAATTTCATCTTCATCCGCCAGCAGAGGATGCGCGGTACGGGGCATGCGCTTCTGATCACGCATCCCGTGATCGGGGACGAACCGTTCGTAGTGGCGTATCCAGACGATATCGTTCTGGGCGCGCCGGGTGTAACCAAATCGATGATAGATATTTTCAATAAGACCGGCAAATCTGTGCTCGCGGTCCGCGAGGAGTATAATGATGTCACCCGGTATGGAGTGATTCTTCCGGAGAATAAAGACGGCCGGATTTATGTGCGGAGTATTGTCGAGAAACCGAAAAAGGAGGACGCGCCGAGTAACATGGTTTCGATAGGACGGTACCTTTTTTCCGGGGAATTCCTCCCGCTTCTGGAAAAGCAGTACGCCGATTTCACCGGGACGGGCGAGTTTTTCCATATCGATACTATCCTGAAATTGGCGCACGATGATAAAGTACTCGCATATCCGGTACAGGGGATGATGCTTGATACGGGCGAACCGTACTCCTACTTCCGCTCGATGCTGGAATACGCATGGACAATGGAAGAACCGCGCCGGATACTTAAGGAATTCTACAACGAAAAATACCGTTGAAATGATAGCGAAAAAACGGGATAAAGTTTACAATAATCAAATTTAAATTGGAGTTGAGATGAATTGGAAAGAATTTTATAATCTCGCGCAAAACAGTATCGCGTTCAGCGATGGCGCGATGGGGTCGTTATTACAGCAGATCGGGTTGACGTCCGAGGATTGCCCTGAAATATGGAACGTGACGCGCGCAGAAGATATTTACAGTGTTCATAAACAGTACGTGGATGTAGGCTCGATGCTGCTGACGACGAACACATTAGGCGGAAACCGAATAAAGCTTTCTTACTACAATGCCGTCGGGCGTCTTAAGGAACTGAACGAAGCGGGCGTGCGGAACGCCAAACGCGCCGCGAACGGTAAAGCGATAGTCGCCGCGTCGGTAGGCCCGACGGGGAAATTTATCGAACCCCTCGGCGAACTGACGTTCGACGAGATGGTCGAGATATACAAGGAACAGATAGAAGTGCTCGCGAACGCGGGCGCGGACGCTATAGATTTCGAGACGCATGTCGATCTGTTGGAACTTAAGGCGGCGATGATAGCATGCCGCGAGATCTGCGACCTCCCGATGATCGCGAATATGACGTTCGATTCCGAGGGGCGTACGGTCACCGGGACACCGCCGGAAGCGGCGTTCACGATGATGGAAGCGCTCGGCGCGGCGGTGATCGGGACGAACTGCAGTACCGGGCCGGATAAGATGGCGGAAATTATCGCGCGTACGCGCGGGCTTTTCGATCTCCCGATGATCGCGCAGGCGAACGCCGGGATGCCGCATATCCACCAGGGCAAAACCGTATTCGATGAAACCCCCGATTCATTTTCAGGCAAGGCCATCAAGTTGGTCGACCTCCATGAGTTCGGCGGAGCGAACATTATCGGCGGATGCTGCGGGACGACCCCGGAGCATATGGCGCGTCTTATCGCGGAAATGAATTATTCCGGCGTAAACGTGATCGGCGGGTGCTGCGGCACCACGCCCTCGCATATCGCGCGTCTGATAGAATCTACTAAGAATACGAAGTTTAACCGCAGCGATGTCGTTCGCAGGAACTTCCTAAAAATATCGTCCCGTTACCGGATAGTCCTGATGAGCCATGACGAGCCGTTTGTTGTCATCGGGGAGAGACTGAACCCTACGGCGCGTAAGAAGCTTGCTGAGGATATTAAGAGCGGCGAATTCAGCATGTTTAAGGACGAGGCGCTTGCACAGGAAGCGGCAGGCGCGGCTATTCTTGATATGAATATGGGGATTCCCGGCGCGGACGAACCCGCGCTGATCAAGAAGGGTGTGGAGATATTATCGAACACTATACAGGCGCCGTTCGCGATAGATACGTCCAATCCCGAAGCCGCGAGGATAGGGATGAGGCTGTATCCCGGCAAACCTCTCCTGAATTCCATCAGCGCCGAGGCAGACCGTCTCGAACTCCTCAAAGATATAAAAAAGTACGGCGCGGCGTTTATAGCGCTCCCGATAGACGAGCGCGGGATACCGGAGACCTCCGAGGGACGAATCAAGCTGATGCGGAAGATTATTGGGGAGGCGGAACGGCTTGGTATCGATAAAAAGAATATTATCGGCGATCCGCTCGTGCTGACGGTGAGCGCCCAGCAGGCCGGGGCGAAGGTAACGCTCGAGACGATCCGGCGTTATAAAACGGAACTCGAAATATATTCCTCGATGGGGCTTTCTAATATATCGTTCGGGCTGCCCGCGCGTGGGAATGTCAACAGGGCTTTCCTGAATATGGCGATATCGGAGGGGCTGACGTCGGCGATCATGAACCCGATGGACGCTGATGTGATGGGGCTCGTACGCGCCTCGGACGTGCTTTTATCGAAGGACGCGAATTCGAAGGAGTATATCCGTGTGTACTCGGAAATCGATAAACAGAGCGCATCTGCCAAGACGGATGCGAAAAGCGACAGCATACCCGTGACTGTCGGCGAAAAGATGTACGACGCGGTACTCAAAGGCAGCAAGGGCGGTATTCTCCCGCTGATCGAGCAGGCGCTGGATGAAAAGATGTCAGCGATCGAGATACTGAATAACCACCTGATAATGGCAATCAATAAAGTAGGCGAACTGTACGAGAAACGAATCTACTTTTTACCCCAGCTCATGATGTCCGCAGAGACGATGAAGGCCGCGTTCGGAAGGCTTGAGCCGCTTTTATTGAAAGAATCGCAGGAACCGAAGGGTAAGATAGTAATTGCGACCGTGAAGGGGGATGTGCACGATATCGGAAAAAATATCGTGATTATTATGCTGCAGAATAAAGGATTTCAGGTTATAGATATGGGTAAGGATATTCCGAATGAGGAAATACTGCGGAAAGCGAAAGAGGTGGGAGCCGATATAGTAGGCCTTTCCGCATTGATGACTACTACCATGCCGCGGATGGAAGAATTTATGCAGCTTGCCGAGGGCGAGAAGTTCCGCGTGATGGTGGGAGGCGCGGCGGTCACTCCCGGTTTTGCCGAGGGGTTGGGGGCATATTATGCCGCCGACGCGGTCAATGCGGTAAAACTGGCTGAAAAAATTATGGGATAACCGGATGTTCCACCTTGTAAAAAAGTATTCCAATCGAAAAATGTACGATACATGCGGTAAAAAATTTATCAAACTCGAGGAACTGATCGAGTTTATCCTGAATCATGAGGAACTGCGGATTGTCGACAGCGATACGAATATCGATATTACGGGGTTGGAGGTATCGAAAGCCATCGTACGCTATATGAACGACGGCAATCCGGTCCCGGAGAGCCTGACTGTACTGCTTCGTGAGATTTCCGAGAGACGCGGCGGCCAATCCCCCGCATCTAAAGAAAAATTCAGTAAATACGAATCATCAGGCGAATCGGAGAACGAAGTGCTTTCGTATGTGCCCGCGGAAATCCGTCTGCTGAACAAATCGATGGAATACCTTCATGGCGCGATCCATATCCTGAAGGACGAGACCCCTTATAACGCGAAACTTCATGACGAACTTTATGTGACGTTCAAGGAGTTCGACCGGAAACTCACCGAATTAAAAAAGAGGTACAGAATCAGCTAATTCCTTTTTCTGCCGATAATCAATCAGATTAAAACGGGAGAGGAGTATGCTGAGAAATATTATTTTTTTTAGCATGATAGGACTTTTTATCTTAATGGTGCAGTTTTTTAAGATAACCGATGTCCGCGGTGTGTGCTGGGGAATGAATCCCTACGAGGTCAAAAAAGCCGAAACGGCGCGGTACATCCCGTACTTCGTCCAGAACTTCGATTATTTCTCATCGACGAATTATTTCGACGGGAAGGAACGCATCGCGTACTTCGACCGCATGTACGGGTACGATATTCTGGTCACCTATGCGTTCGAGAGCAACCAACTGATATCGCTGGTGTACCAGATAACCAATATCTATCATCGTGACGAAGTTCTCGAGCATTTCCAGATCATAAAGGAAAATCTCCAGAAGGAATACGGCGAGCCGGACAGTATTCTGGGCGGCGAGATTATGTATTGGAAAACCCTCAGTCTAGAAGTAACCCTTCTCTATGTCGATACGTTTAACCGCAGTACTATCATGATAAAATTCGCCCCTCCGGCGAGTGAAACATTGAACGAAAAGTACCAGAAGGCTGCGCTGGAGTATCCTACCAATCAGGCTAAACTGTTTATTGATACCCCATCGGATATCGGCGCGTTATAAACCATGACAATCAGGCAGGCTGAAGAAAAGGACATTCCAAGGCTTATTGAGCTTTCCTATTTGTTCGATTATTCCCCCTTCACGGTCGATAAGAAATTCCGGGAACTGTCGCCGGATTTTTTTCCCGCATTCGCGGACGAAATGATACGGAAGAAATCGTCTGTAAGCATAGTTGCGGACGGCGACGACGGGATTATCGGGTATCTCACGGTCGGATTGAACGAAGCCTTATCGAAGGCAATCGGCAAAAAGATCGGAAACATCTACCTCCTTGCGGTAGAACCGTCATACCGCGATAAGGGGATAGGCCGATTCCTCGTAGACAAAGGATGCGGAGTTCTTTTTACTTACGGCGCGGATCTGATTACAGTGGGCACCGATCTGTATAATATCCCTGCCATACACGTGTACGAATCGTGCGGCTTCAGGAGCGCAATGTTCTGGCACATCTACCGTTATTATCCCGATACACCCCGTGATCCGGAGAAGGTATCCGACAGCATAGACCTGATCAGCATGCATAGCCTTAACCAGTACCTCCCGTATCTTGAACGTCCGGTGTCGCTACTCAGGGACAGGAAGATACCACAGGAACGGCTGATGGGATATATTTCAGAACAGTTTTTGAAAAAGTCGATGGGAGAAAACGAGACAGTCCTGGAGTACCGTGATAACGGGCGAAGTTTAGGCATGATTCACCTGACTTTAGATAAGCTTTCGATGAATACCCTCAGCGTGGACACCCCGATTTATAAGGTATCCGATCTGATTGTACCGGATGGGAATGCCGGAACCGATATAGGCGAAAAACTGCTTAGGGATATCCAGAACCGGATGGGCGATTATCTGCTCATGGAAATGTGGGTCGAACCGTCGCAGACACGTTTGATTGAATCGCTCGAAAAAACGGGATTCCACCTGGTTTACTCGGGAGTAAGCCTGCATCGATGGAAACGCGAAATATCAGGAAATCCCGCATATAACTCGAGCAGCGCATGAATATTTTTTAGTGTTATTATTTAAAGAATGCTAAAGCCTCATCGATTTCATCGTAGATGAGGATCAGATCAATTAACGAACTGAGGCGTAATAATTCGACAACATTCTCACGCGGCTGTACCACGCAAACACGCGAATTATTGAGCAGAGCGATTTTTACTGTCATCGCGACCAATCCAAGCCCCATGGAATCAATCCATTTTACATCCGATAAATCGTAGATAAACTTATATTCGTTCTTGCTGATTTTTTCCTTGATGAATTCATCGAGTTCTTCTAAAAAGAAAAACGTCATTTCTCCATGCGGTTGAATAATATAAGTCCCATTTCGATCGATGAAATCCACCTTCTTCATATATGCCCTTCTTATGGTTCACCCCAATATAAAAGTTAGAGAGAGCCGCCTGCAGGCAGCTCTCTTTTTATAGTCTACTTGGAAACAAACTCGCTATTATACCCGCCGAAACCGTCATCCGATTTCTGAGGATTCATAGGGTCTTCAATGTAGAGATATTCCTGTTCGGTTCCGTCGGCGGCTGTAAACTTCTTACCGATATCAAGTACGAACTTATAACGGAGTTTTTCTCCTGGGCCGGACACAAGGAAAGGTACCAATGTGGCAGTGTACCATGTGTCGGGATTGGCGCTGCCGGGTTTTAACAGATTCGGTTTATCGCTGGCAAATGTTTTCCATCCGTTGAAATCGCCGAAAACGCATACTTTTTTTACCTTGTTATTCTTCAACTGATCGAGAATAACGGTATAATTATCGATTTTTTTCTGGAGGTTCTTTTTCCCTTTTTCCGCCGTCTCCAGTTTCTTCTTGAAACCGTTCAGCAGATTCTCAAGGTAATTTAGGGCAAAGGGGATATTAAGTCTGAAAACAACGTACATGGTGTTTTCTTTCTTTTCTTTAATTTCAAAACTCTTATAACCGCTGTCGTATTTTCCTGCAAGCATGCCGAAACCGACTAAAACCAGAACTAAGGACATAAAAACTTTTTTCACACTCATCCGTTTCCTCCTTTTCGTGCTTATTATAAATATACATCAAAAATATGAACTGTCAAGAATTATTTTATTTATCTAATTTCCCTATAAACGAGAACGACCGCGATACATTCTCGCCTCTCCGGTATGAAAAAAAACGGGGCTTCGTACAATCAAAAGTACAGAGAGCAGGGGTTTCTATTCTCTCAGGATTTACTCCATTAGAGACAAGTTCTGCGGAAATCGTCCCCTCAAGATCGAAATATATTCTCCCGTCCCTTTGATTATAAACCGGATTTTTCCCGTTGTCTATAAATTTATCGATTAGTTCCTTCCCAACCTCATAACAGCATGAACGGATATTCGGGCCGAACCGGATAAATATCTCTCCGGGTCCGATGGAATACTCTTTTCGGAAAATCTCGAGCATACGGATATGAATACCCGCGAAGATGCCTTTCCATCCGGCATGCGCTATCCCGATAACCCCGCACGCGGATATAAAAAACACAGGTACACAGTCCGCTGTCAGTATCCCGATCAGTACCCCTTTGCTGTCTGTAATCAGGCCGTCGCCTTCGATTAAGGGGTTCGTTTCATAATCGGCAAAATTGTCACCCGTTATCCGGTGTATTGTTTCGCCGTGCACCTGCTTCAGGGTAACCAAGTGATCGAACCCAAGCTGAAACGCGAAACTGTCGCGGGACGTTTTAACCGACGCATATTGAACTTCGGATTCCGCAGTATGCAGGGCGAAATTATCGTCCTTTCCTGTAATGAACGTCGTTCCGCTGATCAACCCGCTTATTCCAAAATTTGGGTAGATAACAGCCCGATCATGCGGGAAATTTGTCATGCCTGCGGTTTATTCTTCTTCTGGATAACGAACTGGTTGAATTTATCCCATACCATGTCCTCCGGAAGTACATCCGTCTGCTGTGCTAAAAGGTAATAACATGGCGACCCGTTGTTCATCACACATTTCTCGATAGACATCTCATCGGTATTATCGACGTTGCACCGTTTCAATTGGCACCTGAGTATTAAAGATTTCATCAACTCCTCCCCTGTTTTTACCGGATGGATAGACTCTTATAGTACTACTCTCCATCCTTTTTTTTCGCTTTCTTCATAGCAGCTTTAAATTCCGACTTATTTCCTACAATCAAATTCGACAGTTCGGTTTTTATCTCAACTACATACATAATATTTGTCGATTTGGAGACAATCAGTTCTTCCGATAACGGAACAGGATGATATACCTCAAGGATATTAAAATCGTTGTCTAAATACAGCGTAACCATATCGAGGTAGGTATTTTTCATCCAGAATGTGACCGGCATAGGCGCGGTATTGATAAAAATCATCCCGTCTATCCCGCCCCAATCCTTGCGGTACATTAATCCTTTCGATTTCTGGTCGGGGGTGACTGCCGTCTCAAAAACAAGAGACTTCCCCAATAAAATAATAGTTAAAAATATTTTTTTCGCTGCCGCAAGGGACATTGTTTTCTCCATAAAAAACAGACACACCGATTCTACTATAATTTTGATTTTTATGCACTTTTTCGTTAAAATATTATTCTTGTTTTGAATACGTTCACCCGGAGGATGTATGAATTTTCAGAAAATAAAGATTCCCGCAGAAGGAACCAAGATAAAAATCGTCAACGGAAAGCCGCAGATTCCCGATCAGCCGATCATACCTTATATCGAGGGCGACGGTATCGGGCGCGATATTACCCGCGCTATGAAAACCGTGGTCGACGATGCGGTATCGAAGGCCTACAAAGGTAAGCGGAAGATCAGCTGGATGGAGATTTTTGCCGGGGAAAAGGCTAATCAGCTCTATGGGAATTATCTTCCCGATGAAACAATCGACGCGCTGAAGGAGTATATTATTTCCATTAAGGGGCCGTTGACGACCCCTGTAGGGCAGGGATTCCGCAGCCTGAACGTGTCGATCCGCCAGATCTTGGACCTCTACGCCTGCGTACGTCCCGTCCGTTATTTCAGCGGTACGCCCAGCCCGTTGCTGAGACCCGATCTCATGGATATAGTTCTGTTCCGCGAAAATACCGAAGACGTGTATGCAGGCATCGAATGGGAAGCGGGAAGTCCGGACGCGAATGAAATAGTCCGTTATATCAACCAAAACTACGGGTTTTCTATCCGCGAGGATTCCGGGATTGGAATCAAGCCGATGAGCGAATTCGCGTCCCGCCGTCTGATGCGGAAGGGTATCGAGTACGCTATCGCCAATAACCGGAAATCTGTTACGATTGTCCATAAAGGGAACATTATGAAATTCACCGAGGGGGCGTTCAATAACTGGTGCAAGAAGGAAGCCGCCGAGAATTTCCGGGATTGGATTGTCACCGAGGATGAGCTTTATTCCATGTACGACGGCAAGCTTCCCGACGGGAAGATCCTCGTGAACGACCGGATCGCCGATTCGATGTTTCAGCAGCTTCTGCTTCGCCCGTCGGAGTACGACGTATTGGTTACACCCAACCTTAACGGGGATTACCTCTCCGATTCTGCGGCGGCAATGGTCGGCGGCCTTGGAATGGCGCCGGGCTCTAATATCGGGGACTATCTTGCTGTATTCGAGGCCACTCACGGTACCGCGCCTAAATACGCCGATCAGGACAAAGTTAATCCGGGTTCGCTGATTCTTTCGTCGGTACTGATGCTTCGGTATATGGGTTGGATAGAGGCAGCCGACATGATTGAGAAGGGGGTAGGCGCCGCAATTACCGGGAAAAAAGTGACTTACGATTTGGCGAGACAGATCGAGAACGCAGTCGAGGTAAAAACCAGCGAATTTGCAGCGGAGATCTGTAAAAACATGTAATTTATAGAACATTTTTCCCGCCGGGTACAGAGTCCGACGGGGTACCTGAATGATATATTGCCGGGGGGCATAACAAATTTCTAATCCGAAACATATTCCGAGACACCACTACAACGCTGTGACCGCAGATTCGAAAAAAAAGAGGTAAAAATGAAAACCGGCAGGTTTTATGATAGAGAAAAGAAAATCGAGTTTTTCGGGATAATTGAGGGTGAAAAGGTCAGGCAGATTGCGGACTTCGATAAACCCGATATTACCGAGGAATGGGAACTTGCCAAACTTGAAGTTTTAACCCCTGTTATGCCGAAAAAGATAATTGCGGTCGGTTTAAATTACAAGAGGCACGCCGAGGAAATGAAGCTCCCGATACCCGACGAGCCGGTGCTGTTTCTGAAACCGCATACCGCGGCGCTCCCGCATAAGGGCGTTATCCGATATCCTGAAATGTCCTCGCGTGTCGATTATGAGGCCGAACTGGGAATTGTGATCGCAAAGGGCGGAAGGAATATTCCCGAAGCCGAAACGGATAAATATATTCTCGGGTTCACGGCGTTTAACGATGTGACCGCGAGAGATCTTCAGAAGATTGACGGTCAATGGGCGCGAGCCAAGGGTTTCGATACGTTCGCACCCTTCGGGCCGTATGTCGAGACGGATCTAGATCCGTCCGATCTTCCGTTAGCCGCTGTGCTGAACGGCAGGACGATCCAGAGTTCGAGGACATCGGATATGATTTTCAGCGTTCCCTTTTTAGTCTCGTTTATCAGCAGGGTAATGACGCTGGAGCCGGGGGATGTGATTGCGACCGGTACTCCGGAAGGCATCGGGCCGATGGAGAGGGGTGACGAGATTATTATACGAATAGAAGGATTGACTGATTTGGTCAATATTATCCGTTAATACTTGTCATTTGGCGTATTTTTGGAGTATATTATAGAATAAAATGTTTACGAGGAGAGTTTATGCTGGTACCAATGGTTGTCGAACAAAGTAATCGCGGAGAACGCGCATATGATATTTATTCGCGGTTATTAAAAGATAGAATTGTATTTTTAGGTTCCGCTATAGACGACGATGTAGCCAATCTGGTGATAGCCCAGTTGTTATTCCTGGACGCCGAAGACCCTGAGAAGGATATATCGCTTTATATCAATTCTCCCGGGGGAGTGGTGACTGCGGGTATGGCGATATACGATACGATTCAGTTCCTCAAGCCAGAAGTAAACACTATTTGTATCGGGCAGGCCGCTTCGATGGGGGCAGTATTGCTCGCCGCGGGGAAGAAAGGCAAGCGTTTCGCGCTTCCGAATTCCCGCATCATGATCCATCAGCCGTCGGGCGGAGCGCAGGGACAGGCCGCAGATATCCGTATTCAGGCTGAGGAGATACTCCGGATGAAAGAACGCCTGAACCAGATTATGGTCAAGCATACCGGTCAAAAGCTTTCAACGCTCGAAAAGGATATGGACAGGGATTATTTTATGTCCGCCGAAGAGGCGAAAACTTATGGTATAATCGATGATATCATAGAAAAGAGGAAATAATGGCAGGAAACAAACGGAGTGATCGGTTTAGGGAACGGAGTCCCCGGGATTTGAATCCCATCACCTGCAGTTTCTGCGGGCGGAGCCGGAATGAAGTGGAGAAGATGTTCAAGGGCAAAGACGACAATTATATCTGCGACCGCTGCCTGACGGATTCGATGGAAATCCTGAAAGAAGAACGCAAGGAACGCGTCAAGACGGGTGTTCGAGAACTTCCCAAGCCTAAAGAATTGAAATCATATCTGGATCAGTATGTAATAGGGCAGGATCACGCGAAAAAAGCACTCGCGGTCGCCGTATATAACCATTATAAACGCATCATGACGAACCGCGGCGATGTCACCGAGAACAGGGAGGTCGAGCTTGAGAAAAGCAATATCCTCCTGATGGGGCCTACCGGTTCCGGGAAGACGCTGATCGCAAAGACAATGGCGAAGTTCCTCGACGTACCGTTCGCTATAGCGGACGCGACGACTCTGACAGAGGCGGGGTATGTCGGCGACGATGTGGAGAATGTGCTTCTCCGGCTGATTCAGAATGCCGCGGACGGGGACCTTGACCCGGAGTCGACCAAGATCGACGAGGTGATCGCGCGCGCGGAAATAGGTATTATTTATCTGGATGAAATAGATAAAATCGCCCGCAAAAGCGAGAGTATGTCGATTACCCGCGACGTATCCGGCGAAGGCGTACAGCAGGCTCTCCTGAAAATTATAGAAGGCACGATATCGGGAGTACCGGCGTTCGGAGGACGGAAGCATCCCCAACAGAGACAGTTATATATCGATACGTCGAACATTCTGTTTATCGTTGGCGGCGCGTTTGTCGGTCTCGAGGACATAGTTAAAACCAGAATAGGGAAGAAAGAAATCGGGTTTAAGTCGTCAGGCAAGGATCAGCCGAAAGAGGCCTCCGAAATTCTCAGAGAGGTTATCCCTCACGATCTGGTCAAGTACGGGCTGATTCCCGAATTAGTCGGGCGATTACCGATCAATCTTGCCCTCAGTGAACTGACAAACGATGAGCTTCGCCGTATTTTAGTCGAGCCGAAGAACTCGATCATCCGGCAGTACCAGAAGCTGATGGAACTGGAAGCGATCGAACTGGTATTTACCGACGAGGCTCTCGACGAGATTGTCCGCAAGACGATCGAGCGGAAATCGGGCGCGAGAGGGCTGCGCGCGGTAATCGAGGGTATTATGCTCGATGTGATGTATAATGTGCCGTCGATGAAAAACGTAAAGAAGTGTACGATATCGAAAGAAGTTATTACCGAAGGAAAGGAGCCGATGACGGCGTAATGGTGAAACGATGGATGAAATAATGGAAAAAACTCAAAACCTGCTCAAACTCCCCCTGATTCCGCTCAGGGGTATTGTGCTGTTCCCTTATATGGTGGTGCCGCTCATTATAGGACGAGAAAATTCCGTCAAAGCGGTAACGCACGCGTTTGAGAATAAGATTCCGTTATTCCTCGCATCGCAGAAAAAGAAGGATGTGGAATCTCCCGAACCGGGCGATATCTACGAAGTCGGCTGTATCGCCGATATCCTTGAGGTCATCAATCTGACAAACGGGATGGTTCGCGTTCTGGTCGAGGGAGTAAGCCGCGCCCGTATCAAGAAATTTTATCCCAACGATGAATTTTTTCAGGTCGATGTGGAGGAACTGAAAAGTTTCAGCCGGGACGAGAAGGAACTCGAAGCGCTTCTACGGACTCTGAAAGAAAAGTTCGGCGAGTATATCGCGATGAACCCGAAGCTTCCGAAGGAAGCTATCAGCACTATCGCATCTATCGACGATTCCGAGAAACTGATCGACGCCGTAATGGCGAATATCCCGTCTCAGGTCACCGAGAAGCAGACTGTGCTCGAAGAGAACGATATGAACGAACGCCTCATCAAGACTCTTTCCCTCATCAGTTCCGAGGTGGAAGTTCTAAAGATAGAAGATAATATTAACAAACGGGTGCAGGACAGGCTTGAGAAGATGCAGAAACGTTATTTCCTCAACGAACAGCTCAAGGAGATCCGAAAGGAACTTGACGAAGGGGAAAACGACGACGAGACGATTAAAGACCTGAAAGCGAAAGCGAAAAAAATAAAAATGTCCGACGACGTCAAGGAAAAGTTCGACAAGGAAATGGAACGCCTGATAAAGATACCGAATATGTCCCCGGAATACACGGTGCTTCATACCTATCTCGAATGGCTGGTGGATATGCCGTGGGGTGTGTTTACTCAGGATAATAAAGATATTTCTGTCGCGGAGAAAACTCTTGAAAAAGAACATTGGGGATTGAAGGAGGCGAAGGAACGTATCCTCGATTTTATCGCAATCCGTCAGCTCAACCCGACGACAAAAGGGCCTATTATCTGTCTGGTAGGGCCTCCCGGTACAGGCAAAACGTCGCTGTCGAAATCGGTGGCGCACGCGCTGAACCGTAACTTTGTCCGTTTTTCACTGGGCGGGGTACGCGACGAGGCTGAAATCCGCGGGCACCGCAGGACGTATGTCGGGGCGATGCCGGGGAAGATCATCCAGATGATGAAGAAAGCGAACTCGATGAATCCTGTTTTTCTCCTCGATGAAATCGATAAGATGAGCATGGATTTCCGGGGCGATCCTTCGTCCGCGCTCCTCGAAGTGCTCGACCCCGAACAGAATAAGAATTTCAACGACCATTATTTATCCGTAGATTTCGACCTATCGTACGCATTTTTTATCACTACGGCAAACAATCTCTATAATATTCCGGTGCCGTTATTGGACCGTATGGAAATCATCGAGATACCGGGATACACCGAGATCGAGAAGAAAGACATATCAAAACATTTTCTTATCCCGAAACAGAAAGGAGAGAACGGACTGGAAAACTTTGATATTTCTTTCTCAGAAGAATCGCTTTATAATATTATTCGTTTTTATACTAAGGAAGCCGGGGTCAGAAATCTTGAAAGGCATATAGGAAAGATAATAAGGAAAGTTGCGCGAGAAAAAATTAAAAAAAGTGCAAAATCTGTTAAGATTACACCTCAAAAAATCGAAAAATACTTAGGTTTACAAAAGTATGATTATACATCCATGCAGAAGACTCCGCGGCCGGGCGTAATCGCCGGTCTGGCATGGACGGAAGCGGGCGGGGACGTCCTTTATATCGAAAGCGCGCTGATAAAAGGCAAGGGCGAGCTTATTCTTACCGGGAAACTCGGTGATGTCATGAAGGAATCGGCACAGATCGCGTATTCGTACGCGAAGAATCTTGGCAACAGGTACGGCATCAAGGATGATGTGATCGATAAAAAGGATCTGCATATCCATGTTCCAGAGGGCGCGATACCGAAGGACGGGCCGTCTGCGGGTATTTCGATGGTCAGTTCGATCGTATCGACATTATCGGGGCTTCCCGCACGGAACGATGTCGCGATGACCGGTGAGGTGACATTAAAAGGCGATGTTCTGCCGATAGGCGGGTTGCGTGAAAAGCTTTTGGCAGCGAAACGCGGGGGGATTTTTATTGTAATAGTCCCTAAGAAGAATGAAAAGGATGTAAAAGAGATGGAACCGCAGATTCTCGCAAACCTGACGATACATTATGTGGAATCTGTAAACGAAGTATTGGATAGGATATTGATAAATCAATAGAAAGATTGACAAATCCCAAAAATCCTTCAAAATATAGGTAGTAAAAAACAGGAGTGTAAAATGAAAGGAAAGTGGCTGGTATGGGTGACCGCTCTTATATTTACCGGGATACTTTCGGTGTACGGAGCGCATAATGTCGCGACCGAAAAGATCGATCCGATTGATACAATAGGCCCGGAAGGGATTCCTAAGCTGATGGAAGTTGCTAAGTCACAGGACCTTGACGATGTAGAAATTAAGATCAAGGCAATACAGAGACTCGGCAAACTGAAAGCGGTAGAAGCCTTGCCGATCCTGATAGACGCGCTCGGATACGGTTCGGAGACTATTATTCTTCAGGGGGGTACCAAGAAAGAGTACCCGTGGAAAGTACGGGTAGTGGCGGCCTTAGCGCTTGCTGAAATAGGCAGCGCGGATGCAGTCGATGCGCTGATTATTCGTGCGTATGAGGATGAAGAATCGACCGTCAAGAAAGCTGCCGTCCAGGCACTTGCGGCGCTCGGTCCGAAAGCAAAAACTAAAAAAGTTTTAACCTATCTCTTCGATATGCTTGAGAAAACAAAAGACAACAGTCTTGCCTACGATATTTGTATTGCGTTGGGTAAAATCGGCGATAAGTCGGCGTTTGTCCATCTGCTGAGAGTCACTCAGGGCGGGTTTTTGACTGTTGTAAAAGAGAAGGCTGAAGAAGCGATAAAGAATCTGAATTGGCAGGAAGGTTCGGCGTTCGATAAGTAATCGAACCGGATCAACAGTTCCTTTCATTAGATATAATAACAGAGGGGTTGCTCAACGCAACCCCTCTTTATTTTCATCCTACCATTTGTGTTCGTTTGGAACAGCTATCGTAATAGTTTTATATTTGAAAAGATGGATAGGGATATAGAGGATGGTTTTCGTATTATCCGAGCAGCTCACATAAATCTCCCCGCATTTCATGGATAAACAATCGTAGTCTTTTCCGCCGTAAGAAAATTTCAATTCTCTTACGCCTTCCTGAATCACCTTAACATTATTCCATTCCGCGTAGGGAACTTTCATCATACGGAAAATATATTTCTTGTAAGGAAAAATGTCCATCTTAAAGGTGACACCGTATGAGAAGAGGGGCAGGACAAATAACGCCAGCATGATAAACAAAACGAACTTCCTGTTCATATAGACCTCCTAGATTTAGCAAAACTCCCCACGCTTTATTGTAGCACCTTCAGCCTTAGCTGTCAATACCTTTTCGGCTTTATTTAGCTATAATATGAAATCATCGCGCCTAAAATATCCAACTCGCGAATCACATCAATTTCACGGTAATAAATATGGCTCGGGAGGTTCAGACGGACGGGTGCGAAATTTAGGATACCCTCTGCCCCGCATTCGATCAGCCTCTCTGCCACTTTCGGGGCGTCATCGGCCGGAACCGTGATTATGCCGAGCTCGATCTCGTTTTCCGGGGATAAAACCGCGAAATCCTCTATGGGTTTCTCGGCTACGTTTTTCCCGATTTTATGGACATCTTTATCGAACAGTTTTGTGACACGGTAGTTATTCTTGGAATTGGTGAGATAGCGGAGGATGGCGTTCCCGAGATTTCCCATACCGATGATGGCAACGTTCCAGATGCGGTGCTTTGCCAGAAAATCCTTGATATTTTCCTGAAGGATGGGTAAAGAATAACCGAAGCCGCGCTTTCCGATTTTTCCGATCAGACTGAGATCGCGGCGGATTAACGATGAATCGAGATTCAGGATTTTCGACATCTCTTTCGAATCGATAAACTCGCGGCTGGTGCTTTCGATGATCTTATTGATGCAACGGTTATAAAGCGAAATGCGCTCGAAAACCAGATCACTCAACTGCTTTTCTTTCATCTTCCTTCCTTGTGTAAATCCTGGGTACTCGTTTGGAAACAGCGCATGTTACTTCATAAGGAATCCTATGGCAGAGCTTTCCGAAATACTCCACACTTGCCGCGCCCTCGCCGAAAACTGTAACTTCATCGCCGATCTGTATTTTCTCCGGATTCTGCCCCAGCGAAACCATCATGTAGTCCATGCATATTCTTCCGACATTGGGGTATAGCTTATTCTTAATTCTTACCTTGAGCTTATTAGAAAGGATCGTAGGGATACCGTCGGCATAACCCACGGGAATAACTGCGATATTTTCGCCATTTTCCTTGATCTTATAGGTGCGAAGGTAGCTGACGGTTTGGCCTTGTTTCATTTTATTGATTGCCGCGACGCGGGCTTTAAGGCTCATGGAATTCTGGATTTCAGGATTTTTCTGAGAACTATATCCGTATAGGCACAAACCCGGACGCACCATCGTATACGGATCAGAGAATGAGGACGGAAGGTTGAAAATCCCGGAACTGTTCGATATATGAAAGTGGCGTACTTTTATTCCGAGCCGTTTGATATCCGCGATAAGCTTGGTAAATTTCAATGTTTGCTGCTCGGAGTATTCGATATCATCGTCCGAACTCGGATAATGAGAGTATATCCCGTCGATAATCATTCCTTCGATTTTTGATATCTGTTCGACTTCAAGCAGTGCGTCATCAACAGGAATTCCCAGCCGCCCCATACCGGAATCGATTTTTATATGCACTTTAGGAAAGACTCCGCGGTAACGGTAGGACTCGCTTAGTTCTCTAGCGTATTCGAAACTGAATACGGTAGGAAACATATTGAACTGAATCAGCTTGCCGAATTCGGGAGACTCGACAGGCCCGAAAAGAAGAAGCGGGGATGACAGCCCGGCGTTTCGGAGTTCGATCGCCTCGTCGATATTGGATACGGCAAGATATTCCACCCCAAGCTTCAGGAGTTCCTGCGAAACAGGGATTGCTCCGTGCCCGTAAGCATCCGCCTTAACAACCCCCATAATCATCATATCCGGGGGCAATTTAGATTTGACATAAAGCAAATTCGCGCGAATCGCATCAATATTGATTTCCGCCCAGACGGGACGGTGAGATTTGTTTAAATACATCAGCCACTCCCAAAGTTAGTGTTTATATGAAATGATCTCGTCTTGTATCAGTTCTAAAAGCTTATCCTTAAACTCGGTGAATTCCATTTCATCGGTACGGCATCCCGCCGCGCGCATATGTCCTCCGCCGCCGAGAACTGATGCAATCTTTGCTACATCGACGTCGTACTTGCTGCGTAAACTCGCCCCGAAAAGCTGAGGCTTTTTCTCCTTAATGAGAAAATACACCGATACTGAATCCAATGTCCCTAAATATTCGATCATGGTATCCGTATCTATATCCGGATACCCGTTAAAATCGTCGTTGAGAAGATAACTGTAGGCGATAGAATTGTCTTCGGCAAGTTCCATTCGGGATAACATGAGGCTGAGCAATTTTGTATAACCGAGCGACTTCATCATGTTTAACTGGATATGGAAATAATTCGGAGATATTCCATGAGATATCAGGTCGGCGGCAATCATATGCACCTCCGGACTGGTCTGGTCGTACCGGAAAAATCCCGTATCGGTGATTATCGACGTATATATATCCGACGCGGCCTCCGGTGAAATCCGGATATCATTAATACGGAAGAAATAGTACAGTATTTCCCCAATACTCGATGCTTTTTCATGAATAATGTTCAGATCGCCGAAACGGGTGTTTCCCAAATGATGGTCGATATTAACAATTTTTATCGATTGATTGAAAACACCTGCAACATCCCCGATTCTGCCGATGTCCCCGGAATCGACCACAATTGCAAGATCGTAGGCGGAAATATCAACTTCTGTTTCACGCAGAGTTTTTAACAAATGCGTGTTTGGAAGGAAGCGCAAAAACGCGGGAACCGGATCCTCGTCGAGAAGGATGAATTTTTTACCGATGGAATCGAAGTATTCCCCCAGCGCGAGCTGACTACCGATGTTATCCCCGTCGGGATTGATGTGGCCTGTTACAATAATTCCGCGCGAGGCGAGAATCCATTCTTTCAGGAGCTTTAATTCATCGGCAAGAGAATCACTCAGGTTGAGATTCATCGACTGAATCGTCACCGGTCATCTCCTTCATTTTGTTAGTTAGACGGACGGAATCCTCGATCATATGAGAACGTTTGAACTCGATCACCGGGGCGAATTTCAGCCGAAGATTCTTGCTGACAACCGAACTGATAAAACCGGATGCGGTTTTTAACGCCTCGAGCGTCTTAATATTATGAATTTCATTACTGCTGTAAAGACTGACTTCGACCTTCATATAGTGCATATCCTTCGATATTTCAGCGTCGAGCACCGAAACCAGGGATAAGAGACGGGGGTCTTTCACTTCAGTCATTATAGCCTGGCTGATTTCTTTCATCAGCGTTTTATTCATGCGCTGTATCCTGATTACTTTAGACATGCAACCTCCTAATTTGTCGCGGGTTTTTTACCGTCGGTAGAGGAGAACAGCTTTTTCTCCTTTTTCTCAGAGGTGTAGCATTCCAGAATATCACCTTTCTTAAAGTTGTCGAAATTTGTGAACGAGATACCGCAATCGAAGCCCTGCTGGACTTCGGTCGCATCGTCCTGAAAACGTTTCAGCGCGGACATCTTTCCTTCCCAGTACTGCACGTCTTCACGGTAGAGCCGGACAAGATTTCCCTTGCGGATAAACCCTTCTGTAACGAAACACCCCGCGACCTTTCCGATTTCCTTGATACGGAAGACCTCTTTGATTTCCGCCGTACCGATAACATTTTCGATCACTTCGGGAGTCAGCATCCCTTCGAGTATCGCCTTTACGAAATCGATGAGTTCGTAAATGATTGCGAAGCGCTTAATCGGAATACCCTCGGATTCGGTTTTTTCCTTCGCCATCGTATCGACCCGGACACGGAACGCGAGGACTAAAGTGCGTGATTCTTCGGTGACAGCCGTGGCGGATGCGAGCATAATATCGCTTTCCGTTACAGCGCCGATTCCCGCATGAATCACGTTTATTACAATTTCCTCGTTCTGGAGCTTGGAAAGAGAGTATTTAATAGCCTCCACAGACCCGTCCACATCCGCCTTGACGATAATTTTCAATTCTTTCAGATTGGGAGTGGAAAGTTTATCCATAGCCTGCTGAATCTGTATCTTCTTTATATTCTGGTTGTCTTCCAACTTCTTGAGATTTTTCCGCTTGGTTGAAATATCCTTGGCGAGTTCCTCGTTTTCTACGACAAAGAATTTATCACCGGCGCTCGGAACATCGTTGAATCCCATGATCTCGACCGGCTGCGAAGGAAGGCCCACTTCAATTTTATTTCCCTTGTCGTCAAACATCGCACGTACTTTTCCCATAGTCGTACCGACGACAAAACAGTCGCCGATCTGAATTTTACCTGTGCGGATAACTACGGTAGCGATCGCGCCCTTTCCGATATCCATCTCGGATTCGACTACGAAGCCGACGCCGCGTTTATTTGGGTTGCCCTTGAGTTCCATGACTTCCGCACGAAGCAGGATAGCCTCGAGTAGTTTATCGATACCCGTCTTTTTTAGCGCCGATACCTCGACAAACTGGGTGTCGCCGCCCCATTCCTCGGACAAAAGACCGTGTTCGGCAAGCTGTTGTTTCAGACGTTCGGGGTTGGCGCCCGGAAGGTCAATTTTATTTATCGCGACAATGATGGGAACCTTTGCGGCTTTGGAATGGTTGATCGCTTCGACCGTCTGGGGCATTGCGCCTTCGGCGGCGGATACGACAAGAATAACGATATCGGTCACTTCGGCGCCGCGCGCGCGCATTGCGGTAAACGCCTCGTGGCCGGGAGTGTCGAGGAATACAAGCTGTCCGCGGGGGGTGCTGACACGGTATGCCCCGATATGCTGGGTAATACCGCCGCTCTCATGCTCGACCACATTGGTGTTGCGGATAGCGTCCAGCAGGCTGGTTTTACCGTGGTCGACATGTCCCATAACGGTAACAATCGGAGGCCTCGGCGCGAGATCCGCCTCGGTGTCCTCTTCCTCCTTGACGATCACTTCCTCTTTCAGACTCTTTATCTTGACTTTACAGTTGAATTCAGACGCAAGAATCACAGCAGTGTCTGCGTCTATATTATCGTTGATTGTAGCGGTAACTCCCAATCCCATGAGTTTCTGGATCAGAAGACTGGCTTTGATCTGCATCTTTTTTGCCATATCGGAAATCTTGGTAACTTCCCCGATCTCTATTTCATCAGGAATGACCACCTCTCCCTTTTTCTGCTTCATCATCATGGAATTCTGCATCTTAGAGAGAAAGATCTCTTCCTGTCGCTTTTTTATCTCTTCCTTTGTCAACGGCGCGTCTTTTCTCTTTGCGGCAACATTGCTGAAATGACGGTTGCGGTTAGACTGGTCCTTCCCCGCCGCCGCGCCTGGTGCGGGAGCCGATCCTGGTGCGCCGGGTCTATAACCGCCCTGCTGGCCGGGAGCGCCGGGCCTATAGCCGCCCTGCTGACCGCCGGGACGGTAACCGCCCTGCTGGCCGCCGGGTCTATAGCCGCCCTGTTGTCCGGGAGCGCCGGGACGAAATCCGCCCTGCTGCCCTGCGGGACGTCCCGTAAACGGACGCGGAGAGGGCCCTTTGTTTGCAGAAAACTGAGTCTTTTTTACGCCGGCCCCTTCATAGGATGTAGGTGCAGGGGTTACCGGCTTCTGCGGCTGAGTATCAGGCAATGCGGTTTCAGGCGTTGTCTCTTTGGTTTCCGATGCGATTTTGGCCGCTGTAGAATCCGATTTTACTTTCAGCTTGATTATTTTTTTCTTCTTTGCTTCTTGGCCGTTATCAGGCATGGAACATCCTCCTCATATTACAAAAACACAGCGTAATTTACGCTTCCTCTTCTTCTATTTCTACATTTGTTTCTATCACTTTCCAGATTTCCATCGCACTGTCAAGAGAAATCCCGCAGCGGTTAGCGAGTTCTTCAATTGAAAATTCCACGATTTCCACAACGTCTTCAAACCCAGCTGTTCTGAGTATATCCATCTGCTCGACCGTAAACGGAAGCATATCGATCGGGATCTTCTCTTCCTCGATCACCTCGACTTCCTCTGTTTCGGAAGTGATGCCCAGAATCTGGTCAACCTGTCTCTGTTTCTCCTGTATCTCAACCTCGAATTCGGAATAGGGACGGAAATGAATTTTCCAACCGGTGACCTTTTCGATCATCTTCTGGTGAGACCCGCCCTTCCCGATAAGCGGCGCGAGAAACTCGTCCGCGACAACTATATGCGCCTCTCTTTTATCCATATCAAGGTCAATATTATATACCTCGGCGATACGCGCCTTTAGGACACGGCTGGCCTTGACGGCGTTGGATATCAGTTGACGGGGTTCCTCGTTCCAACGGATGATCTCGATGCGCTCGCTGCCCAGTTCGCTGCGGATCGGCTTGATACGCGATCCCTGCTTCCCGACTGTCACGCTGATGGGGTCGATCGAATCGTTGATCGTATCGATGACCACCTTGCTGACTTCGCCGGGTTTACGCGCGATGGCGCGGATGGTAAACGTGCTGTCGTTGATCTCGGGGATATTCAGGCGCAGAAGTTCTTTTACAAATTCTTCGCGCTTGCGGGAAAGTATCAGTTGCGATTCGCCCTTCCGGGAGAATTGCTTCGCCTCGAGAAGATAAAACTTGACGTTTTCGCCGGTATCGAACGATTCGTCCGGGATACATTCGCTATACGGCAGGAACGCCTCGACTCCCCGCGGTTCGAGGGAAATAAAGTATCCGCCCGAACGGGAATCGGTCATCGATTTGACCTTGCCGACAAAGACCTGACCGGTCTTATTCGCGAACTCGTTATATAGAATATCCTTCTGGATTTCGTTTACTCGTTGTTTCAGTACCTGCTTAACAATCTGCGCGATCTGCCTTCCGAATTCGGAAACGTCGATAGGTATTTTTACAGTATCTCCCGGTTCGAGGGACTTTTTCTTGGTATACTGCATCCCTTCTTCCGCAGAAATCTGTAAAACCTCGTCCTCAATCGTTTCGGCGACTTCTCTTAACTGGAACATATTGATTTTTTTATCGATTTTTACCTCGACATTTTCGTAGGTTTTCCCATACTTTTTCTTATAAGCCGTGCTCATGGCCTCTTTTAATATTTGTTCCGCTAATTCTTCGGATATTTTGTTTTCTTTTGCAAATTCTTCGATGATATCACCAAGCGCCACCGTTTTCCTCCTTTATAAGTATTTTTTTATATCCAAATATAATTGTGCTTTCGAGATGTCGGTCAGAGGAATAGTCAGTTCCTTATCGTCCGATTTCACCCGGAGTTCGCTGCCGTCATAGGCTTCGAGATTCCCGATAATGACATTATCCTTCAACCCGTAATCTGCGGGGTTTTTAACCACAACCCGTACCGCTCTCCCCGTAAAATGCGCGTATTCCTTTTTATGCGAAATCTCGCGCTCAAGTCCGGGCGATTCGACCGTCAGATGATACGATCCGCCGATAAAATCCTCCAGATCGAGGCGCTGGGACAATACCCGTGAAACCTTTTCACAGTCATTCGTCGAAATATCGCGTTCCTTGTGATGGATAACCACCCGCAATGTACTGCTGGCTTTACCGTATACCCACAAGCACTCGACCATAATAAATCCCATAGTCTCGACTGTTTCTAAAACCAGTTTATTCAGTTTTTCACGGAACATCATGCAATCCTTTTGCTAACAAAAAAGGAGCTGCAAAACAGCTCCTTTATTAATTCATCAGGTTAATTTCAATCTCGCAATTATTATAACCGGAACAAAGGGATTTGTCAAATCCGCCTTTATAAATTACAAATTTATTTTTATATATTAATAATAGTTTATTACGGCTTGAAGAAATCATAAAATCCTGTTATATTATTCCAAGCATATTTCAAGGGTGGTTATGAAAACAATCGTACTGCTTTTTATAATTTTTCCATTGACCCTTCATTCATTGATATTTATCCCGATGGACGATACCCAGCGGAATCACCTGAAAGCATACGGTATGGCGTATTTCGCGCTGAAGCAAGGTATTCAGGTGAAGTGGCTCCTGAATTACCGGGGCGGCAGTTTTGTCGTCATGAGCGGTTCCACGGTAATTGCCGAATGGGGGCTGCTGCGGAATGTGGCGAACCAATCCATCAGCGATCAGGAATTCGCATCGATGAAAGCGGTAATCGAGAAAGAAAACATGAATATCGTCGATCTGGATAAAGCCCCGATTGTCGCGGTATACGCCCCGCCGTGGACAGCCCCGTGGGACGACGCGGTGACTCTCGTGCTCGAATATGCGGAAATCCCCTATACCCGAATCTGGGACCAAGAGGTGATAGGCGGATTATTGACCCCGGAGAATTTCGATTGGCTCCATCTTCATCATGAGGATTTTACGGGACAATTCGGAAAATTCTGGTTTAATTACGGCGGAGAGAAATGGTATATTGAACAGGTCGCGCTGTATCAGAAAATCGCCGCATCGTTAGGGTTTAAAAGTGTGCAGGATGAGAAGAAAGCGGTAGCCGCGAAAATCCGGAAGTACGTTGTAGACGGGGGATTTATGTTCGCAATGTGCTCCGCGACCGATACCCTCGATATCGCGCTCGCCTGCCAGGATTTCGATATTGTTCCCGCGCAGATCGACGGGACATCCTTCGATTCCGCATGGCCGCAGAAAATCAATTACGAGAGTACTCTCGCCTTCGAGAAATTCCAACTGATTACCGAACCCTATATTTACGAATATTCCGATATCGATGTCAATCCCACAGTGGAAAATATTTATTCGACACCTTTCTATTTCCGTCTGAACGATTTCTCCGCGAAGTACGACGTGATCCCGACGATGCTGATACAGGATCATAAGAACCTTGTCAAAGGATTTTTAGGGCAGACTACCGGGTTCCAAAAGTACCTGATAAAGAAGGACATTACTATACTTGCGGCCGTACAGGGTAAGAGTTGGGTGAATTATATTCACGGCGACCGCGGTAAGGGAACGTTTACATTCTTCGCCGGGCACGACCCGGAGGACTACGCTCATCAGGTCGGCGATCCGCCTACCAATCTCGACCTGTTTCCCAATTCCCCGGGATACCGCCTGATCCTGAATAATATTTTATTTCCGGCGGCGAAAACCAAGAAAAAGAAAACGTAAACGGGTTTGATGCGCGATATAATTTTCATTACGAGTTAATCCGTTTGGATTGGCGAAGCAATCTTTATAATACTATCCGTTGGTTTATAAATGAAAGCGTATATCTTGCTGTTGAAGAAATTTAGAAAGGCGCGATGTATTTTACGAACCGCATCATGCGGTTATTTGACCTTGATTGTGAACGTTTTGACCACTGTTACAGGGCCGACAGACGCGGGTACCGACTCGACTATGATATTCTGAAGTTCTATCTGGAAAATGCTGTCCAGTTCGATCTCCCCCGACGATTCGAGGATGTTTACTTTCTTTACATTTCCCTCAGGGGTGATGGTCAGACGGACGGTAATTTTGTAGTTCAGTCCCTTCATTTTATACTCGTCGGGTATCTTCGACGCCAGATCGGGGAATTTAACTGTTTTACGGGGTTGTCCAGTCCATTTAGCATCGCTTAACGGATCGTTCTTATCGAGTTTCTCGCCCTGACTTACCGTCTGGTTTTCCTTTCCGGGTTGGCCGGTAACATTCTGTTGGTTGGACAGCTCGCTTATAATTTTCTGTGAAAGTTCGCCGATCTGGTTTACGGGCTTTGTAGAAGGCTGATTGTCCTTCGCTGGTTCTTCGAATATCTTATCGAGCGTATCGGCGGGAGTACTATTCTTTTTCGCGAGTTGATCCATCTCCTTCTGGTTCTGATTATTCTTAATCTTATTCGGATCGATCTTGAAAAGGTCTTCAGAGTCCTTAACGGTAAGGTTATTTTTTATCGTTTCCTTCACTTCACTTTGGGAATTTTGCTTCGGGTTAATCGCAGGCATTTCCGGGACTGCCTTATCAGGGACAGCGTTTTTCTGTACTACTGGCGAGACACGTTCCTCTAAGGTAGGGGCCTGGGCGTGAGTAGGAGCGTCGAGCATACTATTCAGCGAGGACGCGATAGAATCGACAGGAGACTCGATGGTTACAAGCATGGGCTCGGGGGCTATAAATAGGTTTTGCTGTAATAAAAAGATAGAAAAGATTAACAGGAGGACGATATGGATGATAAAAGAAGCTAAAAAGCTTTGATTGATATTGATATCTTTCAGGTTCACCCTCATATGTTATCCTTAGGGTTTATTCTCTTTCAGCAGAGTCGCAAGACTCATCTTTTTCACTCCCGCGAATCGCGCGATATCCATAGTCTGAATAATTTTATCGTACGGGACATTCTTATCGCCCTGAATAGTCACTACAATATCGGTACTGTTGGTTTTCAGTGTCGCTATTTCGATACCCAGATTGTTGAAATCGATATTTTTATCGTTCAGTTTGACTGTCCCGTCCTGATAAAGTGTAACGACCGCTACACGAATAGGGGCTGCGTCGGATGTGCTCGCGCTGGGAAGGTCGACGTTTATCGCCGAGGTCTTGATGACAGTCGAGGTGATCATAAAAAATGTGAGGAGTTGGAACACCACGTCGATCATCGGGGTCATATCAATTCCCGTCTTGGTAGAACGTTCTCTTTTTATCTTCATGCGGAACTCCGGATACATTTAGTACTATGAATATTATACCTGAAAACCGGGAGATTAACAACTATTCTGAAAGTATTTTTCGTGTTTTACAAAACAATGAAATTCTTGTGAAATATCGGGTTTTTCTTTATAATATATATGGTTTTGCTCTGTGCCGTATACATTACAAGCGGATATATGTAGTTCAGTACTCTAAAAATACTTTTGAGAAATGGGAAGGAGAAAAACGGATGCCGTTAAATGAGAAAACGTCTTTGGGTGAATACCTGCAGGATGCGCGTAAGGCCAAAGGGATATCGATAGATGAAATCGTGCGCGAGACAAATATTTCTAAAAAATACCTTGAATCTCTTGAGATGAACGACCTTTCCGTCTTCCCGGGAGAAACATATCTCTTAGGGTTTTTAGCGACCTACGCCGACACTCTCGAACTCGACCGTAATACTGTTATCTCTATCTACAAGCGTCAAATGCGTATCGAGCAGGACGCTCCTATCGAACAATTGGTCGGTTCGACCCAGAAAAAAAAGCTCCCCCAGGTCGATCTTAAATCGGTTGGTGTCATTGGCGGGGTATTGGGCGCTCTTCTCCTGTTAATCCTGATTATTTCCAATATCAGGGTTCCCGCCGGAGGAAACACCGCGATTCCGCACTCCAACAAGTCCTATAGCTATAACCTGACCGATCTGGAAAAAATTACCAAGCAGGAATATGGCCTCGGCGATATTATTTTTATTTCTAACGGCACGTCATTGATCCAGATGGAACTGAAAGAACTCGGGGCATCGAAAAGCCTCCAGATCGCGGTGAACAAGATGAACTACACCATCAAAGAAAGGGACGTTCTGAATATTGACAGCGACGCAAATAATATCAAGGATATGGGGGTAGAGCTTACTCGTATTACCGACGGGAAGATTTATCTGAGCGTGTTCATCCTGAAGGAAGACATAACCGATAAAACGAATATCTCAGAAGGCTCTATTTTAAAATATAAGTCTGCGGTGATCGCAGAAAACGAATTGCTCTCGTCCAAGATCAAAAACAAGATAGATATGAAGATTGTTGCCGAAGCCACCGGATGGATGGAGTATTCGGCTGACGGTGCCGAGCCAAAGCAGTTTGTAGTGAAAAAAGGTATGGAAATTCCCATCGGATTCCTGAATGAACTGACTTTGCTTCTCGGGAACGCCGGGGCTATGAAAATAGTGATCGGCGATAAGACCGAGCCGGGCGGGAGTTACGGCGAGATCAATAAATCAATATTCTACTGGAAAAACAATCAGGGACAATTCTCGCTGAATAGGGCGTTCCTGAAATAATGCGCGTTTATTTTGATGCTTTAGGCTGCCCTAAGGCGTTGGTGGACGCGGAGAAAATAGCGTCGATTGTCCAGAACAACGATCATGAAATAGTTTTATCCCCCGGCGAAGCCGAGGTCATCATCGTCAATACCTGCGGATTTATCGATACCGCCAAACAGGAATCCATTAATTCCATTCTCGAATATACCGAAATGAAAAAAGATACGCCCGATTTGAAGATCATCGTTTCGGGGTGCCTGACCGAACGATACCGGAACGAGCTAACGAAGAGTATCCCTGAAATCGATTCGATGATCGGGGTGCGCGATATCGGGAAAATTCTCGATGCGATCGCCCGGAAAAGCGAGGATATCCTCGATAACGGGGAATACCGCGAATACGAATTCGACGGGGCGCGTACGGCTTTGTTTTCCGGCAGCCATTTCGCCTATCTTAAAATTTCCGAGGGATGCGCGCGTCAATGTGCATTCTGCGCGATCCCATCGATCCGGGGGCCGTTACGCAGCCGTTCGATCGATGATATCCTGAATGAAGCTAAGTTTCTCCGCGAAGAATGGGATGTCAGGGAGCTTATCCTCGTATCTGAGGACACATCGGCATACGGACAGGACAGATACGGGAAACAAAGCATTATCGATCTTCTGGAAAAGCTGATTGTGATGGATTTCGACTGGATTCGCCTGCTTTACCTTTTCCCTGACGGAATAGTCGATGAAATATCCGAACTGATGAGCCGTTCGGATAAAATCTGCCGTTATTTCGATATGCCCCTTCAGCATGCAAGCGCCCGGATACTCCGCGCAATGAACCGCTCCGGCGATGCAGGTACTTATCTTTCGATGATCGAACGTATCCGTGCAAAGATCCCCGATGCCGCGATACGTTCCGCGTTTATCGTAGGGTTTCCCGAAGAGGATGAAAACGACCATGCGGCGCTCGCGGAATTCCTGAAACAGGCCCGTTTCGACAGAGTGGGCTTCTTCGAGTATTCCGACGAGGAAGGTACGCCCGCCTATGAGATGAAAGGAAAAGTCCCGGCAAAGGTTGTCCGCCGCCGGATAGAAGAACTCAGCCGGATTCAGGAAGATATCTCCGCCGAACGTCTGGGAAAACGGGTGGGTATGACGCTCAAGTGCATCAATGACGGAATGGTGATGGAGCAGGGGGGAAAGCTCAATGCGGTGTTTCGGAGTCAATACGAAGCCCCGGAAATCGACGGCAGCGTCAACGCTGTAATTGATTACGGAGATGCTCCGGATAAACCTTTCTATCAGGTTCTGATAAAAAAAGTGCTGCCTCCGCACGATTTGGAAGGAGAAATCATTGAGCCGTGAAAACCGCCTGAAATTCGAATGGACGATTCCCAACGCGCTGACGATTTTTCGTATCGTTCTCATACCGCCTATTCTGATAACCATTTACCTCGATAACTGGGTTTCCCTGATGATAGGAATGATACTGTACGGGATATCGGCGATTACGGACGCGCTCGACGGAAAAATCGCGCGGATGCTTAACCAGCAGAGCGAATTCGGGGCATTCCTTGATCCGCTCGCGGACAAATTTCTCGTGATCGGATGCTACGCGGTTTTCGCGCTAAAGCCCGAGCTTCGGATACCGTTCTGGCTTGTTTTACTGATTATCCTCAGGGATATCTGGATAACATGGCTTCGTTCGGTTTGTCTGAAAAAGAATATTAAATTTACCACATCGCTCCTCGCGAAGGCGAAAACGCTGGTTCAGATGATCGGAGCCGCGCTGATAATAATCGTCATGTTTTTATTCAGGTTAGGCGCTCATATAGTGAATATTACTTCGTTGGAATATAAGACTATTGCGGGCGATATAATGGGCGAAGGGTTTGTATGGATGGTTTATTTCCCTATTGTCTTGACAACTTTAATAGTTCTTTTTACCCTTTATACAGGGATAGATTATTATATTCAAATCCGTAGAACGGAACGCGGGGAAGAAAATGGCTGACGGCGTATTTTTTAAAAAATTGAGAGAGTTTCTTGTTACCGGTTTTTTTATCGGATATATCCCGTTTTTTCCGGGATTATTCGGCACTCTTATGGGCGCCGGGATATATGTGCTTCTCAGTCAGTATGCATTTGTCTATTATCCTGCAACAGCGTTATTACTGATCATATCTTTTCCGTTATCCGATTTCGCGGAGAAACATATTTTTAAAGAGACGAACAGTCCGCACATAGTTATTGACGAAATAGTCGGATTTTTGATCGCAATGGCATCGTTCCCCTTTATCGCAAGCTGGGGCGGCCCGGTAGATTCCATTACATTATCCAGCGTGAAATTCTTAGTGATCGGGATTGTACTTTTCAGGATTTTCGACAGTTGGAAACCGTTTCCTATCAAGAGGGTGTTGAATATCGGGGGAGGGGCGGGAATTGTGCTGGACGATGTGATTGCCGCGATCTACACCAACATAATGCTGCAGTTCCTAAGGATATTCGATTATCAGTTCCATTTTTAATCTTCGTCTTTCAGGCGTTCAAACACATCAGCGACCTGATCTTTTATCGATATGAATACCTTCGCGAGTTGCGGGTCGAAATGAATCCCGGCCTGTTCCTCGATGATGCCGAATGTCTTATCGAGCGGGAAGGCGGGCTTATAAACCCGTTTATTGGATAATGCGTCAAACACATCCGCAATAGCGGTGATACGCCCCGATAAAGGGATATTTTCACCTTTTAGGGTGTGAGGATACCCGCTTCCGTCCCATTTCTCATGATGGGATACCGCGAGTTCCTGAGCGAGTCTCATGATATCGTTATCGGCGTTGACTAATATTTTCCCGCCGATCAGGGTATGCTGCTTCATGATTTCATATTCCTCTTCCGTCAGACGTCCGGGTTTTTTCAGGATATTATCGGGAATACCGATTTTACCGACGTCATGCAAAGGACTCGCATACTTGATATTTTTTACATACTCCTCTTCCAATCCGTATGCTCTAGCCAGAAGTTCGCAGTAAAAACTCACCCTCTGGACATGGAAACCCGTTTCATTATCGCGGAATTCGTTTGCGGCGGATAGGCGCATGATGGAATCGTAATGAGCTTTCAGCAGGTCGTCCTGAAGCTGGACGTTTTCCAAAGCGACGGCAGCCTGCGCGCCGAGAGATATGGTGATTTCCTCATCATATTTCTTGTAAGTGGAAAGTTTATTCTTGTTCGACAGTTTATTGATTAACTGCAGGACGCCTACGACGCCGCCTTCGCGGTTTATCAGCGGAACGGTCAGCATGGATTTGGAACGGTACTTATTGATCTCGTCAAATGTTTTGTTAAACGAGTAGGGCTTTCCCTCGATCTTATAGACATCCTTAATATTAACGATTTTTCCGGTATATGCGGCGAATCCTGAAATGCTTTTCTTTGAGATAGCGACTGTAAACGCTTTAATGGTCGACTCGAATACTTTTTTACCCATCCTTCTTTCGAGGGTTTTATTCGAGGTGATCACGAACCTGAGCTGGTCCTTTTCTCTCAGGTACAGGCTCGCGGCGTCGGAATGAGTGATATCGAGGGCGGACTGAACAATCAGCTTTAGAAGCCGTTCTAAATTATGCTCGCTTGTCAGCGATGCCATGACCTGAATCAGTTCGCTTACATCATTTCGGGCTTTAATACCGCCTTTCTTTTTCAAAAACATACTCCGTAATTAGACTCTCTATTAATGTCGATATTTTCAGTCTAAATATTAAATTTATTGCTCACGAACCCCTAGAAAACCGGAATTGAATGGAATTTCGATACGGGACGCAGTATATCCCGCATATTTTCGTCCAACCCTGAAATAGCCGGGGTCGATCCCGCGTTCGCGCAGCATCAGCACGAGGAGAAATATTCCAAGGCCGGAACCTTCGATTTGATTGGAGTGGTCGTTGATAAAGCTCACTAAATCCTTATACTCCATCGCAAGACGAAACCTCTCGCGAATTCGGCTCTCTTCGATCGATGAAAGTTCACAATTATTGAGCACTTCGATCAGTAAACCGTTTTCCATCCTTTGAAAACGGACGATCAGTTCATAGTTGTTTTCTATCAGCGTTTCTTCGATATCTTCGGAAGTATGCATAGAGAGAAAATCCCTAAAAAGTTTCATCCCGTACGCATAATGATCCAAATTGTCCAGATCGAGCGAGTTATGTTTGAAAATTACACGTTTTAAGTTAGCCTTGATACCGTTGATAACTATCTCTTTTACACCGTTGTAGATCATACTCTGGAAGTCCGATCTGCCGGCGATTTCCAGAATTCTATCAATTATTGATTTCAGTCGATAAATAACACCGTCGTTATAAAAAAACAATTTGATACCGAAATTATCGTTCCTGGTGATAAAATCTATGATAGGCTTTAGCTCTGTGTCTGTCTTCAGGATAAAAGTTTCGGTATCAAATATTTCCGTCATTGCGGAGAGTGAATCGAAAGTGTGTTTTCGATACGCTGTAAATTACTGAGCGCATACGGATGCGACGGATCAAACTTCAGGGCTTTTTTAAAAAATACCATCGCCAACTCGTGATCCTTACGTGCCTCGAACGAAACTCCGAGATTATTATAATAGCGCCCTTTCGCGACATTATTTTCGTTTCCGACAAAGAAAACCGCAGCCTTAAACGCAACTTCTGCCTGATGGTAATTCTCCATTTTTAAAAGGGTCAGCCCCATACGGTTATAGAGTACAGAAGAAACCGGGTCGATCTTAAGCGCCATCTGGTAATACGAAAGTGATTTGGAAAAATCGCCTTTATCTTTGTATGTATCCCCGATGATGGCATAGAGTTCGGGGTCGTCGCCGAGATGCTGAATCGCTTTCAGCGCAATTTTTATCCGGCTGTCTTCCTTTCCGTAGGTTTTATACAACTTTAACAAACCCCAGTAGGCCTGAGCGTTTTTAGGATTCGCATCGATCGCATCGAGATACTGCTTCTCCAATGAGACGGGTTTGGGCTGGGCCGGTCCAGGTAATTCACTGCCCTGCTGTGCAAACAATACCCCTAAGCCTAATAATAAAATTAAAAGGGTGTATATTTTTTTCATTTTTCCTCCTGATCATGGTAATAAATGATTTTTATTTCATTCCCTTTATCGTTAAACTCTACTTCGTGAACAACATTTTTTATCAGGAAAAGACCTTTATTCAGACTGTCGTTATAGATATTCTGGTCGATCCCCTTGAGAAATTCCCGGTAATTAAACCCTTTCCCTTCGTCTTTAATACTAAACTCGAACTTATCGGAAGAAAACAGGTACTTAATTTTTACTTTTTTATTCGCAAATTCCGGAAGTTTCAGCTTTTCCATTTTCTCTTTAATAAATGAATCCAATACGTCGATTTTATTCTCACGCGATATTTCTTTTTTCAGATTAAGATTTCCGTGCTCAATCGCATTGCTCAGAGCTTCATAGAGACCCATCGTAATATTATCGACGGATAATTTTGCGCAGCCGAGTTCTTTTATCTCCGATACAAGATAATTCACGATCATCTCGAGGTTATTATTCAAATCTTTTGTAGATATTTCCAATTCTTTATCGATATGGATGAGGTAAGGTTTCATTTTCACCGGCACATTGCGGGTGATAATAAGCTCTTCGGCCTTTTTTATCGTTGCAATTAATTCCACGATGCTGATGGGTTTTTTTATAAAATTAAGGGCGCCCATTTTCATACATTCTATCGCGCTGTCAAGCGTTCCATATCCGCTCATAATGACAAATATTAACTCGGGTTTGATGCTCTTCGCCAGTTTCATCAGTGTCAAGCCGTCCATTTCCGGCATCTTGATATCCGTCAGGACAATATCGTAGTGATCGTTTTGTATTTTACTCAGGGCTTCTTTCCCGTTACTCGCGGAATCTCCCTGATAATTATTCATTCCGAGGAAACGCTGAACCATATTACAAATGGGGGGTTCGTCGTCGACGATTAATACTTTCAGCTTATCCATATTAAGTCTCCTTCAGTAAAACTCTACCAGCAAACGCGCAAAACACGATATATTATAAAAGATTATATTAGATTGTCAAATCGGCAGAACAAAATCTGCACTTTACACCGATTCAAAATCATTACTAATGATATATCGTTAGTTGACGAAAAAGGGATATTCCGGTATAATATCTTCTGCGTCAGCTTTTCAAAATCACCACTTTTATATCAATCATTGGGGCTATAGCTCAGCGGGATAGAGCAACGGTTTCCTAAACCGTGGGTCGGACGTTCGAACCGTCTTAGCCCCAATTTTATTTCATCTTTTCTGCCGTTTTTGGCTCAACAGGAATCCTGCTCATGAAATACGCCAGCGCAAACCCGCCTATAAACGCCCCGATGCTCAATGAAAATATCAGCGCATTGAACGTAAACCCTGCCTGCAGCTGCATCCATATCTGGTAGAACGACGCGAGCATGAGGCCTATGATGAAGTACATCGTTCCCGACGGGTACCGTTTCAGGAAAAAGTCGATCACCTTCGCAGCGACGATCACTCCCAGTACCATTCCAACCCCGAAGACCCCTAATGGCAGGATTACATCGGTAAAATTAGTGGAAACCCGCGCGACCATATTAATGACGTGATAGTATTCACCGAACACGATTAACAGAGCGGAACCCGAGACCCCGGGGACAACCATCGCCGACGCCGCGAAGAATCCGCATATCCCGATCCATAGCAGGTAGTCCCATGTCCTCGGGGGAGTGAAGTCAACCAAGTGGGTCTGAGCGGCGTTCGAAACGACAGGGGGCGCGATATTTGTCGAGGCCACGGCAAGCTGATCGATTGCAGTATTGGAAATTACCGCGTTGTTTGTCTGCATCGGTGCTGCATGGGGCTTTACCTCGGGGGCTGCCCCGCGGAATACTGTCATGGCTACCACTATTGCAATACCGATCACAAGCGCTGTAATGCGCGGGAATGTAGCCTTCATGTCCTTCTGCACCTTAAAGACAAACGGAAGCGATCCGGCGATCAGTCCGCCGAAGAGGAAGTAAACCGGTTGTTTATACTCAGTCTGCAATAAGAAATTCAGGATTCGGGAGAATCCCCATCCGCCTATAGCGATACCTATAATCAGAAAAATAAGAAATATAAAACGGCCCTTGGTTTTATCGCTTTTCAACTCCAGGAAAAAATTCCCGATGGCGTCCATCATTTTATCATAGATACCGAGGATAAACGCGATCGTTCCCCCGGATACGCCGGGAATCGCATTTGCAATTCCGATTGCCATACCGCGGAATATATTCAATATATGCTGCACAATCAGCTCCTCAAGAATTTGGAAATTATTTTAACGGCAAACCTGAAAAAACACAATAATAACAGGTTTCTTCTATACGTGATCTCGTATCAGGCGTTCGAATAGAAACAATTCCTCGACGATTATTTTTCCTTCCTCCATTCGTCCTTTAGCGAGATACACAGCGTTATTCCGCAGGATATGAATATAGTCCTTATAGACTTTCGGAAAGATGATTGCCTCAATGCTTCCGGTCTGATCAGTAAACATCCCGAAGGCCATGTGCTCCTTCTCGCGTTTTGTCTTGATAACCCTGAGCTTATAGAAGAACGCGATAATCGAGACTTGTTCTATATAGCGCGCGTCTATGATCTTATCGATACGGTATTGTCCGATCTCCTCAGTATAGATATCGAGAGGGTGGTGCGTCAGGAAAAGATCGGTGGCCTCCATTTCCATCTCAAGATTGTTTTTCTGGTTCTCAGGTTTCACATCGGCGCGGTGCTTCGGGATCAGGTCATCCATAGAAAAGGTGGCGGTCTCCTCCTTAAACAGGGAATTTTCGCTGTCGCGGCGCGCGGATTTTATCTTTTCCGGTCCGATGGCGAAAAGTTCGTCGATAATCGACAGAAGCTCGATTCGCGGCGAAGGCGAAAGGGAATCGAACGCGCCCGCCTTGACAAGGTACTCCATCGCCTTGATATTTATTCCCTTTGCGCGCGAACGAAGGTAAAAGTCCATCAGGTCGGCGTATTTTCCGTTACTCTTCCGCTCCTCGATAATTCCCTTCGCGGCTTTTTTACCGAGATACTTGATCAGCAGAAGCCCGGCTCGAATCCTGTTACCGTCCGCGCTGAAAAAAAGCCCGCTCTCGTTGATATCGATGGGCAGGATTTCAATATGATGCATCTTGACATCGTTCAGGTACTGGTTCAGGCGCGAGATGAAGTCCAGATTATTATTGAGCGAACTGACAAAGAACTCGAGAGTATAGTGCGCCTTCAGGAACGCCCCCGTATATGCGGCGTATGCGTAAGCCATCGCATGAGACTTATTAAACCCGTACCGCCCGAAGTCGATCAGGATCGAGAAAAGACCCTCCGCGTAGTCGTTCCCGATTTTTCGCTCGACACAGCCTGCTATAAACTCCTCCTTGAGAGGGACTATTTTAGCCGAATTTCGGGACGATAACGCCTTTCGCAGGATATCCGCGCGTTCCCATGACATCCCGGCGATATCGTGGGCGATGGCGAGCACCTGCTCCTGATAGATGAAAAGCCCGTAGGTATCCTTAGTAATCGCCGCGATATGTTTATCGACAGTGTAATCTACGGTTTTCTGGTGGCGCCGGATATATTCGTCGGTCATTCCCGAACGGGTGGGGCCGGGACGGTACAGCGAGATCACGTCGCAGAGACGGGGCACGGTTTCCGGGCGTATCTTTTCCAGCAGGGTCTTCATACCCCCGCTCTCAAGCTGGAAAATTCCTGTCGTATCGCCGTCCCATAGAAGTTCGTACGCCGCATGGTCGTCCGGCCGGATTTTCTTGATCTTCGCCATCCGCATGGTATCGTGGATGATGGTGATAAACCGCAGTCCCAGCACGTCAATCTTGATAAAGCCAGTATCTTCGAGGTCGTCCTTTGTTAACTGCGCGACCTGATGGCCGTCACGCGAATGCTCCATAGACGCGTAACGGGTGATGCCGCGCGGTAGAATCATTATCCCCCCCGCGTGCACCGACGTATGGGACGCGACCCCCTCGATCTTTCGAGCGATATCGAGGAAATGACGGATTTCCGGGTCGTTCAGGTAGAGTGTATTGAGGACGGGATTATCGTGGATAGACTTGGATAATAGATGTTCTGACGTAAACGAAAACGGGATGACCGCTAACAGTTGTTCCAGTTTCTGCTTATGCAAATGATAGACTTTCGATATTTCGCGGATACAGGAACGCGCCATCATCCGGTCGATCGCCGCAAGATGGGCGACATTGAGCGCGCCGTAACGCTCGGTGAGGTACTCGAATACCTCGTGACGCCTGCGCCAGCACACGTCTATATCGACATCGGGGAGTTGTTTGCGTCCGGGGTTGAGGAACCGTTCGAACATGAGATTGTTCGCTACCGGGTCAACTTTGGTCACCCCCAGCAGGAAAAGTACGAGGGACGATACCGAGGAGCCGCGCCCCCATCCGAACGGGATTCTCGATTTCCGCATGAAACGGGCGATATCCCAGACGATCAGGAAAAAATTCTGGAGCTGGAGTTTTTCGATAATCGAAAGCTCGTACATCAGGCGGTCTTCGTACTCCTTACCGTAGCCCAGCCGCGAGCATCGGGACTTGGTGATCTCGCGGAGCTTGTTCGCGTTCTTGCTGAACGATGGAATTTTGAACGATTTTATATCGAAACGGATATCGATCTGCTCGAAAAGTTTTTCAGTGTTTTCTATGAAATCGGGATGATTCCTGAAAATCTGGCGCATCTCGTCGGGCTTTTTCAGCACGAAATCCGCGTCGAGATCGATAGGAAATCCGCGCTCGTTGCCGCTGTGGCTTTTTAAACGGTGACTGTTGAGGAATAGAAACGCGTCCTTATCCTCATTGAAGTAACGCGCCTCGCATGAGGCGAGCGGGGTAAGGCCGAGGGATTCGTTGACCTCGATCAGCCTTTTTATCAGCGGGACTTTTTTCAGCCCGGTATAATTTATTTCGAGATAAACATGGTCGCCGAATATTTCACGGTACTTGTCGCGTACAGTTGTCAGATAACGCATATCGTCGATATGCATCAGTATTTCCGCCTCGATAATGACCGCGATACCCTGCGAGAATTTACGAAGGGTATCCCGCGATATGACATATTGCTTTTTTATGAAGCTGGTATGCTGAGCGATGGTATTCAGTTTAAGCAGATTATGCAGACCGGTATAGTTCAGCCCGATTAAAAGAATGGGATAGCGGTTTTTGCCGCTATCCCCTTTAATGAATAATTCTATTCCGTAGACCGGCTTCAGTTTTTCCTTTTCACAGAGCTTGGTCAGCTCGAAAAAACCGTAAGTCGATAAGGTGTCGGTCAGCGCGACCCCGGGATACCCATGAAACGCGCAGAAGCCGACTAAATCTTCAATCCGGATGAGCGACCCGAAAAACGAGTATTCGCTGTGGGTATGAAGATTGATAAAACCCATTATAACTTATCGATCAGCGCTTTTAACTGGGTCGAGGAACCCTTTACAAACGACCCGAATACTTCTTTAGCGCTGGCCGCGGCGGCCATTATACGTACGTTATCCGCGAAGAAAACTTCGCCGGTCTTGGTGTCGACCAACTGCGCGGAAACGGAATACATCGCCTTATACTTCTTGATCGTTTCGTTATACACGGGCTCGGTATCGGTATCGATATAAAGTATCAGAACCCGTTTGATCCCCTGTGAATTAAGCTGGGCGAGCGCGCTGTCGTCGGCTTCCTGAATCTTCTTCAGGTTTACGCCGGACGGAAACTTGACCGCCTTGAAACCCTTGCTCTTCATATAAGAAAGCATGTCGGAGGCCATATTCGGGACCAGTTCCATATTGCCGTCCTGATTCACTATCGCGACGACGGCTGTAGGAATGTCATAATTCGCCTTATTGCCGGCGGTAAACGACGCGGTGGCCATCGATTTCTGGACATAGTTCTTCAGGTCGATATAGTACTTCTGGAAATCACCGCCTATGGTGGTGAGTTCGTTGAATGTGATATCGAGATTGGCGTAAAGCTTGGTGGAACCGACGCTCTTCAGCCCGGTGATCTTACACTTGACGGAACCGTCCTTATCGGACACGGCGGTGCGGTTATAATCGCCCTTGTTATTGTTGAGGGTGAAAAGAACCTGCGCGCCGTACACGGGGATTTTTCCTTTATCGCCGGAATAATAAACCATATAAGTGAATTCTCCGCCCTTGGAGGTATCGACTTCCTTGACGCCGTCGACGGCTTCGAGCGAGACTTTTTTCAGGACGTTACCCGCGAGGTTGATATAGATAATCGCCTCATCCTTACGTTCCTCCACCTTGGCGGCGGAAAGCGCGGCTGTGACATAAGCGTTGACCGCGTCGATGACCTTACCCTCGGTGATATATCCTTCGGCTTTCTTGATCTGGTCGTCGACCAGTTTTTTCTTACGCATCAGTTCGTCGATGATATTCTGGCGTTCTTTATCTACAGAGGCCTTTGTGATCTTGCAGAGTACCCATACGGAATATCCGTTGAGGCCGTCCTCGCTGAACGGGATCGCCTCGGTCTTTTCGACCTCGAGGCCGCCTATGTTCGCTTTCGCCTTGGTTTTTATATTCTGCTCATAGTCCTTCTGCAATGCGGGATCGTTCAATGAGCCGTATATTTTCAACGCGCTGGATACTTCCGATTCCTGGAAAATGAACTCGATCGTCTTCGCGGTCGCGTCCTTGTAGGCTTTGTCCTTAACCTCGACACCCGTACCCAGATCCTGAGAATACCCTACGAAATAATAATACTGAGATGAAGCAGGCGGATTAAGCGCCCAGTCCGGCTCTTTTACCGGGGCGGGATTACCGCTTTTGACAGCCGCGCCGCCCCCGCCGCACGACATCAGCAGGATTCCTATCAGCCCGGATAAAATCAATGCGCTTCGTTTCATTATACCCTCCATATTTTTTTGTTCGAATTTGATATATCATAACACTATTTAATAAATATTTAAAGAAAATCGGCAGTTTTCAGGGGACGAATTAATAGAAACAATCCAATACTTTCCGCATCGTATCGAGTAAATCCTTTATCGAGCGAACATCAGGTTCTCCGGAAGGAATCATGCATTTCACCCCGATATCGCTGAGTACGGCGGCAGGAGAGACGGTAATTAGCTCTTTCATCGAATGCGTGAGCGCCGAGTTTTCGAGGAACGTTTTTACCTGCGCTTTATTCCTTTTCGCTTTGACAGTTATCAACCTGTTAAAATCGGGGTCGTGAGATTTTATGCTCCCGCCTGAGAACAATCTGCTGAAGAAAGTGGATTTCTTCATCTGCATATCGAATTCGTAACGGGTATTGAACGACATATTCAGATTGGTTTGATAATTATGCGCAGTGCTGCTCTGGGAGGAAAAGCGCACCGGGTAGATAAAAACGGGATACTTCCCGAATTTTCCGCTGACTAAGCACGGAAACATCTCCTCATAGAACTTTTTGAACATAGGCTGTTCAAGCATTTCTTTTATTTTTTCGATGTTTTCGGGATTCATCGCCTGCCCGGAAAGCTGAGAGAGGACCGGGGATTCAAGTATCGCGCTGAAACTATCGTCGTATTTCAGTCCCAGCTGCTCGCCGAGCTTTTTCCAGTATTCCTGCATACACCCTCCAATCGGATAATAATTATTGTAATACCGGAAGATGTTTTTGTAAACAGTAAAATCTTTGTTAATCCATGCAAGCTGTATTATAATATTCCGTTGGAGTTTCGATGGAATCGAACCGGACGGAGGGTATGAGACCAGTTTCGGTTTCCATGTTAGACGAAGGTGCCGATATTTGTCTGCATGCTGTCGTTTCAGATAAAAAAGATCCCATCCACGGGGGAGTGATACGCGCAGGTGTATCCGATGAATGCGTGGCGGCTGATCGTTTGCTTGACGGGTGAATGAAAGTCGGGTTCGATAAGGAATGATTTCACGGGGAAATACATGCTCGATCTCTACACGATTCAAATAATTCGGGAAAAAAATATCCCGTTCGATACCCGGCACGCATCCCGGTATACCCCGGAGATGATCGATTATATATCCTATTACGGGATGCTCTCCGATACGTTCGACCATTACTACGGGTATATCGACTGCGGGAAGTATAGGGTTTTCGCAAACGTCTTTGTTCCGCCGCGGTCGAAGGGTTTGTTATTTTTCAATCACGGGTTGTATAATCATTCCGTCACCCATTGGCGATACTTTTCCTTACTATTAGAGAACGGCTATACCGTACTGACATACGACTTCCCGGGACACGGGCTTTCCTCAGGCGCCCGCTACGATATCGGCGATTTCTCCGAGTACTCGGATGTGATGCTGAAGGTGATCGAGACGTTCCGGAAGGAGTGGAAGCCGCCTTATATGCTGACCGCGTTCAGCACGGGGGGATCGTGCTATCTCGATTACCTGATGCGGAATAAGGATGATCTGTTCGATAAAACGGTGCTGGTCAGCCCGTTGATCCGTTCGTTCCTCTGGGAACCGTCGCGGGTCAGCTATAATCTATTTGCAAAGAACATCGGCATACTGCCTCTGCCGAAACTCCCCTCGCACGCATCGTCCGACCCGGACTTTAAACGGCGCTACCTGAGCGACCCGCTGATGGAATGGAAACTGCCGATGTCATGGTACGGCGCCCTGCTTCGTTGGAACGAACGAATCGTCCGTCTGCCCCGGAATGAGAAGGAGATACTGGTCTTGCAGGGCGATAAGGACAGAGTGGTGGACTACAAATATAACCTCGCGTTCCTCGCGGAAAAATTTCCGAACATGCGGTTGAAGATGTTTCCCGGCGCGAAGCATGAAATCCTGAACGAGACAGCCAATATCCGTCATACCGCCTACGAAACAATTGTCAATTACCTCTCTTGACGTTTCCCCGCGAATTGATTAATTTATGGGTACTTTTTACTAACCGATAGGGAGGAAACGAATTATGTCTTCCGAGACATTCAAGTTCCAAGCCGAGAGCCGTGAGCTGCTCGATCTGATGGTGCATTCCATCTATTCCAACAAAGAAATATTCCTGCGCGAATTGATATCCAACGCATCGGACGCGCTGGATAAGCTACGTATCGAGGCCATACAATTCCCGGATTTCCTCAAGGAATCGGGCGAGGCCGAGATCGTGATCGAAACGGACAAGAAAGTCCGCACTCTTACTATCCGCGATAACGGTATCGGGATGAGCAGGGAGGAAGTGATCGAAAATATCGGCACTATCGCCAAATCCGGTACGAAGGAATTTCTGCAGAAAATACAGGACGCGAAGAAGGGCGAATCGGCCGACCTGATCGGGCAGTTCGGGGTGGGATTCTATTCGGTATTTATGATTGCGAATCAGGTCACAATCCTGACCCGCCGCGCCGGTCAGACGACCGCCACCAAGTGGGTATCCGACGGAAAGGGCGAGTTTACCGTTTCCGACGCAGAGAAGGCAGCCCCCGGAACTGAAATCACCCTGCTCCTGAAGCCGGTCGACGAGGAGAACGGACTTGAGGATTATACCGAGTTCCAGACTATATCTTCGATTGTCAAGCGCTATTCCGACTTCATCGGATATCCCATTGTGATGACGGACGAAAATGAGAAGGACAAGGAAAAGGCGAAGAAAACGCTGAATTCCATGAAGCCGATCTGGGCGAAATCGGAGACGGAAGTCAAACCCGAAGAGTACAACGAATTCTATAAGCATATTTCCCATGACTGGAACGAACCCCTCAAGGTGATCCCGTTCAAGGCGGAAGGGACTATCGAGTATCAGTCTATACTGTTTATCCCGTCGCGCGCCCCGTTCGATTTCTACTATCAGGGATATAAGAGCGGATTACAGCTTTATGTCCGCCGTGTCATGATACTCGAGGCGTTCGAGGACATGCTCCCGCATTACCTCCGTTTCGTGAAGGGCGTAGTCGAATCGTCCGATCTCCCCTTGAATATTTCCCGTGAAATGCTCCAGCACGACCGGGTAACCCTCCAGATGAAGAAGCGCCTCGGTAAAAAGGTGCTGGATACTTTGCAGGAATTGCTCGAAAAAGACCGCGAGAATTATATCAAATTCTGGGGCGAGTTCGGGAACGCGGTGAAGGAAGGGATGACCGTCGATTTCGAGAACAAGGATAAACTGCAGGAACTGCTGCTTTTCTATTCCACGAATGACGCTGAGAAGCAGACGACCCTGAAGGAGTATGTCGGACGGATGAAGCCCGATCAGAAGGATATTTATTACTTCGCCGGCGAGAACCGTGAAACGATGACAAATTCTCCGCTGATAGAGATTTATAAGAACAAGGGATACGAGGTGATTCTCCTGACCGAGGCGGTGGACGAGATTGTCGCCGGGACGATTATGGAGTATTCCGGAAAGAAGATGAAATCCATAGAGAAGGGCGAAGCCGATATCGAGAAGACGAAGGACGAGAAGAAAGCCGACAAAGAGCTGAAGAACACCGAGAAGGAATATGACGAACTGATTAAGTATCTCGAAACTGAACTCGGCGAGTATGTGAAGCAGGTTCGTCTGACGACCCGTCTGGTGTCCGCGCCCTCGTGCGTGGTCTCCGACGAAGCAGGGATGTCGCCCCATCTGGAACGTTTCCTCAAGCGTACGAATATGAAGGTGCCGGAGAACAAGCGTATTATGGAGCTCAATCCCGCGCATAACATAGTGCAGAAGCTCAAAGCGCGTTTCGACGCCGATAAGTCCGACCCGGTGATCTCCGAGTACGCGGAACTCCTTCTGGGATATTCCTACCTCGGAGCGGGCGCCGAACCCCCCGATGTGGTGCGTTTCAATAACCTGCTCGTGCGGGTTCTCGACGATACATTGAAATAAATTATTATACGGGCTGTTCTTCGGGACGGCCCGTTTTCATTAAAAACATGCAGCGTCATGGGCATGCAATACTTGAGATATTTCTTTTCCGGTATTATCATTATAGACTAAATACAAGAGGCGGCGATGACAAACTGGAATACGCTGGTAGGATTTAAAAGCGACCTACTGAATATCGCGGAAAAGTATATCCGCGAGAAGAAGGGGTATACCTTCGAATTCGTTATCGAGGATTGGACGACCGATTTCCTGCGCTTCTACCGTAATCAGACCAATTACAACATTACGAAAAATGAGATCACGATGGCTGTGACGGTCGAACGCGACAAGAAAAAGTATACTTTCGTACTGTCCAATCCCGGGCCGGATGCGCTCGCATTGTCGCTCAACGACGCCTGCGGGATAGTGGATAAGCTTCCCGCCGACGAGGATTTCACGAGCTTCGAAGATAACCGCGATATCTATAAATATAGCAGTATCGCCGATTCCCGCACCGCGATGCCCCTCAGCGATAAAGTCCAGCTTCTCAAGGAAATATCCGGTTCACTCGGCGATAACGAATACAAGCTGTACGGAAGTTTTATCACCCTGCGGGTTTTCCGGCATATCCTGAATTCGCATATCCCGGTCAAACATTTTTACCAGTCGCCCGTTATGCTGGACGTGAAGGCGGTATCCGATAAAACAATGTCTACCGTCATCGAGTCGTACGGCGGGAACGATTTCATGCTGTTCGACCGCGACGATTTCACCGCGCGCCTGCGCGGGAAGATAGGCTATTGCCGCCTGCCCTCGACAGATATCGAGCCGGGCGCGTATGACGTTATCCTGTCGCCTCACGCCGCCGCGCAATTGCTGGAATTCCTCATCATGGGAGCGTACGCCCAGAACCTCGATAACGGTACGTCGTTCTTCGAGGGCAGGATCGGGCAGAAGACGCTGTCGGATAAACTGACTGTCGCGTCGGACCCGCACTGCCCGGAACTCATCAATTTTCCGTATCACCGCGAGGGTTCGGTTACCGGACGGCTCGCGATTGTAGAGAAGGGCGTATTCAAGTCGTTTATCACCGACCATTATTACTCGAAGAAGCTGAAAATACCGAAGAACTGCTCCGTAGGTACCAACGCGCTTACTATCGAGCCGGGCGGGAAGTCTCTCGCCGAACTGACGGGGATGGTCGAACGCGGCATCTATATATCGAATATCCATTATATGAATTTCATCAACGAGAAGGAAACTTCGGTCACCGGGCTGACCCGCGACGGGACATTCCTGATAGAGAACGGGAAGATCGCGAACACGTTGCCGAACCTTCGCTACACGGTGAAGCTTTCGGACGTATTCACGAACATCATCGAACTGGAAAACCGCCGCTACACTATCCCTCAGTCGCAGAACTACGATAACTTTCAGTTGTACTCGTCGGCAGTCCCGCATATCCTCACCGGCGGGTTCAAGATCAGTTCGTCGTCCCACACGGTATAAGGAGGGTAAAATGTTGAAGAAAGGTAGTATCGTTTTATTATTCTTACTCGCATCGTGCCAGCCCAACGAGGTAATCAAATGGAATAGTAATTACACTCCCGAGAATCTAGGTTATTTTTATGAAGATTTATCGAATACTATTCCGCCCGAACTTCAAATTGTGTTCCGTTTTGAGGAAACGAATTGTCAATGGCCGGAAATAATTAACGGTAAAATACACTTCTCGTTTCCCGATTTGCCTGGAGAGTTTTCATTTTCAAATGTAAACCTTCAGTTGCTACTTATCGATACGAACATTGAAAATGTGGAATCGATAACGCCCGATTGGGATAACCCTGATCTAAAACTGGATATCCGGAAAGAGGGGGAGATGTGGAAGGGCGAGGTCGAATTATCGAAGGTCAAGGATGGTTTTTGGGCATACCGTTTCCAAACTTTTAATAATAAGACCTTTGTTTACGGAAGCGATTGGGATAACGTTTACTCCGATTGGACTCTATCCTATTTTGTCTATAGGGACGGTAAAATTATACCGCACAAGTTCCTGAAAGCGACCGCCGATACGGGGATTTTTACATTCGAAGACTACATAGAACCGAATCAATCGAGTAAGGATTGCTTTCAGGCAATTTCTTCCCAGATGCTGAATGTCGCCAATTACTGTTATGAATATATCATCACGAATAATTTCCTCGATATATTAAAGCTGAATGATAAAAGAATCTTTTTTAAGAAGGCTCATTGGATTGTATTTCCGAATATAGCGCTTTCACCGTTTTCCTATAACACAAATGCCGCAGTGATATATTTCAGATTTTTAGGCGGAATGAAAGCCGATTATTTTTCGGATACGTTTAACAATACATTTTTCGCGCTGATAGGCGAAGGGCGCACTTCATTGCTATCGGCATCCATGGGGAATTATATTTTTATCTTGAGTAAATTTGTTAAGAAGGAGCTTATTTATTATCCGGGAAAAATATATGAGGAATGTAAAATAGCGGTGCTTTCACAAATTGATTTCAATAAATATTCGGGAAAGATCGATTTTCATAAAAAAACAATGGAAATCTTAAAATCGGAAAAAGATAAAATTGTAAAAGGTTTCCAGTATTTATCATATGAAAATCCCGCTAATTATCATTTAGCAAAACATGCATACTTGTTCTTGGCATACCTGTTTAAGAAATTCGGAGCGAATAAAACGGTCGCGTTCTATCAAACGGGAGATTCGCAAAAACTTGGTCAAGATGTAGATATAAGCGAAGTCTACGATAAATTTGTCTTAGAATTTTAGGAGATACTATGGAACGCACACCCGAATCAATCATCCACCGCGCATCGGAACTCATGGGCGCTCATTCCCTCACGTTCGGCGATATCCGTTATATCGGCACCGACGAGGAGGATTTTTATTTCGAGAAGGGTATCCTCAAGACATACGCCTCCGTGATGGGGCAGAATTCCGTCGGTATACGTATCCTCTGCGACGGGTGCTGGGGTTTCGCTGGCACGAACGACCTTTCGGACGATTCGCTCGCGTACACGGTTCAGCGGGCGCACGATAACGCCAAACACGGCGCGCTCTTCAAGACCGCCGCGCAGAAGGTGAAAATCAGTCCGCTGTCCGCAGTCAATATCAAACATGTCCAGAAGATAAAGACCGACCCGTTCACGCTCGACCGCGAACGCAAGATGGAGACGCTTCTCGCGATCGCGAAAAAGCTCGACGGGCATACCGGCATCGTATTCAATTATTTCCTCGCCATGTTCAATAAGGAATATAAGTATTACTGGAATACCGAGGGCACGACCTACGAATCGACCCGTTACCAGGTATTGCCGATGATGCAGGTGATCGCGTCGGACGGTAAGGGTATCCAGACCCGCACCTATCCGGGGCATATGTCCGCGCGTACCGGGGGATTCGAGATCATCGATCATTTCCGCTTCGGGGAAAATATAGAGCAGATAGTGAAAGAGGCGAACGACCTGATGAACGCGCCGTATATTACGGATGAACGCGCCGATCTGATTATCGCGGGCGGGCATCTCGCGCTGCAGCTGCATGAATCGGTCGGGCATGCCACCGAGGCGGACAGGATATTCGGGATGGAGATTTCCTACGCCGGGAAAACGTTCGTCAAACCGGAGATGATCGGGAATTTACGCTACGGCTCCGATCAGGTCAATATCGTCAGCGACAGCACTATCGAGGAAGGGATCGGTTATCACGGGGTGGACGACGAGGGTGTCCCGGGGCGGCGAACCGATATCGTGAAGGACGGTATCCTTGTCGGGATGCAGAATTCCCGCGAGGTCGCCGGATTATTGGGAACCGAACCGAGCTCGAATATGAAGGCGTCGCACGGCTACAATATCCCGCTCGTGCGGATGACCAATTTCAGTCTCCTGCACGGGAAAGCCGGGAGTCTCGCAGAACTGATAAAAAATACCGAAAAAGGTTATCTGCTCGATCATACGAAAACATGGTCGATCGACGACAACCGTTATAATTTCCAGTTCACCACCGAGATCGGATGGAAGATCGAGGACGGCGAGATCAAGGGGATTGTTAAGGAGCCGACCTATTCGGGGATTACCCCTGAGTTCTGGAACTCGTGCGACGCGGTCTGCTCGGAGAGCGAATGGGGCATACACGGGACGTTTCATTGCGGGAAGGGCGAACCGGGACAAGTGATGAAGCTCTCGCACGGGGTCGCTCCCGCGCGTTTCAGGGACGTCGCGGTCAATATCCGCGCGTAATTAAGAATAATACTTATCAGCCGATAATTGAACGGAGAATAGATTGAGTTTATTCGATCTGCATATTCATTCCACATATTCCGACGGTTTGGACGGCCCGGACTCATTGATAGAAAAGATTGAAACCATGGGCCTCGACGGGTTTGCGCTGACCGATCATGAGACGTTCGACGGTATACAGCCGATGCGGGAATGGCTTGCCGCGATGAAGTCGAAACTGATCTTCATCCCCGGCATCGAGTTTTCCACCTATATTACGGGTTTGGGGGAGATTCATATACTCGGATATTTCCCTTCCGGCGGGATTGAAAAACTCGCGGAGATTACGCAGGCCGGGAAGAAATACCGTATCGAGCGGGCCGGGAGAATTATCGACTGTCTTGCGGGTAAGGGGATGAAGATAGACGGGGATAAACTCTTATCGCAGAAGGATAAGCCCATCGGCCGGATGCATATAGCGAGGGAGTTGGTCGCGCACGGGTATTTCGACGAGCCCCAGGAGGCGTTCAGGAAGTACATCGGGCAGGGCATGCCGTGCTACTTTCCGCGGCGGCAGCTTTCGCCGGAGGAAGCGATCACCGCGATAAAGGAAGCGGGCGGGATATCCAGCCTCGCGCATCCGATGTTCCTGTCGAAGACGGGGAATTGGGCGATTGTCGAGAAGTTTATCGATACCGGATTAAACTGTATAGAGTACTTTCACCCGAAAATAAGCCGCGCCCTGATGCTGAAAATAGAGGAAAAAGCGGAAGGACGGCTTCTGCTGACATCGGGAAGCGACTATCACGGGGATGCACGCGATAAAGGACTGGGCTTTTACGGGGTGAATGAGGCACGGTTTCAGACGCTGTTTCCGACTATTCGTTTGCTTGTGAGGAAATGAAAATAATGTTATAATAACAGATAATTTTTACAGGAGGACACGATGCCGCCCAAAATTGAAGGCACTATCAACAGCATAATCGGCGAAGGGTCAGTATTCCAGGGTAAATTTTTCGTACACGGCTCCTTCCAGATCGACGGTAAATTCGAGGGAGAAATCCGCACCGAAGAACATCTCGTAGTCGGCGAAACCGGTAAGGTGAAGACCAAGGTTATCCGCGCGAAGAAGGTTACGGTTGCCGGAGTTGTTCTCGGGGATATCGAGGGTTTGGAAGAAGTCAGACTCCTTTCTACCGGAAGAATACTCGGAAGCATCACCGCACCCCAGTTGACGATGGAACCCGGAGTAGTTATCAAGGGTACCATTCTCATCACCGCCGGCCAGAAGAAAGAAGTGGACAAGCTGATAGAAGACGCCTACAGTTCCGGCCCGTCCATCAACTTTGACGCGATTTTCGATGAGTCTAAGAAGCCTCTGCCTTCATCCGATGGGAAGTTCCGCAACGAGATCGAGTAAATGTTCCATTTGAAGACCCCGGTCGAGATCGAGTACCTCAAGAAAAGCAATCAGATCATCGCGAAATCGTTCGACCTGATTCGGCCTCATATTAAACCGGGCGTCACGACAAAGGAAATAGATACGATTGTTGAGGATTTTATCCGTTCCAAGGGCGCAAGGCCTTCCTATAAAGGGTATTCCCCCGGCAAAGGATTCAAACCGTATCCGGCGGCGACATGCATCTCTGTCAATGAAGAGGTGATTCACGGTATTCCCGGTATTTACCGGTTGGAGGAAGGGGATATCGTTTCCGTCGACATCGGTACGGAACTGGCCGGATACTACGGCGACGCCACGTTCAATTATACGGTCGGGAAAGTTTCCCCCGAGGCGAAGGCGCTGGTTGAACATACCGAAAAGGCGCTATATCTCGCAATCGACGTCTGCCGTGAAGGGAATTATTTAAACGAAATCGGTAAAGCTATCAGTTTTTATCTCAGCCCGTTGGGGTATGGTATTATCCGCGAATACTGCGGGCACGGGGTCGGTAAGGCGGTTCACGAGGAGCCTCCTGTGCTGAATTATTACGACCCTAAGCGCAAAGGCCCGAAGTTGAAGAAAGGGCTGGTTATCGCCATAGAGCCCATGATCACGATGGGTAACCCGGCAATCGCCGTCAAGAGCGACGGATGGACTGTCGTGACAAGAGATCAGAGTCTGGCGTCGCACTGGGAGCACTCGATTGCGATAACGGACGGCGAACCGATCATTCTCTCCGCGTATTAGGAGGGGTTATGGAATTTGACGCAGTAGTTGTCGGAAGCGGCATCGCGGGAAGCGTGACCGCCTATTATCTCGCAAAACAAGGGTATCAGGTCGTACTTCTCGATAAATCGGAAGATTCTTCCGAATCCAATACCTATCAGGCGCAGGGCGGAATTTCCTATCAGGGTGAAAAAGACTCCATCGAGCTTCGTTTTCAGGACATCATGAGCGCGGGTGCGGGAATTTCCAATCCCGATGCCGTATCCATCGTTGCTGAACAAGGGCCGAAACTGATCGAAGAAATCCTGATCAACGAATTCAACGTCGATTTCTCCCGCAAGGGCGACGGATCACTCGATTTTACCGATGAGGGCGCGCATTCAGTCCGTCGTATTTTACATTCGTTCGATACGACCGGACGTAGTATTCAGATTGCCGCGAATGCCGCGTTGAAGAAGCAGAAGAACGTCACATTTCTCTACGACCACACCGCTGTCGATATCATCACATGGCATCATCATTCCAGCGATAAACACCGGATGTACAAACCGTTGACCGCCCTTGGGGTGTACGCTCTCGATAATAACACAAAAAAAGTAGAAAAAATTCTCTCCAAAATCGTCGTTCTCGCCTCGGGCGGAATGGGGCGCATTTACCTGCATACGACCAATCCCATTTCGGCGACCGGCGACGGATACGCGATGGCCGCCCGCGCCGGAGCGCGTCTGGTCAATATGGAATTCACCCAGTTTCATCCGACGACTCTCTTTCACCCCAAGGGGAATAATTTCCTGATCTCCGAATCGGTGCGCGGCGAGGGAGCGGTGATTACCGACACCCACGGCCGTCCGTTTATGCATAAGTACCATGAGAAAAAAGACCTCGCTCCGAGAGATATTGTCACCCGTGCTATTCTGAGCGAACTCCTCGAATCGGGCGAAAAATTCGTCCTGCTCGACCTTTCCCCGATCGGCAGGAATAATATCGCCGCGCGTTTCCCGAATATCTATAAAACTTGCCTCGAATTGGGGATCGATATTACCGAAACCCCGATCCCGATTGTCCCGGCTTTTCATTTTTCATGCGGCGGCGTGATGTCGGATATACAGGGGCGTACGAACATCGAACGTTTATTCGCGGCCGGAGAAGTGGCATGCACCGGTCTGCACGGTGCGAACCGTCTGGCGAGCACATCGCTTCTTGAGGCGATGGTGTTCGGTAAAATCATTTCGGATTATACCATTAAGAATAAAGATACGTACTTTAACTTCAAATTCCCGGAAGTCAGGGATTGGATAGACACCGGGATTATCAATATTATCGATCCCGCGCTCATCAAGCAGGATTGGACATACCTGCAGAATATCATGTGGAATTATGTCGGGCCGGTGCGGAGTAAGAAGCGTCTCCAGAGGGCGCTGATCGACCTTCGCAACCTGCAGGAAGATATAGAAAATTTTTACCGCGACGCAAAGATGGACAGGAAGATGGTGGAACTGCGAAACGCTATCCAGACGGGCGTTCTGGTCGCGGAGCATTCATGGGCGAACCGTGAGAGCCTCGGCGCGCATTACCGGATAGACTGATATTCTTAAGGGCGGTACCATCGCTGAAAGTACTGCGTCAAAAAAATATACCGCTCTGCTATAGTCTGTACCATCTCTGCAAGTACAATAACAAAAGAATCGTCTTAGAATCCTTGATTTTTCCGGAATACACCCATTCCATCGCCTCGGAGTAATCTACAATCGCGGGCTCGATAATCTCGTCCTCGTCGGGCTGCTGCTCTGCTTTTTCGAGATGAGTCGCGCGGAAGGCATGGATGACCTCGGAACTATAGCCGACCGCGGGATAGAATGAGAACAGGTACTCCATTTTTCCCGCGCTGTATCCGGTTTCCTCGAGAAGTTCGCGGTAGGCCGCGGCTTCGCGGGGCTCGGAAGGATTGTCGATTTTCCCCGCCGGAAGTTCCCATATCACTTCGCCTATAGAATAACGGAACTGTTCGATCAGTATCAGGCGTTTCTCGTCGATAAACGGGATAATGACGACTGCGTTAGGGTAACGGACATAATTACGCTGGACGGTCCTGCCGTTGGGAAGCATGACATCGTCGCTCATAAAAGAAAACGACGTCCCGCGAAGGACTTCTCGGGTCGATACCGTGTTTTCTATCATAGGTTTTTTCATTTAGCAACTCCTCTGCTACGAACCCCTGCGGTTTCCGAAATACTTCTGCTTGATCTCCTGTTCGAACCCGTCCTTGGAGAACTGATTGAGCGGCGAAGGGTATTTCCCGTCGAAGCACGCGGCGCAGAAATCCCCCATTGATGCGGAATCGTTCTCAGTGAATAGCAAGTCGGTGTCAAGGTATCCGATTGTTTCCACCCCGATAAACGCGGCGATTTCATTCATAGTATGGTGCTTATTCGCGAGAAGTTCCTCATAGGTGGAGAAGTCGATACCGTAGAAGCAGGGAAACCTTACCGGAGGAGACGCGACCCGCATATGTACCTCAGTCGGCAGGTAGTTGCGAATGAGTTTTACGATTTTCTTGGAAGTAGTCCCGCGTACTACGGAATCGTCTATCAGGATAATCCGTTTCCCGGTAATGAGTTCCGGGACGGGGATAAATTTCATTTTCACGCCGAAGTCGCGGATTTTCTGCGACGGTTCGATAAACGTACGACCTATGAAATGACTCCGTATCAGACCGAGTCCGAGAGGAATGCCCGATTCCATCGAGTAGCCGATAGCCGAGACCATACCGGAGTCCGGTACGGGTACGATATAGTCCGCATCCACCGGATGAGCGCGCGCGAGCTTACGGCCGATTTCGAGACGGTATTCGTATACGCTCGTATGGAAGAGATTGGAGGACGGTTTCGCGAAATAAATCAGCTCGAAGACGCACTGGTTGGTTTTCGGTTTGATCGGCAATATCTGATCGGTGGTTATCCCGCTCTCGGTAACGATTATCATTTCGTTTGGCTCGACCTCGCGGAGCTTCTTCGCTTCGATGATGGAAAACGCGCTGTCCTCGGACGAAAACGCGATCGTTCCGCCGATATCGCCGATTGTATCGCCGACCTTTCCCATCGACAGCGGGCGGAAACCCATCGGGTCGCGCGCGGCGATCAGCGTATCCTTTGTCATAATGAGAAGCGCGAACGAACCCTCAAGTCTCGATAACGCCCATTTGACGCCTTCGACCAGATCCTCGCAGGGAGACTCGGATATCAGGTGGATGACCACTTCGCTGTCGCTGGTCGAGTGAAAGACCTTTCCCTGCTTGATCAGTTCGTTACGTATCAGGTTGGCGTTGGTGATATTCCCGTTGTGCGCGATGGCGACCGCGCCCTTGGATGTCGAACCTGTGATGGGCTGGGCGTTGACAAGAGTAGGCGAGCCGGTGGTGGAATAACGCACATGTCCGATTGCACGGTATCCTTTTAGATAATTCAGCTTCTCGTCGTCGAGAAACTCCGAAATTTTACCGACCCCGACCTGCTTATAGAGCGAAATACCCTCGGTGCTGACAATACCGCAGGATTCCTGCCCGCGGTGCTGGAGAAAGTTCAATCCGAGGTAGACATAATTCGCCGCTTCGCTTATCCCGTAGATACCGAATATACCGCATTCTTCTTTTGGCTTATCCATCGAATTCCTCACGCTATTGCGCTAATTTCTCGATAACTCTAAAAATGTCGATTTTTGCATCGAATCCTTTAAATATCTGATAATCCTTCACACGCTTTTCCATCGCATAGTACTGCTCGCGGAAGTATCCCATTTCCTCTTTTGAAAGAGATTCGATATATTTTTTATAGACATCGTTCAATTCCTGCATCCGTGCATAGATGGTTTTCGCTTTCTCCTGATAGGGTATATCCGGGTTCAGACGGATATCGTAGAGCATATCGACTATTTCCCGCAGGAGCTGTTCCGATTGCTCTATCGTACTGTACCATTCGGGACGGACTTCGGAACTGCATGAAGCGAGCATGATGGCAATGAGCATCGCCGGAATTACACACCTCATGACGAAAACCCCACTTTATTCTTCATCCCGCCGATACGCGAGGTGAGTTCCTGCTTGATCGCCTCCATGAAGTCCTGCTGGGTGACGAAACGGTTACCCTCGTCGCGGAGAGCCGCCTTACGCGCGGCGTTGTAGACGACGTTGGCGATTGAACCGCCGGCCAGTTCTGTCTCGGCGAGCTTTTTCAGATCGACATCGTCCGCGAGCGGAAGTTTATTCGATATATGGACTTCCCAAAGTTTCTGCCGGGTGGCCATCGTGGGAATATCGAACTTGATTTTTATATTAAACCTTCTATTCCAAGCCGAATCGAATATATCGATCAGGTTGGTAGTCGCGATAAATACACCGTCGAAATTCTCCAGCTCCTCGAGAAGGATATTCTGCATCTGGTTGTATTCCTTATCGGCGGCCTGCATCACCGTCCCGCGGGCGGACAGAAGCTGGTCGGCCTCGTTGAAGAACATGAATAGTTTCTTCTGCGACTGCTGGGCGTAACGGTAGAATTCCTTGAAAACCTTTTTAACATTTTTCGCGCTTTCGCCGACCCATGAAGTCACCATATTCGATGCGTCTACCTTAAAAAGCTCGGCCCCGGCCTCACCTGCGAGCGCCTCGGCGGTAATCGTTTTTCCGGTGCCGGAAGTCCCGTAGAGGAGGATTTTTATAGAACTGTAGGATGTCGACGATAGGGAGGGTTTAATACCCCATTCACGCATCGTCTCGATCGTACGGGTCATATCGACCGCGCCCATCAGGTTCTTTTTCACATCCTCGTCAAGTATAACGCTGTTCAGGTTGACCGTCGGGGTATAGACCTCGTAAAGGCCGCGGAATCGGTTCTTATCGTTCCGTTCCCCGTCGCCTCCCGAGTTGGAGGCTTCGGCTTTATTTTTTACCTTTTCGGTATCCGTTTTCGCATCGGCGAAAATCATTTTATATATCCGTTCGCGTGAAATGCTGATCGTGCTCATCTCGAACGAAATCTCGTCATAGAGATCCTGATCGACCAAATCGTCGAATTCGTCCAGTTCGTCTTCTTCTATCAGCGAATTGGTCTCGAAGAAGTCGTTTGCCTCGATCAGCCCCTCGTTGACAAATACGCTGTCTTTCAGGAAAAAACGGAGTATTGTTTTTGTATGCGACGGCGAAAACGACAGGAGGGAAAGAATCTCCTCGATACTGTTGAATTTCGTTTCTTTCTGGATGATAACCCTATAGATAAGGTAAATTAGAAAGAAAAACTCCAAACTGGTCAGCCTGCGGGCTTTTAAAAAATCGGATAACTCGAAAGGGAGTTTCGATGAAAGTATTTTTTTTCTGAAAGTTTTTAACGAGTGCGCGAAATCGCCCTCGTCGTAGATATTAGAATCGGGGGAAACGCCCCATGAATAAACGTTATGAAAGAATCCCGAGATAAAAAAATGATATCTGATGATTTCGTTCAGATCGTTCAGCATCCCGTCGACATTCGGAAAACGCCCAGTGCTCAGGTTCAGGGTAGGGAATCCATACCCGTTGCCTCCCCCGATTTCCGCGAAAATTTTCGTAAACGCGAGGGGGGAGAGGAAAATCCGTTTGATATTATAAAGGTTCGCTATATGAATGAGGGGAAGGGTCTGATGGGAAAAATCGGTCTCCTCGGAGAAGACTATTTTTTTTGCGAGGAGTTGGTGCGACGGATTCAGAACGGTCTGTACGAACTCGAGGCATTTGACCGGGGAACGGTGAAAAAAGTTCGCTACCTGCCATATCAGCGCGCCGTTTTTTTCCAACAGACTGATGCCCAGAAGGAGAAGGATCAGCTTCTTTTCCTCGTAGGACAGTTTAATGGAATACGGAAAGAAATCCCGGACAGAACGGATGATCATCGATACCGGATGATGCGTGACTGAGAAAACGCGCTTGATGGAAATTTTATTACGTTTGTTCCGTAATTTCAGATCATGCGACCCGATAAAACGCTGGAATTTCTGTGCGAGAAGGATTGCGTAATCGATAAGGATCAGTTTTTCGCGGGAACGGTCTTTTGGCATAGATACCCCATAGGAAATATGAATAGACAGTAATTATAATGTAAAACAGTAAAAAAAACCAGTATCAGGGGTATATCAATCGTTGAAAATTATTTATATCCGTCCATTTTTATTTCATTTTCTAAAACTTGTATTTCAGTATTAAGGTCCATCAGATCGTCCTCCTTCAGGCGGAAGAACAGATTAGCGAACGCTTCTTTTATCGTATCCATAGTCGTCTCGGCTTTCTCGATGCCCTTGTTTATCGTGGGAGATTTGACCGCGTATCCCGCAAGCTCGTTGTACTTTTTGAGTATTTTAACTGTTGCGTCCAGGTAATAATCGGTAAAACGTTTTGCCGTCCTCAATGTGGCGGGGCGTTCGATAAACACGTCCATGATATTTTCGATGGTTTCGGTGATCTCGGAAACTTTTGTTTTTATATCGGGCTTGACAATTTTCTTACGGTGTTCATATATTTCGGAGAGCCTCTCCTCACAGCGGAGAATGACAGTTTTTAACTGTCCGTCGGAAAGATTTTTACTACGCAGGTACCCCCGCGAACTTTTTATTTCATCGGGTTCGGGTTTAATCGGCTCGGCCGGATGCGGAGGGGGCGGAGGGGGACTCACCTTCGGTTCGGGTTCGGCTGCCGGCGTGATGATTTCCGCGTCCCGATAGACAGGTGTGTTTTCATCTGATTGAGAATTATTCCAACCGCTGCCCCAGTCGCGATTCCATTTATCTTTCTGGTTTTTCCAATGATTAGTCCACCGTTCTTTCCATTCGGTTTTCCAATCCTTATTGCCGGCAGATTTAGCCTTATTCTTCCCTGACACAAAATTGAAAATTGACCCGAAGATTTTTATAAAGATCGTGGAAAAAACAAAGAATAAAATCGCACCGATAAATCCCATTGAGAATCTCCCTTGACTATAATATAAGTATAACACATCAAAAAGTAAAATAAGTTACCGGAATAAAATCAGTTAATCGATAATCTCATCCGGAACAGGCAGAGAAGGCGGAATTGGGATCGGTGAAGGAGTGTCCAATTCGCGCGGGGGAGAAATCTCTTCGGGATTCGGCAGGTTATGCGGGATCGGAAGGCTTGTCGGGTTTTTCAGGGATTCGGGAACCTGCAGTGAAGGAGGGTTTTTTAGATCCGGGGGATTTTGCATTTTTTTAGGTCTTTCCATTTCATGGGGCATAACTAAAGTCTCCGGATTCGATAGGGATTCCGGCAATACCAGCGGCGCTGGATTATTCAACGGCACAACTTTTATACCACTCATGTTTTTCTCCATCATAGTAATATGACATCGTATTAAAAATATATCAAGAAACTATACAGGGTTAGTATTTCAAAGTGATCACCACCGGATAATGATAGGAAGGATTGGGAAACGGGCGGGGAATACAGACAGAGTTTGAGACATAATAAGTAATGATACCCGGAGAGAGGAATATATGATCCAGACGCATATCAGAGTTGGTTACTGTCCATGCGTCCGGGGGCAAAAATGCCAGATTTACCGGGATAAAATCGTTCGTCGTATTCGAGGGATTATCCGTACGGAACGAAAGAATATCGATAGTTTGGTCGCTGCTGAAATCAGCCGGTAAGGCGGTATTCATATTACCGAGAATTATGATTTGATCGGTATAGATATTTTGTGACGCGATTATTGTATCATAAATCACCAACGCCTGCGCACGGCGTAATTGGAGATCGGACGGAATGGAAAATGTTATATTCTCCGCCTTTAGATGCGCTGCGTAAAACCAAACGGGATGTGTACCGAGAACATTGATGCGGAACTTAAAAACGGGGCGCAGCCCGGCTAAAGATACATTTGTCCCTGCTATCGGATCGAGATAAGATGGATATACAACTTCGGAGGAGTCATAAATAGGCCAGCGGCTCCAAACAGCCAGGTAATCATTCGGAAAGCCGTATTGTACCGTAAGCAGATAGTAGGGTAAAGTAACACCCTTTGCGCTTAAGGCGGTATTCAGTAATGCAACATCTTCTGGCTGAATTTCCTGTATTGCTATGATATCGATTTCAGCCGTTTTCAGCCATTTAGCAAGCGCGTCATAATCCTCGGGATTGTCGAAATCCGCCAAATTATAGGTAGCGATAATCACTTCCGAGTTATTCCGCTGTAATTCTACGGATAGGGTATCGGTCAGGCTGGACTGAATTGTGATATTGGTCGAGAAGGAGAAATAATGCGGTGCGGAGACGGTTATTTCCCATTCCCCGGGGGGCACATCTTTCAGGAAAAACTCTCCGGTCTCGTCTGAAAATCCGACGCAGTTTGAGGAAAGTTTAACCTGCGCGCCTAAAATACCGGCATAATTGGACATATCTTTGACATTTCCTCGTAATCCTCCGAATATATTGTTTGAAGAATGACCGAAAGGAACGAAGAGAATCAATTCCTGATAGGAACAAGCGACATAAAGCATGAAAAGCACCAGAATAGCAGTAAGATAGACTACCCTTCTGCTCATACACATCCATAAAAAAGGACGGTATAACCGTCCTTCTCGGAAAGGGCGGGATTCGAACCCGCGGTACCCTTCTGGGGCACACACGCCTTCCAAGCGTGCTCTTTCGACCACTCAGACACCTTTCCAAATCGAGGCATAATTATAATCGATTTTTGATATTTCCGCAAATAATATCTGGAGCATTCTGATGCAAAAATATTGTGAAGTTGTGTTTCCTATGTGCGGTATACCGAAAACAATGGAAAAGACGCATGGTATCAATCAGATAGTAGACGGCGAATTTACATCTAAAGAACAGGTATTATAAAAGAAGTATTGCCTGAATTTCTTTATTTTTTTTTCGTTTAACATTATACTATCTCCAAAAAGTAGGATAACTGTAAATGGCTGCGAAGAGCGAAGGCCGTTTTGAAGATTTGCTGAAACGCCTCGAACAGATTGTTAATCTATTAGAACAGGGACAGGATATCGATGAATCGTTGAAACTCTATGAAGAGGGAATGAAGCTTTCGTCACGGCTGGAAAAACGATTGGGCGAGATAGAAAGAAAAGTTTACGAAGTAAAAAATGTTTCGAAGCTTGATAAAAATGAAGATGAGAAAATGGATCTGGAACTTTTTTAACCGGAGTTTTTATGCTGAAGTACCATATTGAACAGGTGAACCAAGTCCGGATCATAACGCTGGAAGGACAACTTTCTATTCAGGAAAAAGATATTCTTCGCAACATCCTTGAAAAAGAGAAGAAGGTGAAGGAGTTTGAATACATTCTCGAGTTTTCTCAGGTCTTTTATATCGATTCGTTCGGGATTTCTTTTATCCAGAAAATATTATTGGGGGATGAGACAAAGCGCAAACTGGTAATTGTCAGCGACAGGGATTATATCCGTTATGTACTGCGTTTTAATAAGCTCGATATGATGATGAATGTCAGTTTTGCCAAGAATGTAGACGAAGCATTAATGATTTACGATCACGCCAATAAGTAATTCGGGAGGATGGAATGGGAAGGATTTTCTTTGTGTTACTATTCGTCACTGTTTCTTTTGTCGGAGCCTACGCCGAGACAATAAGTATCGAGAATGATTATATCTATATCGGCGTACATGATAAAACAGCACGGTTTTTCATGAAAACGAAGGAAGGCGATCCAAAAACTAAGAGTGATAACAATAAAAAAATCCTGCTCGATAAAACTCCTCCGACTTCGATAACCGTCCTGAATATCGACGGATATATTACAACCTACGGCAGCGCCGACGGTTCGTACTACTTTCGTCCGACCAACCATGACGGGAAAATTATTACCGATTGGATGATACGCGGCCTCGTGATACGCCAGATACTTGAGATAGTACAGGGCACTACTACCGCGCTTCCCGATACCATGCTGATTACTTATTCGATCTCGAATATCTCCGGACAGAAAAAAAGCGTAGGGGTTGAAATTATCCTCGATATCTATCTCGGCGATAAAGACGGTGTTCCATGCAGCATTAACGGAAAACTCATCGACAAGGAAACGCAGTTTACAGGAGCGAATATTCCGCAATACTGGTACTCACTTGATGAGGGAGATAAAGCCAATGTGCGTGTCCAGGGTACGTTAATAAATCCATTGATAAAAATGAATCCTGATAAAGTCATTTTCACTAAGTGGCAGAGGCTGTTCGATTATCCATGGGATATAGAGGCGGATAACAGCGCTTTCCCAAAAGGGAAGTTCGACAACGCTGTAGCGGTGTTTTTCGATAATAAATCGATTCCGCCGAATGGAAAGATGACTTATTCTACAATGTATGGTTTATTCGGCGCGAATATTTTTACCTCCGAGGATATGAACGCTTCCGTGGTCTGCGCCGAAACTATTTCGCAGTATCCGTTTCCTCTGCAGTTGAGCATCGGTAATAAAAGCGGACGCGAGTTGGATTCGATGAAGATCAAGATCAATTTACCCGAAGGGCTGAAGCTGTCCGCAAAGAGTAAGACCAAGGCTGAGACGGAGTTAAAAAAAGTCGGGGTCGATAAGCTTGTTACTCTCGATTATATGATCGATGCGGACGGGAAGATCGAATCGGCTTTATCGGGTGAGATAGTCTTCGATATCTCCGGTAAAATGGATACGATTTCTGCCAATACAAAGGCGAAAAAGGTAATTTCGATGAATCCGATAGCCGAGGCGCCGAAGGAACCCGAAAAGGATATTACCTATTATCAGGGATTGATGCAGGGCGAATGGATGACCGTGAGCTATTTCAAGTATAATTCTTCTAAACTCACTCCGCAGATAAAAGCCGAGCTGGATCAGGCGGCAGAAGTGTTTAAACAGTTCCCCAAGGGAATAAAAATCAAGATCATCGGATATACGGATAGCGACGGCAGCGAGAAGATGAACAAGAAGCTTGGCATGAACAGGGCGAAGGCGGTCTATGATTATCTCACTAAGAATAAAAAACTGCCGAAGTCGATGTTTGTTTTGGAATCTCAGGGAGAGGATAGTCCAATTTCTGATAACAATACCGATGACGGGATGAGCGAAAACAGAAGAATAGAGTTTCAATTAATGATTGAGGACTAAAATGAAAGAAAGCAGCAATGAAAATCCCCTTCGACTTACACGAATTTCGGTCAGCATACCCGCGGTATACTCATGGAAGGGCAGTAACGCCGAAGGGATCATAGTCGATATATCGAGCGGGGGTATCAGTATCGATGTACGGCAGATATTTGTTGTCGGCGATATCCTCCGGGTACAGTTCCGTGCGGGAGACAAATTAGTGGAATTTTGGGGTATTGTTCGTAATGTTGTCGGGAATAACATAGGCGTAAAATTCGAGGAAATATCCAACGAGAATCTTGAAACTATCGAGACAATGGTGGATGATTTACTGCGGGCGCGCGGTCTGGCCTCTCATGAAGGCTATCGTCCTTAGCATTTACTTGACTGTAAAACTATATCCTTCAGGATAGAACGATCCGTCCTTTCCCATCATGATTTTATAGACGCCCTTTCCGTATTTTAACTTAAGGGTGAAAGAAAAGGAGTTTCCGTTCCATGCAGGGGTTATCTTCCCTTTACCCGTGTAGTAGCTTCCGTTCGGCATTTCAAATTTTGCCGAATTATCGGGGAAGCTGACAAATACGGTCAGCCGGTTTTTCTCAAACGGGCCGAGGAAATCGAAATTGAATGTAACGGTATCGTTATACTTAAAACTTTCCGGCTCTATCGATGTTAATTCCGCCATCAGATCGCCGAAGTTCTGGGTGGCGTAAAAATAATAATAACCGTTGTCGTATGTTTCAGCGATGCCGTTACCGAGATGGGAATATTTTTGACTGAGAATATTTGCCTTATGCCCGGGGGAATTCATCCACGCGGTCATGAGATTTTTTGCGACTTCCTTTTCGCTCGAACCGTAGTTATAGGCGATATTCTCGCCGATACCGCCCATGATTTCCGGGAACAGCAGGGATTTCCGCTGACTAGGATTTTTCCCCTTATTGTCGATATGAGAGAAAAAACTGTAATCGATCATATTTTTACTATGATAAAACGCCATTTCTGCAAGCTTTTCATTATACTCATATGCAGGCAGTCCCGCCTTCTTGCGTTCGGCATTTACCATTTCGAACACCAATTGCTCAATTTTCTGCAGATCGAGTCCCGACGATTTAGCGGATGTTTTCGATTGAACATGCTGAGGTACCGCTAATACCGTCAGAAAAAACAGCATAGCCATCATGTGAATCGGTGAAATGAAATTGGGTCCTTTTTTCAGTGCCATTTTCTTCCTCCCGAATATCATGTCATTATATTACACTGATAATAGATAGAATTCAAGCATAAGGTAAGATTAATTTTCCATTTCCCCGGTTTCCGATGTCAGGTCTTCCTCATCGCTGAGATCAGTTTCACTGATATTCTGCGGGAGTTCGTTGATCTTCTGCGCGAATAAAAGGTACCCCGTGTGCGCGATCATCCTGTCATGCGGACGGGTCAGGTTCTTCTTCACCCGTATACCGCGCTGCAGGTTTTCAATACATCGGACGCGGATAAACCCCGAATGATTCATTTTTTCCACAGTAGTCTGTATCTGTTCGATATTCGGATTAAGCGCCCCGATGAAACCCCCACCGGATAACGCCTCGTAAGCCGCATCGATCAGTGTCCAAGGCTCCGGTACGTCGAGAAATATTGAATCGATATCGGTTAGCCCGAATCCTCCCTCGGTGACGGGGTCCTTCAGAATAAATTCGACGTTCTCGGGGCGGCCGAAACGCTTCACATTTTTTATCGCCATTTCCTGATGCTCGGGACGGCGTTCGAACGAATAGACCTTTCCCTTCTCGCCGACGATACGGCTGAGAAGAATTGTCAGCGAACCGGAGCCCGATCCGATCTCGATTACACGGCTGCCGTTCTCGATACCCAGTTCGAGCAGGATAGTTCCCGCTTCTTTAGGATAAATAATAGTCGTTCGGCGTTTGACTTTCATCATCCTGTCGGCAAGCGTGGGCTTGAGAACATAGAAATCCGTCCCGAGATGGGTGGTCACCTTATCGCCGAAGCTGGTATCTCCCTCGAGCTTGACGTTTCCCCTATGGCTTGAAAACGACTGGTTTTCAAAGTAGGGCAGCATGTAATAGGAACGCTCGTCGAGATAAAGGATGAAATAATCGTCTTTCTCAATCATGATAACTCCTAAATATTCTTCACTGTATCGATCAGGGCCTGAGTAACCGTATATGCATCGTCTTCGCTCAGGCGTGAGTACACCGGGAGACTCATTTCTGCGCGGTAGCATTCACGCGCCGAGGGATAGTCGTCAATCGAATAACCGAGTTTGTTATAGAGGGGATGCAGCGGAAGGGGGATAAAATGCACATTCAGCGCGATCCCTTTTTCGCCCATCTTCTGAATAATCAGGTTGCGTTTGTCTTCGTCGGGTACGCTGAGACGGAGGGGATATACCTGATACGATGTTTCCCGCATGGAGTCCGACAGCGGCGGGACAAGCGCCCAATCCTGAGCACCGAAGGCCTGATGGTAGATTTCACATATCCGTTTCCGCTTAACGAGGATTTCACTGTCATACCGGGCGAGCTGGGTAAGCCCCATTGCGGCGGACATATCGGTCATATTATACTTATATCCGGCAAGCTCGATGGAATAGAACCAGTTCCCCGCGCGGAGTTTTTCCAATGCGTCCTTTGACTGCCCATGCAGGGTGAGAAGTTTCAGCTTACGGCGGATCTCGACGGCGTTGTCCCATCGGGATTGGTCGTACAGGATTGCGCCTCCCTCGGCGGTCGTGAGGTTCTTTACCGCATGGAAGGAAAACACAGTAAAATCTGCCTGACTTCCGATCTTTTTACCTCGATAGTTCGCGCCGAGGCTGTGAGCGGCGTCGGAGATAAAAACAGGCCGCCCGGACTGCCGCTGATAGGGATTCATCGACGGACGGTAAAGTCCCGCTTTCCGCTGTATTACGTCCGCGATTTCACTGTAATCGGCGGGAAGCCCCGCGAAATCGACGCTGATGACCGCCTTCGTACGGTCGGTTATCAGCCGTTCTATTTCGGCAGGGTCGATATTAAAATCGCCGGGTTTGATATCGGCGAATACGGGTTTCGCACCGGTATGGAGAATAACATTCGCTGTCGCGGCGAACGTATAGGGTGTGGTGATCACCTCGTCGCCTGCGCCGATACCGAACAGCCTCAGGACAAGCTCCATCCCGGCGGTGGCAGACGAGAGACATACGGTATGGGATACACCGCAGAAGCCGGACAGCGCGGCCTCGAATTCTGCGACCTTAGGCCCGGTAGTGATCCAGTCGGAACGCATCACATCGGTGACTGCCTGTATTTCAGGTTCGCCGATCTCCGGCAAGGCAAAGGGTATTTTATTTATCATGTTACAAACTCCCGAATTCGGGCAGGTATTTTTTCAGGGTTTCGCGGATTTTTTCTTTAGAGAACGATGCCGCCGCATCGGAGAATTCCGCGATCATCGATTCGATCTGATCGGCGGAATACACCGGTTCGCCGTCGGTAAGCATCCGGAGTTTATCGAACTCGGTGGGGCGGGGTTCCTCGAATTTGTAGCTCAGCTCCTCGTTCAGCTTTTCCCCTTTGCGGAGGCCGGTGAACACGATCGGGATGACAGTCTCGTCATACCCGGAAAGCGAGATCATTTTCCGCGCGAGGTCGAGTATCCGGAGGGCGGTGCCCATTTCGAGGACGAATATACCGGGATCGGAAACGGCTATCGACTTCAGCACCAGACGCGCGGCCTCGGGAATAGACATAAAATAACGGGTCATTTCGGGATCGGTCACGGTGACAGGGCCGCCGCTCTCGATCTGCTTCAGGAATAACGGTACAACGCTCCCGCGGGACGCGAGCACGTTACCGAAACGGACGACGGAGAACCTGACGGGACGCGACGGGGAATTCATCGAAAGCGTCAGGAGTTCCGCGATCCGTTTGGTCGCCCCCATGAACGATGAAGGATATACCGCCTTGTCGGTGGATATCATCAGGAAGCGCTGTGCGCCGCATTCGAGGGCCATACGCGCGGTATTGTAAGTGCCGATAATATTGTTCCGTACCGCCTCGTCGGGATGCTCCTCCATCAGGGGGACATGCTTATGCGCGGCGGCATGGATGACGATATCGGGTTTCCATCGGGTGAACTCGCGCCGGAGTTTTACCGTATCACGGACATCCCCGATGACATAGGAAAATCGTTCGCCCGGCTTGAGGGACGAGATCAGTTCGAATATGGAGTTTTCGCCGCGCCCGAACGCGATAGCGTTCTTCACGGGGAGTTTCAGGAGCTCGCGGAAAATCTCCGAGCCGATGGAACCGCCCGCGCCTGTGACCAGTACGGTCTTTCCCTCGAACGCCGGGATAAGACGTTCCGCTTCGAGGCCGACTTCTTCACGGCCGAGTAGGTCGACCGGCTGGATATCGCGGATCTGCGAAATCCGTACGTTTCCCTCGATAATATCGAATATTCCCGGTACGATTTGGATTTGGACGGATAGTCCGGACAGAACGGAAAGGATTCGTTCGATCACGTTACGCGCGGCGGAAGGGATGGCGATAATGACCCTGTCGACCGACTGGGCGCGGATAACTTCCGGCGCGGCGTCGATCTGAGCGATTATCGGGATTCCGGCACATTCCCGTTTCGAGGGATGATCGTCGAGGAACCCGATGATCTCCCATTTCTTCGCGAAATAACGGTGTGAGCGGATTTCATTCGCGACCATCTCTCCGGCGGCGCCCGCTCCGATTATCAGCACTTTTATCATTTTCTTTCCCGGTCGGTAATTATTGTCCGTATATAATTTTCGGCAGGTATCCGATATCCGATAGACGTACGCGGAGACTTTGTAAAACTTTATTCCTCGACGCGCGATTTGATCTCGCCGGACGAAAGGATTGTCAGCAGATTATCGCCAGTTTTAGCGTCCTTCGATGCGCGGATGTTTTCCCTTGCCCCGCTTTCGTCCAGACGGTACGTAATGGAGTAACCCCGTTCGAGTATTTTTGTGGGGTTCAGCGCCTCGATCTTCTCACGATAAAGCCCGATCTGGTGAGTCCACTGCCGTATTTTAGACTGGTACACGGTATCGAAACGGTGCCTGAGATTGGTGAGATGAAGCGAAATATCGGAGAGCGAGGTCATGAAAATACGTTTGAGCGCCGGGCCGCCTTTATTATCGAGCACCATCCTGAACTGGTCGATACGTGTATTGACAAGCTGTTCCGCGCGGAATGTAAGGTTCCGGACAAAATCGGTGAGCTGATTACGGTCCTTGACCACCAGTTCTGCGGCAGCTGAGGGAGTAGGCGCGCGCATATCCGCGACATAGTCCGCGATAGTGTAATCGATTTCATGCCCGACTGCGGAAATCACGGGGACTTTCGAGTGGAATATCGCCCTCGCGACCGGCTCCTCGTTGAAGCACCACAGGTCTTCGATGGAACCGCCGCCGCGCCCGACGATCAGTACGTCGAGGATGTGTCCGGCGTATTTATTGGCGACCTTGATGGAACGCGCGATTTCTTTCGATGCCCCGTCGCCCTGCACAGCCGCGGGAAAGAGTATCATATTGACGCTGCCGAAACGCCGGTTGGTAACGTTCAGGATATCGTGGATTGCCGCGCCGGTCGGAGAAGTAATAATCCCGACCCATTCGGGGTATTCGGGGATTTTACGTTTCCTCGCCTTATCGAACATACCCTCCGCTTCGAGTTTCTGACGGAGCTGTTCGAATTTCTGTTTGAGGATTCCCTCGCCGAGCAGCAGCACCGATTCGACGAAGAAGCTGATGGAGCCTTCTTTTTTATAATAGGAGACGTTACCGAACAGGAGGATTTCAAGGCCGTCGGAAAGGTTTTTTACGGCGCTCTGCGCCTCGGAATAATTCATAATAACGCAGCTGATCTTGGATTCTTCATCCTTGAGGGTGAAAAATACGTTCTTGTTCTGCTGGATACGCAGATTACTGATTTCACCCCGCACCCAAAGCTGGGGAACGTTATTCGAGATGACTGTGGATAAGTATTTTGCTAGTTCGCTGACCTTGAGAGCTTGGGGCAGATTTTCGGGCATGCCGAATTACTTGATGCCGTATCTCTTCTTGAAGCGTTCTACCATACCGCCGCGGTCGAGGCTTCTCTTCTGGCCGCTGTAGAAGGGATGACACTTCGAACAGACTTCGACATGTATCTCTTCGACTGCCGCACGGATGATAAACTCTTCTCCGCAGGTGCATTTAACTTTGGTATTATAAAGTTTTGGATGTATTCCTTCTCTCATTCGTCTGCTCCTTCCATAGGATTGTATAAATATTATACCACTATTTCCGGTTTTTGTCAAAATTGTTAAAACTTCACTTTTAAGCGAAAACGGAGTATAATACTTACCGGGAGGACGTGAATGAATAGACTTATTATTCTATTAATTGTCCTTGTGTCTGCATCAATCTCCGCAATCAAGCCCCCTGTTTTCAAGGAATACCCGGTCGTTACCGGGGAACGACTCGAACTGACAAAGATATATTGTAAAATGCATTACGGGATGGATACGTATACGCTGAAAGAGCCTAAGATGATCGTGATCCACTGCACCGAGGCGGGATCGCTCGCGGCATCCCTGGCATGCTTCAAGCCGGCAAAAATCCCCGATGAACGCGCATACCTTCAATCATTCGGCGATCTGAATGTCGGTGTGCATTATATGGTCAGTAAAAAAGGGGAAATCTACCGTCTGATGCCGGACGATATTATCGGTCGGCATACCATCGGATTCAATTACACCGCGCTCGGTATCGAGAATGTCGGAAAAAACAACGCCGACCTGACGAAGGCGCAGGTACACAGCAATGCCCAGCTTGTCGCATGGCTGGTATCTCAGCATCCGTCGATAGAATACCTGATCGGGCACTACGAATATACGAATAAGACCCTCCCGCACTTCGCGCTCTATATAGAAAAAGTAACAAATTACAATTTCACATCCAAAGTCGACCCGGGCGTGAAGTTCATGAAGGAACTCAGGGAAATATTGAAAAACAAGTACAATATCATATTAAAGGATTAATTATGGATTTTGAAAAAATACGCGCCGATCTAAAAAAGACCCTTTCGGATAAACGGTATAAACACACCATCGGCGTCGAGGAAGTAGGTGTTAAACTTGCGGAACGATGGGACGAGAATTCTGAAGAATTAAGAACCGCAGCGCTCCTTCACGACTGCGCGAAAGGGATGCGTATATCGGAACAATTCGAGTTCTGCCGTCAGAACGGAATACCTATTTCACGGGAGGATATGTTATCGCCTGGGGTGATCCACGCCCGAATCGGCGCATTCCTCGCGCATTGGAAGTACCATGTCAAAGAACGGGAGATTTTGGACGCGATATTCTTTCATCCGACCGGAAAAGACAATATGACGCGCCTGCAGAAGCTGTTGTTTATCGCGGATTACATCGATCCGAATAGGGATTTACATGTGACGGGCGACCTGACGGCGCTCGCGTTCGAGGATATGGAGACTGCCGTATTGGAGATAGTGATTGCGAAGAACGAGTACCTGATCGAGAACAGGATGATTCTCCATCCCGACAGCATCAAACTCTATAATTCACAGATTATGCATATCGAACAGCGCAGATAATTATTTCAGCTTGTACTTCTTCATCTTCTGGGTCAGCGTATTTCTATGAATACCCAATAATTCCGCCGCCTTGGACATTTTCCAGTGCGACTTTTCGAGCGCCTTCAGTATCTGTGTTTTTTCCATCTCGTCCAGATCGAGGTCGGTAATAATCACGTTGTCCTTCTTAATATACCCCGTCAGATTATTGATGTTGTCGCTGGAGGATGCGGAACTGAAAATATTGTCGGGGATATCGTCGATGGAAATCCGCTCGTCCTCGGTCATTATCATCGCGTGATGGATAACATTCTCGAGCTGACGAACGTTACCCGGCCAATTGAATGAAATGAGCAGCTTGACAACATCCTCGTCGATCTGGGAAATATGGACGCCCTCAAGTTCGATATAACGTTTGATAAAGAAGTCGATAAGAAGGGGAATATCCTCGCGGCGCTCCTTGAGCGGAGGGAGATGCAGAAAAATGACGTTGATACGGTAATAAAGGTCTTCGCGGAATTTTGTCTTGCGGACTTCCTGCCAGAGGTCGCGGTTGGTTGCGGAAATAATACGCACGTCGATAGAAATGGATTCCAGACCGCCGACACGCGAGATAATTTTATCTTCGATTACACGGAGAATCTTTGCCTGAAGCGCAAGGGACATCTCACCGATCTCGTCGAGAAAAATAGTTCCTTTATTTGCAAGCTCGAATTTTCCGATTTTCTGGCGGCCGGCGCCGGTGAACGCGCCCTTTTCATAGCCGAACAGTTCGCTTTCAAGCAGGGTTTCCGGGATCGCCGCGCAGTTCAGTTTGACAAGCGGGCCGTCCATGCGGATTCCCATATAATGGGTCGCAATGGCGAATAGCTCCTTTCCCGTACCGCTGTCGCCCTGTATCAGGATGTTGGCGTTACTCTTCGCCGCTTTTTTCGCCCTCTGAAACGATTGGATAATCGAATCGGAATACCCGATAATCCCGAATTTCGTCATTTCCTCGATAAATTGCAGCTTCTCAGGCTGTGGGTCCTCGATAAAGTTTTCAAGACCTTTGATTAGTTGCATCACACCATCCCCTTATTGATATTCCAAAAAGTTCTTTTTTAATTCATCGTAATATTTCTTCGCTTCCTGAAGAACATTTTTACTGTAGCTGCCTTTTATAATGCTTTCAAATATATCTTTTGAACGATAGATATCGTGAATATACTGATAAAGCCTGGCAATGTTTATCATGGAGCGCGCGTAGAGGTCGGGATCGCTCTGGATAAACCGTTTTGTCTCGGCTTCGAGCTTGCCCAGCGCCCCGGCATCGATATCGCCCTGCTTCAGGTATAAAGCCTCCATCTCGATCAGAGTTTCCTTTTTAACAGAATCATCGCCGTTCAGCGCAGCATAATAATTCTTCAGCGCCTCGAGAGGTTTCTTCTGCTTATCGTACATTCTAGCCATATAAAGGCTCTTCCGGTACTGATCGGACAAAAGATTGATATTGATCAACGCATCCTTGAAATTATAATTATCGATTAATAATGAGATAAGATGATAACGAAGCAGTTCCTTATCGGCAGACGTCATTTCGGAGGAATCAATGTTCTTGTAGAGGATTTTAATTTTTTCTGGCAAAGACAGATACTGCAGAGATGATATTACGGCATCGGATAACTGAAATGCGGTTCCTTTATTCGTAAACGCATCGCTCGGCGGAGAAATGATGATCTGATTGGTAGTTTGTTGAGGAATGGCATTTACCGGAGTGTTAAGCGGTTTGATCGAATAGATATACTTTTTTATCAGTTTCCCGGCTTTTGTATATCCATGAAATATCGCAGAGCTATTTTGAGAACCTCCGATAAATAGAAAAAAACCGTCGGAGGGATTCGATTTTTCCTTGAGAAACTTTATATCACCTTCTATAGTCTTTAAAGTCAGAATTGCGCCCTTCTCGAAAATGTTTATCGAAAATTCTTCCCCCGGAATCATTTCGATAGATTTATAAACCGGCGAAATGATTAACGGTTCCTTAATAATAGGAGTATTGTCTGCCGGCGGCTTTTTATTCTGAATCTGCGTGATTATTTTATTGGATTGAACGGTTTTCGCGCTATCGACCGGCTGTTTGATAATCTGGGTAAGAACAGTTTGCCCGCCGGGAGCAGGGGTCGTATTCGTTATAAAATTGGTTTTCAGTATCACTACAAGCGATACCTGATTGGTTGTCATTACGTCTGCGGTCAGCGGAATCTGATTGGTCACAGGCTTCGGGCGATTAATATACTGCGAGTAACCTGTTTCATCGAGCATTTGCTCAAAGGAAAGAAACTGTGCGCTTTGGATATTCTTCAATAGCAAAAGGTGCTCCTGGGTGCAGGATAAAAAAAATATAACGCTGAAAAGGAAGATTCCCCTCATAACTTTTCCAAATCTTTTATATAGTTCTTGGCGTTTTCGTTTTCAGGATCGATACTGATGATATCCTGAAAAATCCTTTTTGCCTTATGAAACTCTTTTAATTGAATATAAAGCAGTCCGATTTTGTATAGGACGTCGGGTTCAGGTTCCTTATGGAGCATATATTCCTCGAAGAGATGAATCGCGGAATCCGCCTCGCCGAGCTTCATTTTTGTCAGCGCAAGCGTATAGATAATATCGGGATTTCTATCGATAATAATCGCTTTCTCGAGATAGAGCGAGGCCCTCTCGTAATCTTCCTTATTGGCTTCCAGTAACCCCAGTCCGTAAAGAATGTTGATTTCCGACGGATTGACTTTCAGTCCCTTCTCTAAGATCTCCCTCGCCTGATTGAGTTTTCCTACTTTCATCAGCGAACTGCCGTAGATAAAGAAAATTATTTCCTTTGAAAACCCCTTCTTTATCAGCGGTTCGAGATATTGAATTGACTCCCAGTACTTTCTGAGATGATAATAACAGATGCCGAGATTCTCATATATCTCATCGGTATTTTTTGCGCTATCGAGACAAAGCGTGAAATAATCGATGGCTTTGTCATACTTTTCCTCGAGCATGAAGCTCAACCCGATACGGTATGCATACTCGGGATTATTCGTTATCTGGAATACTTTAAGGAAACTTTCGCGCGCTTTTGCGTATACTTTCTGATTGAGATAGATATATGCCAAACGTTCCCATATCTCGGAGGAATGGGGTTTGAGTCCGGCGGCGTACTTTAGGGATTCGATAGCCTTATCTGGCTGCGCCATAGCCTCATAGACGATACCGATATAGTACCATGCTTCCATATTGGTACGGTCCTGCTCGATTGCGAGCTTCAGCACTTCCTGCGCCTGAAAAGTCTGGCCGACCTCGAAATAACTCATCCCCAATAAAACAAGCGTCATGGGATAACGTTCCTTATCCTGATCGTAGACGCGCGTAAAGCACTCAATCGCCTTCTGGTAATCCTTCAGCTCTATATAGGAAACTCCCAGCCCGAACATTGCATTGATTTCATTGGGGAAGTGGTGGAGATATTTCAGAAACAGGTCTTTGGAACGCTGAGGATTATCCTCCTGAATCAGGTTCATCCCCAAATTAAAAACGTTTAAAGCCGCCGATTCCTTTCCGGCGAAATAATCGAGAAGCTTTTCAGCCCGGTCAAGACGGTCTGTTTTTATATAACAAAGACTGAGATGAAACGCGATAAAATCGTCGGTCTTATCGCTCTCGTACACCTCTTCGAAATAACTTGATGCAAGATCGAAATTTTCGAGGTAGAAATGGCAGATTCCCAGGTTGTGTTTTACACTGGGGGCATGGGGGTTTATCTGATGCATCTCGTTGAGAAATTTCAGTCCCGCGTCATAGTTTTCCAGCTTGATATAGCAGTACGCAAGCTTATCCAATATACTGAACCGGTCGATATATTCTTCTTTATCCAATGCTTCGAGAATAAAAGGAACCGCCTGAGCGTAATTTCCTTCTTCGATAAGTTTTTCGGTTTCCATTTCCTTCATAAAGGAAATAAACTTATTCAATATTCTCCTCCACAATCAGCACTTCGTATTGAATTTTGATTTTTCCCTGCTCGGAAACAGTGTAGCTGATTTTTCGAATATATGCGGCGCCGAAGGCTTTTTCGTTTTTCTTATATTTTTTTTCGACTGCGTCCGTAATAACTGAAGGAAAAACCCGCAAATTTGGATCGGCCAATACGATTTCGGATTTCTGAATAAACTTATTTCCCGAAAGAATATATACAGGACTTGAAATCTCCCTGAATTCGTATACAAATAGCTTATCGGATATTTTTTTCTTAATCGAGTTGAAATATCCCTCCGCTTTTCCCAATGACGGATTATCAGAATTATTGTTTATCTTGACTTTGCCCAAGGTGTAAGAATATGCCGCCCCGTTCATGAGAATATCGAGATCGGATTGAGCGTTCATGGTAGCGACCTGCTGTTCCTTTCCGAAACCGAGAACCTTGGTTGTTACCGCGTCGCCGATATACTCTTTGTTTTTTACTTTAATTGTGTTCTGACACGATGCAAAAATAAGCACGGCTGCTATCAGAAAGAAATTAAAATATTTCATCACCCTTCTCCTGATAAATCCTATCGATATTCCGGATAAACTGATCGGCTAATTCCGGATCGAAATGGGCGCCTCTGCAATTCTTTATTTCCTCCACCGCCTCGTCTACCGATCTATTGCTTCGGTAGATACGTTTCGATGTCATCGCATCGAAGGCGTCGGCGATCGCGGCAATACGCGCATGAAACGGGATTTTTTCCCCTTTTAAACCGTCGGGGTATCCCCTTCCGTCGAAACGCTCATGATGACAATATACCACATCCATTGAAATTTGGTGTTCTTTTAGCGCGGGAAACACAATATTTTTTCCAATCGTCGGGTGCTGTTTAATGACTTCGTACTCATCGTCGGTCAGTCCGGCGGGTTTAAGAAGGATGCTGTCCGGAACGCCGATTTTACCGATATCGTGAAGGATACCTCCTTCTTTGACCAAAGATAATTCGGAGGCGGGCAAGCCTATCGCCTTACCTAATCCGATAGAAAAACGCGAAACGTTCTGAGAATGGTCGTGGGTATATCTGTCGCGCGCTTCAAGCGCAAAAACTAGGGTGGAAAGGGTGGACAGATATTTTCCCCGCAGATCGATGGTTGTTTCGGCTACCTTAGCTTCCAGTTTTTTTATATAATGTTTCCGTTCTTCTACAAACTCTCTGCGCTCTATTATTCGGTTGATAGCCGTCATCATATCCTCTATGGAAAAAGGCTTCAGAATATAATCATATGCACCGTTTCGCATAGCGTCCCGAACAAGATCGATATCACTGAAAGCGGATACGACAATAATCTGGGCATCGGGATTATATTCGATAAGTTTTTTGATCAAGTCGATACCTGACATTTGGGGCATCAGAATATCGGTGATTACAAAATCGATAGGATTGTTTTTATAGATTTCCAATCCCTCGACCCCGTTGGGGGCGGTATGGATTCTTTCTACCGAGTGGTGGATAGTAAGTATATCAGAAATAATCTTGATAATCGGGAATTCATCGTCTACGACTAAAAAAGAATACTTTTTACTTTTATCCATTTTGCAATCCTTTAGTTTATCATTTATTATAAAATAAAATGAGAATCAGAACAAGAAATACATGAATAAATCGGATATATCGGCGGAAATTAATTGATGCTCAGATAAAAATACGCAGTCGCGAAGTTTTCATCGATTCGCAGGCAGGTTTTTAGGAATTTCGAGTATATTTTCTCGTAGCCCAGTTTCTGGAAACACTTCGCGATTTTATAATTATAGTCGCTGTTATTGCAGTAATGCTTTACTGCCTCGAGATAAAATTTCAACGCCGTATTAAAATCGTCCCTATTGTAGAAAATTTCGCCTTTATGATATAACGCGAGACTGATCAGTATCTCATCATTTGCGATGTTGATGACCTTATCGAGGTATTCGACGGACTTATCGGCATTGTCCATCGCGTAGTAGCATTGGGAGATAAAGTATAGATTATCGATCAGGGGGAAAATATTATAGCTTTGCTCAAGATCGGCAATTGCTTTTTGAAACTGCCCCATCTTAAAATTGGCTATTCCTTTGATCTGATAAGCCTGCGCGAGAAATTCCTCGGGAATATAGCCTGGGATCACATTCAATAAATTGGTGATATCCTGATAATATTTCTGATCGGAACGCTTTTCTGATTCAAAATAATACAGGAATATTTTTCCGAAACGGATATAATTGCTTAAGGAAACGGATTTTGTTTCTGTCAGAAGCGCGGCCAATCTATTTGTGATAAAATCCATATCGCCCTCGAGAGCCAGACGAAGAACGACTTTTAACATCCGCGATTCGAAATCATGAGTCTGCTTCTCGGAAATTTTATCGAGAGAATTGTATGCCTCGAGATACTTGTTGTTCTGGTATAATCCGTCAAACTCACCGTATTTTGAGCAGGCGGCTCCGAATATTATCAGAATACCGATGATTACCAAGTTTTTATACATAGCTCAAACGAACCCTCCCGTTCGATAATGTCGGTTTTCATTTTTAACGCATTGGCATGCAGGTATTCGCCGACAGCGTCTCTTAACGGAGAACGTATACCCGGCGAATGGCTTCCCTTCCCGGTAATAATAACAGCCCGTTTCACCCCCGACGCCCGGACGGAAGATAAAAATCTTTCCGCCGCCGCCAGCGCGGCGTCGGTATTCATTCCGTGCAGATCGAGCGATTGGACGGAGTCTTTTCCTTTCGTCCTCTTCGAGAGGGACGGCTTCTCCCGCGGAACAGAAGGATTACTTTTCATATAGTCGATGAATATCCTGTCCGCATCCTTATCACTTTTCTCTACTTTATTTCCCATAAATATACACTTCCCGGCGGCAGGATAATATAACTGCCGTTTTTATCCGAGGTTAACGGGTAATTCCCGAAAACGCTTTTTATAACCCCCTTTACAGGGCCGATATCTTTTATTTTCAGCGACGATACGTCCGCGGAAAAACTTATCCCGATTATTTTTGTTTTGGATTTATTGATCAGCACCAATGTTTCAGAATCAAAAATCTGGGGAGTGTAGGGAGTATCGGGTGCAAGGAATAAGAAAAGGGCTTTTGCCGAATTATCGGTTAAAAACGACGCGGGAATAAACGTGTTCGGGTACACCGCAGAATAGAACAATCCTACCGCGATATGGTTAAACCAGAGATTTTTATTCGGAATGAAATTGTATACCCCGGAATTGACCGTCTGATAGATCGAAGTATCCGACCGGTTGGAAACGGTCATGATCCCGAGAAGCAGTTCACTATAATTGAGTGAAGTTACCGCAGAATGATAATCCTTATAAATCACCGACGGCTTTTCATAATAAACCATTCCCCACCCGGCGTTACCGCGGATAAAATCGAAATAATTTCTTAAGAGTCCGTCAGGGATGCGGCTGATATCGAAAATCCATTTATCCACCGGGAGGTCGTGCATAGCGTGGAGAATCTTACGGAGTTTATCCTGTACAGTGCCTTTTTTAATATCGGCAATCGCATAATCGAGATAATTGACGCTGTCGGGGAGAAAATCGGAGGGATTCCAGATATTCCGGTTGAAGTCTTTATATTGGGAGAAAATATCGGCCTTACAGAACACCTTGATTTGATTTTTATGCAGGAGCGCCATGAAAGTTTTGAAATCATTCAATTTTCCATAAATGGTCGACATGCCTCCCTGCTGGGACTTATCCCCCGTGTCCGTCCAGTCATAGATGATACCGTCTGTGTTTTGCGGGGATTCATACATTTTGAACGGATGACTGACGATTACCGAATCAAATTGACCGATTCCAAAGTTGGTCATAATTGCGATGATCTGTTTCGCCGAATACCCCGTGAAATCTACGGAAATTTTCGAGAATCCGGCCAAACTGAACAGAAAAACGATGAAAAATGTGAGTATTGAACGAGACATGACTACAACCTTATTTCGTTTTCATAAACGCGAGCGCGGCCGAA
>JAGVBZ010000037.1 GCA_020059465.1 Brevinematales bacterium
TCTGTATTCAAAACGGTGTGTCGCGAGATTAAATTTCGAGGCCATCCCGAAAAGGAGGCTCATCGTCTCTTTTTTCAGGTTCGGGTCGCCTTTTTCCCACGCGATCACATGCTTCTCGAGGTAGTCGTAAAGAAGGTTTTGAATATCGTATTTCTCGAAATCCATCCCCGCGATATTGGTAAAGTCGATGATCCGTTCGAGCCGTTTCAACTCGGCGGTATTCAGTTCGACTATCGCCGCATGCATCCTGCGCGACACGGATGCACGGATAATCGGGACCATATCATGGTAATCGATATCGAGATTGGCGCGTTTCGCGGTCTGGATAATCTGTATCAGGCTGGTAAAGTCGTAATTCTCGATTCCGGTTTCCTCGAGCTTGTCAAGCTCGCTCAGGATATAATTATTGAGAAGTTCCTTCACCGCTACCTGATCTTTCTCAGACATCAGCACCTGAAGTTCGCGGAAAAGGTTGAGAACATCGAGATAGTCCTCGATTTTCAGATCGACGCTGATCACTTTTTTATGCAGCGCGATCAGACTCTTTTCAAATATCCGGTTCAGAATTATTTCTTTCGTATCGTATTTCAGGTCGGTAAGAGAGAAACTGTCCGTGAACCAGTCTCCGAAATCTTTGATCATATTTCTCGCGTTATCCTTCTCAATAATTTTATCGAGGTACTCCGCGAGGCTGTTATCGATGCATTTTTTCACAAACGTCTTGAAGGTGTTTTCGCTACGGAAAACATAGGCGATATATTCCGATTCTTCCCGGATGAGGGTGTCGTTAAATTCTATGACAAATTTATAGATTTGCCAACCGTCCTTATTATACATCTTATAATCACTCAATCGAAGGAGATACAGGTAATAGGGATGCAATTCGCCGATCTGGAAAGGATCGTTGACCATAATCCTTCCCGTCAGGTACTGATTGATAATCTTCTTATGATCGAACGCGAATTTGTCCACCCAGTTTTCGTATATCCATTTACCGTTCTGAAACTCCAAGATATTGCTCTTCGCGCGGGAAAGGATATGCAGGAACTGTTTCTTCGTATCGGGAGGAAGCACATCTTCGGCGAGTTCGATCGCGCGCGCGGCGTAACGCATATCCTGTACGGTCTCGATTCCCGATATCTCCGAGAAAAACCATCCGCAGCTGGTAAACATCAGCATCCCGTTATGAAGGGATTCCATCAGGCGCAGGACAAACGTTTTATCGGCGGGGGACAGTTCCTGCGATGAATGCTCGGCGAAAAACCGTTCGACCGCATGCGCCCGCTCATCGCCCATCTCCGCCATCACCACATGAATGTACTCGTTCCGCGCGTTCCATATGTTTTTCAGCAGTTTGGAAAGTTCGCGTTCTGCAGTCTCGTACAGACGGTCGCGGAGGAAATCGAGGGCGTTCCTGAACGGTTCGCGCCAGCTCTGATTCCATCCCTCGCCGCCGCCTGTGGAGCATCCGCAGTCGCGCCGCCAACGGTCTACCCCGTGCGCGCAGCTCCACGCAGTGCCCAGTCCGTCGGTGCCTTCCTTCAATCGCACAAAATCCTGGGGAGGCTGTATCTCGAGGTATCGGCCGTAGTTTGTAAAAATAAAGTCCTCATCCTTCCGGTTCTCATGGATGAGACGGGAGAGGCACATATCTCCGAAAGGCTCGTGGTGTCCGTATGTCTCCCCGTCGGTAGCCACATTGACGAGGTGAACCGGTTTATCGGGATTATTATGCGCGAGGAGTTCCCCTCGGATATACTCGACTTTCCGTAAAAGATGCTCGAACGATAATTTATGCGCGATCCCGCCGTAGTAAAAAAACACCGCAATCTCTCCGTTCTTTTCCTTCAGTATATAAGGCTTGGAGGGGTCGATGGAGTTATTCGATACATCATGCCATTGGTCGCTATTGAACGGACAGACCGCGTTCGCCTGAGTGGGCGATAGGATGATGTAGCGGATACCGTAATGGATCAGGAATTCCGCGACCTCGTCGTTGACAGCCGTTTCGGCAAGCCAGATGCCCTCGGATTTCCTTCCGAAATGGTGTTCGAAGTATTTCAGGCCCCATTCGATCTGGGTGATCTTATCGGCGTTGCTGGCGAGCGGCATGATGATATGATTATACACCTGTGCAATGGCGTTACCGTGCCCGTTATTATCCAGCATGCTCTGGCGGTCGGCGTCGATGATTTTATCGTAGGTGTAACGGTCGTACTCCCGAAGCCATTCGAGCAGGGTAGGTCCGAAGTTAAAACTGATATAACGGTAATTATTTATTATTTCGTCGATACGCCCCATATTGTCGATCACTCTCGATGCGGCGTTAGCGGCGTAGCATTGCTTGTTTATCCGTACGTTCCAGTTATGGTCGGGGTAGGCCGACGGCTGGCGGTCGATCTCGTTGATCCACGGGTCTTCGCGCGGCGGCTGGTAAAAATGCCCGTGAAGGATTACATGAAGCTTGTTGTCCGGCATAACGTCCTCCGGTTGATAAATCGATTGATATTTTATACGATTGAGGGCGAAATAGCAATATTTTATATCCTCCCGGCGGACGAGCATTTTCTGTACAATAAAGAAACCTTTCGCTCCTGTTTTGGATAGGCTGATTTTCGAAAGATGTTTAATTCATTTTATTTGACCATCCGTCAATTGGTTTTCATCATCAGAGAATAAAAAGAGGTGGTATGACAACATAGAAAAAATTTTTCATTTCCCGCAATATTCCATAAAATTATTCGTTATATTATACAGAGGGAAAGATGAAAGAACAACTGACGGAAACACTCGCTAACGAGAAGCCGAAGCTTCTGGGATACATACGCAAGCGTATGAATATCCTGATCAAGGATATTGAGCCGGAGGACATTCTACAGGAAGTATCGCTGAACCTCTTCAGCAAGCCGGACCTTCTTGCGCCGATAAGGAATCTCGCGGGCTATATCTACCGGTCGGTCAATAATTATATTATCGACCTTCACAGGAAGCGAGATGTATCTGCGGCAGTGGAGGATTACGACGGAGATGAGGAGGAGTCTTTTTTAGGAGACCCGTCGGGCGGGGTTTATGAAACCTATGAACGGCAGGTTATCCAGAATGCCCTTTTCGAAGCGCTTGCCGCTCTGCCGTCCGAGCAGCGGGAGATATGGATTGCGACCGAACTTGAAGGGTGCGAATTCCACGAAATCGCTGAGAGGACGGGAATTCCGCTCGGGACGCTTCTCGCCCGAAAGAACCGTGCGAATAAGAAACTGCGAAAAATGCTGCAGAATTTTTATAGGTAACAAGGAGGAACATTATGGGAAAAGAAGATTTTTGCGAAGACAGCGATATGCCTAAATTCCTCAAGGGAAAATCTCCGCTTGAAAAAGGTCTGATGATAGCGGGAATGGTGATTCTGGGAATTATTGCCGCGGTTGCATTTGCGGCGGTATTCGGATGGGTGGTCATGCTGCTCTGGAACTGGCTGATGCCGCTGTTGTTCGGACTGAAAACAATCGGCTACTGGGAAGCGTTCGGCGTATTGCTCCTGTCGAAAATTCTATTCAGCGGATTTCATAGCGGCGGCGGGAATAAAGATGATAAGGATAGCCGCCATTTCAAGCGATGGATGAAGCATGAATGGAAAAGCGCACCGTCGCGCGAGGAGTGGAAGGAGTTCCGGAATTACTGGAATGAAAAAGGTAAGGAAGAATTCGATGAATATATTCGAACGAAAAAGGAAGAACCGAAGCAGTAAGATCAGTAAAAACCGCCGGAAACGGCGGTTTTTTATTTTAAAAGATTCATCATTATTTTTAGAAAACACTGCGCGAATTAGTTGAGTTTTACATTGCATGGATTTATAATTAGAAAAATCAATAAGGGAAAGTTTATGGAATCCAATAGGAAAGTTTTGGTAATCGATGACGAGCCTAATGTACTTAACATAGTTTCGCGGTTTCTTACCTCGAAGGATTTTATGGTTGCCGCGGCTCCCAACGGTGACGAAGGGATGAGATTATTTTCCCGGTTTTCTCCAAATATTGTCCTGGTCGATATCAGGATGGAGGGAAAGAACGGTTTTGAAGTAATGGAAGCAATATCCAAAGAAAAGCCCGACTTTCCGATAATTGTTATCACAGGTTCGAACGATGTAAAGGACGCGCTGAGGGCGATGGAACTGGGGGCATGGGACTATATTATCAAGCCGATGATCGATATCGAGGAACTGTATCTGCGTCTCTTAAAGGCCTTTGAAAAACTGGATCTGCTCGAACAGAACCGTAAACATAAGGAATACCTCGAACAGGAAATTAAGGTTAGGACGGAGAAGCTGGAATCCCGGATAAAGGAACTGGAGGAGCAATTGGAAAAGATGGTAGAAGAAAAAGGGAAGAAATGCTAATACTCTTTCCTGAATTTTCTGACCATTACTTCAATCCGTGAACATTGCTCGGTAATATGTTTGAGCAGTTCGGCAATATCGGATTCGTCGGCGGCCTCATCCGCTTCTTCAAGCTTCTCATGTAAAAATCTCATGGTCTGCAACTCATCCGTTATCAGTTTTAGCTGTTCGAGGCGTTCTTCGTTGATCATGATTTTTCCCGGTAATTAATGCCGGCGGGGATTGTTTCTTTTAAGCGCCCCGAAGGGCATAAGAAAAAACTCAGTTTTAACGAGTTTGTTTTTATCATAGAGGGCCTCCTTTTTAAAGGGATACCGTAAATGATTAATATATATAAACCCGCCGGCAAAGTATTGTATAAGGAAAGTTATTCCTTGTCAAGCTTATCTGTCAACGGGTCAGGTATGGGAAATGGGTATCGGATTCAAAGAACTATCCGTACTGAATGGAGGAACAATGCCCTGCGATGAGAAAGAAATGACTCCGTTATTTCAGTTATATGCGAATGTCGGGAAACTGATCACGTCCTCGCTGGATTTGAACGAGATTCTGGAAGGTATCATGAAAGAAGTGCGCTTTTTCTTTCAGCCGGAGAACTGGAGTTTGTTCAGGCTCGATCCGGCTTCGAGCCAGCTTTTTTTCATGATTGCAGAGGGCGTGGAATTTGAGACTGTTAAAAATATTCAGCTTCGTCTCAACGAAGGAATCGCCGGAACTGTCGCGGCTACCAATCATTATATCTATGTACCGGATACCGCGCAGGATACCCGTTTTTCAAACCGGGTCGATCAGGCAACCGGGTACGTGACAAAATCCATTATCGCGGTTCCGGTCACATTTCGCGACAGGGTTTTCGGAGTTCTGGAAGTTATTAACCCGCATGAAAATGAATGCATATTTACAAAGGCGGATCTCATGATCCTGCAAACCATCGCGGATTTCGCGGCAATCGCTTTTGCCAATTCTGCCGCATATAGTCTATCCGCAGAGCTTGCGGAACGCGATCCGTTGACAGGCCTTTATAACCGCTCCAAACTCGATAAGCTGGTCGATTATTGCAACAGCGGCTCAGCCCCCCATAGAAGACAGCAGGATTGTAATCTGACCACCATCGCGGTATTTATCGATATGAATAATTTTAAGGAAGTGAACGATCAATTCGGGCATCGTGAGGGCGATATAGTATTAAAGGATGCCGCGAATCTCTTCCGTACGTTCCTGCGGCATGACGATTATATCTTCCGTATCGGGGGGGATGAATTCCTGATACTGATAAATATCCGCGAGAAAAATACGATCTCGATTATTCTGGATCGCCTGAATTCCAAACTCCCGAAACAGTCGCGTGAATTCGCCGAGTCGCATCACGGCATCACCTTTTCTTACGGTATCGCGCAGGGAAGGACGGATCAGTTGAGCGATGTGATTCATCGCGCGGATGAAGAAATGTATCGAATGAAAAATAAATAGAAAATAGTAGGAGGGAGTTATGTTATTTGTTATAGGCGTACTCGGGTTAATAGTGGGTATAGGCGTGATGCTTCTGGGGCCGAAGAGGCTTAACCAGGACCCAAAGAAAGTTGCGATGGGAGCCGGGGTGACTCTTGTTGTTTCGATTTTCGCGATGTTATCCCAGATGATAGTGATTATCGATTCCGGCGAAGTCGGAGTTCCGGTTGTATTCGGAAAGGTACAAGATAACTTCTTTATGCCCGGACTAAGTCTTAAGAATCCGTTCGCGGAAATCATTATTTATCCCACACGTTTGCGGGAGTTCAGCCTGACGCAGACTAAAGCTTATGACGACAGCGATGTCGGCGGCGGAGTGCCTGTGAAAACGAAGGACGATCTGACGGTTACGATCGATTCGACTATCTGGTACTATGTTAATTCTGAAAAAGCGGGGTATGTGTATGCTAATGTCGCTAAATCGATCGAAGACCTCGAGCGGGGAATCCTTGTTCCGGCGGTGCGTACAATTATCCGCGACATCTGCAGTAAATATACGATGAAGGATATTTATTCCACCTACCGGAATGAGGTTCAGAATGAGATAGAAAGCAATATCAGCGAGGTTCTCGCCGCTAAGGGTATTATCATCGACCGTTTCATGCTCCGTAACGTTCTCCTGCCTAAATCAATCGACGAGGCCATTCAACTCAAGATACAGGCTCAACAGGAAGCTGAGGCGATGGAGTATAAGAAGCAGAAAGCGATGATGGAGGCCGAGATCAAGATTGTCGAGGCGGAAGGGCTCGCGAAGGCGCAGAAGATCATCAATTCGACGTTAAGCGCTAATTACCTCCAGCACGAGGCGATCCAGGCTTACCAGACCCTCGCCGGCTCGGACAATACGACGTTTATCATTATGCCGACCAGTCCCAACGGTGTAGGCCTGCCGATTATCATGGGTGGAACTAAGTAGATATACTCTAAAAAGGGCTGTCTTACTGACAGCCCTTTTTCTATGATTGAGACATTAATCTGAATCGGTTCGATAGGCGCGCCGTTTTCTTCGATAAACGCGACGGTTATGCCTTTCGAGGGACTGTTCGGTTCGATGATTACGTTTCTCCCTTTGATCGATGCGAGGACATCGTCTACCTCGAACGCGATATGCGGAACGGTTTTTACCAGTACTGGCAACGGGCAATCGTCTTCATAACGCATCCATTCGATCCCGAATTCGCTGTCGCGTACCCGTAGTGAAATATTTTACAGTCCGGGAGATAAAACCCGCCCCGATATTTTTCGCTGCGGGAATGTCAGGATAATGGTACTTGAAATATATACTGTATTATTTATAGAACCCGCTGTATTTTTTTGCCGACATCGCATCAATGAAATGCTGTAATCCTTTTTCTTTGATAAGCCCGATATTCTCGATATTCTGGGTTCCGTTGACGGGTTTTAGCCAGTCAAGGGTATCGCAGTTTTCGGAATGCACGCATTCCCAGCATCCGTCGATACCTTTCTCAACGCAGCATTTTCGGATACTACATCCCCCGGAGCCGCCGCCGTTCTTACAGGAGTTCCCGCAGGACATGTTGTCCCATGCCCGGAGTGTCTCCAAGCATTCCCTGCTAAACTCGAACGCATTCATCTCGGGGACTAATCCCGGCAGTTTCGGTCCCCATTCGGCGAATTTCACTTCCTCGAATTCCTGCACGACCTGTGCGGCGAGTTCGCGGATTTTTCCGACCCGGATAAAACAATTCGCGCAGTATAACCCGCAGTAACTGACTTCGTTCGCGGTCATCATTCTCCCCTTTTACTCGTATGATTGATTATTTTATATGGCTGGGTATGATTTATCAAGAAAATAAAAAGCCGCCCGAAACGGACGGCTTAGATTGCCCAGGACAAGACTTGAACTTGCACGAGATTGCTCCCACTAGCCCCTCAAGCTAGCGTGTCTACCAATTCCACCACCTGGGCGAAGACAGCCGGATAAGAATAAACTCCCTATACTGCCGACAAAGATTATATATTATTCCGGGCGCTTCGTCAAAGTTTTATTTAATATTTTTCCGCCGGCTCTCCATCACTTTTTTGCATTTTTCTTTGAACAGGTGTAAACTCAACTTTTCAATTTTCTATAGGGATTCACAGGAGTACTCATGTGCTGATTCCGAAAATTCTGACTATTTTCAAGGAAGGCTACAGTCCACGGATTTTGTTCGGGGATATAACCGCTGGGGTTATCGTAGGGATAGTGGCGCTGCCGCTTTCGATCGCGTTCGGAATCGCTTCCGGTGTCGCTCCGGAGCAGGGCTTGATTACTGCCGTAATCGCGGGATTCCTGATCTCTCTACTCTCAGGAAGCCGGGTGCAGATCGGCGGGCCGACGGGGGCGTTCGTTGTGATTATCTACGGGATTATCCGGACACACGGGTACGAAGGGCTTGCGGTGGCGACTTTAATCGCTGGAGTGATCCTGATCATTATGGGGATTGCGCGGCTCGGATCGGTGATAAAATTCATACCTTATCCGGTGACCGTCGGATTTACAAGCGGTATCGCGCTGATTATATTCATCACCCAGATCAGGGAATTTTTCGGGCTTCCGATTCAGGATATGCCACCGGATTTTATCGAAAAGATCTCAGTCTATGCCCAGCATTTTTCAGGGGTGAATCTCTACGCGGTCGGGATAGGATTGGTTTCGCTGCTGATTATGATTTTCTGGAAGAAACTGACGGATAAGGTACCGGGTTCGCTGATAGCGATTCTTTTAACTACCGCCGCCGTACAAATATTTCAGCTCCCTGTCGATACTATCGGGAGCCGTTTCGGGGATGTGCCGAACACGATACCGTTGCCGAAGTTCCCTGCGATAAGCTGGCAATTGATTGTACAGATGTTCCCGTCGGGACTGACTATCGCGCTTCTCGCGGGTATCGAATCGCTTTTATCGGCGGTTGTCGCCGACGGTATGACCGGGCATCGTCACCGTTCGAATATGGAACTGGTGGCGCAGGGTATCGCGAACATGGTAACACCGTTGTTTGGGGGTATCCCTGCCACTGGGGCGATCGCGCGTACGGCGACAAATATCAAGAACGGCGGAAAAACGCCTATCGCGGGTATTGTTCACGCGGTTACGTTACTGTTGATACTCATCTTTTTCGGAAAATGGGTGGTACTGATTCCGATGGCTACCCTTGCAGCGATCCTGATGATTGTCGCGTATAATATGAGCGAATTGCATATATTTATCAAACTGTTCCGGTCTCCGTTGAGCGACGTCGCGGTGCTGATTACTACGTTCCTGCTGACCGTTGTCATCGACCTGACGGTCGCCATAGAGGTGGGCATTGTGCTTGCGGCGCTTCTTTTCATGTACCGGATGTCGAATATTACTCAGGCGGGCAATATCACGAAATCGCTGACGGACGAGAGCGACCCGGACGATCCTAACTCCATACAGAAAAGGAAAATACCGAAGGATGTCATAGTATATGAAATATTCGGGACATTTTTCTTCGGCGCGGCGGAAAAATTCAAGGACGCTATCCGTGAAATCGGAAAACCGCCGAAGGTGCTGATCTTACGGATGCGTGATGTGCTGGTGATCGATGCGACCGGGATACGCGCGCTCGACGATGTTTTAGCGCGAACCCGGAAGGAAGGTTCGGCTATAGTGATTTCCGGGGCGCACGCGCAGCCCTTGTACGCTTTACAGCGCCAGGGTTTGGCGGATAAGATCGGGAAAGAGAATTTCTGCGGAGATATCGATTTGGCTTTGGAACGGGCTGAGGTTATTATCGCTGAGGGCGAACAAGAAAAGTCCTAAACTTCGATAAAGGATAGCCCACGCGATAACGTGTTATCATAGAGCTTTTTCGATAAATCCATTTCAGAACGGGTTTCTTCGGTCTCGTCGAGGATTTTCTTCATGACCTCCGGGCTGTAACTGCCTTCGCCATGCGACAACAGGCTGTCGATCTCGGATTCGACCTTTTTTATTTGTTCAGACAGCTCGAAGTTCAGACGGTCGATTTCCTTATTCCTGACTTGCGGGTCGGTATAACGGAACATCGCGTCCTTGACTTTTTCATGGTAATGATCGTAGAGCGTCTTTCCAAGTACATATAACGTATTCAGTTCCATAGTAACCTGATCTGCCGGCAGAGAACATCGCACGAGAAATAAAAAAACTGCTAAAAAAATAAATCTATTCCGCATTTGTACCTCGCTGTCCGATATATTATACCGGAAGAAACGTTTTTTATCAAATGGACGGTGTATGCGATGAAAGTCTGGCTGAAAGTCACGATACTTGTTTTTATAACGGGGATTTTTTTATCCGTGGGAAACGCTAAGCAGGGAATGAATTTAATCTCAGGCGGCAAGGAATATCAATCGTGTATCGGCGCGGCCTCTGGGCTGAAGAACCTGTATGCGCTGATACTCCTTAAGTCCGGCGATGTGACGCTCGAGTGTTACTTCAACGGGAAGAAGCCGGACGATCTGTGCAATATTAAATCCGCCGCGAAGAGTATTCTGTCCTGCCTGACAGGTATCGCGCTCAGAGAAGGTTGTCTGAAAAGTATCGATCAGCCTGTCTGCGAAATCATCCCGGAATACTTCGGGAAAAGTACCGATCACGCGAAGAAAGCGATCACTATCCGGCATCTCCTGACAATGACGTCGGGTCTCGATTCTGCAAGCAACAAGGATTACAATAAGTGGAAAAAATCCGCCGACTGGACGGCAGCGGCGTTATCGGCGAAATTGGCCGCGAAACCGGGGACGAAGTTCGTCTATTCGACTGCCGACGCGCATATCCTTTCCGCGGTTCTGACAACTGCTATAGGACGCGACCTCCTCGATTACGCGAAGGAGAAACTCTTCGCGCCCCTTGGGATTACTGATATCCAGTGGGATAAATCGCCCGAGGGGTTTCGTTTCGGCGGAAACGACCTGTATATGAAACCCGCCGACCTTGCCAAGTTCGGGAAAATGTTCCTGCAGGGCGGGGTATGGGGCGGAGCTCAAATCGTCCCGGCGGAATGGACCGCGATATCGGTGTCGTCTCAGGTCACCCCGGAGCTGTGGTCGCCGTTCCCGTTGAACGGGTACGGATACTACTGGTGGCTGATCGAAATAGCGGGATCGAAGGCCTTCGCGGCTTGGGGGCATGCCGGACAGTATTGTATCGCCGTACCGTCGACGGATATTGTTCTGGTCGCGGCATCGGATTGGAACGCCGGATACTCGAAACAGTACTATGAGAAACTTGCAGGTATTTTGAAAAAAGCACTTATAGCCGCAGGTATGAAATAATTTCCCCTCGACATTTTACCCCGAAAAAACAATATTATTCTTGAATATTGACACGTTTTCGATATAATATACACGAATAAAATAGGGAGAGACGGAATGAATGTTATTGTAACCGGCGCGGCTGGGAGAATGGGTAAAACGAATATTAAAACGGCTGCTGAAGATAAGGAAACGCAGATAATCGGCGCAGTCGAAACGAAAGGAAATCCCGTCATCGGAACCGACGCGGGGCTTATGGCGGGGATGTCCCCGCTGGGTATCGCGGTTGTAGACGACATCGGCGCGGTCTCCGGGAAAGCCGATGTAATTATCGACTTTACTGTTGCCGCATCGTTGTCCGCGCATCTTGAGTACGCCGTACGAAACAAGACTGCGGTAGTGATAGGTACTACCGGTTTGGGAGATAAAGAATTCGCGATGATCGACGATGCCGCGTTAAAAATTCCCGTTATTTGGGCGCCGAACTTCAGCATCGGGGTAAACCTCATCGCTAAGCTCACACGGATAGCGGCGGAAATGCTGAACGACGGGTTTGACGCGGAGATCGTAGAAATGCATCACCGTATGAAGAAAGACGCGCCGAGCGGAACCGCTATCAAGCTTCTCAATGTAGTCAAGGACGTCTACCGCACCGAAGATATTGTTTACGGCCGTGAGGGGATCGCCGGGGAACGCCCTCCCCGTCAGGTCGGTGTAATGGCGCTTCGCGGAGGCGACGTGGTGGGAGATCATACGGTTATTTTTGCAGGTATCGGCGAGCGTGTGGAGATTTCCCATAAGGTGTCCACCCGCGAAACATTCGCTCGGGGTGCGTTACGCGCCGCAAAGTATATTTATAACAAAAAACCGGGACGTTACACTATAGAGGAAGTTTTAGGTATTTAGAGAGGGGATATGAAGATAGTTTCTAAGGAACAGATGCGGGATATCGATACCCGCACCTCCCGCGATTACGGGATACCCTCGGTCGTCCTGATGGAGAACGCGGGCAGTGCTCTATTTAACGTCATCCGCGACAAAGTGCATGGGTATGAAAATAAGCGGTTCGCCGTATTATGCGGGTCGGGAAATAACGGAGGAGACGGCGCAGTGGTCGCGCGAAAGCTGTTCATGGCAGGTGTCTACGTGCTGACGGTTTTTGTTGCGGATATTGGAAATTCATCGGGGGATAACAAAACCAATTTCGAAATACTGCGCGCAATCAATGCGCCCGCTGTTTCCGCGGCAACTCCGATGGAATGGAAAAATAGTTTGCCGCAGTTGGATTCCTGCGATGTAATTATCGACGCGGTATATGGGATAGGATTCCGGGGCGAACCGGACGCGCATACGGCAGAAGTGTTTTCCTATATCGGCGAACGCAGGAATAATCACGGAACGGTTGTAATCGCGGCGGATATCCCGAGCGGGGTTTACGCTGACGGGGGAAGAGCGGAAGTCTCCGTGCAGGCGGACATCACGGTAACGTTCGGCGCGCCCAAGCCGGGGATAATCGATTATCCCGGCCGAGAAAACTGCGGCGAAATGATAGTCGCGCCTATCGATATACCCCCCGCGCTCATGGAATCGGATGAATATTATATTTCGCTCTTTTCGGATAAGGACGCCGGGGCGGAATTTATACCCCGCGCGGCCGATTCGCACAAGGGGAAATACGGGCATCTGCTGACTATCGGGGGAAAACCCGGTATGGCCGGGGCTATAATCATGGCCGCTAACGCCGCGCTCAGGGCGGGGGCGGGATTGGTTACCGCATATATACCCGAATCGATCCGGAGCGGATTTGAGGCCGCGCTTCCCGAGGCGATGCTGATACCGTATCCCGACGATGGTGCCGGGGATACGGGAGCCCGGTTGAACACCCTCGGAGAAGAGATTGTCCGTAAAAGGATTTCTGTAGTATCCGCCGGGAACGGGTGGGGTATGGGGGATTTCGGGACGAGCGTTCTGGAATACCTGATTTCGCGCGCCCCTGTAAAGGGAATTGTCCTCGACGCGGACGCGCTGAATATATTGGCGGAAAACCCCGGGCTTCTCGACAGATTGAAGAACTGCGGTAAACCGGCGTTACTCACTCCGCATATCGGGGAAATGTCACGTCTGACGGGGAAGGATATCGAGTGGATTAAAAAGAATAAAGCCTATTCCGCCCGCGAATTCGCGATGAAACACGGGGTATGGGTAGTACTGAAGGACGCGGTTACAGTGATCGCAAGCCCTGACGGACGGGAATGGTATCAGCCTCACGGGTCGCCTGCGCTTGCGAAGGGGGGGAGTGGAGATGTGTTATGCGGGCTGATTGCGGGGTTTTTAACATCCGGGTATTCCCCTATAAATGCCGCGCTGATGGGAAGCTATGTTCTCGGCAGGGCAGGCGAGAAGTATTCCGCACAAGCGTCCGATGTATCGGCGACGGCGAGGGATATTATCGGTCTGATACCGGAAATCTTGTTTTATTTAACATAAATATTCTATAATAAAAATAGAGAATTAATAAACAGGGATTAGAATTTATCATAGTATTACTAAGGTGCGAACATGTATCGTTTTTTACGAATGTCTGCGAAATCGATGCTGCTGGTTATTTTTGCAGTATCATTTTCGATCCCGATGGCGTATTTCCTGAAAACGGCCGGATTTATCCATTACTTTATCATTGCCGGGGGAACCTTCCTGCTTTTTTCGTTTATTTATGCAGTCTTCCATAAGAAAATCGAGCATATGATTTTTAAGAAGCATTTTCTCTCAGGGTATAATAAACGAATCTATGATTTTTATGATAAAATCAGGGTATCGTTTTCGATTGCGGATTTTATCGATGCGTTAAAAGAATTCCTAGAAACAGGCGCCGATTTTTCAGCGCTCTGGTGGAATAAAAAAAACCGTTCGATAATCTACGGAAGCCCCGGTAAAACGACATCCGATATGAAAACGGTTTACACACTTACCGAGAGTTTTCAGAATGAAAAAAACGGGGTCTATTTTCTCGATCCGCAATTTAATAAAAATGCGCCGGGACAGTTCCGCGAGGGTGTTTTATTTGTTTATTCCGAGTATCATCTCTATCTCTTCTCGAAATATCTTTCCGTGTATGATCATCATCTGTTTGACGAAGCGTATCATGAATTCCAAACCTACCTCAACAGAGTCGAAACGATGGAGAAAATGTTTGCGCTTTCGGCGATTTCCCGCGAATGGAGTCTGGTCGCGGAGACCCAAAAATCGTTTCTGCTCGGGAATCTCCCCGATATTGCGGGACTGGATATCGGGCTGAAGTACGAAGCGTTGGTCAATGTCAGCGGGGATTATTACGACATCATACCGTTATCCCCCGAGCGGACGCTTGTTGTGTTGGGCGATGTCTCCGGCAAGGGACTGTCTGCGGCGCTCGTGATGGGGATTATCGTGAATACCATCCGTATTATGGAGCGGAAAGATTCGCTGGAAACTATTTTCCGGTATGTCGATTCCGCGATCAAGTCCATGAATTTCGACGGCAAGTTTACCGCGATGTTTGCGGGGATTTTCGATACTGCGGAAAAAACACTCACTTATATCGACGCGGGGATACCCGAACCGTGGATGATGCATAACGACGAGGTGCATCTTCTGGAATCCAACTGCTCTCTGCTCGGGATAATCGAACTTGTCAACGTGAATCCCAAGAAGGTCGATATTGTCCCCGGGGACGTATTTATTATATCGACCGACGGATTGTGGGAGATCGAAAATGAAAATGAGGATATGATATACAATAACCTTGATTTCAAAGAAAAAGTACTGGAGATATACCGTCGTCCTGCGCAGGAATTTACGGATGAAATTGTCAATTATTCGAAAAAATATGCTTCTTCGGGAGAATTACGGGACGATCTGGCGTTGTTAGTAGTGAAGGTAAGGGAATGATATGAATATCACTATTATAAACTATTTTGTTTTTCTGCTTCTAATCGGCGGCGGTGTTTTCTTCCTGATAAAAAACCCCGCCTCGGTAAACGCGAGAATCATTGCCTTCTTTTCATTTGCTGCCGCCATCACCGGGGCATTAATCGGGCTGAGTTTCGATTTTGGAAACGCAGGCTGGTTGGAGCTTTCTAAATGGATTGTAAGAGCGGCGGGGATAACAGCCTTCGGCATGTATCTGATCACATTCAGACTGGCTCTCACGTTTCCGTATGAAAAAAAGCGGCTTTCGGTATCCATTATTCTTTTCATCATCTGGGCCGGAATAAGCGTACTGTATTTGACTACAGATTTATATATTATCGGTATAGAACTGCGGAACGGCATATTCTTCCGAATCGAGGGATCGTTTTATAAGTTGTTTACGCTCTTAGGAGTAGCGATCACGATTGCGGCGTTAACTATCCTGTTAGTCAGGCGGAAAAAATTTGAAAATGAGATCTACCGCCTCCAGAGCATCCTGATTATTTCCGGCACCTCGTTTGCTATTATCATCGGGATACTGATTACGATAATTATCCCGTCTTATTTTCAGATATTCACCCTCTATCCGTTGTCCGGCTTGATGGGGTTTGTCATGGAAGGGAGTTTTCTCTATGCTGTGGTTACCTACCGGATGTTCGATATCCGGACGGCGATCCATAAGACATTGGTATTCCTGATCTTCTCCTCTGTCACCGGTATTGCGGCGGGACTCTCGTTCGGAGCGGTGCACGAGTTCCTGAAGATCGATATTATTCCTCTGACCGTGGTTTTTATCGGGGTGTTTATCGCACTTATGATCCTGCGGGATATTTTCCAGAACCGGATTTCCCGCCTGTTCAGGCGAAAAACGGAGTATCTCACAGAGCTTGAAAAAAGCTTAGACGATATCGATTACAGCGGAGGCCGCGATAAAGTGATCGAATCGTTTTCAAAGGCGTGCCGGGAATATATCGGAAACACCGCGTTTAGTATCCTCCTGGAAAACACCATCGGCGAACTGGTTAATATTTTTTCGCTGATACCGAGGAATATCCGTTTTGAGAAGAACGACCCTATGATAAAGTTCCTGGTCAATCAGGAACAAAGTGTTATACTGAAGACCGAAGTCTATTCCAATCCATTATTCAACGAATACCGGGTCGAGATTTTAGATATGTTTCTCCAAATGGATGCTGAGATTGTGGTGATATTCCGCGAGGGGACGAATATGATCGGGCTGATCGCGCTCGGGCCGAAAGAGGGCATGAAGCCATATGATATCAACGATTACCGGACTATGGAAAAACTTCTCCCAAAGTTTTTCGTGGTGATCTATTTCCTCCGCAATGTCGAGAAACTCTCGGTGGCGGTTACGGTCGATAAAGAATTGAAATTCAGCGAGCAGATCATTAAAAGCCTGTTGAAGAATATCGATGAGATCGGCTCGGACAAAATGGAGTTTCATTTCCTGAACCGTGTTACGTCAGGCTTGGGCGGGGATTTTGTCGATGTCATACGTTTCTCGCCCTCCCGTACTATGGTTATCATGGGCGATATCGCTGGGAAGGGTATGAACGCGAGCATGTCGATGATCATCATGAAATCCGTAATCCGCACGTTCCTGAAGGAGACCCATGATTTTAAAAGTTTGGTGATAAAAGCGAATAGTTTTATCAAGTCGCATCTTCCGAGGGGCACTTTTTTCGCCGGGGTATTCATGATATACGATTCATCTGCGAACCAATTGTACTATATCAATTGCGGTGTTCCCCTCATGTATCTTTACTCGAAGGTTTATAACAGCGTCATTGAGATACAGGGTGACGGAAAGGTGCTCGGGTTTGTCAAGGATGTTTCTAAGTATATTACTATCAAGAAGGTACAATTAAATCAGGGCGATCTGTTTATTACCGCGACCGACGGAATTATCGAATCGCATTCGATCGGAGGAGAAGTATTCGGGAAAAACAGGATACAGCAGCACATCATGGAAACTAAGGAGAAAGGAACACAGGAGGTTATCGAGACCCTGTTCGATAAATTTATGAAGTTTATATCCGGCTCATTGAATGACGATATAACGATATTGGGCATGAAATATACGGCAAAAAAAATCCAAAGTTAGGGGGATGATATGGACCAGTTAAAGGTGACTGAAACGAAGAAAGAAAAATTCACGCTTCTTTCTATCGAGGGGAGTTTGAATTCGTACACTTATTCCGATTTCCAGAATAAGCTGTACGAACTCATCGAAAAGACGAATGTTATGGTTGAGATGACAAACGTTACCAATCTCTCCTCGGCGGGTTTGGGGGTTTTAATGTCTGCAATCGAAACCGGCGAGGAAAAAGGATTCAAACTCTATATTTTGAAACCTTCCGAAGTGGTGAAACTGGCAATCGATTCGACAGGATTTTCAGACCATTTTAACTCTATTCAATCCGAACCGGAGGCGCAGTGGTAAATCATGACGAAAAAATGCTGACAATCCGCTGCTGTCTCCAGAATATCTGCGCATTGGAAACTTTTATTCATTCTCAAACGGATATTCCCGAGCTGGAGAGGAATAAAATCTTATTGATTACCAACGAAATTTTTGAGAATATAATCCAGCATGCGAATCCTCACAGTAAGAATATTCGTTTCAAGATATACAAAGGAAAGGCGCTGTCTCTGCTTTTCTTATTCCACTCCGAAAATTTCGAATGGTTTGTTGCGAATGTCAGAAAGATACAGCCGTACTATGATCCGCGATTGAACAGGTATCGGGGATTGGGATTGAAAATCTGCTACAATTTATCGTCGTCTATTCATTACCGGGCTACAAAAACATATAATGCGGTTTCAGTAAGATTGTAAAAATTTTATAAATATATTTTGTATTTTTTATTTATGGGTGTTATATTTAGGAGGGGAAGGCCGATATACATTTTCATTTAATTAAATCATGGGGGTCGGGATGGAAAGTATGAAAATATTTAAATTATGGGTTCTGTTTTTTTCACCTTTCGTTCTAATAGTGCTGTCTAATTGTGCTTTCAGGGATTTCGATAATCCGGTTCTGAAGGAGCATTACAACCCGCCTGTGATTCAAATCAATTATCCGGGCAATGGCACGAATATCGACGGTGTAGTGAAAGTCGGTCTGTTTGTTCACGATTCCTCCGGTATGAAAAGCGTCCGAATTTATAGCCCCGGGGTACAGGATCTGGAGTTCTATAATAATTCGTCCTCAAAGGAAATGTTTATCAATGCTGATCTGAGATTTTGGAATGACGGTTATAAATATATCTATATCTCTGCTAAAGATTCCCTTGATTTGGAATCGCAGGCAATGGTGGCTGTTAACGTAACTGTTAATACGCCTCAAATAACTTTAAATGTGCCTAGTTCAGGTTTTTCCTTTACAAATGTTACCAATATTACCTCGTCCGGTAACGCATGGGTAAACAGCGGAATTATTACTACGGTCGAACTTGTACGCGGCGATAATAAAGTTTTTTCCGCCACAGGCACATCCAACTGGTTCGCAAATATATATATGCTGCCGAATACGACAAACAGTTTTACTGTCAACGCGACATCCGATAAAGGATTGATCGGTAATAATTGGTTTCAGGTGGTATGCGACCAGCAGATGCCTGTCTTGAATATTGATTATCCGAAGAATGGGATGTCTACTCCGCGAAGTTTCAATCTTCAGGCGAATGCGTGGGATCTTCTGAGCGGGATTGACTGGATTGCTTTCTGGGTCGATACTGCCCAGCCGTACAGCTCTATATATACCAATTGGAGCCCATCGACAGGATGGTGGTATAGCGGTCTTACCAACGGTATTCATAAATTATATATTCAGACTAAGGATAGAGCGGGAAATAAAACGGCGATTGTTACAAACACATTTATCGCCGACGGCAGTATTCCCTCTTTGGGCATTTACTATAATTTCTATTCGACTAATATTGCCGCTCCTACCATTTCCGGTTTTGCCGAGGTCGATGTCCCAAACACGATTACAAAAATTGAGATCAGTAAAAACGGCGGGGCTTTCCAGCAAGTCAATATGTATAATCCGGGCTCGTCTCATGTAGAATGGACGAATGTGTCCACTTCCGGACTGCTGATGAATAGCCACAATGATATAGTCATACGCGCGGTCTCTTCGGCGAATAAAACCAATTCGGTTCACTATCACTTTATACTTGACAACCAGCCTCCGAATATCCAGCAATTCGATCCGGTAGACAGCTTCAATATAGTGAATTCGGGCGATTTCAGTCTGAATGCCACGGTTCGGGACAATCTCAGCCCGATGATGTACATTGCTGTTTATTCACGTGGGGCCGGGATGACTGCGGTTATTCAGTCGAATGATGTCCGCAATAGTTATCAGCCCGATGCGTATGCATGGCTCATGTCCACATATTCCGATTTCGGCGGGATTTATACGAACGTTTTGGTTGCTAAGGATGTCGCAGGCAATTCGATTACAAAGACTAATTTCGTCTATGTTTATCCTCATCTTTTTGTGAATCTTTCGGGCAGCGATACTACCGGATACGGTTTCGCTAGAAGTCCGTATAAGTCGTTACAGAAAGGGATTGATAGGGCAAAGCAGCTTGGGGTGAATAATCTTGTAGTCTTTGCAGGGACTTACACAATGGGTAACGGATTGAATACTGCGGGAAGCGGTGTGGTGATCGACGGATTTAATAACCTAACGATCTCCGGGGGATGGGAATGGAACGGGGCGACGGTAATCCATACGAACATGACCCGTCTCGACGGCGGATACGCTTTGAACCATGTTGTTGAGATCATGAACAGTACGGATATAAAGATGAACAGCTTTATTATTCAGAAGGGGAAAGCGTCTGCCGCACCGAATAACAAAGGCGGAGGAATGTACCTTAATGCAGTGAATTACTCGGTATTTACTAACATCATATTCACGAATAATTCCGCGACCGGCGCTCAGGCTGACGGCGGCGGTTTGTATATGTTTTCATGCGATGGTGACACATTCTATATTGCGGCGGTGAATAACACTGCGAACGGCGGGGGCGGTATTGCGGTCAATAACTGCAGGTGGAATTATTTCTACGGGTATTTACTTTATAATTCCGCGATTTATACCGGCGGCGGAATGCAGATTTATAATGGTAATGGGAACAATATCTATATGAATACCGCTTTAAATTCAGCGCAGTTCGGCGGCGGAATCGCCCTAATGAACGGTTATAATGATGTTATTCAGAACAGCGCAAGGGTTCAGATGAATTCAGCGGAGTATGGCGGCGGAGTCTATGTTTTCAGCTTTAATAACTTTACGGCCTACGGATCCATTTCCAATAATCACGCATCCGTCGGGACTGCTAAGCTGGGCGGCGGTATTTATATGGAAAACTCAGTCTATGCATATATTCCCGCAAGTATTCAAAATAATACGGCGACTGCCGGCGGCGGTATTTTTATGAATAATTGCAACAATAATACTATAACTCCCATACTCCAATACAATAACGCTGGTCACTCCGGCGGAGGTATGGCGTTATCGAACAGCCATAACAACTTTATCAACGGTTCGATGAGGTATAATATAGCCGGGCAAAACGGTGGCGGGTTCGCGTTGGTGAATAGCAGGTATAATATATTCGACAGCATGACGGTCGAGTATAATTATACAACGTCACTGGGTGCCGATACCGGCGGCGGCGGAGGGTCTTTCGTAAATAGTAGTTATAACCTGATAAACGGCGGAGCTAATATCAAATATAACGCATCTACAAATAACGGCGGCGGAATTGCGATACTGAATAGCGCCGGAAACACGAATTACGGTCTGATTCAGAATAATAAAGCGTATAAATCGGGCGGCGGTGTCGCGATTAAATACGGCTCCGGGCATTATTTTAACTGTACCATTGCGAATAACAATTCGTATGACATGACGGGAGGCGGCGGCGGAGGAATCGCTGCATTTTCGGTGTCCGCGCTGAATATTCAGGGATCGGTGATGATGAATAATGCATACCTGAAGGGCGGCGGAATGGTGATTGCTAACTGTACCAATTCATATATCAATGCATGGGTATTTAAAAACACGCTCAGTTCGGCGAATAATAATTCGATGGGCGGCGGGGGTATCTATATAAACGAGGGAAAGAACAACAGTTTTTTTGGGACTATTCTTTCCAATTCTGCTATGGGACCCATGCCGTGCGGCGGAGGAATATGGGTCGCCGGCCAAAACACAATAAACGCGTTGATAGAAAATAATTCGGCGTCATACGGCGGAGGGATTTATATCTGGGATAACAACGTCACGGTGGGCGGTTCCTCCATCGTACGGAATAATTCTGCCGCACAGTTTGGAGGCGGGATCGCGGTCGATAACGGGCCAATCGGAAATAGTAAAATATTCGGTACGGTAATCGGGAATTCAACAATACCCGTAATGGCATTAGGATCGGGGATTTATCTCAGCGGCAAGAATAATACTGTACAGGCAAATATTGTCAATAATTCCGGGATTGGGTCTGCGAATGGGATATTTGTCACCAATTCAGTCGGATGTAAAATAATGAACTGCGTTATCACTAATAATGTCACGTTTCATCCAATCGACCTTGGCGGGAATAATACCGGCCTGATGATTTCAAATAACATTATCGCGGCGCATTTATTAGCGGGAACATATGGTATTTATGAAAACAAACCGGTATCTGGACATATTATCAAGGACAATAAATTTAAAACAGGATTAATCCAATATGTCTACTACGATACGGTGAACGGTATTATCTCAAACCCCGCTGCCTTGAATATTCCTGCGAATTCTCAAGCCTCGATGGCGAGCGGGAATATTTGGTGGTAGGGGAATGTGGTGCTCAAAATAAAATGGTGATACGGTATTTGTTAACATAGAAATGAAAAATACTTCTTCAATGTACTTAATACTCTTTTCTTACAGCACTTTAAAAAATTGCAAATGCGTGCTATAATATTATAGAAATGACTACGGGGGTTATTATGAAATCATTTTCTATTATATTCTTAATTCTTGTCCTGTCGGCCTGCTCGACGCGAGACTTTCTTTCTAACCCCGTTCTGATCGATCAATATACACCCCCGACTATCGACATCTATTCTCCTGTTCAATCATTCGGTTATAACGGGTGGATTGATGTTCAGGTTCACGCTTATTGTCCTACGGGCGTCGACCGGATCATCATACAGTCGGAAAACCAGAGCATAACCTTCTATAATGCATACCGTTCCGCCGATTTCAATATTCAAACCAATCTTTATTACCTCACTTCGAGTTGGAAGCATCTGAGTGTGACCGCGTATGGGGTTAACAAACTGGAGACATCCAAAGGAGTTGACTATTATATTCAGGTTCCGACTCCATCGGTCTGGATTAATCAGCCATCTAACTACGAGACCCTGACCAACCAGGCGTCGATTCTTTTTAACGGTACGGCCTCCATTTCCGAGGGATTTGTCACGAATATCTTTACTGTAACCAGCGGGGATATGACAAATATACAACTTACCAATATCGCTAACGGTACCAATAACTGGTCGGTAACGGTCAGTCTCTTTAAAAATATGCGCAACCGTGTTATGGTCTATGGCGTATCCGATAAAGGCGTAATCTCATGGCCGCAGGAAAAGCAGGTAACGGTCGATCTCGAACGCCCTGTATGTACGCTGCTTTATCCGTTAAACGGGGCTGATGTCCCCTCGACAATCTCAGGTATTATCGAGGCGTACGACCGGCTTAGCTGGATAAACGATTGGAGCGTATATTATAGAATAGACGGTGCGGGATATTCGTCCGCATCGAAACTCGGCGGCAACTGGGGATTTACTTCTGCCGGCAATTCTGCGGGCGGGCATACTATTTCCGTATATGCACTTGACGGCATCGGCAATAGTTCGATTACCCAGACAGTGAATGTATCTGTTTCACCCGATATGCCCATGATTAATATAAATAACTGGCTGAAATGGGCGGTGAACGATAGTAAAGCGCTGGTTTACGGGACTGCATCGGTCGAAGTCGGGCATACTATCACCAAGGTACTGATCAGGGTGAACAACGGACCGTGGACTGCCGTCAATCATGTGAGTTACGGGATGAGTATCGGATGGTCGAATACTAACACCCTCATTAATCTGAACGCGACCAATACTGTTGTGGCAATGGCGATCTCGGGTACTCCAAAAACGAATTACACTTTGGTTCATTATGTCATTTCCGACAACATTCCCCCGAAGATAAACTACATTTCATTGACTAATAATCAGGTAGTAGTGAATGCCCAGTGGCCCTATCAGGATTTGAACGTAAGCGACGAATTATCCGGATTGGGGATGGTCTCGAATATTATGAAATCCGCGTCTATGGGTACATGGGAGAATAATAACTCCGCGATGTTCCAAAGAGACCTCTGGTGCGGTTTGAGTTATAACATACCCGGCGGGGGCGCAGTCACGAATATCATCATTGTTCGTGATATGGCCGGCAACAAATTGATTAAGACAAATATTTTCAAGGTATATCCGGATATTTATGTGAGCGCGATTGGAAACGATTCTACCGGCAAGGGTTATCAGAATCAGCCTTTTGCGACTGTTCAGAAAGGATTGGATTTTGCGTTCGATAACGGGGTGTATCAGGTTAAGGTTGCTCAAGGTACCTATACATTAACAGCACCGATTCAGTTAAAGAACGGAGTTAGAGTGCAGGGCGGATTTTCCGTTGATTTTATAAATCAAAACCCCTTCAGTTATCCGACAGTTTTAGACGGCGGAGGGTTTATCAAGCATATTATGATGGGGTCCGGGATATCTTACAGTCAGTTTGACGGTGTTCAATTGAAAAATGCCGTCGGATTTGGGCTGGGCGAAAAGGGCGGGGGGATATATCTGGTCAATTCTTATATGGAGATTTACAACAGCATTATCCAGAACAACACCTCGGATATGGGGGGCGCAGTATACTGCCAAAATTCTACCTTTAAAATCTATAATTCAAAGATCGATCAGAATAAGGCGAAAAAAGGTTCCGCGTTCTATTTCGAAATCGGATCATGGGCTGAAATCAGAGACAGTATCATAGTAAACAATAATTGCGATACTCCTGTCGGAGCGGATATGGGAAATACTGTTTACGCGAAGGATTCCCGTATTTTTATGGAATTCTGTTCGAATTATAATAATATCGTCAACGGCGCGGGAGTAGTATCATATACCTTTAATCAGCTTTATATAGACGGCGGTCAATCGGCTGAAATAAAAAATTCTTACATACAGGGGAATCATACTTTCAGCATCGGGATTACCAATAGATTGATGGGTATTTATTTCAATAATTCTCCCGGATATGTTCTGATAGATAATAATAATTTTATACTGACAAGACCGGTAGCCGTAAATAAGAAGACATTTGGCATATGGGAAAGCATGCCGCTCAGCGGGCATACATTGATGAACAATAAATTCAGCACTAACTCCCTCGATGTGCTGTATCGAGATACGATGTATGGAAACTTAACGACAATCATGCAGCTGAATGACGGATTCAGTACCGGCGCCGCCTCCGCGTGGGGGAACTGGGTTTACTGATAGGGCGGAAGATTTATCGCCGCCGGCTATTACGCTAAAAATGATCAGCCGCCCTGACTGATCAGGCTTTTGTCCCGATACTCACTTAAATGCTTTTCATTATCTCCTGCAGCCAAAGGAAACCTCTTTAAATACTGATTTATCCCTGATATATTTCCATATATATGATATAAAATACAAATCTTTATCCTACAAATATATTATTTATATTTATTTTTATATTTTCAGCAAAAGTCTTGACATTCATCAATGAGTAAATTACCATGTAGCCATATAATAGTAGTTTTTGTGTTCGGGGGGTGAAAAAGAAAGGGGTAGTTAAATGGGGAAGGGGTTATGGATATTTATTTTATCGCTTGTAATAAGCGGCTGTTCGGTACGTGATTTTTCTGTAAATGATCTGTTTACTGAAAGTTTTGAACCTCCTGAGATTCATATAGTTGAACAAATTCCCGGTGAAATCTATTCGACTACTGTTGAGTTAAAGATTATGGTTTCGTGTAAATCCGGGGTAGATTATGTAAATATTCAATATGAAGATAAAGAGTTATATATAGATAATCCTGTCAAATCGAAGATATTTTTTATCAATACTAATATTTCCTTCAAATCTCCCGGGTATAAAAAGGTCTATATCTACTCCTACTCCAAGAAAGGCCTCTCAAGTTATTCTGAAATTGAGTTTAATATCCAGATCAATGCTCCATTTATTTGGGTAAATGATCCGGTTTCCGATTATTTGTATCAATTATCCGGCAGTTATACATTTAACGGCGGCGCATCCTGTTCGTCGGGAGATCTGAAAGAAATATTCATTATTGTAAAGAATAAAAACACCGGTAATAGTATAACCAATATTATCCCGGGAACAAATAGTTGGGTTTTTACCGCGGCATTGTACGCGAACACAGAGAATAATATAAAGTTCTTCGCGGTTTCGGATTTTAATGTTCAATCGGCTCCGGTAAACAAAAATATACTCGTCGATCAGCAGAAGCCGTTGGTTCAAATGGTGTTCCCGACCAACAACGCGGTTACCTCCCCGGCAATTCAGGGAATTATTTCAGCTTCTGATGCGTTAACATGGGTTCCGAATAATCAGGTATTTTTTAAACTCGATGATAATACTGTTTTTGCCGCCAGTAAATCCGGTTCCGATTGGGAGTTTAGTTATTCGGGTCTCACAAACGGCGGGCATATTTTGAAAGTATATTGTAAAGACTTTGTCGGAAATACTTCCTTAACTCAGACCATGAGTTTCACAGTAGATAGTTCGCTGCCTGTAGTTTCGATAAACGGGCCGTTACTAAGAGCACAAAAAGTCGTAACCGCAGATATTACCGGAGGAGCATCCATCGGCTCCGGCAGCATCGTCGATGTTTATATTAAACTTAATAATAATGCATGGGTTCCGTCGGATGCATTTATTTCAGGTGCTAGTATCGCATGGTCTAAAGTTGGACTTGTATTGAACATGAACGCCACGAACACCCTTATAGTAAGTGCTGTATCGGATAGCGGAGTATCAAATCTTACCAGTGTTTACAAGATTATCGCTGATAATACGCTCCCTTATATTGTCTCCTATAATCTGACGAATAATCAGGTTTTAGTGAATACGGATTATATCAATCAGAATTTTACGGCTAAAGATGGGCTGTCCGGCATGATGATTGTGTCTAATTATTTTATCTGCCCGACCAAGGGAGTTTTATTCTCAAGCTATGCCGGGAATTTTACTTCCCAGTTAAGCGTGCTTCTTGATACCTCTATCCCCGGCGGAGATTCTGTTACTAACGTTTTAGTCGCTGTCGATATGGCGGGAAATATTTATAAAAAGACGAACATAATCAAGGTTTATCCGGCTGTCTATGTCACCGTAGGATTTTCGGATGCCAATCCCGGCTTCTTAACCCAGCCTATCGGTTCGATACAAAAAGGTATCGATATTGCCGGTTCATTGGGTATTCAGAATGTTTACATCAGTATGGGAAGTTATAATACGGTGACAGCGGATTATTGTGTCAACCTGAAGAATAATATGAAAATAAAAGGCGGCTTTATAGCCGGTTTCACTGCCAACGATATGTTTCTCTATCCGACTATTATCAATGGAAACGGGCTGAACGTGCATGTGGTGAAGGCCGTTAATGTGAATAATGTGGTACTATCAGGTTTAATCCTGAGGGGGGCGAATGGGGCTGCAGGACTCCTTGGAGGCGGACTCTTTCTGAAAGACTGTAATCAAATCAAGATAACTAACTGCTATATCAGAAATAATATCGCTAAAGAGGGAGGAGGCGTCTATATTACTAATTCCGACGTGGAATTCAATAATGTGCAGATTTGCAGCAATACTGCTGAGAAAGCGCCGTCGGTTCTTGTAAAGCACTCCCAACTGAAGGTAAAGAATTCCCTGCTAAAGGATAATATCTCCGCGTTATACGCCGGTGAAGTATTTGCGGCATCCTTCTATTCTCTGCAGACTACTCTAGTTGTAACGAATTCGAAACTGATAGAAAATTCAATGTTCGCTCCCGGAGGAATTGCGGCTGAATATTTCATGGCGCAGATCTGTATCGAAGGGACTTTCAATACTGAATTAATAAACTCGCAATTTATCGGGACGAATAACCTTACTTATTCTTCAGGCGACATGTACCTTATCGGGATTTACTTAAAGTCCTCGCCGGGATATTTAAAGATTAATAACAACTTGTTTTATGATAAGAAAGGATTATCACCGAATCAGAAGACGGTCGCGATCTGGGAATCGGTTCCCGTGGCAGGGCAAATTCTCATGAATAATCTTTTCTATACTCTGCATACAAAATGGTATTACGATTTTAATACTGATACATTTTATAATAACACTGCGCAGATAAATACTCCCGCGAACACGGGAGCATCCGTATCCTCGGGGAACGCGGGTTATTAGGGTCATCGGATATTATCGGTTTATCAGTCGTCGATCATCGGGACAAAGCGTACGCCGCAGAGGACCCGTTCGGTAATTATGCCGGATTTGTCTTTTCGGATCAGCAGGAGTTCCTGATATCCCGACATTCCTACGGGTATGACCATTCTTCCGCCGGGAGCTAACTGGGCAGTGAGGGCTTGGGGTATGAATTTTGGGGCGCATGTTACTAAAATTCCGTCATACGGGGCGTGTACCTGCCACCCCGTAAAACCGTTACCGGTTAAGTAATGAATATTATCATAACCGAGGGAATTTAGAAGGCGCAAAGCATTTTCCGACAATTCCGGGATACGCTCGACCGTATAAACTTCCCCCGCAATCTCCGCAAGTACCGCGGTTTGATAGCCGCAGCCGGTTCCTATCTCGAGAACCTTTTTAGAACGGTCGAGTTTCAGTACTTCGGTCATGTATGCGACAATATACGGCTGAGAAATAGTCTGTCCTTCGCCGATGGGTAAGGGGAAGTCCCCATACGCTTCGGATAGTTTGTCGCCCGGGATAAAGAGATGCCGTTCCACTTTAATCATCGCACTTAATACAGCAGGGTCTTTCACGTCACGGCCTTCGATCTGTTCTACAACCATACGGCGCCTTTCTTCCTCTCTCACCAGTCCTCCTCTTCCCGGATAGAATTATACAATAAAGAAATAATTCGTCAATCCTAAAAGATATTCGTTCCGATATTTGAGTATTTAAAAAAATCAACCTAAAATATAATATATTTTCTTGGGAGAGGAATGAAATGAAAAAGATAATCATATTATTGGGATTTTTGTTGTTTCCGGCGCTGTTTTTCGGATATCAGGCGAAGATCGATGTGGCGGTGCAGAATAAGGAATTGATCGTAACAATCACCTATGATATTGAAAATAACGATATAAAGATTATCGTTCCGACACGCGCGAGATTGATCAGTCTTTCATCGCCGCCGTTTGCAAACATTCAATTCTATAAAAACGACAATGTTTATCAGATCAGCGATGTGAAAAAAAAGTACAACGGAAAGATTACTTTAAAATATGGGCTGGTTGTTTCCGCGCAGGACTTCATTCTTCAGGATTGGCTGCCCATACTGAACGAATCGGGCGATCTGATAGCCACCCTGGTTTCGCCCGCGGGATACAAATATCTTGTGATTCCCTATCAGAAACAGACCTCCGGCGGATTTGCATTCGATTCGATGGATAACCCTATCCTCGTTTGCGGGAAATTTACCTATCAGCAGAAATCCTCCGCCGGGATAAATTACGAACTGTACTCGACATCCGCGATACCGATCCCGATCGAACGGATCTCCGATTATTACAACTCGTATCAGATTCTTCTCGGCGGTTTGCCGCAGAAGAACCTAATTCTTGTCCAGTCGGCATCCCTGAATAATCTGGTAAGCCTGGCAAAAGATAATATCTTTGTTGTCCTCAATAACGCAATGACCGATGAAATACGCCGCGCCTTGGCGGGGATTTGGTTCAAGGGCGTGCTGAAATGGAACGACGATTATTGCTTCGCGTTTACCGATCTTTATCAGCGTCTTATCGACGATTCCGGTAAAGTACAGGCCGACCATTCGATGATAATTCCGGTACCCGACCATAAATTCTATGAGAAAGCCGTCAAGAACGGTTTCGACAGCTCGAAGGAAATGGCCTGCAACGTCGATTTTATGATGAAAAACTTTGCTCTCCTTCATTTGGCATATTACACCATCGGCCTCGATAATTTTACAAAGGGTGTTAATGCTGTGATCGCGAAAAAGGGCGATATAAAGAGCCTGATGTCTTACTTTACCAATATGAAAAGTACCAATGCCGCTGCGGTCAGTTATGTGTTCAATCAGCTGATGCCTTTCGCTAATCTTACGCCGGATTACTCGGTCAACCAGACAACGGTACTGCGGAATAACGACCTTCTGCCGAATATCAATGTGAAAATATCGAATTCATTGTATCTGGTAGAGTGGGGAGGACTGCGGAACGTTCAGTTAGCCGGAATCGATGGAAATATCCAGATCGACCCATTGAGAGCTATCCCGCAATTGAATTTCTATAACGACTACGCTTATCAGAACGCCGTTGTGAACGCCGAAATCGCGCGTGTATATCAGCAGATCACACAGCATAAGCATTTCGCAAAGGAGACATTCCGCGAACTCCTTGCGCTCGAGCGATTCACCGCACCCGCCGGTAACGTATGGGGTATCCCGGCAGGGACTCCGGTTTATGTCGCGGTTGTAAAATTTTTCGCGCCTTATAAAGGATGGTTGAAGGTCGGATTAAAGGAGCTTTTTATAGCCGCATACACTGAAAATGCGGTAGTTCTCTACGACAGAGTTCGCATTTATTAATCAAGGAGGCATACATGAAGAAACGGCTTGGTTGGTTATTTTTATCCGCAATACTGGTATTATTTACCGCATGCGGAGAAGGCGCGGTGCAGGAGGACGAAACGCCCGCACCCCCGAAGTCACTGCCAAAGGACCCGAATGTCGTACAAACCGGTATCGGCAATAACAAGCTCGTCGTCTATCAGATGATGACCCGTCTTTTCGGGAACAAGGTTACCAATAACGTAAAATTCGGTACCATCGAACAGAACGGAGTAGGTAAATTTAACGATATCACCGATAAGGCTTTGCAGGAACTGAAGAAACTCGGGATCACCCACGTCTGGTACACCGGTGTTCTCGAACATGCACAGATGGAAGATTATACGAAGTACGGGATACCGATGGATGACGCGGATGTCGTAAAAGGCCGCGCGGGTTCTCCGTACGCTATCAAGGATTACTACGACGTCGATCCCGCTATGGCGGTCAATATCAAGAACCGTCTCGCGGAATTCAAGGCCCTGATCGACCGAACCCATAAGAACGGCCTGAAAGTAATCATCGACTTTGTTCCCAATCATGTCGCGCGTTTCTATCAGTCAGATGCGAAACCCAAGGGTGTGGAAGACCTCGGCGCGAAGGACGATAAGACCAAAGCGTTCGATCCGAATAATAACTATTACTATTTAGTCGGTAAAACATTCAGCCCGCCGAAGAACGATCCTCTCGGAAAGGATCTGACATTCCCGACCGAAGACGGTAAGTTCGACGAGAACCCCGCCAAAGCGACCGGAAACGACCAGTTTACTCCCACCCCGGACGCCGGGTCATGGTACGAGACTGTCAAACTGAATTACGGTGTGGATATCCAGAATAACCGTAAGACGTACTTCGATGTCAACGGGAAGAAGCCCAATACATGGTACAAGATGGTCGATATCCTGATCTATTGGGCGAAGATGGGTGTGGACGGATTCCGCTGCGATATGGCAGAGATGGTGCCCGTCGAGTTCTGGGGATGGGCGATCCCGCAGGTGAAGAAAGTCAGCCCCAATATTGTGTTTATCGCCGAAATCTACAACCGCAACGCTTACAAGAACTATATCGATACCGGAAAATTCGATTATCTCTATGATAAAGTCGGTCTGTACGATTCTGTTAAGAAACTGATCTACGATAAAAATAAAGACGGAAACGCAGGCGATGTATATTATTCGTGGAATAATGTCAAGCCTTTCCAGCAGAACATGCTGACCTTCCTCGAGAACCATGACGAACTCCGTCTGGCGTCGAAGGGATTCAGTAAGGACCCGTGGAATGCTATTCCCGGAATGGTCATGTCGGCGACCTTATACGCCGGACCGACAATGATCTACTTCGGACAGGAAGTAGGCGAGCCGGGCGACGGTACAGAGGGGTTCTCAGGTAAGGACGGGAAGACCACGATCTTCGATTACTGGGGAGTCACCGAGCACCAGAAGTGGATGAACGGCGGGAAGTTCGACGGCGGTCTTCTGAGCGAAAATCAGAAGAAACTCCGCGATACCTATATGAAAATACTCAATCTCGCGAAGGATAACGAGGCGATCAACTCCGGAAATGTTTACGATCTTTACTATGCTAATTATAAGAACCAGAGTAAGGGTTTCGATAACAAGAAGAGTTACGCCTATCTGCGTTATTCCAAGAACCAGTGCCTCCTGTTTGTCTATAATTTCAACCGCGATGAGGCAATGGATACGGTGATCAAGATTCCCGATGCGGCATGGAAGAATATGGGATTGGCGCCCTCCGCGAAGTATCAGTTCAAGGATATTTTCCAGTCCGACATGACGGTAAAAGCTCTCGCGTCCGATACGACCAACAGGTACGATCAGAACGCCGGTCTGCCGTTAAAGCTAGCCCCGTATAGTGTTTATATTTTCCAGATCACGCCCGTACAAGAATAAGACAGTTTAGACGATAAGAAAATACCCCGCCTTAAAGGCGGGGTATTTTTATTTGATAACGTTATTCTACTTAAATTCTATAAGCGGCGATTCGTATCCATCGGGGGCCTGTCCTCGAAGGATTGCTACTTGAATTCGACGAGCGGCGGTTCATACCATGAGGGGGCTTGTCCTCGAAGGAATGCTACTTGAATTCGACGAGCGAGGGTTCGTATCCTTCGGGGGCTTCTCCTCGAAGGAATGCTACTTAAATTCGACGAGCGACGGTTCATATCCTTCGGGGGCCTCGAAGCCGAGCAAGTTGCATATGGTGGACGCGACATTGGCAAGTCCCGGCTTGTCGATACCGGCCATTTTATATTCGCCCTGATATCCGGAATCCACTATCACGAACGGTACGGGATTAAGGGTATGGGCGGTCTGGACTTCTCTCTTGCCGTTCTTCTCGGTGAACATGATATCGGCGTTGCCGTGATCGGCGGTGACGATTGTTATCCCCCCGAGGGAAGTGACCACTTCGATCAGTTCGCCGACGCAGGTATCGACCGTCTCGACAGCGGTGATCGCGGCCGGCATAATACCGGTATGCCCGACCATATCCCCGTTTGCGAGATTGATACGCCCGAATTTATAATTACCGGATTTGAGAAGTTCCTTCGCCTTTTCGGTTATCTCACGCGCCTTCATTTTCGGCGCCTGATCGAACTGGATTTTATCCGACGGGATTTCGAGGTATTTCTCGAGCTTCTCGTCGATATATCCCGAACGGTTGCCGTTCCAGAAATAGGTGACATGCCCGTACTTCTGGGTCTCGGACATTGCGAAACAGGTCACTTTATTGGTGCAGAGGTATTCTCCGACAGTACGGTCGATAGTCGGGGGATCGACAAGAAAGTTCGTGGGGAGCTTGAGATCGCCGTCATACTGCATCATCCCGGCATAGAACACCTTCGGGAAACGAACGCGGTCGAAATGCCCGAACCCCTGCTCCTGTTCGAATGCCATCGTTATTTCGATAGCCCGGTCGCCCCGGAAGTTGAAGAATACGACACAGTCGCCGTCTTCGATAGTTCCGACTGGCGTACCGTTTTCCGCGATGACAAAGGAGTCCATATACTGGTCGGTCATCTTCGGGTCTTCGGTATAGTAGGTTTCCACCGCTTCGAGCGCCGATTTGAATTGACGCCCCTGTCCTAGTACGTGCGCTTCCCATCCTTTCTTGACGACATCCCAGTTCGCGAAATACCTGTCCATTGTAGTGACCATACGGCCTCCGCCGGAGGCGATTTTATAATCGCGGCCTTTCGCGCGGAATTTATCGAGGTGGGATTCCAGCATGCCGATATAGGTCGGGGCCGACTTTTCCGGAACATCGCGCCCGTCGAGAAGGACATGCACGCGGAGTTTCTGAATACCCTCGGTATCTGCCTGACGGATCATCGCGGTCAGGTGATTGATATGCGAATGAACGTTACCGTCGGAAAGAAGCCCGATAAAATGGAATGCGGAATTCTTCGACTTGCACTGCGCGGCAATCTTCTTCCATACGTCGCTTTTAAAAATACTGCCGTCCTGTATAGCCTGATTGACCCGTTTCGCGCCCTGCGCGAAAACACGTCCCGCGCCGAGAGCGTTATGCCCGACTTCGCTGTTGCCCATATCGTCGTCGGAGGGAAGCCCTACGGCGGTGCCGTGCGCGCGGAGTTCGGCGTACATTTCGCTTTTAAACAGATTATCTAGAACAGGGGTTTTCGCCATATAGACGGCGTTCCCTTCGTTTTCTTTTCCGATTCCCACCCCGTCCATCACAATTACCAGCAACGGGCCGGGACGCCCCTTAAATTGGGAAAGAGGCTTTAGACTGAAACTCATGGTTCCTCCTTGGCTATATAAAAAAATTAAATCGCTTCGCTGCCGGTCTCACCGGTACGGATACGAATCACTTCATCCATCGGGAAAATAAACAGTTTCCCGTCCCCGATCTTGCCGGTACGCGCATGTTTCATTATAGTATCGATTGTCATATCGAGAAAATCATCGTTTACCGCGATCTCGATTTTTACCTTACGGGTAAAATGAATCTCATATTCCTTACCCATAAAGTTTTCCGTATGCCCCATCTGGCGCCCGTAGCCCATGACGTCGGAGATAGTCATACGGGTAATCTCCGCTTCCTGAAGCGCGTCGCGTACCGCTTCCAGACGGGACGGCTGAATTATCGCGATGATATATTTCATAAACCGCTCCATAGAATAATTGAACAATCTATGGTAAAATACTTTCCCGATAAAAGCAAGTCCTTGGAGAATGCGAAAAAACGGGAGTTTTCATCTATGCGTCTGAATTATTTTACCGGCCATAAAAAATTGAAACCGAATCATCCGCCGAATTGACTGTAATACATTTTCCCATTATAATACTTACTCACAAAAATTGATTAGATAAAGAGTAAGGAGAAATTTTGCAAAAAATAAGAAATGTCGCGATTATCGCGCATGTCGATCACGGTAAAACAACCTTAGTGGATGAATTGCTTAAACAGAGCAAAGTATTCCGTGAGAATCAGGAAGTGCAGGAATGCTTTCTAGATTCGAACGATTTGGAACGGGAACGCGGCATAACGATCCTGTCGAAAAATATCAGCATACAATTCGGGGATATAAAGATTAATCTTATCGATACTCCGGGACACTCCGATTTCAGCGGCGAGGTAGAACGTGTGTTGAAGCTTGCCGACGGTGTACTGCTTCTAGTGGATGCGTTCGAGGGTCCGATGCCCCAAACCCGTTTCGTACTCGAGAAGGCGCTTCATCTTAATTTGAAACCCATTGTAGTAATCAATAAAATCGACCGTCCGGATAACCGTCCAAACGAAGTCCTCGACGAGATATACGATCTTTTTATCGAGCTGGGTGCGGATGACGAGCAGATCGATTTCCCGGTGATCTATGCGAGCGGGCGGAACGGATGGGCGGTGCATGACCTGAAGGAGGAACGGAAGGACTTGGTGCCGCTGCTTGAGACGATTATCGAACGGATTCCAGAGCCTCAATTGATCGAAGGGCCGGCGCAAATGCAGATTACATCACTGGATTATAATTCCTATGTTGGAAGAATCGGTATAGGGAGAGTTTTCCGCGGGATGATCGATAAAACCAGTCCGCTTTGTATTATCAAACGAAGCGGTGCGATTCATAATGTATCGGTAAAACAGATATATCTATTCGAAGGGTTGGGACGCACCGAAGTATCCGAAGCGGCTACCGGCGATATCTGCGCTATAGTCGGAATAGAGGATATCGATATCGGTGATACGCTTGCCGATGCGGTCAATCCCGAACCGCTACCCCTGCTGACTATCGACGAACCGACGATCAGTATGACTTTTTCGGTTAATACGTCGCCGTTTCATGGGCGCGAAGGAAAATATGTAACATCCCGCCATCTGCGGGAAAGGCTTTTTAAAGAACTCCAGCATAATGTGGCGCTTCAGGTACACGAAACAGGCATCACGGATATGTTTATGGTATTCGGACGCGGCATACTGCATCTCTCGGTTTTAATTGAGAATATGCGGCGGGAAGGGTACGAGTTTTCCGTGGGCGCGCCGAAGGTGATCTACAAGGAGATCGACGGGAAGAAGACCGAACCGATCGACCTGATGACTGTGGAAACTCCCGCCGAATATGCCGGGAAGGTGATCGACCTTGTCGGGCAACGGAAAGGTGTGATGATCAAGATGGAGGAACGGGGAAGTATGACCCGGATGGAGTTTCATATTCCCGCGCGCGGCATGATGGGTCTCCGGAACAGTATCCTGAATGTGACGCAGGGCGAGGGCATCATGCATCACCGTTTCTATCAGTATGAATATTTCAAGGGTTCCATCAAACAGCGTCAGACCGGCGCGCTTATTTCAATGGGTGAAGGGACTGTCACCGAATACGCGCTGAACGGACTGCAGGACCGCGGTAAGTTTTTCTGCGAGGCGGGCGATGTTGTCTACGCCGGACAGATTATCGGCGAATATAATAAGGATAACGACCTTGAGGTCAATGTCCAGAAAGGGAAGAAAATGACCAATATGCGCGCGGCGGGTTCGGATAAGACGATCAAGATCGCGCCCGCGGTAAAGTTCAGCCTCGAAGAGGCGATGGAGTATATCCGTGACGATGAAATGGTGGAAGTCACGCCGAAGAACGTGCGGATGCGTAAGCTTAGCCTCGACTCGGGCGAACGCAAGCGCCTCAGTAAGATGGCAGACAATTAGATATATACAAAAAGCCCTTCCAACGCGGAAGGGCTTTTCTTTCGGGGTTGACGGGACTTGAACCCGCGGCACCTGGCGTGACAGGCCAGTACTCTAACCAAACTGAGCTACAACCCCATCGATTATCGAGAATAGTATTATAAAAATAATTTGGATTTCCGTCAAGAAATCGATGGAATTTAATTCGCGAAAACAGGTAGATTACGATTACTTGACTGACATCAGTCCCCGCGTTACATTATTCTATGGGCAAATTCCGTAAAATTATTCATATAGATATGGACGCCTTCTATGCGTCGGTGGAACAGCGCGACAATCCCGCATTGAGGGGAAAGCCGGTTATAGTAGGCGGTTCCCCGGAGACGCGCGGAGTGGTCTCGACCGCGTCGTACGAAGCGCGAAAATTCGGTGTGCATTCCGCAATGCCCACTGTTACCGCGCTCAAGCTCTGTCCGCAGGGAATTCTGGTATACCCTCATTTCGACAGGTACAAAAGGGCGTCGGAACATATCCGCGCGATATTCCACGATTATACCGATTTGGTCGAACCGATGTCGCTCGACGAGGCATATCTCGATGTCACGGTCAATAAAAAGGGCATCGATTCCGCGACACGTATTGCGAGGGAGATCAAGGCGCGTATCCGGACGGTCACCCGTCTGACGGCGTCCGCCGGGGTATCATATAATAAGTTTATCGCCAAGGTGGCGTCCGATTACAGGAAGCCCGACGGATTGACGGTCATTCCGCCGGATCAGGCGATCGGGTTTATCGATAACCTGCCTATCGGAAAGTTCTACGGTGTTGGCCCGGCGACCGAGAAACGGATGAAGGAGCATGGGATCGCAAACGGCGCGGATTTGCGGAAATTCACTCTAGAGGAGTTGAGGGAGTACTTCGGGAAATCCGGAGAGTATTATTACAATATCGCGCGCGGTATCGACGAGCGACAGGTTGATCCGAACTGGATTCGCAAATCTATCAGTCAGGAATACACCTATCCTAAGGATATCTATAAACGCGAGCAGATCGAAGCGTATTTCCGGGAGTCTGCAGGTGAACTCAGCCAATCGATGGAAAAAAAGAAGATCACCGGAAAGACAATCTCGATCAAGGTGAGGTACGCGAATTTCGAGACAGTCACCCGAAGTCACACTATTGAAGAGTATACCCGTGACGCTGAAACGATGTACCGTGAGGCGATTATGCTTCTTAAAAAAACGGATATCGATAAAAAGCGGGTACGCCTGCTTGGATTGGGGATGTCGTCGTTATTGGACGATGAGGATAAATTGACGAATAATATATGAAAATGGTTGAAAAAGCTATTGATTTATGATAGACTTTATTGGCGTATTAAGGAGGAAAACGATGCGGTGCCTGAGAAATGTATTATTACTATTGGGTATGTTATTCCACATGGTATTAGGCGCAAATCTCTGGGCTGAGGATTATTCTAAGTATGTCGGCGGGTGGAGTGGGGAATCGATTGCTAAAATGTATTCCGCCGGTTCCATGGTACCGCCTGCATCTGCGGAACCCCGCGCGCTTCCAACAAAAGTGGATTTATCGAAGGATATGCCCCCTGTTGGAAGTCAGGGAATGCAGTCCAGCTGCGTCGCCTGGGCTACCGCATATGCCGCAAAGTCCTATCAGGAATATATCGAGCATGAATGGAAGTATGATGACAATACCCTTTTCAGCCCGGCGTTTATCTATAATCAGATCAACGGCGGTGTAGATAAGGGATCGTCCATATACGATGCCTGCCAGTTAATGGTAAAGATGGGGTGCGCGACTCTTGATACTATGCCGTATAATGTTAAAAATTATAAATCGAAACCGAATTCGCAGGCAGTAAAGGAAGCCGGGAAATATAAGGCTGAAAAGTTCTATACGATTAAACCTACCGAAATCAGCACGATCAAGTCTTATCTTTCAAAAGGATACCCGGTTATTTTCGGCGCGACGGTGTATATGAACTTCAATAATCTGAATAAAAGCAATCCAGTCTATAATTCGAAATCCGGGAAATCGATGGGCGGTCACGCGATGACGCTGGTTGGATATGACGATAGTAAATACGGGGGGGCGTTTAAGCTGATCAACTCGTGGGGTACCGGATGGGGCGATAAGGGATATGCATGGATTCCATATTCGTTTTTCCCCCAGGTCACCGGAGCTGTGATGGTGATGGAGGATATTCAGGAAAAATCACCGAGCGATAATAAAATAGTCGATGACGATTCCGATGTGGTTGTCGACGATGACGATGATCAGGAAGTAGTTGTTTCCGGCAAAGCACCGGGTATGCCGAAGAATTTCGATGTCAGTAAGGGAAAATACTCCGGATACATTGAAATCAAATGGAAGTCCGATTCCTCGTCAGAGAAGAATCTTGTCATGAAATGGGATGCAGATCACGAAGAATGGAAACTGCTTGATACTATCTCCGGACAGAGCTATAGCGATAAGGATATTCAGAAGGGTAAGTATTATTATTACTCCGTTATTTCGCAGAATAAAAAAGGTTATAGCGCTCCGACTACCCCTCAGCAGGGTTATGCTATGTCGCTTTTCAGCCGTAACGAAGTCAATTCCGCCTATGCCGAGATTTCGGCATCTCAGGGCAATTATGATAAGTATATTATGATAAAATTCGGGAAAATCCCCGATGAAGAAGGATATCTAGTATTCCGGAAGAGTCAGAAAGACCCCGATTGGAAACTGATTATTACTGTCAATGAAGTAATGAAAAAGCAGCTTAAAAAATTCGGATCATCGAAGGATACTGGAGAAATCTATATCGATCAGGATATCGAGGCTGGAATTATATACGAATATATGGTTGTTCCCGATGTTCCCAAAGGCGCTGATACACCCAGTCCCGTAGTGAAGGGATGGGCGAAAGGAAACATATATAAAAATCCCCCATCAAAACCCGCCGATCTGAAGGTTACATTTGATAAAACATCCGCATCTCTTCAGTGGCAGGCGTCACAGGATACAGTCGGGTATTATGTATATCGTTGGGAAGATGCTGCAAAGGACTTCATAAAAGTTGGTTATACCGAAGTGAATAAGTATCAAGATGTTACCGTAGAATCCGGAAAAAAACACCAGTATGCGGTAAAATCGTTTAACTGGGCCGGAGAATCGAAGGATTTTCTGAAATAGTATATCGGGGTATTAGTACTAGGAGGACTTTGAATGAGATTTTTACTTGCTTTGTTTATGATGAATGCTTTTTTTGTCAGCGGACTGACCGCCGCCAATAAGAAGCAGGAGACTTCAGTTGTATTTTTAGAGAAAGATACCGAGATACAGGGGATACCGTTAAAGGCAAAAGAGATGGTGGTGTATTATGAATCGGGTAAACTTCAGGTCGGGGTCTTAGCGAAGGACTTTATGATCTGCGGGGTGACATTTCCCGCCGGAGGAACGCTCATATTGTTTGAATCGGGTAAAATAAAAGAAGGGATGCTTAAAGACGATACCGTGATACAGGCCGTTCCGTTTAAGAGCGGGAAACCACTTCTATTCTATGAGAACGGTTTTGTTGAACGGGGGGTATTGGCGGATATTTCTATAGTTCAGGGTATCAAAATTGAAAAAAATACGCTGCTTAATTTTTACTCCAACGGGAATGTAATGGGTGTAAAGCCGATGGAAGATGTGAACATCCAAGGCGGTACATGGAAGGCCGGAAAAATAATCTCGTTCTACGAGAACGGGATTATTCAGAGAGGAACGCTTGGCGCCGATTCCTCTGTGCAGGGAGTTCTATACAAAGAAAAAACCACGTTGGAATTCCATAATAACGGGAAGGTAAAAACTGGGATTCCCGCCTCCGATACCGAGCTCAATGAGATGGTTTTTAAAATGGGGAAACCGATAAAATTTTTCGCCAACGGACAGCTTGAATCGGGGACGCTTGCAAAAGATTGCATAATCCAATCCAAGAAGATTAAAGCCGGAAAAACGGTAACTTTCAAAGATGACGGGACGTTCAAAAAGTAACTTTTAAATTATTTTGACATATTTAGTTAATCATTATACAATTGTACAGTTATATCGGGGGTTCGTATGGCGTGGGATGATATCAGAATCGAGGTTTCTACGCACTTTCTGGCTCCGGGAATGGTACTCAAGGGTGACGGATTCGACGAGCAGGGTACGAAAGTCATAGAAATGGATGTCCCGCTTCAGGAAGAACAGATCAAGCAGATTATCGCCTGCGGAGTAAAAACGATTACCTATACGCGGAAGCGTCTAAAACTGAAAAAGGAAAACACATCCTCTACAATTGCCGATGAGCATATCGATAGGGCTATTTCTGTTATGGACGATATTGAGGGGGCGATACGCAATCAGAAAGGTGAAATCCCCGCCCGCGAAGTAAAAGAGATTATAGATACATTTATCGATGATATCAGAAGTAATAACGATGCGTGTCTTAACCTGCTTGATCTTGCGGATTTCGACGATTACACCTATACCCACTCCATAAACGTGGCGACAATTTCCCTCGCATGCGGTCTTGCGATGAATTTGGATGAATTGAAGATACGTGTTTTAGGGACTGCCGCTATTCTCCACGATATCGGAAAGACGCTGGTGCCTATCGAGATTCTTAATAAGCCGGAAAAACTGAATCCCGCCGAATGGGCTATCATGAAAAAACACCCGTTATTTGCTTATAACATTCTCAAGGCTGAGAGTCAGTTCAGTAAGGATGTAATAAACGGGGTATTATTACATCATGAGGACTACACAGGCGGAGGATATCCGTTGGGCATCCGATGGGATAAATCGAATGTATTTGCGCAGATTATCTCGATTGCGGATGTATTCGACGCGATTACCAGTAAAAGGACTTATAAAGAAGCACAGCCTTTCTCAAATGCCTTCGGGTATATTATGGAGAAATCCGGAACGAAATTCAACCCGGAAATATCCCAGATTTTCCTGAAAGAGATGATAAAGAAAATCAACGGAGAACCTCTCTATCCGATCGACAGTTATGTCCTGCTAAACACCGGAGAAGTAGGTTATGTTGTAGATCATCGGCTGAATCCCTTCTCCCTTCGGCCAATTATTAATATTTTCTACAATCCCTCGAAAGAACCGAAGCTGCTCAAGTATAAACTTCAGATCGATCTTGAGAAAGATAACGGGCGTACGGTTATCCGCAGGATTACCGAAGACGCTACGATACAGAAATTTAACCAAGTACTTGGTATAGAAGGCATATAGATAAGATTGATTTACTTATCCAGAATGATTTTCATCCGGCATTTCGCGCAGTCGAACTCCAAACGAAATTTCCGTTTCCCGTCATCGAGGCAGTACGGTTCCGTAAAATCCGATGTGTCCGAGGAAGTTATCTCTGGGGTGATCGGAAATTTGCCGCACCGGCCTAATTCATATTTCAGGCAGTAACGGGTCGTCATCACTGTCTCGCCGGTCAGATCCAATCCCGATTCCGCAGCGGGACGCAGGATTTTCACCCCGTGCCTCTCGTAAAAACGCCGTGCGAGACGGTTTAAAATATTTCCAGTAAAATCCAGCTCGGTCTCCGGATAAGGGATATTATTCTTTTCGATCATTATTTCTTTACGGGGGAATGCAGTCTCGCGGTTTTTTTCCAAAACTCCCGCCAGATTCCGCCGCGCGTCGTTGAGAACACTGACCGGAAAGAAGAATGGCTGCGATAGTTCGTCGCTGAATTTCCTGACACTGAAAATCTCGTCCCCGAATTTCAGCAATTGTTTTTTTATAGTCTCCGATGCTTTTTCAGGATTCTGCGCTGGGATTTTCCCGCCCGTCAGGATATACTCTGCGGCTATTCCGTCCTCGTCCAGCGCGCGCAGGATAAACCCGTCGGGGTGCTCGCCGAACCACAGATCGATATCAATTTTCCGTTCGATCTTCTTCCGTTTCAGTTCCTTGATGAAATCGTGATCGCTGTTCCGGTAGATTGTCAATCCGATTTTTATATAGCGGTTATCGTGCGGGAATACTTTCTTCCCCTCGGAAAAAAGGATATTTGTCCCGGCAAGAATGTTGTTGTCGTCGATATAGCATATCCCGTCGCCGTTATTAAGTTCTTTATCCCCCTCCAGCGTGAACCATTCCCTTCCCTTTGTGATTACCCTTCCGAGTGGTTCGCCGATCGACTTCTGGGTGTGCACTGAAATAATATCAGGCCTTCTGCCGTTGAGGAAGTAGGTAGAAAAACCTCGATTGAAGCTCTTTTGCGGGTCGGGGGAAAATTCTACGGTAGAATGTCCGCTCGACGGCTTCCTGTAATCGGCTCCATCCATGATGCTGTCAAGATGCCGGCGGTAATAACTTACGACGTTCTTCACGTAGTTCTCGTCTTTCAGACGTCCCTCGATTTTAAACGATGTCACTCCGGCATTCATCAGCTCCTTCAAATACCCCGATAGATTGAGGTCTTTTAATGAAAGGAGGTATTTGTCCTTGATCAGCATCTTTTTATTCCGGTCAAGGAGGGAATATGTCATCCGGCAGGGCTGGGCGCATTCGCCCCTGTTCCCGCTGCGCCCGTAGCAAGCGTAGCTGATATAGCATTGCCCGCTGTAGCTGATACATAGCGCGCCGTGAATAAATGTTTCAAGCTCAATCGATGTTTCTTTCCTGATTGCGACGATCTCGTCGAGGGTCAGTTCGCGTGCGAGAATAGCCCGGAAGAATCCGGCCTGTTCGAGGAACTTAACCCGTTCCGGGGTATGGTTATGTGTCTGGGTGCTCGCGATCAGGGGAATAGGCGGGATATCCATCTCGAGGATTCCCATATCCTGTACGATCAGTCCGTCCGCGCCCATTTCATACACCCGGCGTATTAAAGCTTCCGCTTCCGGGAGTTCGTGGTCGTATAGGATGGTATTCAGGGTGATGTAGACCCGAGCGCAGTAACGGTGTGCGAAACGGATCAGTTCGTCCAGTTCGGAGACGGGATTGGAGGCGGCGGCGCGTGCGCCGAAACTATCCGCCCCGATATATACCGCATCGGCGCCGCATTTTACCGCAGCGATACCGCAGTCCTTATCGCGCGCGGGGGCGAGTAATTCTATCTCATGCATCTTGTTTTTTATTGTGCTATTCCCGAAAGTAAAGGAATATTTCCGACTTCGGTTTCTGTGATTATTTTCGCGGTTGCTGAAACATCAATCTTGAGATTGATCCTCTGCAATCCCAACCCGGAAACACCCGCCCGGATAATCAGGGCATAGTAATCCGAATACAGGAGCGCCCGGATAAGTATCGGTTTTGACAGGGTCGCAGTATACGATCCTTTCACCGTCTGGAAGGGAGATATAATCAGATTTGTGAACACGAATACGGTCTGGTTCGTGTCGTCGACATAGGGATATGCGCCTGATGGATAAAGAATTGTCTGTCCGGGTTGGGCAGTGTAATTTGTACTGACGGCGAACGAAACAGTCACCGAATTATTCTCCAGGTTAGAGATCGAATACTCCAACTTCAATTCCTGAATAACAACGGTTTCGGGAATAACGGTTTTCATATCGTTTATAACCGTCAGTTCGGAATAATAATTGGTAGAGGAAAAGATCCCGAAGTTGAAAGCTGTCATGGGGAAAAGCATGGAAAACCGATCGTTGAGCAGCAGAGTAGAGGACATCCGGCAGCCCGCAAAAATAATGGAAACCAGAATAATTATTTTAAATGTTTTCATTTTTACTCCTATAAAAGGGGAATTTCGAGAGAAATATATGGCAATATAGGCAGAGAGAAAACGTCCGACGCGCCTGTACCGTATTTTAATTCAAATCCCGGGTATGCAATACCTGCAGTAATAATCACAGCCTTCAGGTCGAAACAGATGCCTCCTCCAAGCGTCAGGTCGCCGGGCGTATTCAGTCCGATTAACGATCCGGAGCTTACGGGCGCAATCTGCTGCATGTGAATAAAATAGCCAGCCTCTAAGAAAAATGTCACGAAGTCCATCTGAATATCCGCCCCCAATACGGGGCGCAGGAAGGAATCCCATCCCGTTTTATTGCCCAGCAGCTGCGATTCAAGTATGATGTAAAAATGGATGGGTTTTAAGTCGATCCCGAAACTTCCCTCAAAGAGGATGGATGTAAAATTGAAGTCCGCGCTGACGATGGTTGCGGCTCCGGCAAGCTGCCCGTTGATCAGGTCGATCAGCAGCTTTTCGCCGGTGAATTCTAAGTAGCGGATGGATAACGACATCGCAAGCGGGCTTGCCGGAATATCCCACCCGAGTTTGACGCCGCCGTTAAATAGACCGACAATATAGAGTGGAAATGACGAGTTGACTGAAACCGCAAATCCGGACCCGAGCGGAAGGTTTAAGCGCAGATCCAGAGGACGGTAACTGAGCGCCTCTAAAGTTAGAATATGGGTGGTATCGATAAACGGAGTATCTGCTGTGAGAAGCCGGCCGGCACCCGCAAACGCGGAAACAGTTGATGAGAAACAAAGTATAAGTATAAGTAAGGCTTTAAAAAACTTCATTCTATTTTCTCCTGTGCTTCGCGCCGTATACCTGCATCGGCAGGCCGTACAGCTTGATGAACCCGATCGCGTCCTTCTGGTCGTACCCGCTTCCTTCCTCGAACGTCGATAAATTGACATCGTAGAGGGAGTCCGCGGATTGCCTCGATGCGGGGGTAATATTACCCTTGTATAGTTTAAGCTTCACCTTGCCGTTGACGACATCCTGCGTCTTATCGAAAAACGCGGTCATCGCATCGAACAGGGGATGATACCATTTCCCGTTATAGATCATTTCGGCATAAGTTAATTCCATAATCTGCTTATAGTGCATCGTATCCCGTTCGAGAGTGATGCTTTCGAGCGCCTTATGCGCCTCGATCAGGATCGCCCCGCCGGGTGTTTCATAGACACCGCGCGATTTGATGCCGACAAGCCGGTTTTCCACCAGATCGACAAGCCCGACGCCGTTCCGGCCGCCGATCTTATTCACCTCGCAGAGAAGTTCGTACGGTTTCATCCGCTTACCGTTGACACCGACCGGGATGCCTTTTTCAAATTCGACCTCGACATACTCAGGTTTATCCGGCGCGTCCGACGGGTCGACTCCCATCAGGAACATCGACTTGTCGTACTCGTTCGCGGGGTCTTCGAGGATGCCGCCCTCGTAGGAAATATGCATCAGGTTCGCGTCCATACTGTAAGGTTTTTCCTTCGATACCGGGATCGGGATATTGTTCGCCTTGGCGAAATCGATGAGATCGTTCCGCGCTTTGAAGAAGTCGTCCATCTTCCACGGTGCGATTATTTTCAGATGGGGAGCGAGGGCCCTGAACGTCAGTTCGAACCGCACCTGATCGTTTCCCTTACCGGTGGCGCCATGGGATACCGCCTCGGCGCCTTCCTTCAGCGCGATCTCCACATGCCGCTTCGCGATCAGGGGACGCGCGAGGGATGTGCCCAGCATATATTTATATTCATAGACGGCATTCGCCTTGATAGCGGGGAATATCGCGTCCGTTACAAATGTTTCCTTCAGGTCTTCTATATAAACTTTGCTTGCCCCGGTGCGTAAGGCTTTCTCGCGTACAGCGTCCCAATCCTCTTCCTGTCCGAGGTCTGCAGCGTAGGCGATGACTTCCGCATCGTATTTCTGTTTCAGCCATGCGAGTATTACGGATGTGTCCAAGCCGCCGGAATAAGCCAGCACGATTTTCATATTGATCTCCTTCTTGGTAATTCGCGTTAATTATATACTATTCCGGTAAAAAAATCAATATGGAAATAAAATACGTATGTAAAATTGAAATTTCAGTAAAATCAGGGCATACTATGATATCAAATTGAAGGAGAATGCCAGGATGCGAAAAACACAGATTATCGCGGTTTTTATAACGGCATTGATGGGGATATACGTATCATGTGCGCCTGTTCCGGGCGAGCCTGCCCCCGCAGCCTCGATAAATCCCTTCCAGCTTTACATTCTTTCGTGCAGTTCGAATATGATCGGGTTCTCATGGACTTCCACAAACGGCGCTACAGGATATATTCTATCCTATTCGACCAGTTCCAACGGGACTTTCAGCGAATTATACTCCGGAAGCGGTCTCTCCTACAGCCAGTATGGGCTTTCCCCGGACACCACCTATTATTATAAACTTTCCGCCTCCTTCGGGGGTACGGAATATTCTCTGCCGATGTATGCAATGCGGACTATGCCGGTTCAAATGACCTTCGGCGGTGTGACCGTCAACGGGTTTATCAGTAATCTTACGGCAGGGCAGATGAAGACATATTCGATCTATGCGAAAAATGTGAAAATTACAAGCGGCACGGTCAGCAATTTCGTCGCCGATTCATATTTTACTATCACAGGTACGAATTATTCGGTGGACTATCCGCGTCTCGCGATCAGCATCCAGTCCCCGGACTTATCAAACACGATGTGGTATTATATCGATAGTAAGGGCTATTTCGAGCAGAAGATATTTATGCGTTACGGCGCGGGCACATACACAGTAAAAGTCCTGAACGGGCCTCATCCCGACGGGTACTGGTATGTTGCGGCGGTGATGTGGGCGGTCAATTCCCGTACAAACGATTTCCGCTACCTGATGCCGTCGGGGATGGTACAGTCGCTCGACCCGAGAATCCGCGCGCTTGCGTTCCAGCTCGCAGGAGCGGTGTCGGTGATCTCTAACAAAGCACGTATTATTCACGATTATATCGTAAAAAGCATTTATTACGATCTCGAAGTCTTAAACGGGGTCGATAAACCGATGGACGCAGTATCGTGCTATCTCCGGGGTTCCGCGGTTTGCGCGGGATATTCGTTCTATTATGCCGCATTACTGAGAGCCCTCGATATTCCCGCTATGTACGTCCGCGGAATGGCAGGCGGTTCTACTACTATCAATCATGCATGGAACGAGGTTTACTGGGGTGGGTCATGGCATATTGTCGATACGACATGGGACGACCCGTTAATAAACGGGCATAGCGATTATCCCGACGGGTATAACCTGAGATGGAAGTATTTCGATATACCGGAAGTATTATTCCATGACGACCATACCAACGAGTCGCCTGTCGCGTATTATTCGTTGGATATTCCCGGAGAAGAAGGGGAGTATTAGGGGCTTCAGACTGATTCAACAGAAAGCGCCGGAAACTTATTTTCTGAGTGCGTCAAGTAACTCGCTGATAGTAACTTTCAATGCAGGATGGATAAAATCGGGCGCGATATCGGCGAGAGGCCTCAATACAAATTCCCGTTTATGCATATCGGGATGCGGGATAATGAGCGGATTGATGCCGTCGTTGTCGAACAAGGTGATGCCGCCGTAAAACAGTATATCCAGGTCGATGACGCGCGGACCCCAACGGGCGACCCGTTGTCTGCCGAGGTTTTGTTCGATATTTAGCAATTCCGATAATAGGTGCGCCGGCTCGAGTTCTGTCTCCCCCTCGATAACCATATTGATAAAATCGGGCTGATGCGTAAACCCGTACGGCGGAAAATGATAGGGTTTCGAATAACGGGTAATGGTCATCAGTTCGCACATTTTTTCCAGCGCCTGGCGGATATACTTTTTACGGTTTCCCAGATTTGAGCCGATACCTATGTATACCTTCATTCGCCACCTCTCGGGATATTATAGTACGAATTACGGAAATTTTCAATATTGCCCTAGAGAAAGGATTAAATTCAGATTATATTGAGATCCGGAAAAAACATGATTGATATCGTTTCATTTATCATTATCTCTGCGGCTGCGCTGGTGCTTGTTTTCGGGTATATATTCGGCAGGAAGATCAACCTTCGCCTGTCCCGCGAGGTATCCAAGGAGTTGGAAAGAATTTTCGCCCCCAAGGATCAGACCTATGTCTGGATCGGCGGGTTGATCGGGTTCCGGGCCGCGTATGTAGTCGAAGGCCTTACCTACCTGAAAATAACCATGCTGATGCTGCCGCGCCACAGCATACTCTACTACCCGATCTCGAAGCTGACGTCGCGGAACGACCGTCTATGGGTGGATTGGGGGCTAAAGCAGGATCCGGGGTTTGAATTTCATATAGCCGAATATAAATCGCGGAGACTGATATCGGAGATAGAGAAAAACCCGCGTCTGACAAGGGGCGAGGGGATAGTCGGTAAGTCAAAAGTTGTCTTTCTCTACGATGAGAACGGGAAAAAAGCAATGGACGAATTCCTGAAGGGGACGGATCAATTAGGGTTTATCTATTTCAAAATGGGAGGAGAAAAGAAATCGGCGGGGCTGTACTGCTATTTAAATATTGCTGAATGGAAGGACGCTATTGAAAAAGCGGCGTTATTTATCCGAAAGAAGGCGGGATGATGCAATTCACATGAATCGGGCGGATGAATTGACGACATTTCGATATAAGTATCTCAGTAATATGAATCTTCTATTGACAAAACACCGAATCTTCATTATCTTATAGTGATTGATTTAATTCTGTAAAATATTAGGGTATAATATATATAAGCAGTTTTAGAGTGTTTTCTATTTAGTTTTTTTCAAAGTGAAACGATAATTTTATGATAGACGCGTGAATGAGGAGGGTATCATCTTAACGGGAGGGAATTATGCTTGATAGAGGTGATTCGTCAAAATGCAGTATATGCGGAAAAGAAGATTCTGTGATATTTGTAAAAATTGTTTCCGGTGATAAAATAGAGCAGAAGGGATTATGCGCCGGTTGCGCTATAAAGTACCTTCAGGATAAGGATAATATTAAGGAGTTGAATTTCGTAGACCAGAAACTCCTGCATGTTATCGAGGAGATGAAAGACCTTTTAACGGGAATAATTTCGAATATAAACCTGATTGGAATGAAAATGAAACCTGAAAACTCAGACCAGAAGCAAACCAGCGAAAATCACGGACAGGAATGTTCGTATTGCGGATTGAAATTCGAGCAGTTCAAGGAAACCGGCATGCTGGGCTGTCCCGAATGCTACAGCACGTTTAAAGAGTACATCGGGGAATTTGTATTCGAATTGGAACGCGGGACCAGCCATAAAGGAAAGATGCCGAAAAAGTTTGCCAAACTCTATCTTCTGAAACAGGAGATCCTTTTCCTGAATAATAAGCTTGAGAAGTTATTATTCAACGAGGAGTATGAGGAGGCTGAAAAGGTCAAGAGGAAACTGGAGAAACTGATCGGAAATTTCGATACAAGACGGCATGATGAGATCCATTGAATTTCCGAAAAGCGTGAAACGGCGCAAGAACAGGCTCGATAATTTTACTTTTTCCTCCAGGGTTCGGATAGCCAGAAATCTCGAAGGTTTGATGTTTCCTCATTTCCTGAAAGAAAAGGATAAAAACGAAATCGACGAGAAGTTGACGGATAAAATAAAGGAAATGCCGTACCGTTTGAATACGTTAAGCTTCGATGAGATTCCGCATGCGCAGGTCATGGTCTATGTGAGTACCAATGTGATTACGCAGGAGTTTATCCGGAACGGCAGAAAAATGATTTCGGATATGACCGGGGATTGGATCATACTGATTAACGAGGACGATCATCTCCGGATATTTGCTATAGAGAAAGGGTATAATATTAGTAAGATATATCAGCGTCTGGCCGACGTAATGGGTTCGGTAGAGGATAAAGTGGATTTTGCGTTCGATGAGAAATACGGGTATCTGACCTCCTCTATTTTGAATATCGGCACAGGGCTTCGTCTGTCCGTATTGGTGAATTTATACGGGATGATGGCCAGTAAGCAGATTCACGCGTTTACCGAAAGTGTGAATAGTATCGGTTACTCGGTAGCCAACGCCGGGGGAGATAAGTCCGCGAGCGGGCTTTATTATATCTCGAATATCTATTCGATCGGCTTGTCCGAGGACGATATGGTAAACGAATTTGAGGAAATGATCAGCCGGTTATATCATCTTGAGATGGAAATGCGGCGCGTTTACTTCGGCAAACGTCAGGAGCGCGAGATTGTTTTCGAGGAGATTTTCGAACTGAAGAACCGCGACAAGATCGGATGGAGCGATATGCTCTACTATATCTCCCTGATTGATTCGCTGAACGGGAAATATCTCGCAATCAGCGATAGAGACGAGCTTAGAACGCTTGTTGTACAGGGTACTGACGATTATCTGATATACCGGAATAATATTCCGGCTGAAAATACAGCGTCTGAGAGAATGGAATTGTTTAAAAGAATTATCTCTCAGATTAAGTACAAATCGGTCGCATAAAAAGGACCGGGGAGAAGGTTATATATGCATGATTATACCGGGTTTACACCGACCGCACAAAAAGTCATTTCTATACTGTCACAGCAGGAAGCAAGACGTTTATTCAGCGAAGAACTGCTGCCCGAGCATTTATTCCTGGGGCTTCTGAGAGAGCCGGAAGGGGCGGGGGTACGGACGCTGTTATCGATTGGAATAAATATTGACGATATCAAGCGCGAAGTGGAATTGACGCTCCGCAACCGCAGCGGAAATACCCTCACGTTGGGCGGAATCCCTATATCCAAACGGGTAAAACTTGTGCTCGATCTGTCCCGTCAGGAAGCAAAGACCATCGGGCATAACTATATCGGTACCGAGCATCTCCTGCTGGGCATACTTGCCGAAGACAACCCTGAAGCGATACTCCCGTTTCTGCTGGAAAACCGCAGTATCGACATCAATCAGGTAAGAAACACTGTTATAAAAACAGTCGGTTACGGTGAAATAAAGAACTGGAAGAAAAAAAGAAAGGAGATCAAGACCCCATTCCTCGATAAGTTTTCACGCAACATCACCCAGATGGCGCTGGAGGGGAAGCTTGATCCCGTTATCGGGCGGCAGAAGGAAATTCAGCGGGTCATTCAGGTACTCAGCCGCCGTCAGAAAAACAATCCCATCCTGATCGGCGAACCCGGTGTAGGAAAGACAGCGATAGTCGAGGGCATCGCCCAGATGATTATCACGAATTCGGTGCCGGAAAAACTGATTGATAAGCGTATTATGCTCCTCGATATGGGGCTTCTGGTCGCCGGTACGAAATACCGCGGCGAATTCGAGGAACGGCTGAAAAATGTCGTCAAGGAGACGGAAGATTCTAACGACGTCATTCTGTTCATAGACGAAATCCATACGATTCTGGGCGCGGGAAACGCCGAGGGCGCGCTCGATGCGTCCAATATGCTGAAACCGGCGCTTGCGCGCGGTCTGATACGGTGTATCGGCGCGACAACGTTCGATGAGTATAAGAAACGGATCGAGAAGGACAAGGCGCTCGTGCGGAGATTCCAGCCGATTGTGGTGGATGAGCCGGATGTGGACGGGACGATTGAAATACTGTCCCGCATCAAATCGAAGTACGAGGCGCACCATAACGTCCGTTATACCGATAACGCGATACGCGCGGCCGTTCGCCTCTCGCACCGTTATATCACCGACAGGCATCTGCCGGACAAGGCGATAGACGTGATAGACGAAGCCGGCGCGAATGCGTCCTCGCTGACAAGCAATAAACCTCAGGAATTGATCGATCTAGAAATAGAATTATCCAACCTTGAGAACAAGAAATCGGAATTTGTCCGCGGGCAGATATACGAACAGGCCGCCGATGTACGCGACCGGATACATTTGATCCGCGAGAAGTACGAGGAACTGAAGCAGGACTGGATTACCAATATTAAACGGGATACGGTGATTATCGACCAGAAAGAAATACAGAGGGTTCTATCGGTTATCACGAATATCCCTATGTCGAATCTCGATGATGAGACCAGTTTCGAACGGTACTCGAAGATCGAGATGCATCTGGAGGCTTCGGTAAAGGGACAGGGCGAGGCGGTCGGGGTTGTTTCGAACGCCATCCATAAAAGTGTGGTGGGTTTCCGGGATATCAAGAAACCGATTGCGAGCTTCATTTTCCTCGGCCCGACCGGGGTAGGGAAAACGGAACTGGCGAAGTCGCTTGCGAAATTCATGTTCGGTACCGAAGATTCTCTGATACGTGTGGATATGAGCGAGTATATGGAACGTTTTAATGTATCGCGTATCCTTGGAGCGCCTCCCGGATATGTCGGGTACGAGTCGGGTGGAGAACTCACCGAAAAGATTCGCAGAAAACCGTATTCGGTGGTGCTGTTCGACGAGATCGAAAAGGCCAACCCGGATATCTTCAATATTTTCCTCCAGATATTAGACGAAGGCAAGGTCACGGATAGTCTGGGGAATAAAGTCAATTTCCGCAATACGATCATCATTTTTACCTCGAATATCGGGACAGAGCGTCTCTCACAGAAATCGATTATGGGGTTTGGGGATTCGGACGCGGATGAGACAAAAAAGAAGGAATATGTACTCGCTGAACTTAAGAAGAACCTTCGCCCGGAATTCCTGAACCGTATCGACGAGATCGTCGTCTTTAATACATTGGACGGAGATATACTCGAACAGATATTCGATAAAATGATCTATGACCTGAATGAATCGGTGGCCGTGCAGGGTGTGGCGTTTAAGGTCAGCCATGCCGTACGTTCGCATGTAATCGAGACAGGTTTCGATATAAAATACGGCGCCCGGTCTCTGAGACGATCTATCAGCAGGTTGATCGAGATTCCAGCTTCCCAGAAGATGATCAACGAGAATATGCGGATTGATCCTGAAAAGGAAAACCTGGAGCTTTATGTCGGAATGCATGCCGGAATCATCGACTTTAAGTTTAAACGGAATAAAATAAAAGACGATGAAAAATCGGATATCGCAGTAAGAGAAAAAATCGGCAAAACACGTCCTATGAAAAAACGGACGACCGAAATGGGTGAAGAGGAATTGGTCAATTAGTGATTTAGATTTTCTATAGTTAGGGATTAAATTAAACTGAAGGTAAGAGGAGGATCAGATGTCATCTCTTTTAATGGCTTTAATTTTTTTAGCAGTAGCAGCAGGTTTGTTTTTTCTTGCGAGAATAGCTGTAAAGCGTCCGCGCGGCGATAATTGGGGCGGGATTGTAATGGCGTTTGCGATTATGAGCGGCGTCACGGCTCTGATACTTTTAATCGTTTCGATCGGATCTTTAGTCGGCGCGAAGAATTATGTAGTGGAGATTCGTTCTTCTGTGAGCCGTTTCACTGTCCTGTTGAAAGATGGGAACGAAAAAGTGAAGAACGCGGCCAACCCGAATGAAGCAATAAATACCATCAACAGTACGATTGAGAAATATAAGGATGAAATGTCGGTATACAATAGTCTTGTCAATAAAGCGGTAGGGCCCGGTAAGGAACTTTCGGTCGAAAAGTTCCAGAAGATGATACAGCCCGGTTCCGATTCATCTATTCCTATCGACGGTAAGATAAAAGCTGTCATCGATTTTACCAATTCGATTAATGAAGCCATCGTCAAGTTTGCTAAAGACGCGACAGGCTCCGCAGAGATGAAGGATTCTTACTCAAAGTTTAAAGCTTTATTAAAATAGTATTTTTCGTGTCACTGGTGTATTGCGGACATTAAATCTACATAACGATAGGGTTGGAGGAAATTTATGAAAAGAGTTTTCGGATTAGGAGTAATATTTGCCTCGATGATCATGCTATTTTCATGCGGCAGTGCTGTCGATAGCGCTCAGAAGGATATGAAAGCCGCTGTTGATAAAATGACGGGGATTATCAAGGACGGGACTGTAAAGGTGAAATCGGTCAAAGGGTCATCGGAGATTGCCGGTTTTATCAACGCGACTACCGATGAAGCGAAAAAATGTATCGGCGATTATAATACTGTCGTCGAAAAGAACCAGTTAACCCCTGAGCAGAAGGTTAAAATTGAAGAAAGTCTTAAGGATTCTATGGCTGAAAAAATCAACGCTATGAACGATTTCCACAAAGCGATAGGCGATGCCATTATGATGCTATCGACCAATCAGATTGGAATTGCAGAAGTTCAGAGCGCTTTGGAAAACTCAAAGGCTGTGCTGAATTTCTAAAAGCCACCGCTTATTTTGATAATAATCGGAATTCAACTTGACAATTGCTTACCGGGGGATTAAGATATTATAATTCGATTAGGGCGGTATATCAATGAAAGTTATAATAAAATCGATATGCGCGGTTTTTATTCTGATTGTGCTATCGGTTCTCAGTTATTCCCAACAACCCGGCAGTTCAATTCCCGGAGGCCCTCCCGGAATTGAACCGATTGATTCCTCCGGCGGGGGGGCGGGAACGAGTATTATTCAGATCAAGGGTAAGCTAATCGAGCAGCTAAAGGGTGAATTTTCCGGGACGTTTCAGGGAATGCCGCTGAAGGATGTGGTTGCTAATTTTTCCATGCAGTCCGGCCTGAATTTTATTGTCAGCCCGAATGTGAACGCTCAGGTGACTGCATCGTTTAAGAACGCTTCGTTGAAAGATGCGTTTTTATCGGTACTATCTACCCACGGGATATACTATCTCGAACAGGGAAATATTGTAAAAATATTATCGCTCGCTGAGTATAAGAGTGAACTGCAGAAATCCTTCCTGATTACTAAAACTTATGACGCCTCTATTATCGATCTAAAAAACTTTGTGTCGGTAATCAAACCGCTTCTTACTCCCGGTGTAGGGAGTGTCACCATAGACGCTCAGTCCTCGAAAATTATTATTGTGGATGTTCCGGATAATTTCGGACGTATCGACCAATTATTTACCGTTGTCTCATCGCTTCCCAAGATGGTGATTATTGAAACTAAAATGGTACAGGTCGATCTTGAGGATAAGGATGAAGTCGGAATTCGATGGGAGGCATTGAACCTCGGCGATGCGGTAAACCTGAGTTTTCTCTTCGCGCCTCAAACCGGGGTCGGACAGAGCGGAGAGAAGTTCAATGCATCCGCCAGTAAGACCTTCTCTGATTCTCATATCGGTGTGGATGCGCTTATTTCCGCCTTAGCGCATAATTATCACTTAAAGCTAATTTCACAACCGCAGGTATTAGCGATCAATCGCGGCAGCGCGATGATACATATCGGTAGTAAAGTCCCATATATAAAAAGCATTGTTAAGAATCAGACATCCCTCGATTTGACCTCGCAGGTTGAGTTTCTTGATGTGGGTATTATGCTTAAGGTTGAGCCGACAATTACTCCCGCGGGGGAGGTGAAACTAACGTTGGTCGGTGAAATGAGCTCCTATCAAACAATTGCCATTACCGCGACGGAAAACGCCCCGAAGAAAATCACTACCGAGTTTTCATGCGATGCCATCGCGAAGGACGGGCAGACGATTATTATCGGCGGGCTGATACGCACCGAGGTAACAAGCGATGTAAACGCAGTACCGATACTCGGCGAAATTCCCATTCTCCGGTACCTTTTTTCTCATTCCGTGGAAACAGTCACCCGTTCGGAGCTGGTTATTTTTCTGACACCCCATATTGTGGATATCAACATGAATAAAACCGGCTTGAACAAAGTTTCACCTGACGTATTGAAAGAAGCGGGGTTGACCAATATCACGGAAATGAAGTGATCATGAAACGCTTTCGTTCTTCCATTTCGGCAATATCTCTGGTCACAACAGGCATACTCCTGTTGATGGCTGTATCGATTATGACTATCGCCCAATTTTCTTTTTTCAGCACTCTTCATGATGCGGAGGGGGCGAGGGGAAACTGGTTTCTCATGGGGCGTGTGCAGGAATACTTCGATTATCTGATACAGGGAAAAAGTCCTCTCAAAACAGGTCTCTTTAAACAAACCGAAAAGCTGGAAGGAATTGAACAAGCCTATTCGTTTGATATTAAAAGAATAGGGAAGGACCTTTATTCCCTTACTGCATCGATGAACTGGAAAAATCAAGTCCCTCTTAAAATTACGGTCGAATTCTCGCGCCTTAATCTTTTCAATTATGTATGGTTTTATAACTGTGATAAAACCGCAGATATTGTTCAGGATATGATCGTTGTGGGGGATATTGCGGTCAGAGGAAATCTTACAATCAATTCTACCGATGGGGGAAGTTCCCTTTATTGGTATTCGTCACCGAGCTATACTCCCAAGATTGAATACTCACAGAACCCTCCCGAAATGAAACCGATATATTTTGAGAAGGATTTGCAGGAAATGGTTCAGGCGCAGTATCTCAGCGCAAACTTTACTCCCCGGGATGTTCCATACAGCGCATCGCTTTCTAAGAACGAAACGCTTGCTACTGTTATTCCTCCCGGATTTGCGTCGGTATGGCAGAATTATATCCGATATGTAGAACCCTCTTGGATGATAAGGGATTTGGCGTTCTTTGATACCAAGAGCATAATCAATACCGTTTCAAGCTGGAAGGAATTGCTGGCGTTTGGTAACGGATACATGACGCGATTCCCTGTGGACAGCAGTCTGATTTATCATGTCTATGTTAAAAAGACCGGATCGAATGCAAAGTATCAGTTAATATTTACACCCGATTACGCCTATTATTACGGGCCGCAAGGGCCGGATATGTTTTTCGGAGTGGAGAATAAGCGGTTGGTACTGAAGGCCTCAGAGAAGGCTATTCCCCTCTTTTTTCCGGAGGAGGCATACCGCTTCTTCGGGTACTACGGTATCGGCAGCGTGCTCTGGTCTTATATTTCGCTCGACGAGGAAGTGGATACGGTTTATCTTGAGGAAGCCACGCCCGAGAATCATCTTCTACAGGGCGTTGATTACGATTACTATCCTGCTCAGAAGGTTGTAAAAATCCTGACATCGGCTTTCTATAAAAAATATACACAGGACATAGGGAAGGGCGACAGCCAGAAAATGGGTTTCAACTTTAAATCGATGAATGGACGGATATTTTTCTATCTTGGCGGGAAGAGGACCACGGCGTTCTCCAGCTTCGGCGATCAGGTTATTTTCGACAATCCTCCCTCATTAGGGACGGCGGTTCAGGTCGTGCAGGATCCTCCACCGTTTTTCCTGAAGAAAGCTCCGCCGGGTGAAAACTGCGGAGTGTTTATCGACCTCAACGAGGAAGCGGTATCGCTTGATTTAGGCGAAATTCAGAATTACCCGCAGAACGGCGTCATTATGGCAACAGTACCTCTGATCATCAAAGGCACAGCGCATTCGCCGCTTGTGATTATCTCCACCCGCAATATCTATCTGATTAATATTAACCCCGAAAAGACGGGCGAACCTGTCATGGTGGTTTCGGGATCGGGGGTATGGTTATACCGTCCTAAAATGCCGACGAAGAGCGACCTGTATAAATGCATCGTATATACGCCGTTAGATGATCTTTATTCCATATCGGAATCGGGAGAGTATAATAATTATCCCGTTACGGTCTACGGAAGTGTTATCTATACGGGGGAAGGGGTTCACAACGCGATGAAAATCCCCATGTTTGAGAAAAACTATATTTATTACCGGGGAATTCTGAATTATTTAGATAAGGAACCGTTTTCATACTTTCCGATGCCGGTCGATATCCGCAGTATCAAGAAAGACTGATCCGTTCCGATTTGGCGAGTACGTAGCGTACTTTTTTTAACGCTGCCCGGGCATCCCCGTATAAATTCTGCCAACCTTCGATTAAGTCTACCGAAAGTTTGTCTTCTCCCGTCGATGATTCCATGATCCTTTCGATGGAATCCTGCATTACAAGTTCGATAAACCTGCTGACAGCATTTCCCTCCTTCAGCGCAGTCAATACCGCGCGGTCGAATTCGTTCATCGCCCTGAACTGTGGGGATATATCTTTTCCCTGCCTGAATAACGCCATCGCCTGGTTCGAAGCGGCATACGCGCGTTCGGCGGCAGGAATAAGCGAATCGCAGGCGGAGATTACCGATCGGAGATACTCGATATAGGGCGCCGGATCGGAAGGGGTAAAATTTATAGCAGAAGATTTATCGATCGGCTCACGCAGGAATTCGTCGGCGGTTTCTTTCAACGGGAGATGGCGTGCGCCGGGTATGAACGCCCCTCCCTCAGTTGCGTTAATTACAGGTACGTTCGTGACCGCGATTTCACGTTTGAACCACTCGAGAAAGGTGAGGAATTTCCTGTCCGTCACTACTTTTCCGCCCGAGTATCCGTCGATGGAAATCTGGTCGGACAGGATAAGAGTCCGCGCATGATAGCTTTCGTATGTATGAAACTTATCGATTTTATAGAAAAAATAATCCTCGAGAACGTTGCCCCGGAAATGGGTCTTTTTTTCGGAATAGGCTAGATCCTGACCTGCAAGGATTATCGGAGAGCATCCAAGGAAACGCGCGAAATCGAAGGCATTTGTCGATACGGAACCGCCGGACATTAAATCTCCCTTCGCGCCCCAATAACCGGATAACTCCCGGTAGATAGGAAAAAACGAATCGTACAGCAAAGTCTGCGCAGGGAGGTACTTCGCAAACGTCAGGAACGACCCGGCAGCGTCGATAACAAGTGTCGTATCAGTCCGGCCTGAGTAGAGCAGGAATAAAGCGTTTTTATCCTGCGGGTCTGCGGATACGGTAAAATCGGGGGAAATGCCGTTCCCTGCAAGCATGGGCAGAGCGGTATCGGTCGCAATGATGACCATCCTGTCCGAGTACCGGCGTATCGCATCTATATTTTTTGCGAGCGAAGGCCCCGCCCCGACAATCAGCCCCGGCTTTCCATGAAACGGATGTTTGAGATGAGCGATTCCCGGCGCTGTAAAATGGAACGGAAAGTTTTTTATCAGGTTGCGGAGCCAAATCATCCGGAACCGTTTCAGGGTGTTTTTATTGATCTGGCGTTTGGAAAGATATGCGGTGAGGATTCCTTCCATACCGGAAAACTCGTCGGGAAACAGGACGGCATAAGGGCGGTGCAGGTAGTAATTTAACTCCCGGACGTTGTGAGATTCGAGGAACGGCACGATATCTTCCGTCCGGTTTATGAAATGAACTCGATCAAGTTGAAGCAGGGATTTATTCGATGGAAGTGATTTTGCTATATCAAGGATGTCAGGGCATGGATCATATATGATGAGGTTACCCTCCGATTTCTTCAGGAATGTGTCCGCCACATATCCGAGCCCCAAACCCGCAATAAACGTCCATTCCATTTCGGAATTGAAACGCGAGACAACCCTTTCGGCCTCCTTGTACGGCTGAATCGAATGCATAGTAACCGAAGTATCTCCGCGAGTTACCCTGATGTTTGCCGTATTGTCGCGGGTCTCGAACCGCTCGATCTTTATTTCAGTATTCATTGTTCTTCCTATAGATAGGAGGTGGAAATGATAATACGCCTGACAATGTTCGCGAATACCGGCGCCGCAACCGCGCCGCCGGTATGTTCCGGTGCGTGGGGACGGTTCACTGTTACTACGATAACCAGTTTGGGGTTATCGGCGGGGACAAATCCGATAAATACGGCATTATACAAATCGGTATAGTACCCGGCGCCGCCCTTCTTTGCAACCTGTCCGGTACCGGTCTTTCCCGCAATAGCAATCCCTTCGACCTGCGCTTTGATGGCGGTTCCCTGTTCGCTGACGACCGTCTTCAGCATTGTGAGAGTCTTAGCGCAGACATCCTGCGATAGAACCGGGATTTCGATTGTTTTCGGCATGTATAAATCTATACCGGATGGGTCTTTAACGGAACGGACTATGACGGGGTTTTTATAGACTCCCCCGCCCGCGATAACGCATGCCGCCGCCGCAAGCTGAAGGGTAGTCACACCGATCTCCTGTCCGATTGCAAGCATGTATTTCGAAAGGTATGACCATAGATTAACTGGGCGAAGGATACCCGATTCCATGCCGGTCAGCGGGATCAATGGCATACTTCCGAACCCGAGACTCCTCAGATAATCGTAGTACTGTTTTTTCTGGAAATGAGCCGCGACCTGCACCATTCCTACATTTATAGATTTCTGCAGGATCCCGGTCAGATCGACGTTCCCGTAGATTGCCGGGGATGTAAAAAAGTAATCTCCGACTTGGTATTCCTTACCGCAGTAATAGGTGGGGCTTTGCGGCGATGCGGTCTTCTGGTTTAAAGCGTTCGCTGCGGTAAATATTTTCATGACTGAGCCGGGCTCATATATCTCTGAGACAGCGGCCGGACGGATGGTATTCGATTTGATAGTAGAGAAATCGTTCGGGTCGTATGTCGGGAAATTTGCCATTGCGATCACTTCACGTGTCTCGACATTCATTACAACTACGCTGCCCATCTCGGCTTCGAACTGCAGAACACCGTTTTTTATTTCATCATAGATAATGGCGCAGACGAACGGATCGATTGAGGTGTAAACCGAGTTTCCTTTATCCAGATAGGAATTGAAATGATACTCGATGCCCCCGAGACCCTGGTTATCAATTCCGACAAAACCGAGCATTGAGCCGGTATACCAATACGGATAAAAACGCCCCTGTTCCTCGACAACACCAAGTTCGTCTTCTTTAATCGCTTTTTTATTCTTTAATTCGGCAATCAGCTTGTCCATGACCTGTTTTTCACTAGGCGTAATTTTTCGCTTCAGCCAGACAAACCCTTTTTCTTTATAGAGCGCTTTTAAATCGTCCTTCGAGAGGAAGTTCAATTGAATTAAAATCTTATAAAGGTAGTCGCGCATTTGGGGCGAAAGCTGATCGGGGCGGGCATATAACGAGAAAGAAGGGGAATACAGCGCAAGTTCTTTACCGTTGACGTCGTAAATCGAACCGCGCTTAGGTTCAATACTGGACATGGTTTTTAAGCGGGAATCCGGGAAAAAGGCGACGGTTATCAAACGGATTAGCAGAATGATAAAAAAGAACACGAAGAAAAAAATTACAAGGCCGACCCTTCCCTTCTGCATCACTTACTCCCGCACTATTATAAGAGGTAAGATAGGAAATATCTAATTTCGGGTTATTTGATATCCAGTTCTTTAAAAAGTGTCATCATGAGATGATCGTTGATAATATGATTGATATAGGTCTGTGTCGCGATGGAAACATTATCGAAGCGGACTGCAAAGCCGGGCGGAAGCGACTCGCTGGATAAGGTCTTATTTATACGGACAACCGTACTCTCGACAAAAAACTTAAAATCGCGGAAATGGATTTCCATATATACGGGCTGATTGAGGTCAACCATATCGAAATTAGTTGTCTGGATATAGGATCCTCCCGCGGAGAGCGAAAGAATTTTCCCCGTTTCGGTGGAGGGAGAATTAATGTTCTTATAAAATGTCGCGAATAACGGCCAGTCCACACGGTTATATTTCCGGCGGTTTTTTTGGGTAGAATGCAGTACGTTTTCGATATCGTCGATGCTTTCGAGCAGGATAATGTTCTTATTCCATTCCAATAATTGTGTCTGATCGTATTTTCCTGCTTCCTTCGGGGCGATAATGATAGGAAAGAGCGGATTGAGGTGGAACAAGACTTCCATGGTTTTTTTATCAATCGAGGTAGATGAGGGAACTGTATAAATAATTGCTCCGACATCGGGATTATTGATGAGAAATATCAGGGCGTCGCGAAGGTTACGGGCACGGAATATCTGATATCCCCCCTTGATTTTCTCGATCTCAGATTTAAACAAATCCCCGGACGATAAATAGATAATTTTATCCATGGAGGATCTCCTTCTCAGCCGTTCCTATAGTATTGTATTATAGATTTTAAAGTTGCGCAACTCTCAGGCGGCTTTACATTTATTCTTAAAATTCAGCAGTATGTCCTCGGCTTTTTTATATTCTCCGCGGGACATATAAATTACGCTGAGTTTTGCCGCAATATCCAGATCAGTATGAAGATCCAGATCACTATCCTTCTCCATAATCTCCCGATAACGATTTTCAAGCTCCTCCGCGTTTCCCGCATCGGTTACAAGCTCGTCGAAATTTTTCAATTGGGGAATAATGAAAGATGGATCCTGTTTTTTTGTCAGATCGATATAGATTTCATATTGAGCCTGCGCGTTTTCCAAATCCCTCAAGTTGACATAAATATAAACAAGAATCTCGTGTACCTTAGGATTCTCAAAATTCGACCGTTCCATCTCCAGAAACTTATCTAAGGCTTTCTTAAAATCCTTCTTATTAAAATCGGCAACCGCTTCAAGGGTCACGTCCTTATAATCGGAGGGAGATTTTATTGATTTTGTCTTCTTTGCCATTTTATCCTCCATGGATCAACTTAATGAGAATATCGGAATTATGTGTCAATGTTTTATATATGGTTGATAAAGATTAAAATAGTTATCTAAACAAATGGGGAAATAGTTCATGTCGGCTTAAACTTTACTATTATATATTTTTATTCTATAATAAAAAAAATAGGAGGCGTCTATGCAGCAGAAATTCGGTTTTAAAGCAATATTTTTTATATCTTCGATGGTATTAATGCTTGTGGGCTGTACCCAGGGCGAAAAGAACGCAAATAATACGGGGGGAAATAATTCCGGCAATCCGCTGCCACTGGAAGATAAATATTATACGAAGTATCTCCGCACAAGTTTATATAACGATAAGTATGCCTACAAGGACACGGTTTTCTTCGGTGAACAGCTTATCTTCATGAATGTAACTATCAGCAATAAGAATAAAAAAGTATATATGTTTGTAAAAAGCGAGATGTCCGGGGCGGAAGGATATATTGCTGAAAGCGACATTATCAAGAATCCTATGAATAAAGGGGTGATTTTTGAAAATACCTCCGCAAGCCAGAAACCCGATCTGGCGACCGGTAAAAAAATGGAGGTCATCGCTCCTGTCCTTGTCTATGTAATGGACACAAAGGAACAGGATACGACTTGGGCGGATGTCGTGTTTTATAACGCGACATACCCCGTCATCAAGGAAACTAAGGCAATACCTTCTTCCTATCGGTGGGTACAGCTAAATAAAATTTCAATGAATTACGAGGATGTAAAAATGTGCGTGGGTATACTTGATGCGCTCTATGAGTACTCCAGCACCCTCGAGAAAAGCGCGGGCGATGTAAAGAAGATAGCGCAGTCGAAGGAGAGCGCGAAGATAAAACTCACCGATCTGATGAAGGCGTTTCCCGCCAGTACGATGATCGAATTTGCCAATATGGCGTTAAATACGATAGAAGGTGTTGATAATTCCGGCCTTATGAAAGGGGACGGCGAGGGTGAAGTGATCAGTGCTGATGAAATTTATGGGGACTAATCCCCGGAGGTTGCTATGAAAAAGTTTAATGCGGTTTCTATTTTCATTTCGTTTATCGTTTTTTCCTTCATGGTGCTTTCATGCGGGAATCAGGCTGCAAAGGCTGGTAAAGGAGTTTTAGATACTTACACCGGGAATGTTAAAATAAACGGTCAACCTGCAAGCGTAGGAATGGAGGTTGCCGATGGAGCTGAGATTACTACCGCCGGCGGGGCTTGGTGCGACATCGTTTTTCCCGGGAAAAATATTATTCGTGTCTATGAGAACGCAGCTGTTATTGTAACCTTGGATTCCTCTGATAAACAGATTATTCTAAAATCCGGGAATATTGCAAATGTGCTTTATAGTCTCAAGGATTATAAAGACGGTTTCAAGGTGGAGACATCGAGCGCGGTTGTTATTGTCCGCGGCACTGTCTTCTACGCAGCGTCGGAAAGCTCCACTAATTCATATATCTGCTGCTGTAACGGAAACATCGATGTCAAGGAGATTAAAGGCGGTAAGATAAATACGATGTCCGCATCGCATCACAAGGGACTAAGAGTTTATCCTTCAGGGGCGACTAATGCTGGGATGGATTTTCATACCGACCAGGATCTGGATGAAATCGCGAAGAAATTAAATCTTGTCATCGATTGGACAAAGGTCGGAGGATTGCACGAATAATCGCGTGATTATTAATAGCGTGCGTAAACAGAAGGATACCGAATGTTAAAAGTACGGGTAAAGGAATTGGGCGATATCGTGGTATTTCATCTGAAAGGTGAAGTTGTGGTGCTCAATCTCCATCAGATCAAAACGCCTTTCGAGGAAAAACTTGCGCAGGATAAAAGGCTTTTCATTTTCAATCTCGAACTGGTTACTTATATGGACAGCGCCGCAATCGGTATGTTCTACACAAAACTGGTCCTGCTGAAAAAAGAGGGAGGAACGGTCGAATTGATCAAACCGAACTCCAATATCAAGAGGATCATTGAATCGACGAAATTAGTCGATCTAGTGAGCATATATGATAATGAAAATGACGCAGTAGATGCACTGAAGTAAACAATTCTGGTTCCGGAGGAACAGGGATGCGAAAAGGCAGAATTTTATCGATTGCGTTCTTTCTTCTATGCATTGTTATTTTTATCGGATGCGATAAAAGAGTTGGCCAGACGCTCTATACTCCGAATCCGCTGCCGCCTCATGGGGGCGTTAACCTTTTTAAAACGAATAGCCTTATATTAAAAATTGGGCAGATTGCATACTTCGAACACCGCTACTCCGGATCCATCGGAATCTTTCAGGATTATATCATCAGCAATACCAATATATTCGCTCTTAAGGACGATATCCGTCAACTGCCGGATCAAACGCTGGTCGGCGCTTCATATCGTGGGGTTTATATCTTTGAAGCAAAACAGCCCGGTATAACGTTGTTTTATATATTCGAAAACTTCCGCGGCGTTATTTCCTACCTGCATACGAATTTTATTACCGTTGTCAGCGATTAACATGAGAAAAGGATTAATTGTTTTTTCTATCCTTTTTTTTGCATTACAGTTTTTATCGGGAACTGTTCGTTCCAGAACGTTAAAGAAAGGCGAGGCGATTTTGGATATAAAAGGTAAATCATCCGTCACTGTGAAAGTAGGGGCGCATTTCTGTTATTCCGGAATCGTTCACGGGTCCGTCGGGAAGTGGCTGATCTATAAAACCGAGGGAGATGAGGTGCTTTCTCAACCGGAAGAAAAGTTGGAGTATCTGACTCCTGATAAAATCAAAGCGGGTATGAAAGGCGCGGATAAAGCGAAAATGACCTATATATTCGAGGCTTTAAAACCCGGCAAGGTTACTCTCCATATGATTAGGGAGTACCGTTACGAGGAAGAATCGAGAGAATCCATTGTAATCGTCGTAGAACCATAGTCGAATAATAAGTTATGGAATAAAGAATGGTTTCGTTAAACGGGCAGACCGCGCTTTCGGTAAAAGTTGGCGAGATGATGGAGTACCGCGGGGGAGTCCAGGAATCTGTCGGGTACTTTCTCAGCTTCGATATCGCTGATCCCTCTGTGGTTAAACTTGAGTCCCGCGGAACAGAATATGCACATCCTGAAAGACTGAAAACAGGTGTAACCGGGGCTGACGACGCAATTCAAGTTTTCCGGTTTATCGCGCTTTCCCCGGGCGCTACGAGTATTTCTTTTACTTTGGATTTTCGGGGCGATATCGAGTCCCGCGAGGTAGTTCAGATTCAGGTGCAATCTTGATTCTATTGTTCATCGGCCATTACTTTTAAACACCAGTTTTCTTATATTTCCATCGGTGTTTCTCCGATATACATACCAAAACGGTTTGGGGGAAACTATGAAAAATTCTCACATTATTTCAATAATATTGATCTCTGTACAAATCTTTCTTTTATCCGGTACATTGAACGGGAAACAATCTATACTCGATTACGATTCAATCAAGAGTTTTATCCTGAGCGCGGACGGATCGTCATCGGGAATGATGTTCAAATCAGGCGCCGACTGGTATGTCAAGGTCGCCGCTCAGACCTACGGGCCGTATGAATCCGCGGAAGGCCTCGTATTCAGCCGCGATGGAGGTGTATTTGCCTATAATTATATGATAGACGGACTATCCTATGTTTCCGTCAACGAGAAAATATACGGGCCGTTCGACGAATGCGGGCTGGTCAGCGTCAGTTCCGACGGTTCTTATTTCGGGTTCTCGTTCGCTACAAACGGGAAATACTTCCTACGGATAAACCAGAAATTATACGGTACGTTCCAGAAAGCGGAATCCCCCGGGTTCAACTGGGACGGATCGGTCTCAGGGTTCGCTTATCAATCGGGGGGAAAGTGGAAAGTGACGCTGAGCGGAAAGACCTTCGGGGATTTCACGGTTGCCGCGTCGCCGAATTTCGATCATTCGGGCGATCATTATGGTTTCTATTACTCAGCGAAGGGGTCGAATTATATCGCAGTGGACGGCCAGTCGTTTTCCGGTTTTCAGCTTGCGGTATCGCCCGTTTTCAGCGCGGACGGCTCCTCGTACGGATATGTCTATACAAAAAGTTCTGCATGGGACAGCTGGTATGTCCGGGTCAACGGGAAATCATACGGGCCTTATGAAAACATTATTCCACCGGTTTTAAGCGGAAATGGCCTGCTGTTTGGTTTCGCGTATTACAAGGACAAGAAATGGTATATGAGGATCGGCGAGAAAGCCTTTGGGCCGTTCGACGAGGTAATGCCTCCCATGTTCAGTTCGGACGGGGGTTCGTACGGGTTTGTTTATTTCCGCGCGAAGAAAGGGTATTACGCCTATATCAATGGGAAGAGTTACGGGCCGTACGAACAGGCAGCTCTCTCGGTTACACCGGAGGGAAGAGTGTTTATCGCGTCGCTCTACAGCGGGATATATATCAAGGAAATCAAATAGCTATTTCTCACCCGTCTTTTTGATGATATGATAACCGAACTGGGTGCTGACCACTCCGCTGAGGCCGCCGGGGCGCATTTTTGCAACCGCGTCCTCGAACGGCTTGACCATTTTACCCGGCCCGAACCATCCTAAATCCCCGCCCTTACTCTTGCTAGGGCAGGTCGAATGCTCTTTGGCCAGCTCCGCGAAGTTTTTTCCCTTGCGGAGCTGACGTAAAAGCTCTTCGGCGAGCGATTTATCTTTTATTAAAATATGACTTGCACACCATTCCATAAAAACCCTACTTGAGAATAGTGATCTTTTTCATGACAACAGGCGTAACCGGTTTGTCCATTGCCCCGGTTTTGACCTTCCCGATCTTCATTACAATGTCCAGTCCTTCGGTTACTTTGCCGAAAACCGCGTGCTTCCCGTTGAGCCACGGAGTGGCTACAAGCGTAATAAAGAATTGCGAACCGCCGGTGTTCGGCCCGGCGTTTGCCATCGAAAGAATACCCGGACCGTCATGCTTTAATGAAGGGTCGAACTCGTCCTTGATTTTGTATCCGGGTCCGCCGGTGCCGGTACCTTTGGGACATCCGCCCTGGATCATGAAATTATCGATGATGCGGTGAAAGACCAGCCCGTCGTAGAATCCTTTATTTACCAGATCGATAAAGTTTTTTGCGGTAAGCGGTACTTTATCGAGAAAAATTTCAACCTTAAAATTCCCCATACTGGTCTCGAAGAGAGCGACGGGATTCTTTTTGGACTGGGACGCGGCGGGAATTGCGGCCTCGTCCTCACGCGCGAAACCCATACTGAAAACGGATAACAATAGAAATACGAACCCTGCTTTTTTCATGCGATACTCCTTAGCTTTATCCATTATTTTACCCCGTTTGAGTAAAAAAATCAAACTCCATCGTAGAGAACTCGGGAAATATTCGCGGGAGAAACAAAAAAACGGCCCCGCCGATCAAGCGGGACCGCTTCCTTTAGGAGGGTTTTATTTCTTCATCAGTACTGCGTAGCCTACAGGAGGAACCTCGAATGTTCCTCCTGTTTTTACACTAACGCTTTTTCCGCTGAGCATGTCTGTGTATTCGCCGTCTGCGACGTTTTTCCATTCGATGACCGAAGATTCCTTTTTGCTGTTGTTCATAACAACTATAGCAAACGCTTTATCGTTCCATCGTTTATAGCTGATGGTGTGGTTGTCGCAGTAAAGCATATCGATCTTTCCGGTCGAGAACACGGGATTATCGGTGCGAATCTTCGCGAGCTTCTGCGCGAACGGGAGAAAATCGTAGTTTCCATATGTGCCGCCGTCTTCATGCCACGGATAAGGGCCGCGGTTGAATGGATCGTGCCCGCCGGTCATCCCGATTTCGTCGCCGTAGTAGATCGCGGGCGCGCCGGGATAGGTAAACTGAAGTACGAATATCAGTTCGAGACGGGCTTTCATCTTCTCATAGTTCTTCTTGTCGTACTTCGTATAGCCGATCTCGTAAAAAGCGCGGGGGAGGTCGTGTCCGGAAATCAGGTTCATCAGCCTATAGAAAACGGGTTCGGGATAGTTTTCACGCACCATCTCCAGCGCTTCGACCGTTTTCAGCGCATCGCCGCCTTTCGCGAAATTAATCGCGGACGAGCGGAAGATGTAGTTCATTGTCGAATCGAACATTGTCCCGATCAGGTACTTCGAGGCGTCAAACCATACTTCTGAGAAGGTTATACTATCTGGATAGGACTTCTTCAGCTCTTTCTGCCATTCCATCCAGAACTGGTCGCTCACCCACGGGGTAACATCCATTCGCCATCCTGCCGCGCCCTGCGCCATCCAGTACTTTGTCACCGAATCGGGCGCGATAAACGCAAACTTCTTATAAGAATCGGATTCTTTCAGATTAGCGAGGGTTGGGTTCGCCCACTGTTGATACTTCTGGTCGGCGGTGGACGCTTTCGGGACAAATTCGAACCAGTCATAATATGGCGATTTCTCCTGAATGACTTCACCTTCGAAAGCGCCGAATGTGGGATACTTAGCATATCTGTCCATGTATATGGAATCGGAGCCGCAATGATTGAGCGATACATCGAGGATGATCACCATGCCGCGCTTTTTCGCCTCCGCGACAAGCTTCTTAAACACGGCCAGATCACCGAACATGGGATCGATCTTCATGTAATCCCCTGTGTCGTACTTATGGTTCGACGGAGCGAAGAAGATCGGGTTAAGATAAATAACGTTTACTCCGAGAGTTTTAAGGTAGTCGAGTTTCTGGATGATACCTTCGAGATCGCCGCCGTAGAAATCGTTACAGTATTCGTTATCGTCGAATTTACATCCGTCATCGGTACCCGGACGGTAGGGTAACGGGTCGTTCCAGTTGGTATGGAATTCGATATCCTTCTGCCCGTAGAACTTGGTCTTTCCTATAACGGGATCGTTCTTTTTATTACCGTTCTTGAAACGGTCGGGAAAGATATAGTAGATAATCATTTTATCAGACCATGCGGGTACACTATATTTATTGGTGAAAACAGTAAGGGTATACGGGAATATGTATTTGCTGAACGGGACTATTTCACCGATCCCGCCTGTGCCCTTGATATTGACGTATGGCACATCAACCTTATGGGTGTTATCGCCTAAACAGACTTTATCGTCACTGGTCTTATAGATCTCGAAGTGGTATCCGTAGACCGCAATATCCTTCAAGGCAAATTTTGTCTCCCATAGGTCGAGTCCGTTAGTCACTCCAGTTTTCTTCATAGGGAACGAGTCAACAGGACGGTATTTTTCCTGGGCGGAATTCCCCAAAATAAACTGGGTCGAGATAACGACATTGACCTTTGTAATTTCATCCTTTTTGGTCAGAATATGAAGTGTTACGGGCGTACCCTGAACAACAGCGCCGAATGGCTGTTTGAAGAACGGGTCGCGCGAGTTAAAAAATATCGAAGCAGTATCAATACTGGTTTCGACTTTAGAACTGACGCCCGCTTCATAGACCGACCACGGCCCGTCCGGCCTGACTGCACCTCCGCACGAAACGAAAAAAAGTGCGGTAATCATCAAGATTGTGATTCTATTCATGGTATCCTCCTGATAAATGATAATGTATTATAGAATGGAAACGTTTCCATGTCAAGCAAAAAGACAGGTTCGCTTTGACTTTTTTTTTCACTAAGCCTATAATAGGACGGAATGAAAAACAGGATGGTATTCCGTGAATCGGTAGTGAATAAGAGCGGGTTTATTGAGATGGAGAAAACGATTCAATAATACAAGATGCCAATGAAAAAAGGGAGCGATAAATGAAAACGTTAATCCTTCTCAGGCACGCGAAATCGGATTGGTCTGAACCGGATAAGAATGATTTCGACCGGCCGCTTAATGAAAGAGGCGAAAAAGATGCTCCCATAATGGGGAGGGCGGTACAGAATCTCGATGTGCCTCCGCAAATTATTTATTCCTCTGATGCGCTGCGGGCTAAAATGACCGCTGAGGCGATTTCTTCCGCCTCCGGTTCGAATACTCCGATTATCTGGAAAAACGAGATTTATAACGCCGATGCTGCGGAAATGATGGGTATTATCAAGACACTCCCGGAGGATTATGAATCTGTTCTCATGATCGGGCATAATCCCACCTTTGAGGAACTGACTTCTTATCTTATATCCGGCGGGCAGGCTATGCTCCGTTTTCCTACTGCCGCGCTTGCCGTATTGAAATCCGAAATGAACGGATGGAAAGACGCCGCACCGGGAATGTTCACATTGGAAATATTTATAAATCCAAAAACGGTTAAATCAATCGGGAAAGGTGCCGGCAAGGAATGATGAAAAAAGTATTATGTCTGTTTATGATAATCATGTGTCCATACTTAGTATTTGCAAAAAAAGAGATAACGAAGTTAAAAAAGCTGATCGCGTTGGAAAAGGGACAGGTACCCGATTCGGACGTTTGCCTTTTTTCGCTGAAGGGAAAGAAGCTGAGCGCATGTATAGGGATAATAAAAGACAATCGTATCGAAATATCGATCGACGGCGAATATGTAGGTACATATGATAAAGCCGAACCGAGGTTTTTTGACGATACGCGCCTGAACTGGGTTCTGTTCGCGGATAATAAATATATTATCAGCCCCGATGGTAAAATATTCGGGTCATGCATATTCACAGGAGACCTTGTTTATAAAAAAACTTCCGGCGGTTATCGCTGGATGATTATCTGTATGATGGGAATGGCCGGGCATTTTCTTGTTACAGATAAGGGCGAATACGGCCCATATGAAAGAATATTTTCTCCGGTATACAATTCATCCGGGACTAAATGGCGGTGTATCGTCAGATTAAATAGCATCGAGTATTTCCTCAGCGACGGCAAGCTCTTCCCGTTGAAGATAAATGACCCCTCGGGGCTTTATACACCCGGGGAGTTACCGCAGGTTTTCTATAGCCCCGAATGGAATCGTTGGGGATATATATTGAAAAGCGATGACGGCGAAAAAATACTATTTGACGATGGAAAAGAGTTCGGCCCTTACTCAAAAGTTACTCTGCCGGTATATTCACTTTCCGGGAAGCATTGGGCGTTTGCGTATAAAAAAACGGAGGGGTGGCAGACAGTGGCAGATGGAGTTTACGGGAACATAATATCGGCCGATGAACCTCCGGTTTTGGCGTATTTGTCTGTTACGCCGAAAAATGAAATCCTCACAGTAATTTACGAGGATAAGCTGAAATATATCAGCATCGCCGGCAAAGTATTCGGCCCGTACTTTTCGATTGAAAAATCGGTTATTTCATCAGGGCAATGGTGTATCAGCGCGATTACACCGAAGAAGAATACTGTGCATATCATCAACGGCAAGGAGTACGGCCCGTATGTACTGACCGGGGCGCCGTCGTTCTCGCATCAGTCTTGGGGATTTTCAGTACATGCGCCGAACACCAAGGAGTATCTTTACTTTGCAAGCGGTAAACAAATCGGCCCGTATAAGAAGATCGATATTTTCAGGTATTTCGATAACTCGGAACGATGGTATATGATTGCCGAACACTGGGATACAAAGGATTACGTTGAGTTTTCCACAGGAAAAGTATACGGTCCATACGGAATATTCGGGCATATCGGTATGAACGTAATAAGCGGGACGGCTGTTTATATCGCTGACGGCAAACTTTATATCGACGGGACGGAGATACAGAAGGATGTGCTGGAATTTTATCTGAAGACTGACGGAAAAAAGACAAAAGTGTCCTGTCTTTTATACGACGATGACGGAATTTATCTCAAAGAAATTTCTCTGAAATAGAATGACGGCTGACAAAACGGGGGGATCTTGAAACGGCTACTTTTTGCTATTATTTTTATTTTCTTTCTGCTCGGAATACTGCATCCAGCAAAAAATGTGTCCTATCATTTTTATACGGATTATCAGGGGCATTTCAGTACGGTGTTCCCAAAATGGTATTTCTATCAAAAAACGTTTTCTAACCAGAACCATGTATTTAAGGCGGGATTTTTCAAATCGCCCGTCAAGGGAAACCAGTTCGAAGAAAACCTTCCCTGCTTTTTTATCCGCTATGAGAACGGAGTGAAATTCGATGAGAAGGCATTTGCCGTAAAACTCGCTGAAAATAAAAACCCGCTTATCATGACAAGAGTATGTGATAACGTAATTGAAGCGATGTACTTTCTTTTTGGAGGGCTTCTTTCCAACGATGCGGAAAAGTTTACGAAGGCTATTTCTTCCGCGGGACGTGTCTACGCAGGGTATGAGCAGATTGTGATAGAAAAATCGCTCCAGTTTTTCAGGATAAAAGATAATATGACAGAAGTTTTCACAATAGATGCGGGCTTTCCGTCTCGCGACGGAATGGCATGGATCAGGATATTAATTCCCGTATCGGAATTAGGGGCGGAGATGACATTGATGTCCGACGCAATAAAAAAAGCCAAGGCTGAAGGTACTCCCGCCGCATGGAGCGAATTCCTGCTCTCCGGGTCGGCGTTAAAAAACATGCTCATGACAATGCTTTCATTCCGTTATCATATTGGTTTTGAGTACGCACCGGATTTCAAACCGCATCCCCCGTCGATTATTTTATATTCTCTTTCGGGGGTATTTTTCGCCGCGTTTATTCTGGTGATAGAACGCATCGCTCTTCTGCTGGTGAACAGGCGATGGAAGAACGAGCAAAAGCGCAAGAAACAGAAACCTGAAGCATCCGATCCGAAATATCCGTTTCTGCCTTCCACGTACCGGATGATAAAAATGAATTCCTACCATCGCGACCTTGTTGTCAGTATTCTTTTCATCTACGGCACATATTTTTTTATTGCATCGTTTATCGACTGGATCAATCAGGGAGTGTTTTGGTCGTTCGGATTCGCCCTTTTTATCGCCGGACTGCTCTATCTATTTCTCGCTGTGCGAAAGGTAGTATTCGAATTAATATGGGGCTTGATGGAAATCTACCTCTACGGATTATGGGAAGTCCGGTTTACGGTGAAGGGAATATACGGGAGGACATTTACGGATATCGTATTGGGAAATAAAATCAGTTTTATCTGCGGGTATGACGAAATAGAATCGATTAAGGAGAGATCATATCTGCTGATCGCAGATTTATCCGAGAGCCGGCGTTTAATCTACACCCATGATCCGAAACATACCGAAGAGATCGAGACCGGACAGCGGACATTCTATTCCGATATGGACAGCGTGATCAGCACGATGATGGAGAGATAAATGACCGAACGGTTTATCCACCGCTATCCGAAATCCCGTTCAAGACTCAAAGTTGCAGTCGTTTTTCCTAATAAGTATCGACTGGGGATGTCCAATCTGGGTTTCCATTCCGTCTATCATGAAGCGCAAAGTTTTCCCGATGTGATGTGCGAACGGGTATTTTTCGATCAGGCCGCAAAGACGCCTGTTTCGGTAGAGTCGGGGTACGGTCTTGGGGATTTCGACCTGATTTTTATCTCGGTATCGTTCGAAACAGATATCCCGAATTGCATCGCTATGCTGGAACGGGCGGGTATTCCCATCTCTCCAAACAACAGGAAGAGTCCGTATATTATCGCCGGGGGTATCGCTGCTGTTTTCGCATCCCGATACCTCATGGGATTTTCCGACGCGGTCGCGTGCGGGGATGCGCCGTTATTGATTGCGCCGATCATCGAAGCGGTATTCGGTAGTGAGAATAAGGATTCATTTTTAACAGGGATTTCCGGAATAGACGGGGTCTATCCATATACCAGCGAAGTGCCGGTTTCTTATCGGCGCGATACGGAATGGAAAAATCCCGCGCATACGGTCATACTTTCAAACGAAACCGATTTCGCGGATAGGGGGCTGATAGAAATTTCCCGGAGCTGTAAGTATAAATGCGCGTTTTGTCTGGTCAGCCGGGCGTACGGTGAATATGACGCATTGCCTGTGGCTCGAATACTCGGAATCGCTGATTATTACCGGGGTTTGACCGATAGGCTGGGAATGGTCGCGGCGACATCGACCAATCATCCCGATTTCGGGAGGATTGTCGAGGAATTGAACCGAAGCGGGTTCCAGCTGTCATTCTCGGCGTTCCGAATTGAACCGCTTGACGATGCACTTCTGAAGGCGATTATCGACAACGAAAATAAAACGCTGACAGTTGCGCCCGAGACAGTCTCGCCGCGATTGAAAAAATTGATACATAAGGAAATTCCCGAATCATTGATACTCGATAAAATCCGGACGGCGTGCATGTACGGTATCAAACGGCTGAAACTGTATTTCCTGATCGGCCTTCCCGGTGAGACGACTGAGGATTTGGACGGGATAATCCGGCTGGTGACCGAAATTCGGGAAGTATCCACGGTCAATGTCAAGGCGACGGGGTATCTCCCGGAAATAATAGTCGATATCAATCCGCTTGTGCCGAAACCGCTCACCGAATTTCAGGATGTTCCGATCGAGGACGAAAAATCCCTGCGGAAAAAAATGGTCTACCTGAAGAACCGTCTCCGCTCTCTCGGGAGAGTGTTTGTCTACGGAGAAAGTCCGCGTAATTCCCACCTCCAGTACCGGATTTCACAGGGTCTTATGGACTTCGAAGAAATTGTCCGGCTTTCGAAGAGGGCCGATACGGCCGACATTTGACATTTTCAGTTTATCCTTTAAAATCATAGTAAGCAACTATCAGGAGAACGAAATGGAACTGAACAAGATCGAGGTCTTTAAAATCGCGCAGAATTTAGAGAAACAAGGGATTGAGTTTTATAAAAAGTCCGCCGAATTTACCGACGAGCAGGAATTGAAGACTCTTTTCGATGAATTAGCCGCGATGGAAATAAAACACCTTGCGCTGTTCCGCGGTCTTGAGGAAAAATTCAAGGATGACGCTTATCTGGATTCCGATGATATCGGGAAATACCTTGACGAGCAGTACCACTCGTCTTTATTCGATCAGGAAGAATCGGTCGATGAATGGAAGGATATCAGTTCGGTGAAGGATATATTCAAGAATGCGAGAAGCAAGGAAGTATTCTCTGTGCAGTTTTACTCGTTTATACACGGACAGGCAAAGAGCGGCGAGACCAAAAGCGCGCTTGAAAAGGTGATTGCCGAGGAAAAAGAGCATGTCGCCCTGATGGATAAGTATTTATCCCAGTTGGGCGGGTAAAATGATAAAAACTGTACCGGTATCACTGAACCGTACGATCGACGATTCTTATGAAATAAGTATCGGCGCGGGGATTTTCAGCGAAAAGGTACAGGGTGTTTTTTCGACGCTTAAACCCACCCGTGTAGCGATTGTAACCGATACACATCTATACAAAATCTACCGAGACACGCTGAATGTTACTTTCGGGAACGATGCGCGTATTATAGTTTATCCGGCGGGAGAATCGAAAAAGAATTTCCGTACCATCAACGGGATGTTCGGCGAACTTCAGGAGGCCGGGCTCGACCGGAAATCCTGTATTGTCGCGTTCGGCGGCGGGGTTACCGGGGATATGGCTGGATTTCTTGCTGGGATTTTCCTGCGTGGCGTCCGTTTCATACAGGTACCGACGAGCCTGCTTGCGATGGTGGACAGTTCAACAGGCGGGAAGACCGGGGTCGATACCCCTGGCGGGAAGAACCTGATGGGGGTGTTTCACCAGCCGAAATCCGTGATAATCGACACCGATTTTCTCCGCACGCTTCCGAAACGGGAGCTGATCAACGGAATGGCGGAGGTAGTCAAGCACGGGATTATCGCCGACCGGGATTATTTCACACTGGTCGAGAAAAAACGCACCAAAATAAAAAAACTCGATCCCGATACGATGATCGAAGTGATATCGGGAAGCTGCAGGATCAAGTCCGCGGTGGTGTCGGCGGACGAGAAGGAAGCGGGGCTTCGGCAGACGCTCAACTTCGGGCATACGATCGGGCATGCGGTCGAGGCCGCCTCGGATTTTAAAATCCCCCACGGATATGCTGTGGCGATAGGGATGGCGGCGGAGGCGTATATCTCCCAAAAACGGGGATATCTCTCCGGGAAGGAATTCGAAAGGATAACGCGGGTACTGAAAGCATACGGATTGTTAAAATATGCGGCGTTATCTGATAAACTGGACGCTGGGAGAATTATTCATGCCTCCGCGCGCGATAAGAAAAATGTAGCGAGCAATGTCCGGTTTGTTGTTATTCCGGAAATCGGCAAGGTACGCGAAGAAAATGGAGTTTACTCCTTTGATATGAAAGAGGGTGAATTATTAGATGCGTTGCAAAAAGTAAAGGAGTTCTGAAAACAATAGAGAAGGAGGGAAAAGATGAAGAGAATTGGCAGGCTATATATATTTTTTCTATCCGTAATCGTGGTTGGATTGATCGCTTCGTGCGCAGGATCATCGACTGTCGGTGGAACTACTAAGCCGTCATCGGGCGGTATTCCTGCGGACGGTAAAAAGTCCGGAAAAACCGAATTGTCGGATGATGTTAAAGGCGATAGTACAAAACCTCTTCCGCAGGTTGGAAAAAATGAAGTATTAGATTCGGCAGGAACTAAGGAAAAGGATAATGGTGATGGAAAAACCGTTCCGGAGGGCGATATCTCGAAAGTAAAACCGGGACCGGTAGAGGAAAGCGGCGTTGTCACCGATAAAACGCCTGAAAAGAAATTCGATAAGGAAAACGTCCCGATGGCGGGGGAACATGACGATAACGAGGAGTACCAGTATTACCTCGATTTTCTAACCAAAGAGCTGCCTACCTACAAGAAAAAAGCCCCTTATATCAAGGATATCAACAAGGTTCAGGAATTTCTGCCGTACCGGAACATTGTCGCTGTAATTGACAAGAACGGTAAGCCCGTCTTCGGCGCGGAGGTGACAATCGATAATACTGTTTATACTACCTATCAGGACGGCGAAATCCTTTATTATCCCAAGAGTTCCGACCTGAAGAAGGAGAAGAAAGTCGGGGTAATGTATAAGGGAAAAAGTTTTAACTTCACCTATACCCCTGATTTCTACGAACGCCCCGTATTCACGTTGGACATTGCCCGTGAGGAAACCGCGAAACTTCCTATCGACATCGTCTTCCTGATGGATACCACAGGCAGTATGGGCGATGAAATAGAGAAACTCTGCAATACAATATATTCGATCAACGAAAGAATTATTAAGATTTCCAAGGGCAATATTCAGGCCCGTTTCGGAATGGTGCTTTACCGAGACGATACGGACGATTATCTCACCAAGGAATTCCCCCTGACGGATAAATTCGATTCGTTCTACGGATTTCTGATGAACGTAGACGCGAACGGGGGCGGGGATTATCCCGAGGCGATGCTTGACGGGATAAAAAAGACCCTCGCGCTCAACTGGAATAACAACTCGATCAAGCTGGTTTTCCTTGTGACCGACGCGCCCGCAAAGCTGAAATCGTTAACCGAATTGAGCGGGTTGGCGCAGGAGGCCGAGGCCAAGCAGATCAAGTTCTTCACCGTCGGGGCGAGCGAACTCGATTTAGTCGGGGAAATCCATCTGAGGATACTCTCGCAGATGACAAAGGGAAACTTCATATTTCTGACGTACGGCGAGAAGGGTGAAAGCAGCGGAGGCGCTACCCCTGAAGATCCCGGAATGGTCAGCCATCACACCGGGGCGAATTACCAGTCCCGTTCTCTCGACGATATCATTGTCGACAATGTAAAGAAGGAAATCTATAACATCGCCGATCAAACTCTGGTCGCACAATTGAAGAAAGAGTACGATTACAAGAACTTCACCGACGAGATCTACCGCCGTATCGATAACGCGATCCAGCAGATTATGAAGCAGACTGCGGGCATTATCGGGAAAAAGAAAAGCGTGATGGTTCTTCCTCCCGATATCGAAGGGGAAGACCTGAAACAGTTATCGTCGCATATTATTACAATCACCGAGGATATTATTGTCAAGAATAAATTCCTTACTGTAGTCGAACGCCAGAAAATGGAGGCGATTCTCGAAGAAATCAGGCTGAAGCTCGCGCAGGTGGTCGACGGTTCCGACGAGATCAAACAGCTCACCGGGGCGGATACGATACTCGCCAGCAAGATTTATTATGTAGGCGGTGTAAGGGTTTATTTCGCGAAGCTGATTGACGCGGGGAGCGGCGAGATAATGGCGTCTGCGCTGGTAAAAATGTAAGCGGAAGTATTCATAAAAGAATATTTGATAAAATAGCGTACGGGAATGTAATAATTGTTGAAAACTTTTCTATTTATTATATAATTTATGCACTAAAAAAAGGAAAGTTGCATGATTATTGATTTTCATACGCACTTTTTTCCCGATGATATAGCGTTAAAAACAGTGACCAAACTTGAGGAAGAGGGCAATGTCAAATCCTACGGAGACGGGACGGTTCACTCGTTACGCAGGTATATGTCCGAAGAAAAAATCGATTTTTCAGTCAATCTCCCTATAGCCACCCGCGCGGAGCAGGTTGAAGGTATCAACCAAAAAGTCGTAGAGTTCAATAAATCCAGTATCGATGTTTTCGGTTTCGGTACGATGCATCCGAAGTATAACAAGGTCGGCAATGTACGGGAGGAATTGGAGTACCTGAAGGAAAACGGCGTAAAAGGTATCAAGCTTCACCCGGAGTATCAGGACTTTTATCCCGACGATCCCATGATGACCGAAATCTACGAGGAATGCACCCGTCTCGATCTGATCATCGTGTTTCACGCGGGCAGGGATGTGGCGTTCAAGGATGTTCATGGGACGCCCAAACGCTTCGCGCAGATCCGCGAACTGAACCGTCACCTGAAAATTGTCCTCGCACATATGGGGGGATACCGGATGTGGGATGAAGCTGAAAGCTATATCATGGGGCTTCATGAGGTCTATCTCGATACCTCGTTCTGTACGGAGATCGACGATTGGTTATTGAAGGAGATGATTTTCGGGCACGGTGCTTATAAAGTTCTTTTCGGGAGCGATTTTCCGTGGGAACGCGCCTCGGTAACGAAACAGAAAATTCTCAATCTGGGGCTTGGCGCGATGTATGAAAACATGATTTTCTTTCAGAACGCTAAAAGGTTATTGCAAATCCCATAAATTATACTTTTTCCTGTTCTTTCTGAAACAAAGCTGATATAAACGGATTATCTGAGGCGCGTGCGATATTCCCGGCAGTATTTCCATCGCCGTCGCGGATTGTCTGATTGGCGCCCTTGGAGATAAGGAAGCGCGCAATCTCGAGATAATCGTTTTTGATCGCCAGATGCAGCGGGGTATTCCCTTCGGAGTCGCGAAGATCGAGCTTTGCCTTTTTTTCGACAAGCAGTTTCACGATGTCGAAATGGCCTCTCCATGCGGCGGTATGAAGCGCGGTCATATTCCTGTAGCCGGTGGAGTTGACATCGAATCCGCGATCTACCCATATCTTCACGATATCCGCGTTTCCGCCCGCGGAGGAGATACGTAAAAGCGAATCGCCGTACCTGCTCTTATGCCTGAGATCGGCGCCCAGTTTCAATAAATAATTGACAATCTCCAGATGTCCGGCAAAGCATGCCTTGAATAACGGCGTATAACCGTCGCTGTCGATCGCGTTTATATTGGCGCCGTTGTCGATCAGGAAAATCACAATATCCGTATGTCCGAACGCGCAGGCTTTATGAAGCGGGGTTTCGTCTTTATCGATGGTAAAGAAACTTTTAAAGTTTACTTCCGCGCCCTCATTCAGATATTCCTTGACAAGCTCGATATCCCCGGATATGGATGCGTTAATCAATTCATTATTGATATCCATTTCCTTCTCCTCATACGGCAATTTTACAACGGTAGTTGAAATATGTCAAGCGGAATTTGAATGTTCGCAGTACTATAATCTGAACGGGTTAAATTTAATCCCGATAAACGGCGAGAATCCGCTCATATTCCCGGCGGTAATCCCCAAGTCCTTCTCGTTTCCGGTGAAGAAGAGATATTTCACACCGATAGAAAATTCAAGGAATTGGAACGGACGGAGGTCCAGGGAAAGCTCAGGAATAAACATGAAATATCCGTCGATACGGTTATACGATACTCTTCCTGTGTAGTCGTGAAAGGTGTAATTCAATCCTCCCGCGCCGACAGTACCCATGATAGAAAAACCTACCGGCTCCTCGGGATAAAAACGGTATCCGCTGAAAACCCCCATGTATGCCGTATTCACATAGACGGATTGAATTCCGGGAGGAGGGGAGATTGTTGTTAATTGATTGACAGTGTGAAAATTATAGGTGATACCGATGGGGATATTTTTATCGACAAAGAACGCGGCCGAAAGCCCGAGGTACCCGTAGGGCTGATCGAAGGAATTATTAAGACTTCCGTTTATCCCAAGATACGCATTGATTTTCGCAGATGATTTTTTATCGCTTTGGCCCGGCGGATTAAAATCGATCGGCTTGTTTTCTACCTGCGCAAAAAGAAATCCCGGGAAAAACAACAGCAAAAGTCCGATATATTTTTTCATAAACGCTCCTGAACTATTTGTGTAAAAAAAACGGTTTTGGTTAGAAGAACGGTTTATTTTGTACCGGAAATTTTCCGGCAAATATAATTCGTAAAAAATTCATCTCTCTGAATCTTTTTTTTGATGGAAAATCCCGCCTCTTTCAGCATTCCCTCCATGACCCATGTAAAGGCGGAGTATTCCTTCGGGATATGATCTAATACCATTCAGGGTTCATTGGTGCTCCTTACACTCCGAGATACATTTTAAAAGTTTCCGTTTGATATTTCAATAAATCGACGAAAGAAGAACACATTTGCGATTTCTTTGAAAAGTGCTGATAAAAAATATAAATTTACATAAAATCGATCAGAATTTCGAAAATTGATTAGCTCTCCAGATATGCATCCGGGCCGGGATAACCGTAATCGCGTTCGGCGATCTCGGGCGAAACGGTGAAAAAATCCGCGTGTGCCGTTGTGCAAAGCGACCCCGCTGAGTTATTCAGCTCGACGCGGACTGTAACGATATTTTTCCGCCTGCTCCCGAACGATGCATGAAGGGTGATTGCCCCATTTTTAATAGAAACCGGATGAAGGTATCGGATGTCCAGTTTTACAGTCGCGCCGACAGTCCCGCAGAATACCTGGATATACCAGTTAGCGATCTCGTCGATCAGAGCCGCCTGCACTCCGCCGTGAAGTATCCCGCCTTCGCCCTCGAACTCTGCTTCGGGCGTCCACTTGCAGACGATCTCACTGTTATCCGAGAAGAATTCCATCCGCAGACCCTTTTTATTTCCGGGCGAACACCCGAAGCAATGATAATCGGCACTACCTATCCATGGGTTTATTACCTTGTTCATATCGACCTTCCGTCTATCTCATCGGTACAACCGAAAAAAACGTTGAGTATTCCTTTGCTTTCGCGGTTTATTACGGTTATAATACTTTGACAGGACAAGGAGGCCGAAATGAAAAAACTGTTCCCGATTATTTCATTATTTGCTTTTACAATCGGATGCGCTAATGATCCCGATATCAGGAACGCAGGATGGGGAATGTCCCGGACTGAGGTGATGCAGAGCGAGAAGGCCGTACTGATCGCGGAAAACATGATCGATTACGGCGGGATGAACCAGACGAATCTGGATGCGAATACCTATTACCTGACGTATGCCGGCGAATTTATTGGCCAACGGATTTATGTGGAGTACTGGTTCAGTTTCAGAGGGTTATACGCCGCTCAATACCGTTTTCCCGATATAAAAAATAAAGAAGACTATTCCGCCTATTTCCGGACTGTCATCGATTATTATAACGAAGAGTACGGTAATGCCGAAGTGCTGCAGGACGGAAAAATTCATCATTGGAAATCCCCGAGGACGGATGTGACTTTTTCTATCGTTTCGCGGCCGATTATTCAGTTCGCTCCTCATAATAAGAAGTCCTATTCGCAGCAGTTAACGGATGCGATGGAATCGATCAAGAAGTACCAGAAATTTCAGGATTAGTACTCTATCGGAACTAAATATATCAGTTTCTTGACACCCGGCGTTATTCCCGTTAGCATGGATAGCATTAACATCGGGGAATAAATTATGACAGATAAACAGATCATTGTGCTGGATGACGAGCCGGATATTTTAGAACTGGTTTCGCTGCACCTGAGTAAATCCGGGTTTTCTGTGAAGGGATTCGGGGCGGTCGCCGATTTCTACGAAGGATTAAAAAAAGCCAATCCCCAGTTGATTATTCTCGATCTGATGCTACCCGACAGCGACGGTTTCGAGATACTGAAAGAACTGAAGAAGGATGAAAAGTATCTCAATATCCCAGTTATCATGCTGACTGCGCGTGGGGATGAAATAGACAAAGTCCTCGGCTTGGAGCTTGGGGCCGACGATTATATCACCAAACCCTTCTCACCGAAGGAGTTTACTGCGCGTATCAAGGCGGTGCTCCGTCGGGCGTCCCCAAAGAAGGATGAAAGTAAGCGGATGATCGGGAATATCGCTATCGACTTACAGAGGTATGAGGTGTATGTCGACGGGATAAAAGTCGATCTGACCTCGACCGAGTTTAAGATTCTTTCTATTCTATCGGAAAAACGCGGATGGGTATATTCCCGTGAGCAAATCCTGAATTATCTATGGGGAAATGAAAAAATGGTGATAGACCGGACTATAGATGTGCATATCCGCCATCTGCGTGAGAAGCTGGGGAATGCGGGAGAGTTGATCAAAAACATTCGCGGGGTCGGCTATAAAATCGAATCATGAAGAAACGAATTTTTATAAAAATATTTTCAGGGTTTTTCCTGATCATCCTGATCATTCTCATCATCAATCAAATCATTGCCCTCTCGTTTTTAAACTCGTTCTATAAAACCGTCTCATATGAATATATTAGAAAATTCGGCGGACTGCTGAAATCGGAAATCGCACCTTTGCTGATGGAATCCCGTTTTGACGAAGCAAGGAAGGTATTCGACCGTTTTTCAGTTATACCTGGCTTTACAATTATTATCGCCGATAAAAGCGGAAAAGTCCTCGACGGTCTAAACGGCACGCACGATAATACGATGAATATCGGCAGCCAGCGCGGTTTTCAGGTCGCGTCGCTCGGGAAAATATCCGAGGATACGCTTTATAATGAGGAGTTAAAACGACCGGTATTATCGGTGACGATTCCCGTGATGCAGGAAAACAGAATTGTCTACCTGATACAGATTCTTTCCGATGCTAGCGCGGAGAACGCTCTCCTTGGGGAAATATTCGGACAATCGATGGCGTTCGGGGCGATTCTGCTGGTATTGTCGCTGATTCTTACTATTTTACTGTCACGGAGTTTTTCGATCCCGATCTATCATCTGGTGAACGCTACCAAGGAGGTTGCGAACGGAAACTTCAAGGTGCGTGTGCTTTTCAGGACTGAGGACGAGTTCAAGGCGCTCGCGGATAATTTCAACGATATGACCACTCAGATGAACGATCTTTTCCGCGAACTGAACGAGGAACGGGACGAACTGAAAACCATTATGTATACGCTGCAGGGGGCGTTGTGGGAAATCGACGAACATGATAGAATTATTTTCTCTAATGAAAGTTTCAGGAAACTGGTCGGGGCGGACGATCCGGATGGTTCACCATACTGGGAGTTTATTCGCGATAACGATCTTGATAATTCGATAAAAAAAATACGGAGTAATCGGAAGGGGATTATTCGGGAACTGGAAATTAATAGGGCGATCTACCTTTTCTCGGGAGAAATGGCTCCCCTGAAGAATCATATCGTTCTGATTCTATCGAATATATCGGATTTGAAGGCCGCGGAGAGTTTTAAAAAGAATTTAATAGACAGTGTATCGCATGAATTGAAAACCCCGCTCACATCAATAAAAGGATTTATCGAGACATTGCGGGCGGATGAAAAGAATCCAGAAAAAAAGCGGTATTTGGACATTATCGGCAGAAATACAAATCGCCTGTCGGATATTGTGAACGACCTTCTGGTCTATTCCAATCTTGAAAATACTGCAGTGGTCGATTATGAAAAGGTTTCGCTTCTGAAAATACTCAAGGATCTCATGAATATATTTGAAAAAAGAATAGAAGAAAAGAATCTGAATTTCACTATCAGTGCAAAAAAGGATATTACGATTGACGCGGACCGTTTCCAATTAGAAAAGGTGTTTATCAATCTTATCGATAACGCGGTTAAATATACTGAAAAAGGCGAAATAATAATCGGAATTGCTCGCCATGATGATAAGGTAATGATTAGGGTACGCGATACCGGAATAGGTATTCCGAAAGAACATTTACCCAGGATATTCGAACGGTTCTATGTAGTGGACAAGTCCCGCTCCCGTTCCCTCGGAGGCACCGGACTTGGGTTATCGATCGTGAAAAAAATAATACAGCTCCATATGGGGGATGTGAGAATCGAGAGTGAATGGGGGACCGGAACCGAGGTCACGGTGATTTTACCGATTAAACACAGTTAAAAGATTTGTTTTTTCTTTGCAGTTATGGTAAGATAATACTCAGTATCAAATAGGAGAAAATAATGGGTAATGAGATAATTGGAGAAACTGATGTCTTAAAGCTCAGAGAAAAAATAGCTGAGAGAGGCGAAGTCGCTTCAAAATTAACCCGATTAAACAATTATGTACATAAGGATTTACCTGTCTCCGATTTAGCTGTAAAAATAAAACCCCTTGAGGAACTTGAGGCGGTTGCGGTGGTAGACGACGATGAAAAATGCGTTGGTATTATCACACGAAAGAAATTGATTGAAGCCCTGTATCTCCCGGAGGGAGACAAGAATATATTGAATAAAACCTCCGGCGAAATCGCTGAAAAGGTTCCCACGTTCTCGCTCTTTATGGATATTTTCTCCTTATCCCAGAAAGTTCGCCGCGAACTTCAGATCAATATGATTTATTATTTCGTCCTGCTTTTTGACGATGAGAAATACTATGGGATTATCAATTCGATGGATATCCTGACGTATCTTTCCGCCATTTCTCAGAAGGATATCGGACTTGCTGTTTCGATACAGGAAAATCTGATTATCAATAAAGGCGGGTTGGTAAACGGCGACGGTTTTACGCTTGACACCGCGAATGTGATTTCTAAAAGCGGCGGCGGCGATTATTTTCAGATAAAGAATTACACATTAAATCACTGGCTCTTCGGTATATTCAACGTATCAGGAAAAGGTCTTGCGGCTTCGGTAATGACTTCCAGTATCGCTGCGCTTTTCGACGTTTTCGATCCTGCGTACGGTTTTAAGAAATTTATCCTCGGATTGAATAATTTTATCTGCCGCGCGTTTGAAAGCCAAAAGTTTGCTACAGCAATTATCGCCGATTTCGACCAAAGCACCAATAAGTTGTTTTACTTCGATCTCGGGCATACATTTATCTATGTATACCGGGGCGGCAAGCTCTTCCATCTTAAGTCGTCCCGTTCGAATATGCCGTTGGGAATTATGGAAGATGTGGTCTCCGAGCCGGAATCTATCCAACTCGAACCCGGCGATATCCTGTTCATTATGACAGACGGAATTATCGAACAGACCGACCCGTCCGGCGACGAATATTCTGTCGAGCGTTTCTGCAGGGTTGTTACCGAGCATGTCGCAGAATCCCCAGATAAGATCCGCGAAGCCGTATTTAAATCGGTCACTCAATTCCGCGGTGTTCAGCCTCAGGATGACGATATGAGTCTTCTGATTCTCAAGGTTGAATAACGGTCTTCAGTATTCCAATCTTTTAATCTGTTCTTTGAAAAGTTAATGAAAAATTAACAGTTTCCTTATTCTCTATTCACTTTCCCTTTTTATCATTTATCCGTTGATGTTCATGATAATGAATATAACCTAGGGAGGTTAATATGAGAAAATTGGTACTATTCCTGTCTTCGGTGTTGGTATTTGCTTTCGCGGCCTGCGGAAATAACGCGGCTGTATCGAAGATTATCGGCGGAGGGGCTACGTTCCCCAAAGAACTCTATGATGCTATGTTCATGAAGTACAAGCAGATCAGCGGAGTTGAAGTGAATTATCAGGGGCTTGGTTCCGGCGCGGGACAGAAGGGAATATCCCAGATGACCCTCGAATTCGGCGCGAGCGATAATCCGTTCAGCGACCAGGACGCCGCGAAGTTCAAAAACGAGCATAACGGCACGGAACTTATCCACATACCCACATGTATCGGCGCTATTGCAATTGCATACAACCTGCCTATCAAAGATATTCCCCTGAACCTGACGCCAGAAGTGATTGCCGATATCTTCATGGGGAATATCACCAAATGGAATGACGCACGTATCGCGGGTTTAAACCCTAGTGTAAAGCTCCCCGATTTGGATATTGTCGTAGTCCACCGCAACGACTCCTCCGGGACAACGTTCGGTTTCACAGATTATTTGGCGAAGGCTGCCCCGAAATGGCTTGAGTCGATGGGTAAGGGCGCGAAGGATGTCGCATGGAAAGTCGGAAAGGGCGGACAGGGTAATCCTGGCGTCGCCGCCGAGGTCGATAAGACCGAAGGGTCTATCGGATACATGGAACTTTCCTATGCCGAGAACGGCGGATTTGCGTACGCGGCAGTCCGCAACAAAAGCGGAAATTATATTCTGCCTTCCATCGAAGGAGTAATCGCAGCAGGCGATACCGATATACCCGATCATACCCGCTGTTCCATCGCGGACACTGCGTCACCGAACGGATATCCCATCGCGAGCTTTACATGGATTCTCCTCTATCAGGAACAGAATTACAACAAGCGTACATTTGAACAGGCAAAAGCGCTGGTCGACCTTATCTGGTGGATGACACATGACGGGCAGGCGCTTGCAAAACCGTTACACTATGCGCCCATACCCTTAAGCGCAGCCGCAAAAGTTGAGGCTCTTTTAAAGTCGGTGACTTATAACGGCCAGCCGGTAATGAAGTAATCAGGAACAAAAATATAATCGAAGGAGTTGACAATGATGAAGTTATTAACTGCGGTCTTCACCTTCGCCGCGATAGGTTTGGCGCAAGCCGCCTCATTGAAGGTAGAAAGCATGACATGGTTCAATGTTAGTAAAACGTTCGATACCAACAAGGTGTATTCTGAAACCAATGGCGGGAGTTTCAATATTTCACGTCAGTATATAACCGTCTCCGGTACATTGAGCGACGCTGTTAAGGCACGTCTGACTCTGGATATTGTGAACGGTCTGAATATGCTGAAATATGCGTATGTTGACGCGAAGATCGCTCCGGAATTCGTAATCACTGTCGGTCTCCAGAAGACCTACTTTGGCAATCTTCCGAATTGGGAATACCCTCTTCCTGTCAAGGATGCGACTGAAATTGACAGCGATCTTTCGGCAACCGCATCGGCCGACCTTGGAATCGGTTTCAGCGGGAAACTCGCGGGGATGCTGGAATACCACCTGCAGATACTGAATGGCGAAGGCTACAAAGGTTGGAATACTGTGAATGATCCTACCTATGCGATTCTTGCCGATATCAACGCGATGCCTCTGGAAAAAATGCTGAAAGTAGGCCTTTCCGTACGCTACGCCGACAAAGAGAGCAAGAAACTTTACGGGTCAACCACGAAGCTGGCTACATTCGGTGTGGACGCTTATGCGGACTTGAATATCAGCGGGTTGGGCGTTCTCGTGCAGTTTATCAGTATGAACAACCGGATGTATGGGGATACGAATTTCATCAACGGAAATCTGATTTCCGGAATGGTATCATACGATATTATGCCAGAGCTTTCCGCGATGGTTCGTTTCGATATGTATGATCCCGCCATCAAAGAAGGTTCGACTAATGATAATTATAACGCAATCTATGTCGGTTTGGGATATAAGCCTGTAAAAGGGCTGAATATAAAGCCGATGTTTGCCTATATGTTCGGGAACAAGTACGGGCAGAATCCGAATATGATGCTCATGCTGCAGGCAGAGTACAAATTCGGACTCGAGATCGTCAAGGAAGAGAAAAAGGCTGACACGGTGAAACCTGTCGAGGCTCCTGCTCCTGTAAGTGCACAATAACTAATAACCGATAGGGGGTTGTCGAGAGACAGCCCCTTTTTTCATTTGATAGGTATTTTCTGTGATGCATAAACAATTAACACAATCTTAACTTTCAGTTCATATAGAATTAAAATTTCGAGAATATAATCATTGGCTATAATTAGTATTAATCTATCTCGATTTCTGTTTGTCATGAGTAATGCATAAAAAGAAACGGCGGAAGTTATGTCAAAATCACACAAGAATCAGGGTAAACACCATTCGCATAAGACCGAGCCTGAAATATCTCATACTCCGGGATACCAGAACATTGTTCCGGCGGTATATAAGGGCGATAAGGTATTTAACCGGATTCTTCTGGGAGTAGCCGGGACTGTTTTTCTCGTTCTATTCGGAATATTCATTACGTTGCTGGTATCTGCGGCTCCCTCGTTTAAGGAATACGGATTGCGATTTTTCTCGATCACGAAATGGTTCGCCCGAATGAACAGGGTGACTATGCTGTCGGCGATGCAGACGCCGGAAAATAAGATGTCAATAAAGGTAAAATTTCTTCTGCCGCTAAACGAATCATCGATTCAGGCGGATAAGTTTATTCTATCCGATCAGGAAGGCGCGCTCCATACGGTTGTTCCGTTAATAGATTATTCTGGAATTTCCAATCATATAATTGTAAGTTTCGACTCCCCGATAATAGAAAACACCACAAATATTCTATCTATAAAAAAGAGCATTCTGGATGCGAATAATCTGCCCCTGGCGGACGATTACCGGTGTATTTTTATTCAGCAGACTAAGGTTACCAACGAAATCTCATTTCCTGCAATAGAGGTGATCGATATAGTCGGTGATCGATACGGGAGCATGACGAACTATATTTCCGAAGACGACCAGCGCTGGTTCGGCGGGATGCCGTTTATAGCCGGTACGCTGTTAACTTCGATTCTTGCCTTGCTGATTTCGCTGCCCTTTTCGATGGCGATTGCGATCTTTCTCGGTGAATACTTCACTTCCGGGATTATTTCCGACATCCTGAAAACGACGAATGAGCTTCTTGCGGGAATCCCGTCGATTATCTATGGGTTCTGGGCGTTCACTTTTATCGGCCCGCTGGTCTATCAGATTTTTCCGTTCAGCGAGGGTGGCGGATCGAACATCCTGACAGCATCGCTCGTACTGGCTATTATGATCATTCCATACTCTGCATCGCTCGCCCGTGAGGTAATCAACCTGGTACCGGGCGATTTAAAAGAAGCCGCGTATGCGATGGGTGGGACCCGTTACGAGGTGGTACGGCGGGTAATCATACCATATTCGAGTTCGGGTATTCTTGCGGGTATCCTGCTGGCATTCGGCCGCGCGCTCGGCGAGACTATGGCGGTTACCCTTGTCATCGGCAACCGCAACGAAGTGCCGATGAGTATTTTCTCATCCGGTCAGACAATCGCCAGTCTGATCGCGAGCAAGTATGCCGAAGGCGGAAAGATGCAGATCGCGGCGCTGACAGAACTTGGGCTTATCCTTTTTGTGATCACGCTTCTTTTCGGCCTTCTCGGGCGGTACCTGATTAAAAAACTGAGTGTGAGGTAGGTAATGTCCGATAAGAAAAAAGATAAAATGAAGAAAATTGTCAATAGGGCGGTTCGTAAGAATATCTGGAAGGACAGGGTGTTTGAGGCACTGGTAATCTTTTTTTCGCTCCTGTCGATCGTGCCGCTGATATTTATTCTTTCCTACATATTCGCTAAAGGTTTCCCAAAGCTCTTTATCCCTGAATTCTGGGTGGGCATTCCTCCGGCCGGACAGTCGAAAACCGCGATCGAAGCGGTCGGGATGAATGTCGGCGGTATCGCCAACGGGATAATCGGGACATTTCTCATCGTTTTTATGGGCGGACTGATAGCGGTACCGTTCGGCGTACTGACCGGGGTCTATCTCGCTGAAAATCGTCAATCCAAGATCGCAAACGCTATCCATGTTGCGGTGGATATGATTCAGGGTATTCCCTCTATCATCTTCGGAATCTTCGTGAATATCTGGTGGGTGACTACCATGAAGGGAGGATACTCCGCAATCGCGGGAAGTGTTTCGCTTGCGCTGATGATGCTTCCAATTGTGATAAAAAGTACCGAAGAGACCATGATACTGATCCCGGATTCTCTCAAAGAGGCCGCGATGGCTCTCGGTACTCCATACTATAAAGTGCTCCTGCGGATCGTGATCCCAGCCGGATTGAGCGGGATTGTCACAGGGGTACTCGTGGGGTTGACACGTATTGCGGGAGAGACTGCGCCGTTGTTATTTACGGCGTTCGGAAACCCGAACATCAACGTAAACGTCACGGAGCCTATGGAGACTCTGCCGACATTGATCTACAATAACGCACGGAGCGCGAGTCCAAACTTGATCGAGAACGCTTGGGGCGCATCCGCGGCGCTGGTAATCATCGTTCTAGTATTAAACATTTTCACAAAGGTGGTGGTAAACAAATGGAAAGTAAAATTCTAGAGATAATTGGTCTGAATGCTTACTACGGCGACCATCTCGTCTTAAAAAACATTAACATGGCTTTTTCTGAAAAAAAGGCCACCGCTATCATGGGCCCGTCGGGATGCGGGAAATCCACTCTCATCCGTACGCTGAACCGGATGCATGAAATGAATCCCGGCGCGCGCGTTGAGGGAGAAATACTCCTTCATGGGGAGAATATCCTGACCATCAATCCGATTATGCTCCGCAGAAAGATCGGGATGGTGTTCCAGCGCCCGAACCCGTTCCCGACGATGAGTATTTACGATAACGTCATCGCGGGATATAAACTGAACAGCGTTAATCTGTCGAAATTGGAAAAAGATCAGATAGTCGAGAAATCCTTAAAAAGCTCAGCGTTATGGGGCGAGGTAAAGGACTTGCTTCATAGGCGCGGGACATTCCTTTCCGGAGGGCAGCAGCAGAGATTGTGCATAGCGCGGGCGTTAGCGATGAATCCCGACGTCCTGCTTCTTGACGAACCTACATCGGCGCTCGATCCCAAGGCGACGATGCATATCGAGGAACTGATTGTCGAATTGAAAAAGGAAGTGACGACGATACTGGTGACGCATAATATCGCGCAGGCGGGACGTGTCGCCGATTATACTGCGTTTATGTATCTCGGCGAATTGGTGGAATTCGGAACAACCGAAAAACTGTTTACCGTACCGTCGGACAAACGCACAGAAGAATATTTATCGGGAAAGTTCGGATAGTTTTATTATTTTAATAAATGTGTTATAATAATTGCAAAATATTTCGGGTATGGGTAAATGGAAATAACTGTTGAGAAACTCAATCAGATAAAAGAAAAAGCTGTAAAATACGCAACTTTGGTGGAATCGATGATCGATGATTCTATCGAAGGATTTAGCGCGAAAAACCTTGAAATTCTGCGGCGGGTTATCAAAGAAAAGGAACCCCTCGCGAATATCTTCGAAGTGGAATTGGATGACATGTGTATTCGTTATCTCGCGCTGCTTCGACCTGAGGCAAAAGACCTTCGCCGCATCGTTATGGTCGCTAAGATGAGCAACGATTTCGAACGTATCGGTGATCATGCGGTTAATATCGCGAAAAGCGGGATTTACCTGATCGACAAACCATTTTTCAAACTGCTCAAGGATATCCCGAAAATGGCGGAATTGGTCAGGATCATGGTATCCGAGGCGATAGATGCGTTTGTTCGTGAGGATGTCGCGCTGGCAAAACGTATTCTAATCGAAGACGACCAGATCGACGAGTTCCGCGACGTGCTGATGAATGAAATTATGCAGATCATGAAAGCATCGCCCGAATCGATTGAACGCGCGATGCACCTGATGAATATTATCCGCAATCTCGAACGTATCGGCGATTTAGCGACCAATATGTCCGAAGATGTTATTTACATCATTGAAGGCAAAGTGGTCAAGCATCACACCGGCGACGACGAGGATATTCTCAGAATTCTTTAACCGTATTATTTCTTTTCAGTATATCAACTTATTCTTATTTCTTCCGATATATTAAATGTTAATAAATTTATAACGCGGGAGAACGGGATGCGTATAAGATGGATTCTCGGTCTTTTATTTATATCCGCAGTCACCCTGCAGGCCCAGACCGCGGGGGTAAATAAATATAAGGAAGATGCGAAGGCATATGTTGTCTATAATCAGGCAAATGAATTCTACCGGAATAACGATTTTGCTAACGCAAAGGCCACCTATCTTAAGCTGATTCAAACTTATTCATATTCCAGCTACGTACCTTACGCTCTCTATATGCTCAGTTTTATCGAGACGGATTACCTGAAAATCATCGATTATTTGAATTATATTCGTACCGATTATTCGGATTTTAAGTATTGGGCGAACGCGATGGAAAAACTCGGGGATATCCTGTATGTCGTAGGGGATTTTAAAACCGCGTCCGAGGTATATGAATCGTCCATGACTGAAAAGTCTTATTACATGCTCGGGGTAATATACTCCGCGCAGGGCGAGCAGGAAAAGGCAATTCAGTCGATTGAGAAACTTCTATTTGCAACCAAGAATTTCGAATTGGCATATAAAGGACTTCTCGTGCAGGCGAAAGCGTGCATCGATCTGAAAAAGTACGGCACAGCGCTGAATGTTCTGCAGGAAGCGGTCAAACTGAAAAAATGGTCGTTCGATAACGGCGTGCGCGTTCTCTTTTATACTGCAAAGAGTTTTTTCTACCGCAAGGAATTCGGAAAATCCCTTCATGTTTTCTCCATACTTATCCGGAATATGCCGTTATCTGCCGAAGCGCATCTGTCAAAGAATTACTTGACTTATCTTGAAAAAAATAATATCATTAAAGATGAGCCGGTGGATTGGATTGATTATTATTTCGTGACGCCCGCGGAGCTTGCGTTTAAAGCAGAACAGGCCGATCTTCACTACGATATGGAAGTGACGGCGGAAGGCACGGTCGGAAAGGCCGAAAGTATTCAGGGCAAGGTAATTAAATCCGAAGTCCTGGAATATGTCGTCCGTGTCGGGGAATACAAAGACCTCAGTGTCGCTAATGTCATCGCAAAAGAAATAGCGAAGAACCAGAAGGGCCTTCCGATCGGGATTTATTACCGCAACGATATGTATTATGCCGAAATTCGCGGTATTTCAAAGCTCGAGGACGCGAAATCTTATGCCAAACTCCTGATCTCTATCGGCTACAAAGACACTAAAGTAGTCGAGATGGTGAAAGTAACGGAATATGGAGAACAGGGGAAATAACGTCAACCAGGATAACGACAGAGACCTGACGCCGATGGAACGGCAGTATCGTGAAATCAAATCCCGTCACCGAGATAAAATCTTATTTTTTCGATTAGGCGATTTTTACGAAATGTTCGGCGAGGATGCCCATGAAGCCTCGCGTATCCTGAATATCGCACTCACGTCACGGAACAACACCCCTATGTGCGGGTTTCCCTATCATGCCGCCCAGCAGTATATCCGTAAACTTCTTCAGGCCGGTAAAAAGATCGCGGTCTGCGAGCAGCTCGAAGACCCGTCTCAGGCTAAGGGGATTGTCAGACGCGATATCGTACAGATTGTCACCCCCGGCACAGTTATTGACGACCAGTTAATTCCTCACACAACAAATAATTATCTCATGTCGGTCTGCGGCGGAAAAGACGAACTGGGGATTTCGTTCGCCGATATTTCTACCGGGGATTTTTTCACAGTCTATGCCGGAGCGAATGAAAAATACCGCGTCCTGCAGGATGAAATCGCCCGATTCACACCGTCGGAAATTATCTACAATCAGAGTCTTTCCGAGGATAAGGTTTTGATGGGGCTTCTTTCCGACAGCGGGGTGTTATTTCAGTCAAGTCCCGATTGGTACTTTCAGAATTTTCAGTACGACAAAAGCATTTTCGATCGGGTGGAGATCCCTGCCGAGGCGAAAGCTGAACCGGCGGTTTTCCGTTCGGTTACCGGAACGTTCAATTATCTCTGTGAGACACAGTTTACCCAGATTAATAACATCCGATCTATTAAATATCTATCGCGCGGGTCGACAGTCGTATTAGACGATTTCACTCTGCGGAACCTCGAACTGGTGCGGAATATGCAGGACGGCGGAAAAAAGTTTACGCTGTTTGATGTGCTCGATGAGACGGTCACACCGATGGGCACCCGCCTTCTCCGGCGATGGATAGTTATGCCGTTATTCGACTTGCACGAAATTTATTCACGGCAGAATTATGTCGAGGTCTTCTTCGACGATTCAATACTGCGTAACGATACCCGCGAAATCCTCAAACGTGTATCGGATATCGACCGGTTGACTACGCGGGTGGCGCTGAAGAAAACCTTCCCTAGGGACCTGATCGCGCTCATGACGTCCTTAACCGCGGCGGAGGAATTGAAAAAAAGAATTTCTCCGGTGCAGGGACTGGGCGAAATCGCGGAAGGAATCGCCGATACTGACGGGATGACGTCGATGATCGGGAAAGCGATTATGGACGAACCCGCTAACACCTTCGGCGGTGGGGTGATCCGCGAGGGGTATTCCGCGGAACTGGATAAAATCCGCGCGATACTTCATGACGGAAAAAGCTGGATAGTTAAACTGCAGGAATCAGAACGGAAACGGACGGGTATTTCATCGCTGAAAGTGAAGTATAATAATGTTTTCGGATATTTTATCGAGGTCAGCAAAACAAATCTCGATAATGTTCCCGCCGATTATATTCGAAAGCAAAGTCTTGTCAACGCCGAACGGTTTACGATTCCCGAACTGTCGGAATACGAGATGCAGATCACTACCGCCGAAGAAAAAACGGTCAGACTTGAGGAAGCGTTGTTTAACGAAGTGATCGATAAGCTGGGCGCGGAAATTCCCGTACTGCAGTCGATTGCCGCATGTATCGGGGAGATCGACGTGTATTCCGGGCTGGCAGGATTGGCGGCCGACCGACGCTATGTAAAACCGGGCGTCGATGATAGTGGGTCATTCGTTATTGAAGAGGGAAGGCATCCGGTTGTTGAAAAATATATGGGAATGAATCTTTTTGTTCCGAACGATCTGCTGATGGACGAGGGGGATAATAGGATACTGATTATTACAGGGCCGAATATGGCTGGAAAATCGACCTACCTCAGACAGAACGCGCTGATAGCGATCATGGCGCAGATGGGGAGTTTTGTCCCGGCGAAACATGCGCATATCGGGATGGTCGATAAAATATTTACCCGCATCGGCGCATCCGACCAGCTTTCGGCGGGACGCTCGACATTCCTTGTCGAGATGGAGGAGGCGTCGAATATCCTCAATAATATGACATCGCGCAGCCTGATTATTATGGACGAACTCGGACGCGGCACATCCACCTACGACGGGCTTTCCATCGCATGGGCGGTTATCGAGTTTCTTCACGAACATCCCGAACAGTCCGGGAAGACCCTGTTTGCTACACATTACCATGAACTGACACAACTCGGCGGAAAGAAAGGAATAGTGAATTATAATATCGCTGTAAAGGAATACCAAGAAGAATTGATTTTTCTGCGGCGCGTGATAAAAGGTCCGGCCGATCAGAGCTACGGGATCTATGTTGCGGGGCTTGCCGGAATGCGCGGGGAGATTATCTCACGCGCGAAGGACATACTGCGCACATTGGAAAAGGAAGGAACAATCGCTAAAAATGTGATCGAGAGCCACATTGATAGAAATGGAAAGAAGACGAAAACCGACCCTCAGTTGGAGTTGTTTTCGGAGGACCGGTACGGGAACGTAATCCGGAAATTAACGAATATCGATATTAACCGGATCACGCCCGTAGAAGCGATCACATTTCTCGCAGAAATAAAAAAAGATATCGAAAAAACTTAAAACTGGTATCCAATCCCTACATCGATAAACGTATTATCGTAGAAGATAGGATAACTGTCGTCGTCTCTCAGTCTCGTAAAATTCTCTAATTTTGCGAATTTGGTATTCATAAAAATCCTAAGATTATCCGGAATGATCTCGATTTCGATATTTCCGAGAAAACCTATGTCGAGAGTAAAGTAATAGGGAAGCAGAACGCCGAGATTGAAATATGCGCCCGCCTCGATCATAATAAACTTTCCTATCGCCAGACCAAAAATCGCCGGAACGGTTGTGCTGACATGTGTTATGCCAATGCCTGTATTGAACATATCTACAAACATCGGTCTTAAATTTGTCGCGGCCGAAGGAGGAAACATCGGGGCGGTAAACGACACCAGAGTGCCGGAAAAATATACGCCGCTATTGATATATACTATATCGCGATATTTTTCTTCCCGATTTAGTACGAACACGCCTGTATCGACCTGAATGTAGAGGATATTCGGAGTAGGAATAAGATTGGGGGAAAAACGGATATCGACAAACGAATGGTCCAGTTCGAGACCTATGAGAAAACCGTTCAGATGGGACATCTGTTCCTTCAGCATTGCATCGATCTGATGAGGGACTTTTTCCGTTTCGTCAAGAAATGACGAATAATTTGCAAATCCCATCGAACTGTACCCCGCGGATAACGTCAAGCCCTTGGGATTTTTCATAAAATCGAAAACCATTTCACGGACATCCTTCTGCGCATCATCATAATCCCAGAAGTACTGCGGTTCCGAGGAAGCCGCGGTTTTTTCGGGAGGGGTATCCTTCACTGGCTTCTTTTCAGTTTTATCGGGCTTTTTTACATCTTTACCTGTAGTTTTTTCATCGGTCTGCTTCTTGTTTTTATTCTTATAATCGTCCTTCTGCTTTTTATATTTTTCCATATCCACGCTTTCCTCTTCGTCTTTTCCCATAAAGTTTGCGGAAAAAGCAGGATAAAAACTTGTTCCTAAGTGTGGGGGAGTAGATAATTTGTAAGTAAGTTCGCAGACAGTTTATCAACTCCATCTATAGATATTATAAGGATTTATAAAAAAAGACGCAACTGATAAA
>JAGVBZ010000047.1 GCA_020059465.1 Brevinematales bacterium
GGACAGGGCGCGGGTCTCGAGACCTACGTTTATGACGCGGTCGCCGCTGTTTCCAAGAACGTCGATACTTCCGGCGCTTTGGAAGCCGGTACTTATTGGCAGTATGTCCAGGAGATCAAGGGCGCTGACGATAAGACTTATTACCGTTATGTAGTCCGCTATAAAATCGACTACGATAAGTTCATGGCGGCTATGAAGAACGCATGGGGTCAGCAGGTCAAAGCGATTAATCCCGAATTGAAAGAAAAGGGACAGAAGATGCTTGACGCTATCAATTCCGCTCAGTAAACTAAGCAAGTTTCATTATAGGGCTGTCCTTCGGGGTAGCCCTTTTTTGTCGCTGAGCGACCCCTATCCCCGATTGTTCACCGAAAGAATTTTTATCCGTGAATGAACACGAATACACTCGAATATCTTTTTTATTAGTGTTAATTCGTGGCTATTCGTGGACACCTTCCACAATTTTGATTTCTTCCTCAGTCAGTCCATATAAATCATAGACTAACCGGTCGATCTGGTTATCCAGTTCCTTACAACGCCGCTCGTAATAATCCTTGTCTCTGTCGGTCTTCGCGTGATGGGATTCTTTCTGCGCAGCAAGCATCTGCTCGACGAGGGAAACAATTTTATCGTGCTGAGCTTTTTCAGGATGCACATAACTATAAGTCGCCTTTTTTATCGCTGAGTGACGCCTATCCCGATAAAAAATGTTATATTATTGTACATAGTCAGTCCGGGATAAGGAGTAAAACATTTCGCAAGGCTGTATTGGCTGGACGAGGCCAAAAAAAGACACCCGGATTATTGTAAAACAAAATTACTTGAATTTATTTAGCGCCGGTGATACACTACTAAAAGAAAATAAACCCTATGAATAGGAGGAAAGAAATGAAAAGAATGATGAGTCTCTCTTTTGCGGCTATTGTTTTAGTAACATTGGCATCCTGCGGCGGCGGGGACAAAACCCCTGTACAGCCCGAAACCCCGAAGGGGCCCACAGCTCCCAAGATTGAAAGGGTGATTATCAATCAGAGTAAGACACCCGCTCCCGAATGGGCTGTGAACGATCAGGTATGGAGCGAAGGAGCCGAGGGCGGAACCAAGTGGCTTTATCTCCGTGTCGAAGCGGAAGATCCCCAGAAAGAAACCGCCAAGCTGTTAGCCGACGGCCAGAAGATCGCACAGATGGCTGACGCGATCAAGCAGCTTGCTACCCACGAGTTCGCCAAGGTTACCGAAGGTATGGCCGGACAGGGCGGAGGCCTCGAGACCTACGTATTCGACGCGGTCGCGGCTGTATCCAAGAATGTCAAGACCGGCGGCGCTCTCAACGCGGGCGACTATTGGGAATATGTCCAGGAAACCAAGGGCGCTGACAGCAAGACCTACTACCGCTATGTACTCCGTTTCAAGATCGATTATGCAAGTTTCCAGAAAGCCATGCAGGATGCGTGGAACGCTCAGGCGGCTAAAGTGAAGACCAATCCTGAATTGAAGGAAAAAGGCCAAGTCATCACCGATTCATTGAATCAGGCCGCGGGAACTAAGTAAGTCAAATAATTTATCGATAGGGAACCCTGATGGGTTCCCTTTTTTTTAGGGAGAAAAACATCATGAAATACTTCATAATCTTTATGTTCATATTTCATATCGGAGCCGCGCTGTATGCCGACGAGGTAGTGCTGACCGCGTCCGCCGAAACCGCTCCGAAATGGGTGGCTGGTACGGATGATTGGACGATGGCGACGAATAAGAAAACGGTGACCGTGTATTTTAAATCGGGCGGTACCGGAGACACGCTGGAAAAGGCTAAAATGATTGCCGAATCCGAAGCCATAGCGAAGCTGGCGAAGCATATTAAAAGCATCGTTCATTACGAGTTTGTAATATCCCTCAATCTGACCGACGGCGGGTTCGAGCCGTATATCATAAGCACAATGTCGGCGGTATCGAAAAACATCGATACGTCGGGAAAGAAAAAAGCGGACATGTACTGGGAACTCGTGCAGGACGCGAAAAGCAAGAAGAAATATTACACCTGCTATTACCTTTATTCCATCGATTATAAAACTCTGAAAAAAAGTATGATTGCCGCGTGGACAAAGGAACTCGATTCGATGGATCCGGAGATAAAGAAAAAGGCGAAGGAAATACTGAAGAAGCTGAAGGACGAGAAATAATATTCATAACGGTTTAGTTTAAACAATCTGCATCGGAGCTTGTTTACTGCATATCATTTTATATATTGGGGAGCGATAACGTATGAGAATATTTGTGATGGCAATACTTTTTCTATCGGGATGGATGCCGCTGTATGCCGGGGAAATCGTCATTTCCTCGTCTACGAACACCTGTCCCGGGTGGGTGAAGAACACGAACGAGTGGGTAATGGGAACAAACATTATGGGAAAATGTGTGTATTTCTCGGTGGGTACAAAAGGCCCTACCTTAAAAGAAGCGGAATTCTACACCAAGGCCAAGATTTTTAAGACCTGTAAGGAACATATAAATACTCTGATATATTATGAATTGATGATTACGTTGGGAATGGGTGACGATCTGAATAAACCCTATATCGAAAAAATCAGGGAATATGTATCGAAAAATTTCAATACGTCCGATCTGGTAAAAAACGCCGTGTATTGGGAAAATGTACGAAATACGGAAAACACGGAAACTTACTATAACTACTTTATTCAATTCTATTTTAAGTATGAGACGATAAAATTGAGCATGATTGAGATATGTACGATGGAACAAAACTCGAAAGATCCCGATACCCAGAAAAAGGCGAAAGAAATCCTTCAAAAATTAACCGTTGGGAAATAACGTTCACAAGAGCACGGTAACGCACAGTTATTATAGTTATGCACATTTAAACAAATAAAACCGGTAATGTGCGGTGATGTCATGCTGCATGTTCCCAGTTTTTTCATTGTTATATATCATGTAATTATATCTCGTCATGTTATAGAAAAATAACTAAAAAAGACTTGGCTTTTTTTTTATAGTTCTTTATAATATTGCGACTAATAGGTGCGGCCGGGATTTAATAATCGGGAGGGGAATAATGGAGGACTTAGTAAAAGACTTAGTCCGTTCCAAGCGGTCGCAGGATCAGGCCGCTTTTGTCAGAAAGCGTGACGGACGGGTCGTAGAGTTCGATCCCGCCAAAATTTCGACCGCCATCAATAAAGCGTTCGAAGCATGCGGCGAGGGAAATTATAATCAGGCGTGGGAAATCACCGCGATCGTCGTCAGTAAGTTCAACAGTAAAGTAGTCGAGATAGAGTACATTCAGGATCTTGTCGAAGAGACGCTCATGAATATGGGATTCCGCAAGGCCGCGAAAAGTTATATTCTTTACCGCGCCAAACGGACGGAGCTTCGCAATATCAACAAGACCCTGCTTGAAAGTCTGAATATCGTAGAAGATTATGTGAATCTGCGGGACTGGCGTATCAACGAGAACAGCAACATGAGCTACTCGCTTCAGGGCCTGAATTCGCATATTTCTTCCAGCATCACGGCAAATTATTGGTTGTCCAAGATATACACCCCCGAGATAGGTGAAGCGCACCGTAGCGGAGCGATGCATATTCACGACCTCGGTTCGTTATCGGCGTACTGCGTCGGATGGGACTTGGAACAGCTTTTAATACAGGGATTCGGAGGGGTACCTGGCAAAGTCAACAGTAAGCCCGCGAAGCATTTCCGTGCGCTTCTCGGGCAAATCGTGAATTTCTTCTACACCCTTCAGGGTGAGGCCGCCGGCGCTCAGGCGTTCGCGAACTTCGATACGTTCGTAGCGCCGTTCGTACGTAAAGATAAAATGTCCTATGAGGATGTCCGGCAGGCGATGCAGGAATTTATCTTCAATCTGAACGTCCCTACCCGCACGGGATTCCAGACGCCGTTTACTAATCTGACGTTCGACCTTGTGGTGCCGAGCTATCTCCGCGACAAAGCCGTCATTATCGGCGGGGAGCTGATGGACGAGTGCTACGGCGATTTCGGCAAAGAGATGGAGATGATCAACCGCGCGTTCGCGGAAGTCATGCTGGAGGGCGACGGGCAGAACCGCCCGTTTACGTTCCCGATACCCACCTATAATATTACCAAAAACTTCGATTGGAACAATAAGGAATTCCGCGCGATATGGGAGATGACCGCGAAATACGGTACGCCGTATTTCAGCAACTTTATCAACTCCGATATGAGCGAGGAGGACGCCCGGAGCATGTGCTGCCGGCTGCGCCTCGACAACCGTGAAGTCCGGAATCAGCTCAACAAGAAGTCGGTAATCGACCTCGGGCATCAGGAAACCGGCGTACGGCGCGGCGGAATATTCGCGGCGAATCCGATGACCGGTTCGATCGGGGTAGTCACTATCAATCTTCCGCGTCTCGCGTATCAGGCGGAGAACGAGGAGCATTTTTACGAACTTCTGCACAAACAGATGCAGGTAGCGAAAAGCTCGCTCGAGATCAAGCGGAAGGTGGTCGAGGACCTTACCGACCGCGGGCTTTATCCTTACAGCGCTATTTATTTACAGGATATAAAAAAGAAAAGCGGAAGCCACTGGACGAACCATTTTTCGACAATCGGCCTGATCGGTATGAACGAAGCGGTGATGAATATCAAGCATGTCCCGTACCGTCAGAAAGCGGGCCGGGAGTTCGGCGAACGGACGATCGATTTTATGCTCAAGGTATTGGAGGAGTTCAAGGAGGAGACCGGTAACCTGTACAACCTCGAAGCGTCTCCCGCCGAGGGCGCGAGCTACCGGGTGGCGAAGGCCGACCGCAAGCGTTATCCCGAAATCCTGACTTCCGGTACCGCGGAAGTACCGTACTATACCAATTCCGTTCATCTTCCTGTAAACGATACCGATGATATATTTGAACTGCTCGACCACCAGGACGGAATGCAGTCGAAATTCACCGGCGGCACGGTCATCCATGTGTTTCTCGGGGAGAAGGTCGAAGACCCGTCGATGGTAGCGAACATTGTGAAGACGATCGCGAGCAGCTACCGTCTGCCGTACTTCTCGCTCACACCGACATTCTCGGTATGCCCGGTGCACGGATATATCGCGGGCGAGCATTGGACATGCCCGTTCCCGCATACGGAAGACGAACTGAGAAAATACGGGAAATTTATTGACGCGATGTAAGATTGGGAATATAATAAATACGGTTCATGCGATTCGAATATGAGAAGTAAGAATGAATGTCACTGCGAGCAACGAAGCAGTCGATTGCAGTATTTATTTACTAATATTTAATAGATTGCTTCTACCGCGCATTCAAAAATACAGACGCGGTATCGCAATGACAGAACAGATTGGGAATATAATAAAGTAGAATTGGGGATTTGATCTTTCTAGGAGGGGATTATGGATTCTGCAAAGGGGCATCTTGTGATGCCTACTGAGGTCTATTCGCGTATTGTCGGGTATTACCGCCCTGTCCAGAACTGGAACGAGGGTAAAAAGCAGGAATACTGCGAAAGAAATACCTATGACACGAAACTTTCTCCCGCTGAGATGGCGAAAGTTTCATAATCGGCTCAAACTGACGCGAAGCCTCGTAACCGCGATGTCCTTTGCGTAAAATTTCAGGTTTACCGGCGCGGAGACCCCTCCGTCAAGGTGATCCTATTTCTGTCACGCGTAAACAACAAATCTTCAGGACATAATTATGTTTAAGGGAATCCAGAAAGTCACGCTGATCGACTTTCCTGGGGTAATAGCCGCCACCTTATTTACGGGCGGCTGTAATTTTCGCTGCCCGTGGTGTCATAACTGGGGGCTTGTCGATCCGGAAATTGTCGAGAAATCGCCAGAGCTCACCGAAGAGGAGATCGAGACGTATTTTCGCTCCCGCGCCGGGAAAATCGGAGGGGTGTGTATTACGGGCGGCGAACCCACCCTTCAGGGGAAATACCTCAATCCGTTCCTATTCCGCTGTAAGGACTTAGGCCTGAAAGTCAAGCTTGACACCAACGGTTACGAACCGGATATACTGAAGTCCTATATCGAACGCGGGCTTCTGGATTATGTCGCGATGGATATCAAGAATACGTATGAAAAATATCCCGTCACCGCCGGGCTGAATTTTGTCGATACCGCCCGTATCGAACGATCGATCCGCATCATCAGGGATTCCGGCATCCCGCACCATTTCAGAACCACAGTCGTACCGGGGATTGTCGATCCCGACGAGATCAGCTCGATGGCAAAAATGATCGGCGAGCCGATCGTACTGCAGGAGTTCCGCGATACCGAGCGGGAGATGGTGGAAGAGGCGGAGAGAAGGGGATAACCCTTCGACGGCGCTCAGGGTGACACTTATCACGCGATGGCGGAATTATATAAAATAGTACAGATATAGGTATAGAACCCGCTCAGCGGGTTATAGTTGTTTGATTGATTTAATTACCTTCATCAAAGGCTTGATGCTTAACGGAAAACCAGCGATGGCGCTTACCGAATTGAACTGGTATATGCCTTTCTTGGTCTTGAATATCCCGGCGACCCCCTTATAGCCCTCGAAAGTATAGGTCATGAAAACACAGGGCATCTTGCTCAGTTTTTTCATCTTCTTGTCTTCTACAGCGGAAACCGCGGGAATCGGATCGAATCCCTGGCCTGTAAGAAGGATACGTCCGAGTTCCGTCCTAAAAAGCTTTACCGCCGCGTCCCATTTTTGGGTTTCGGCGAATTTGGTAATACTCAGAGCGATCGCGTCGCCGGTATCCATAATAGTTATCTCTACATCATGTTCGGAAATCAGCTGGTACATATTCTGTTTGGATACCATGACCGAATAGCCGGCCTGCTTCATTTTTAGCGTGCCCTTTCCCATTTCCCCACCGGGCCCGCCGTACACCGATGCTGACATGAGAAAAACCAGCGCAATACCTGCCGAAAGCATAAACCTTTTCATAAAACCTCCAATAATATATCACAAATGTTAGTAATAATTATAATTAAAGTATTATAAAACGCAATAGTTTTTTTATTCTGCAGATTTGAGAAAACCCTTTTCGGGTCTGAAAAGATGTAAGGAGTTATTCTATGATCGCATTATCGATAAGTCTTGTCGTACCGATAACCACAGCAGAGTGCCTGTGCTCGCGTACCCGAAACTAGTCAAAATGTACTACTCAATAATGACGTTATCGATAAGTCTTGTCGTACCGATAACCACAGCGAGTGCCTGTGCTCGCATTTGCGGTATAATATCTAATTTATCATTCAATGATTACGTTATCGATAAGTCTTGTCGTACCGATAACCACAGCAAGTGCGATCACAGCCGTACCTTTGATGGTTTTCAGGGGCTCGAGCGTATCGGGGTGCACGACAGCGATATATTCGATTTTCGCGTTAGGCGCACCGCCGAGAATAGAACGCTGCATCATATCGGTCAGAACGGCAGGATTCTTTTCACCCTGACTATACAACTGCTCCGCGAGACGGAGCGAATCGACCAGCGCCAGCGCCTTCAGCCGTTCGTCAGCGCTCAGGTAACGGTTCCGGGAACTCAGCGCAAGCCCGTCGGATTCCCTCACGATCGGCATCACCCTGATCTCGACCGGAAAGTTCAGGTCGGCGGTCATTCTGCGGATAATCACCGACTGCTGGTAATCCTTCTGCCCAAAGTACGCGCGGTGGGGATCGACTATATTAAAGAACTTTGCCACAACAGTGGTCACGCCCTGGAAATGGTCCGGACGGTGCAGACCGCAGAGGTGTTCGGGGAGTTGATCGACAGATACCCATGTCAGCGAACCGGCCATTCCATACATTTCCTCGGGCGACGGGAAGAAAAGGGCGCCGCATCCCTCGCGCTCGAGTAGTTCGCAGTCCTCGTCGAATGTACGGGGATAACGGGTATAATCCTCGTTGGGTCCGAACTGTGTGGGGTTGACAAAGACACTGGCGATAACGATATCGTTCTCCGCGCGCGCCGCACGAACGAGACTCATATGCCCCTCATGGAGCGCGCCCATGGTCGGTACGAATCCGATGGTCTTGCCTTCCGTACGGTATTTTGCAGTGACCGCCCGCATTTCTTTTATCGTTTCGATAACCTGCATAAGTTCCTCACTAATCTTATTTGAATTCTATGTCACTCCATCTACGGCAGGTCAGCCCTGACTGAACGTATTCCGCCAGAATAACCGCGGTGTTGGGAAGGAGATGACCGTAAGAAAATTCCGGGCTGATATTATCCAGTACGAACGGCATCATCGTCATCAGGAGCGCGCCGTGCGTGACCGCAAGAATGTTTTCATCGGTGTCTTTGAACTCGGCGGCCAGGGGGTCAAGCCATTTACTGAAACGTTTCCGGATATCGTAATGGTTTTCCCCTCCGGAATGCCGTCTTTCATAGAAACCCCTGAGAAGCCAGTCCTCCCATAGGGTAATATGTTCCTTCCAATACCGTTCACCGGTTTTACCCTCGAGTCTTCCCACATCGAATTCCCGAAGTCCTTCGTCGGTAATATAGCCGGGAAACCCGAGGCTTTTTCCGAGGATGTCCGCCGTCCTTGTCGCACGGTATACCGGGCTGGAATAAAAGCGCGCAAAGCGGATACCCGAAAGTTCTTTTCCGAGTTTTTCTGCCTGCATACGCCCCGTATCGGTCAAATCGTGCTTTACATCCCGGTTAGAAAAGACCTTGAGGATATTGGCCTCGCTTTCGCCGTGCCGGACAAAATATATCTTCATACCGCGAATCCCGTTTTTATTAAATAACGAAAATCAAGTATAGGTTACTTTATCTTTTTATCGTTCCAAATAGTGCATATCAGGCCGTCCGGGGAAGTTTCCGCGGCTACCAGCGATGCATTCCCTATGGGGTTGTGGAATGAAAAATCGCCCGTAATATTATTGAGCAAAAACGGCAGCGCGGCGTTCAGTACGCCCCCGTGACTGACCGCGAGGATATTAGCATCGCTTCCATTATGCCGCGCGGCGGCGGCATCCATCCATTCGCGGAAGCGCCCGACGATATCGTTCAGGTTCTCGCCGCCGGGATGACTTCGTTCGTGAAGGCCGCGGAAAAACCAGTCCCGCCAAAGCGCGTCGTTCAAATCCCAATACTGCTGGTCGGATTTTCCGTCCAGCTCTCCCACATCATATTCCGTCAGCCGCTCGTCAACCTGATAATCCGGTAATCCGGCGATACTTTTCAATATATCGGCGGTCTGCAGCGCGCGCGGCACGGGGCTGGTATGGAACCCGGTGAAACCGATGCCGCGTATTTTTTCCGCCGCGTTCTCAGCCTGACGCCGGCCCTTTTCAGTCAGCCCGTAGGGAGAGTCTATATTATTGGATAGTACCATAAGAGTGTTGGCCTCGCTCTCGCCGTGCCGGATAAAATAGAACTTCAATCGAGACTCCCTTTACGGTAATTGCGTCACCTTAAGATTGACGGGTATAAACGGGCACACCGTATTGGTAAATATATTTGATACCGGTACTATCTTCAGATAAGAATCCCCCTTGATGATTGTGGGAATCGGCGCGCCTTTCAGCATTTCGGATATATTCTCGAATGCCGCTGTATCCTTTATCGTGATACTCACGGGGTTGAGGTTCGATATCCGCATCGTAGTATCGTTGGAGATATTCCCCTCGGAATTGAGCTTGATCACCCATCCGTCGGTCTTACCCGCCCCGAAAGAATCGGTGTATCCCGTGAACGCGAAACCCTTGTCCGAGGCGGCGCAGATACCGGTAATATAATCGTATCCCTTTCCGCCGAACATCTTCTGCCATACGAGTTTACCGTTGGCGTCCAGACGGAGTATCCACACGTCGGACTTGCCTATCCCGAAGGATTCGGTAATCGCCCCGACGACGCAGCCGTTATCATAAGCAGGCGCGATACAAACCGCGGAATCGTTGAGTTTCCCGCCGAACGTTTCCTCCCATACCAGTTCGCCCCGTTTATCGATTTTAAACACAAGGATATCGCTGCGGCCGGACCCGAACGACCATGTATATCCCGCAATGATGAAACCGTCGTCCTTGGTCGGAATGATCGCGGTGGCGTTCTCGGATATCTTGCCGGAGTAGTACTTTTCCCAACGCAGCGAGCCGTCCTTATTGACTTTGATGATCCATATGCCTGTACCGAACGAGCGGGCGTTCCCGGCGATAACAACGCTTCCGTCGCGGGCGAGCGCCGCTCCGCCGACAATATCGCTCTGCCGTCCGCCGAAATTCTTCTGCCAGTTCGTCAGCCCGTTTTTATCGAGGCGAATCAGCCAATAATCCTGCAGTCCCGCCCCGAACGAATCGCATGTAGCGCCGATGATAAATCCTCCGTCCGATAACGGGATGACTGTGCTGATCGAATCGCTCATAAGTCCTTTATAAAGGTTCTGCCATACCGGATCGGTATTGGTATCGAACCGGATAAGCCAGATGTTATGGAAACCGAAACCGTACGAGGTGGTGTCGCCGCCGAGGATAAATCCGCCGTCCTTCAACGGAGTGACCGAAACACCCCTCTCGAACGCGGGGCCGCCGGCCAGTTTCTGCATGTTCGTCGTACCGTTCATATTGAGTTTGACAAGCCAAAGCTCGCTCTTCGCCTTCTTATCCCCTAGCGACCATGTCTCGCCGGTGATGATATAACTCCCATCGGCAAGCTGGGCGATAGCCAGGAACTTATCATCCTGCGTTCCCCCCGCGATGTACGCCCATTCGTAACACGGGACAATTTTTTCTTCCATACAGGAGATAAGCGGCATTACGCAGAAAGCCAATAATAGAGACAATTTTTTCATGACGATATTCCCCCTGAACCTGTTGGGAATAGTATAAAGCAGGGAGCGTGAAATGCAAGGTTTTTTTCCGAATTATACCGGGGGGAAAATTATACTTCTTATTCTTGGATTAAAAACTTTTCCTTAATTTCACTTTCATATAATGGAATTACTTTATCAGCTAAAACAGCCAAATCTCTTGAAACACTTTTATTTTTGGGTGGATAACCCTTATGAATTTTTACAATGTGAATTTTTTTCATATGATCTTTAACATACTTAACTGCTTCAGCATAATCATAATCTCCACTAATAAGAATAATTTTATCGCATCTGTTTTCCACACTTAAAGATATCATTTTTACTGCTAATGAAATATCTACACCTTTTTCACCAAGATAAATTTTTAAGTAAGGGTCTATCTTCACTATTCCTGTTTTTACAATTTCAATATCGTTATTATTCAGTACTATTTGATCATAATTATATTCAATTTTGGAGAATCTGATTTTTTGATCATTAATCCATTGCAATACTTCCTTAACTTCAACATTAACTTTTTCATTCACATCTGATGGAATCCCTGTTGTTTTATTCCTAAAGGATTCGTAATAAGTATTGTGTTTTTTATAAAAAATTTGATTTCGAATATTATATTCCGTAAAATAAGTGTCAAGTATTTTTTGGGGTCTAAACCAATAGGTTCGTATCAACTCATCTTCATTTTTTTCAATAATAGACTGAAATAATTCATTCCATTTTATCCTACTTTCTATTAGGCCTAATTCTTTCAAGTTATAATACAAGTTTTGTCCATCAATAAGAATAACAGTTCTTTTCATATCATCTCCATATAAACTCGAAGCCACCATTTTCATGGTGGCTTCAGTATAAATCGAGCGTAACGCTCAGTATTTTTTCGATTTTAATGATAATCTATAATATAGTATCGCATTAAAAGGGTAAAAAGTCAAGAGGGCTAGAAAATATTTTCTAGTACCTGTAATGCTCCGGCTTATACGGCCCGTTCTCGGGGACGCCGATATAGTCGGCCTGCTTCTTCGAAAGCTTGGTCAGCTTGACGCCGATCTTCTCGAGATGGAGTCTCGCGACTTCCTCGTCGAGCGCCTTCGATAAACGGTACACCCCGGGCTTATAAACATCCTTGTTCTTCCAGAGGTCGAGCTGAGCGAGGGTTTGGTTCGTGAACGAGTTCGACATGACGAACGACGGATGTCCGGTCGCGCAGCCGAGGTTCACGAGGCGTCCTTCCGCGAGCAGGAAGATCGCGCGCCCGTCGGGGAACGTGTACTTATCGACCTGAGGCTTGATGTTCAGCTTCTTGATACCGGGGAAGTTTTCCAGCTGCTCGACCTGTATCTCGTTATCGAAATGGCCGATATTGCATACGATTGCCTGATCCTTCATTTTCTTCATATGGTCGATCGTGATAACGTCGCAGTTCCCGGTGGTGGTGACATAGATGTCGCCCCGTCCGAGAGTATCCTCGATAGTGGTGATCTCGTATCCCTCCATCGCCGCCTGAAGCGCGCAGATAGGGTCGATCTCGGTGATAATGACACGCGCGCCCAATCCGCGAAGGGACTTGGCGGAACCCTTGCCGACGTCGCCGTATCCGCAGACAACAGCGACCTTACCCGCGATCATCACATCGGTCGCGCGCTTGATGCCGTCGACCAGCGATTCACGGCAGCCGTAGAGGTTGTCGAACTTGGACTTAGTGACCGAGTCGTTTACGTTGATAGCGGGTACGAGAAGCTCGCCTTTTTCCATCATCTGGTACAGACGGTGTACTCCGGTCGTGGTTTCTTCCGAAACCCCTTTCCAATCCTTCACAGTCGTATGCCATTTATTGGGTTCTTCTTTCAGGATAGTCGCGATCAGTTCGAGGATGATTCCTTCTTCCTTGCTGCCGGGAGTCCGTTTGATAAAGTTCGGGTCGTTCTCGGTCTTGTATCCCCAATGGATCAGCAGGGTGATATCGCCGCCGTCGTCGACAACCATTTCGGGGCCTTTTCCGCCGGGGAACGAAAGCGCCTGACGGGTGCACCACCAGTACTCTTCGAGGGTCTCGCCCTTCCACGCGAACACCGGGATACCGCGCTTAGCGATAGCGGCGGCGGCGTGATCCTGTGTCGAGAAGATGTTGCAACTGCACCAGCGGATATCCGCTCCGAGTTCGGCGAGGGTCTCTATCAGTACGGCGGTCTGAATGGTCATATGAAGCGAGCCGGAGATACGGACGCCCTTCAGGGGTTTGTCCTTCCCGTATTTCTCACGGACGGACATCAATCCGGGCATTTCCTTCTCGGCGATCTCGATTTCCTTTCTGCCCCATTCGGCCAAACCGATATCTTTTACCTTGTAATCCATTTCGTTCTCCTATACTTTATTCAGTGCTTTTTTAACCGATTATTATAACGTTAATCCGGGCTATTTTCAAATTTAGACGGTAAAAGTCATAAAAGAGTTAGAAATAATGTGAAAACGGCGGTGTTTTTTCGACTGAGAAGGTGCTTTTCCCGCATCCGCAAATATTTTTCAAAGGATAATTATTATCAGAAACATTCGATGAATCGGCGGCAATAGATTATAATAAATAAAAATACTTCCAACCGCGCGCGTGATTTTTCGTATAATATGATGAGAACCGTAAAAAAGGAAATTCGATGAACAGGATACTGGAAAAACTCAGGACCTTCGGGCTTCTTCTCAAACAGGACCGGGACGGGATTTTCGACGGGATATGGAACGAATACTCGAAGAAACTGCTGTACTTTATCAAGAAAATCTCCGGGAATGTTTCCGACGCGGAGGATATGCTCCAGGAAATCATGCTGAAAATCTACGAGAACCTCGACAGGTATTCCCCGGAGTACGCGTTAAGCACATGGATATATACGATTGCGAGAAATCATTGCCGGGATTCGTTCAGGAAGCGGAAGATAGAATCCGTACAGATCCCGGACGAGGAGGAACTGGTATCGCCTGCCGGATCTCCCGAGGTTTACGCCGTGTCGAACGATCTCCGCGAGCGCACCGAGCGTTTCCTTTCGCGCCTGCCGGATACCGACAGGGAAATTGCCTTCTTCCGCTTCTATGAAGAGATGCCCTACGGCGAGATTTCCGGTATTACCGGAGTCCCTGTGGGGAGTTTAAAATCGAAGGTGCATGATATCAGAAAAAAACTGAAGGTGTATCTGGAGGGAGAGAAATGAATATCGATAAAAGGATGCGGGAATTTTTCCGCGCGGATATGGAACGGATGGAGTACGATGACGCAAAACTGCGCGATCGGTTCGAGCGGAATAAGCCGGTATTGCCGGACGCACGGATAGAACGGCCTTCGGTTATCGGGCAGATAATATCCGCGGCCGGATTGATTATCTGCGCGTTATATTTCGCAATCATTATCACGGGGGCATATACGCCCTCGCAGTTGTCGGAAAATTCCGTAAAATTTTTCGTAAAGTACGATATTCCGGGGAAATTCGAGGAGGCGCGGCAGTTCATAGAGAAAAATGTGAAATTTTAGGAGGAAATATATGAGAAAAGGTTCATGGATATTTTTAGTGTTGTTTCTTTTATTGACTATAGGTACGTTTTACCTCGCGACCGGAGAATTGTCGAGTATGATGATATATGTGGATATCGCATCGTTAGCGCTGGTGCCGGGTTTCGCAATCCTTCTGTCGCTTGCGTTTTTCAGCCCGCGCGAGATCGGAAACGCTTTCCGCTATGCCAAGGAATCCGCGCCGTTCGATAAAACGGAGATCGAGAAGGGAATCGTCTATTTTTCATCGCTGCAAAATCTGATAATATTTATAGCGATATTCGGATGTATAATTGGAGTGATAGCGATCCTGCAGAATATCAGCGATATGAGTATCGTAGGGAAAAATATGGGGATGGCGCTCATCGTAACCCTTTACGCGATGTTTTTCATCTGTTTCCTGACAATACCGTTTACCGGCGCATTGAAAAAACGGCTTGCCGCGCATAATGAATAATCACGAAGGGCTGTCCGATGGACAGCCCTGCCTATTGAAAAGGCAACATTCCTGTCACAGCGAGACGCAATGCGACGAAGCAGTCAATGTCACTTAAAATTTGATAATGAAATAGATTGCTTCGCATATTATACCGAATCTGCTAACAAAGACATATTAAGGTTTGTCATCAATCCGGGCTGTCTTTCGGGACAGCCCATTCCTTTTTACTGTTGAATATTATTTATCGCTATGATATAATACTGATTATGAAAGCAAATAATACAAATACAGTTAAAAATGGAAAAATAACCCTTTTCTTTTTAAAAAATCCGGTTCTCCGGGAATTTATCCCGATATTTATTCCTATTTTTATCATTATATTATCCATATTCGTTTTTCTCTATTACAATTCAAAAAATCATATCTTAATTAATATGGAAATGAGCGAGAAGCATCTGACGGAAAAAATGAAGGATGTCGCCGCTCTGAGAATAAAAGATATTGTCGACGACACATACATTATCGGAAATCTCCCGTTTGTGAAGGAATTTCTTGCCGGGCAAAGCCTTCCTGAAAGCGATATCGCGCAATTAAAAAAAAGCATCGTACTTTTTTCAGGGATTAAAAACTCATACGAGCAGATTCGCCTGATCGGATTGAATGGGATGGAAAAAATCAGGGTGCAGCTGATCGACAACCATCCTGTCGTCTTACCGGACAGCCAGCTTCAGTTCAAGGGCGACCGTTACTATTATAGCAATACTGCGCATCTTCCGAAAAATCATGTTTACCTTTCCATGCTGGATCTGAATATCGAAAATAAAATGATCGAGATACCCTACAATCCCATGCTGCGTACTGGAATTCCGGTTTACACAGGGGATAATATTCTTGCCGGAATTGTAGTAATAAACTACCGTGCAAAGGAACTTCTCGACTTAATCGGTATGGAAAAAGAACGCGCTAAGGATACGTTAGGAAAAATACTGTTTCTGAATAAGAATGGATATTGGATCATCGGGCCGTCGCTCGACCTCGAATGGGGTTTCATGTTTTTCGATAAAACGAACAATACTATCGGGAATCTTTTCCCGGCAGAATGGAAAAGAATACAGGAAGAAATAAACGGGCAATTCTACACTCCAAACGGGCTATTCTCATTTTCGACAATCAGTCATCTGGAAATTCTCGGGGATAATGTCAAATCCGAGAACGGACTATGGATCGTTTTATCTTGGGTATCCCCGGAATTACTGAGCAGGATATTCGGCCCCCTCAGATTGTTATACATCGTTCTAACCGCAGTCAGCATACTGATACTGGGTTTGGTTTCGTATCGTCTGGCGGTAATTGCGAATGACCGGAAACTGATACGCCGCGAACTTGAAATCGCTGCGGTCACCGATCCCCTCACGGGGCTGTATAACCGGAGGGCGTTTATCGATAAGGCGAATATGGAGCTTGCGAGGGTGCGGCGTTATAAGTCGCAGTTCTCCATCGTACTCGCAGATATCGACCATTTCAAGACGATTAACGATAGTTTCGGGCATTTAACGGGGGACGAAGTGCTGAGAAAGGTATCGACCGCGATACAGGGCGGGCTTCGGCGTACCGATGTCGTATGCCGTTGGGGCGGCGAGGAATTTTTTGTACTCCTTCCCGACGCCAACCTGCGGAGCGCCAACCGTTTTGCGAACCGCCTCCGCCAGTACCTCCGCGAACTGGATATCCGCCATAACGGGCAGCGTCTTAAGGTGACGATGAGTTACGGAATCGCTTATTGCGACGGGAGTAAGGATCTTGATGAATGTACGCGCATCGCGGACGAAGGGTTATATTTCGCGAAGAGTATGGGGCGCGATCAGGTTCGTTCGATACAGGCGCCGAAAAACGGCGATAAACCTGGCGGGAAAAAGCGGAATGGGGATAACGGGGATAAAAAAGAATAGCCACCGAGCGGGATTGAACCGCTGGCCTACTGATTACGAATCAATTGCTCTACCAGCTGAGCTACGGTGGCATATTCGAGTGTTCAATTCTTAAAATGCGTCCTTGGAAAGGACCATATGCAGTCACTCCAAATAACATATAAAGGTGTGTCCACGAGCAAATATTTTAGCATTTTCACGCCGGTTTCGCAAGAATTTCACGCCGAATAAATAAAAAAAGTCCCGGCTCTTAGTAAGCCGGGACAGCATTTGTTAAAACATTACACCTAATCTTAATCCGATAATATACTTCCCGGACACCGGTTTGAAGCTAGTGTCAAGCATCATACCATACCCTAATTCGGGTTCGATAAAGAACGGTTTCAATGCGATCTTATACCCGATAGTTACATCTGCGAAAGGGAAAACGAATTTAGATAGTCCATCCTGAAAAACCCACAGATTTATTAAAGCAAGTCGAAAACAGGGCGTTTCCAGAGCGAAATGAACCAGATAAAAATTCGGCGCAAGAAAGCC